>NZ_JANYMN010000003.1:0-452870 GCF_030386235.1 Bacillus sp. B.PNR1
TAGGCACGCCGCCAGCGTTCGTCCTGAGCCAGGATCAAACTCTCCGATAAAAAGTTTGACTGACTACGCACATCGCTGTGCGATTTATAAAAATGAATTAACAGGTACGTTTTGTCTTGTTTAGTTTTCAAAGATCATTCAATAATGGAGCGGGTGATGAGAATCGAACTCACGACATCAGCTTGGAAGGCTGAGGTTTTACCACTAAACTACACCCGCGTGATATCTTATATTGGCGCGCCCGAGAGGAGTCGAACCCCTAACCTTTTGATCCGTAGTCAAACGCTCTATCCAATTGAGCTACGGGCGCTTATCAAGCGACTTAACTATCATACTATCATTCGTTGTTGAAGTCAAGAAGTTTTTTTAAAATGTTTTTCGAATCTTTTTTAATTCGACTTTTCTTATTATACACATTTTAAAATTCTTGTAAACACCTTAGAAAAACTTTTTTGTTTTTCGTTTTGTTTCACGCTGTTCATCAGCGACGTTTAATAATATACCATGCCTGTTTTATTTGGTCAATACTTTTCCTGTATTTTTTATTTTCTTCTTTCACGCCTTTGTTTTGTATATATTTTATCTCATCTTACAAACAATATTAGATGGGTGTATAACAACGGAAACTTAATTACTGACCTGTTGGATAAATTGCTTCTTGAGTCGACAGGCGTACTGCCAAAAACAAGGATTTATGAAATGAGCTCTAATCAGACGTTTCGGGAAACACTTGCTTTTTTGATTGTACGCGACAATGCTCACCAGAATGTATTTGCGAAAGCGATCGAGACATTGGGCGTTGAGTTGGCGAAGCTCTCCCCTGTTCCAAATTATGATATTAACAGTGCAAAGAGTATGTTGAATTAGGCTACCATGATGCACAGTTTACCTTCAGGTTCGATGAAACGAGAATCGGCGAAATCTATCAAGGGAAATCTCCAGCCGAAATGGCGGAGAGTTACAAGTCATAGACCCTCCGGCAGGGTAGTCCGGGGTTAGGCGATATGAATGCCTAATCAAGGCGGGAAGGTGCTCAATGCAACTTCTTGAGCACCTTCTAATTTGTGAAAATCATTCATTCAACGATTGGCGTTAAAGAATCGCCATTCCATATTTCTCCCTTATTAAGCGTCCAGCTGTCATGATATAAAGCTGAAGCACCCTTGTTTACAGCTGGGCTCCATTCATCATTCCATGCGAGAAAGTAAATGGTTTTAGGATATTTTTGTTTTATTGCATTGATGAACAGGCTGTAATCGAAGCTGCCGTTTGCTGTTTGCGGACCCACTTCTGCAAAAGCAAATGGTTTATTAAGCGCCGTTAGCTGTTCATATCCATTTATCGAATAGGCATCTTGGAAATACGCATCTAGTCCGACAATATCCACGTAAGACGCACCAGGGTGAAAATCGGTTTTGAAATCTCGATTGGCGTCGGGGGAGTAAACCCAAAGCAAATGATCAAGTCCTCTTGTGTCGGTCATATAATGATAGATTTTCTTGTAGAGCTGTTTATATAGAGAGATTCTTTCATTATCCTTTTGATTATATGATGTAAGTCCCCACCAAAACCATTCACCGTTCATTTCATGCAGCGGCCTGAATAGAACTGGCACACCTTGGTTTTCCAGCTCTTGAAGTCCGTCAGCAATTTTGCTGAGCATGGCATTTAGCCGCTTCCCTTCTACTGTTGAAGAGTCTAGTATTTTTTTATACTGATCATTTGTAATCGGTGTTTTAAAATGCCCTGACTGAAAAGCAGGGTTCGCCAGGTGCAAACTGATTTGCGGAATTCCGCCATTTTTCCAATACGAAATTAAATCGCTGTTGCAGCTTACATCTATTGAATCTTCAATATTTGCTGTTTCAAGCCACCCTCTGGCATAATCACAGCCGTATATAGCAGGCGATTGTCCGGCGGCGCTTCGGATTCTATCAGCCTCAGCCATAGAAAATGTGTCATGACTGTAACCTCCGAACGCGCCAGAAAGAACTCTGTTTTCCGTACGGTTCGGCAGATGAGCAAGCCAATTCATCACTGCTTTTGTTGTCTGCTGTGCATTAGGATTTACAGGAGACACAGTATGCGCTTGAACTGGTTTTGCTAAAACAGCAGACGCAAGTAAAAATAAAATGAGCAAAGAGATCGTATATTTCTTAACCACATCCAACTCCTCCATTCATTAAGGGTGAGAGATCATGAATTCACATGTTCCTTCTATTGAAAATTCGCCAAAATGCGCAGGCAGAATAAAGTGTGAGCCTGCAGTGCATTTATACTGAATACCATTATTGATGATTCGTCCTGATCCGCTCAGAACACTCCCAAGCAAATAGGTTTGATGAGAAGGAAAAGAAGCTCGGCCGCTAATCTTCCATTTGTACACTGAGAAATAATCTGATTGCACATAAACAGTGATCTCCGCGTTACCAGCTTCTTTCACTTCAGGTGTATGCGCTTTATCAATATGCGGTATCGTTATGACTTCCATAGCTTTTTCTATATGAAGAGATCTTTTTTCGCCCTGGTCATTACAGCGGTCATAATCGTATACGCGATACGTTGTATCAGAGTTTTGCTGGATTTCAAGGACGAGGGTTCCCTCACATAAAGCATGGAGTGTACCGCTTGGCACATAAAAGAAATCTCCGGGCTTAATTTTGATTCTCCTCAGCAGCCCGTTCCAATCACCGCTTTCAATTCGCTGTTTGAACTCTTCCCTTGTGCTTGCGTGATGTCCCAAAATCAGTTCGGCGTCATCTTTGCAATCCATGATATACCAGCACTCTGTTTTACCAAGATCACCGTTTTCGTGCAGCTTTGCATAATCATCATCAGGATGGACTTGCACGGAGAGATCCATATTTGCATCAAGCAGCTTTACCAAAAGCGGAAACACCTTACCATCCGGAAACCCGAAGAACTCCGGATGATCTTGCCATACTTGATCAAGTGTCTTTCCTGCCAGCGGACCGCTTTTTACAACCGACGGACCATGAGCATGTGCAGAAACGGCCCAGCATTCACCTGTTTTTTCTGAGGGTATTGCGTAGCCGAAAGCATAAAGCTTTGTTCCCCCCCATATTCTTTCTTTAAAGACAGGCTCTAAAAATATAGGATGCTTCATGATCGCACCTCCCCGGATGCTGATTCTGCTTGCAAGGCCTGTTGCGCTAAAACCAGCGTGCCGATGATTCCTGCGTTACTGCCTAAATGAGGAGGGACAATATAACCACTAATACTTTCTGATAATTCAGAAAAATTAAAGTAGCTGTTCATGATCTTCGGTACATATTGATAGATATAAGGAAACACTTGTTTCTGTTGCATGACGCCGCCGCCAAGAATGATTTTTTTAGGTGCAAGGATCAAAATATACTGAGCCAGCGCTTGGGCAATATAGTACCCTTCCAGTTCCCAGACTTGGGTTAGATCTGATAAATCAGCAGCTTTTTTTCCCCAGCGGGCTTCGATAGCGGGGCCTGAAGCTAAGCCTTCAAAGCAATCTCCATGATAAGGGCACTTCCCTTGGTATATGTCATCCGGGTGCCTCCGGATATAAATATGGCCCATCTCTGGGTGTGACAGCCCCTGAAGGAGCCTCCCCTCTACAATAGCCCCCGCGCCTATGCCAGTGCCAATCGTTATATACAGGCAGCTGTCGAGCCCCTTCGCTTCACCGAAAAGAAATTCACCCAGCGCTGCAGCGTTAACATCCGTACTAAACCCGACTGGGATTTTCAATTCGTTCTTAACGGTTTGCAAAAAGGGATAGTGTCTCCAGCCCGCTTTCGGCGTGGCCGTAATGGTGCCGTATGTTTGACTGGTTTTATCGTTATCAACAGGACCAAAGGAGCCGATGCCGATTGCCTGTAATGAAAATTGGCGAAAATATTGAATCACTTTCTCTATCGTTTCATCCGGCATCTTTGTAGGGAATTCTATCCTGTCAATGATCGTTCCATCTTCTCTGCCGACAGCACAAACAAACTTTGTGCCGCCTGCTTCAATACCGCCAAGCATGCAGATGGCCTCCTTGTTGTCTCCGCAATCAGCGCCGTATGTTTACAGAAGTGACAACAAACTTGTCATGCCGATGACGTGAAAAGGAATATTCAAATGGAATCCCGGTATCTAAGAAGCCCACATGTTCCACTTCAAGAATTGGATCATCCTGTTTGCAGCCCAGATGCTGCTGGTCAATATGATCAGATTTGCAGGCTCTGATTTTCCGATGCGTTCCGGCGATTTTGAGCTGCAGCACATTTGTAATATGATTGTAGATCGAATCATGAAGGACATCGTCATTAATGCCTGGGATTAAATGCGTCGGCATATATGTTTTTTCCAGTACATAGGGTTCACCTTCTACAATCCGCAGCCGAACGACATAATAAACCGGTGTTTTCTGATCAATAGACAAATGGGCGGCCACTTCCTCAGTGGGAAATTGCACTTCAAACTGAATGACCTTGCTTTTGATTTTTTTATCTTTCAGCAAGTTGGTCAATCCGAGAATCTCATTGCTGACTACATGGACATGGTCATCCTGTATTGCAGATTGAATAATAAACGTGCCATGGCCGCGTTTTCTGAACAGCAGACCCTCGGCAACTAAATTATCCAAGGCTCTCTTCATCGTCATACGGCTTGAGTTAAATTCTTTTGCAAGAGATACTTCATCAGGAATGGGCTGATCGATCGGATATACGTTATTTTTAATTCTTTTTCTCATTTCATTTGCAATGATTTCGTATTTATTCATTGGATCCTCCGGCAGCTGTTAGAGTCTGATATCACATAAGCTTTTACGGATATCATAAGTTCTTTTCCCTATTTCATCAATGTTGCGGCTGTTCGTCATCTCTATTCATCATGATGATTACCGGAAGATCTTGACCTTAAGAAAATCTAGAAACCGTTTTGCTCAGCAACCGTTTTGAACCATTTTCCGCTCTTTTTGACGGTTCTTTCTCCGTCTTTCTCGAGATTGACTGATACAAACCCGTATCGGTTTTTATAGGCATTTGTCCAAGACCAGTTGTCCATGAACGTCCATAAGTGATAGCCCTTTACGTTCGATCCTTCCTGCATGGCGCGGTGAATCCATTTAAGGTGCTCTTTTATAAATTCAATCCGGTAATCATCCTGAATCATGCCTTGTTCATCCCTGAAGCGCTCTTCGCCTTCAACTCCCATGCCGTTTTCAGAGATAAAACACTCGATGTTCCCGTAGTTTTCTTTTAAATTGACCAAAATATCATAAATGCCTTTTTCATAGATCTCCCAGCCGCGATGCGGATTCATTTTGCGGCCCGGCATGACGTAAGGATCAAAATACCTGTCCGGCACAAAAGGAGCGTCGGGATTCGGAAGATGTTCTTTTGCTTTCACACGTCTCGGCTGGTAATAATTCACTCCCAACAGGTCAACCGTGTTCATTTTGATGATGTCAAGATCTTCAGGGTTGTAATCAGGCATAAAGCCTTCATTCTTCAAAATGTCAACCAGCTCTTTTGGAAATTCGCCTTTGACAGATGGGTCTAAAAAGGATCTGTTAAAAAACGCGTCTGCGATTTCCCCGGCTTTCACATCCGCCGGATGGCTGCTTCTCGGGTATGATGGGGTCAAATTTAAAATGATGCCGATTTTTCCGTCCTGTTCTATCTCCCTGTAAGCCTGAATCGCGCGGGCACTTGACAGCATCGTATGAAATCCGACCTGGACAGCCTCTTTAAAGTCGACCTTGTTTGGATAATGAAAATCATATAAGTAGCCGCCTTCTACGGGAACGATTGGTTCATTATGCGTGAACCATTTTTTCACTCTGCCGCCAAACAAACGGAAGCACGTTCTTGCATAGTTTTCATACGCGTCAACCGTCTCTCTGTTTACCCAGCCGCCGATTTTTTGAAGCGCCATCGGCATATCGAAATGAAACAAATTGACAAAAGGTTCAATTCCGTTAGCGATCAACTCATCAATGACATTGTTATAGAAATTTACGGCTTTATCGTTGATCTCGCCTGTTCCGTCTGGTATGAAACGCGACCAGGAAATCGACATCCGGAACGAGTTGTGGCCAAGCTCCTTCATCAGCCTGATATCTTCTTTATAATTGTCGTAAAATTGGGATGTGGCTGCGGGTCCGACATGGTCAAAAAAACGATGCGGTTCTTTCTCAAACCAATAATCCCATATATTCTGCCCTTTTCCGTCTCTATCAGCAGCACCCTCCGTTTGTGTTGCTGAAGCGGAGGATCCCCACCAAAAATCTTTCGGAAAACGATATTGTTCTGTTTGTGCCAAGTCTCTCTCCCCTTATGTCACATTTTAATGCTGTTATCATTTTGCTGAGCAGCTGTTTCCTGCACAGCCTGTTCTTTTTCTTTTGCCAGATTTAATTTATCCATTGCTTTTAGGAACGGAAACCAAATCACGAAGACAATCAGCAGATTGATAAGCTGCATCACGCCCCCCATGATCGAGTTCGTCGCCATGATGCCATTAATGAATAATGGAACCGTCCACGGCACCGTTACACCAGTCGGAGGCGGAACGAGCCCCGCTGACATGGCCAGATAGGTGACGAGCGTAACAACCATCGGCGCCAGCACCCAAGGCACAATGATGATCGGATTCATGACAATCGGAAGCCCGAAGATAATCGGTTCGTTTACGTTAAAAATACCGGGAGCGAGGCCAAGTTTTGATACTTGCTTCATCTGCCTGCTTTTCATGAAGATGAGAATGGTAAACACAATCGCAAGCGTCATCCCCGTTCCGCCCATCCCTACTGTATAAATCTCCATAAACGGTTTTGAAATAATATGAGGAATTTCTTTTCCCGCCGTGTAAGCAGAAAGGTTTTCTACCTGCAATGTATTCCAAATCGGGTCCATTACGGAGTTGATAATGATCTGTCCATGCAGTCCGAAAAACCAAAGAATTTGAATGAAAAACACGGCAATCAGCGTCGGAATGATACCGCTTCCAAGTCCGACAAGCGGAGCCTGAATCGCGTGATAAATGACGTCGTGCATATTTGTTTTGAAAAACAGAGTCACCATTACGTTAATCAGCAAAAATACGGTCAATGTGATAAAAGCCGGAATAAGTGCGGCAAATGATTTTGCTACAGCAGGCGGAACGCCGGCTGGCATTTTGATCGTCAGATTTTTCTGAACAATCCTTCTGTAGATTTCACTAGAAAGAAATGCCGTAATCATGCCAAGAAACATCCCTTTTGCACCGAGACGGTCGACAGGGATAACGCCTGTAATGGCATCTCCTGTTTCCGGCTGAACGATAAATGGCGTTAAGAGCAAAAAGGAAACCAAAGCGATCGCTCCGCCAAATACAGCTTCGACCTGATAGCTTTTTGACAGGTAATAGCCTATCCCGAACACAACAAAGACAGACATAATGCCCATAGTCGCCGTGGAGGCAATGCCGAAATGAGACTGAAACGATGTAAGCATTGTGGTGTTCATGATTTTGTTTAGAAACGGCAAATTCGTTAACACGACAAAAATGGACCCGAATATCGTCAGCGGGAAAGCCAGCATAAATGCATCACGCAGCACTTGCAAATAGCGGTTATTGTTTAACCTCCCTGCAATTGGAACAAGGAATTGGCTGATTTTCTCGAACACCCTATCCACCCCGATTATTTATAGATTCTTGGTTTTAAAGAGATCAAGCATCTCTTTCACTAATTCTTTCATGGATAACGTTGACATCAGATGATCCTCTGCATGCATAAGCAGCAATGAGAAAGCTGCTGCTTCTCCGCCGGATTCCTTCTGTATCATTTGAAAGTGAATGTCATGGGCCGCGGATAAATCCTGCTCCGCCTTGGCAATGAGGACATCCGCCTCGTCCTTGTTCCCTTCTTTATAGGCGCGCAGTGATTGTATGATGCAGCTGCGGGCATTTCCGCTGTGCAGGATTAGCTGAAAACTGATTTGCTCGTCTGTTAAATTCGTGATTTTTATCTGTTCCATTATTGATTCACCATTAAGGACAATGCCTGCTCATACGCTTTTTTCCCATCTGCCATTCCGTAGGCCATCATGTCAATAACTTCAACTCGAATGTTGTATTGATCCGCCTCTTTTTGGAGTTCGCTTTTCAGAAAGCTCATTTGCGGACCAATCAAAACGGCATCCGCTTTTCTCATGTCTTCTTTTGCCTTATCTTGGCCAACAGCCCAAATCTCTGCTTCCTCACCGATAGACTGTGCGTATTCCTTCATTTTTGTCACCAATAAACTGGTAGACATTCCTGAACTGCACGCAAGTAATATTTTTTTCAACTGCTATCCCCCCTGTATTTAAAACGCTTACATGGATTATTATAGTCATTTAATTTTAAATGTCTATACTTTTATAAAATAAATATAATCATATTTTTGTACGGTTCATCGTTTTGTAAATTTTTCTATGGAAGATTCATTCATAATGTGTTACACTCATCAACGGAAACGAATCAATTAAATAGCTATTATCACTTGTATAACCTCAATAATATGGTTTGAGGGTGTCTACCAGGAACCGTAAAATCCTGATTACAAAATTTGTTTATGACATTTTTTGTAATCAGGATTTTTTTTATTTATCAAAACATTTAAGTAAAGGAGTTTGTTATGAATTTCAAAGTTTTCCTGCTTGCAGCTTCTACGATTGCAGTCGGATTGGTTGAGTTAATTGTGGGAGGGATTCTTCCTCAGATCGCAAATGATTTAGACATTTCCATTGTTTCAGCCGGACAGCTGATCAGTGTATTTGCGCTGGGATATGCAGTATCTGGGCCTTTGCTTTTGGCATTGACTGCGAAGGTTGAGCGGAAGCGCTTATATTTAATTGCTTTATTTGTTTTCTTCCTTAGCAATCTTGTCGCCTACTTCAGCCCTAATTTTGCAACACTGATGGTATCCAGGGTATTGGCGGCGATGAGTACAGGGCTGATTGTTGTACTTTCTTTAACGATTGCCCCGAAAATTGTAGCGCCTGAATACAGAGCCCGCGCAATCGGAATTATTTTTATGGGATTCAGCTCCGCGATCGCATTGGGCGTGCCGCTCGGAATCTTAATCAGCGATTCTTTCGGATGGCGGATTTTGTTCCTTGGCATCGGCCTGTTGGCGCTGGTCTCCATGCTGATTATTTCAATCTTCTTTGAAAGAATACCAGCAGAGAAAATGATTCCTTTCCGGGAACAGCTCAAGACGGTTGGCAATCTGAAAATCGCGAGTTCACATCTCGTCACGATGTTTACATTGGCTGGGCATTATACACTATACGCCTACTTCGCTCCGTTTTTAGAAGAAACTCTTCATCTGAGTTCTTTCTGGGTCAGCATTTGTTATTTCCTTTTCGGGATATCCGCTGTATGCGGAGGCCCTTTCGGAGGAGCGCTTTCAGACCGGCTTGGTTCCTTTAAGAGCATTTTGCTGGTAACCGGTTCCTTTGCCATCATTATGTTCTTACTGCCGCTGTCTACATCGTCTATGATTTTCTTTTTGCCTGTCATGGTCATTTGGGGTCTTCTGAGCTGGAGCCTCGCCCCCGCTCAGCAAAGCTATTTAATTGAAATTGCACCAGATTCCTCTGACATTCAGCAAAGCTTTAACACATCTGCCCTCCAAGTCGGAATTGCCCTTGGCTCAGCCATTGGCGGTGTTGTTTTGGATCAGACGGGTACTGTGGTGTCAACGGCATGGTGCGGCGGATCGATTGTGATCATCGCTGTCCTGTTTGCTTTCATTTCTTTAACAAGACCTGTTCAGACAGCAAAAAAATCCTCCTTGTAAAAGGAGGATTTTTTTATGATTTAGCTGAAAGCTCATCTTCGGTGACCCATTTGTGGTTTTTCACTTTTTCGCCGCTTGTTGTCGATGTATAGTCAACCATGTATACAGTTGTTTTTTCCGCGGAGTCGATCTCAGCTGTTGCTCCTTTCATGCCTTTCATATGAGAAGCCTCTAAAATCGCCTGATCTCCGGGTTGTAACGTTTTATCTCCGGCATCTTTGATTTCTTCTTGGATGACCCATTTGTGATGATCCACGCGCTGTCCCCCGTTTGTCGGAGTATAAGAGACAACATACGCCGTTGTATCGTAGGCGCCTGTCACTGTGGCTTCGGCACCTTTCATGCCTTTCATATGAGAAGCCTTGATGATTACCTGGCTTCCTACTTTGTATTTTGGATTTTTAGATTCCTGTAATCCCTCTGGAATGTCAGCTGATCCGGAATGGTCCATCTCTTCATGTGTTGAGGAATTGTCATGTGTGCTTTGTTTCGTACTGTTATTGTTGCCGCATGCTGATAAAACAAAAACAAGAGATAACATCAGAATTCCCAGTGCATTTTTAGAGATTTTCATGTTCATTCTCCTTTGCTTCATTTTTTTACTGTAACTTTTGCCCGCAGACAATGAAAAATAACATGCCCTCTCGATAATACTATACCCCCGAATGGTATGTAAATACGCTGATGTTCTCATAAAACGTTCCCGCAGTTTGTCCTATTCCCCTTTGTTCGCAAAGCCAAACATGAAAAAAAGCCGCTGTCAGGCGGCAATTACTGATTTAAAATTTTGATATACACACCTTTTTTTGCTTTTTGATAGGCTGCCTCACCCATTTTCCTCACCTGTTCAGAAGCATCTGAGGATTTGATCCATTTGTCATCGTGAAAAATGGATGGGTCGATAAGACGCATTTTCTTCTTTTGATGGAAATCATACTGGATGTCATCTTCTATTACTTGTATGCCTGGTTGAATGGATGTAAGCAAGCTCAGAACTTCTTCATTTTTTGATGACCACAGGATGTTCAGTACCTCTTGATCCGTTTTCAGCAGATCCTTTGCGGATATGACATGATGCCGCAGCGCTGCTTTCAACGCTCGCGCTAAATATTCATATCCATATACATTCACGGGATCTAAAAAGAAATCAATCACTTCTTTGTAATACACACCGACAAACCATTCGGCGGCTTCGATACCGTCCGGAAACATCCTTCCGTTTCTCACAATAAGATGATCCAAAAAGGTTTGCGCTTCGTGCAGACTAATGTGCCCATATCGGTACATATCACGCAGCGTATAGTCTATCCGATCAGCACACAGCTCCGGTGCAGGCTGTTCGAGCAACGTCCATCTTGAATCGTCAAATAAAAGTTCTTCGCTTTGATAGCCGTATTTTTGTAAAATGTCCGGGATTTCAGAGTGAACAATGACTTGTTGATAGATGTTTTCATGATAGTCTTCGGCTTGAGTTTCAAAAACAATGTCGGCCACATGCGAAAAAGCCGTGTGTGATACATCATGGAGCAGGCCTGCAATCTGCTCTTCTATCGTTCCTCTGAGCTTTTTGATGAGGAGCATCACGCCGATGGAGTGCTCATACCTGGTCACATTCCACTTTCGATTGACTAAAAAGCTTGCTCCGCCTTGATAGATTCCTTTTAATCTTTGCATCGGAGCGCTTTTGATAAGCTCTTCCAGTACTCCGTCTATATGGTGCTGTCCGTAAATAACATCGTTGATTTCCATGCTGTCACCTCAACATCTATTTTCTTAGTGTTCATTTTATTGTATATATTGATCGTATACTTTCATATAGAGGAGTGTTACGATGATCATCATCCCAAACAATGAGATAGCGAAACAGATGTTGACCGATTTTTTTGCCAAGCATTGGGGTACACCCGAGATGGCGATTTCCAGCGGCATTTTTCGGTGTGATGAAATAGATGGATTTGCCGCCGTAAATGAGAGCGGCGAAATCATTGGCTGCATTACATACACAATAGATGGGAAAGACTGTGAAATTATTTCATTAGATAGTATGATTGAAAATAAAGGAATCGGCACAGCTTTACTTCAGCAGGTTGAAGCGACAGCTAAGCATGCACATTGTCAGCGAATAAAGCTTATCACAACAAATGATAATGTACATGCGATGGCGTTTTATCAAAAGAGAGGCTATCAATTCGCTGCAGTGTTTCCAAACGCAGTTGAAAAAGCGCGGAGGCTCAAGCCGGCGATTCCCGTGATAGCTGAAAACGGCATTTTGATTCGGGATGAAATTCTTTTTTTGAAGGTAATATATTAAACGAATAGGAGTCTTTTATGTCCAGCCATTATAAATACCCTCTCATTTTCACGGCATTTCTATTCATCGCTTTCTGCCTAATCTTTTTTTCCTTTCGCCTGATTCATCATGTGCGTTTGGAGTATCCGAATTGGCAGGGAGAAAGCAAAGATCAGAATTGGGAAGCTGTTTTCAAAAAAAATGAAGATGCACCGAATGAATACAGCGGCGAACTTTATTGGATCGGCGATACAAATGAAACAGCCGACACTTATTTGGAATCACTGATTGTAAAAAAGGATAATGAGGTTCTGCTGAATTCTAACACAGAAATTCCAATGCGTGACTATTCCGGTGGCACTTTTCGTGATGGAAGCGCAAAAGAAAAGTCTGTTTCTTTTTTAGAGCGGTTAGATGAACATGAGCTTGAAGGCCATGATATAACCATTGAAGTGAAATGGAAGCAAGGCGATCATTATTCTGCGAGTCAGCTTACGCTCCATGAAAAGACCTTGTTTGAGTAAAAGCAGCAATAGATGATCAAAATTTAAAAAAAGACAAATGAAAAGGCGTAGCATATTTTAAACAGCTAATATGTTATGCCTTTTCTACTTTTTTCATTTCCGCCAAAAAGTGGAGCAGTTCGCCTTATCCAGAATATTAAACTCAATCATTTTCTCAAGTAGCGTGTAATCAACTGGACCGTTCCAGGGGATACGTATTAGCTGCTCGGTGTGGTCATATCCGGCCTTCACAATATCATCCTTTACGTGCGCTATCGTTACTTTTTCAGGAGCGACAGCTAAATGCTTTTTAGAAACACTAAAACCAATAATAAATGTACCGTGATCCGTAAACATCGGTTGGTTCCATTTTATTTCTGTATGTAAATTTGGATATTTATTTTTTATCCAAGTCAACACCTCATCGGTTCTATCGCGGTGGAACGGGTCATCAATCCCCGCTACATATTCAGAAAAAACGTCCATATTGTTCCCTCCTAAATAAATGATGCCGTAAAGAGAAGTTCGTTAAAAGAATCCTGATTGTTCAAGATGTAAGCGGATTGTTTCTATGGGGCGATATCAGTTATCAGTCCTCCTACTCACGACCAGTATCCATACCTTCAATTTATTTCTTTAGTACTATCGCTCTCTCCTTCTAAAACTTCTCATAAAAGAATAATCATTATATAAGGGTCTCAGTTTATTATTCTTGTAAACCCAATCTTTAAAATCGATTAATACCAGCTTAACAGTTTAAAAATATAATTGGGTTGTCTTTGAGATTTAACTATTTTAGGAGGTTATCCAGTTGAAAAAATTCCCGAAGAAATTACTGCCTATCGCAGTTCTATCATCTATTGCGTTCAGCAGCTTAGCCGGCGGCAGTGTGCCTGAAGCCAGCGCCCAGGAAAAGAAAAAGGGGAACCAAGACGAAATTAAGAAAGTTATTGTTCTGATTGGTGATGGTATGGGTGTGTCTTATACGTCTGCTTATCGATACTTAAAGGATAATAAAAAGACAAAAGCTGTGGAGCCTACTGCTTTTGATCAGTATCTTGTCGGCCAGCAAACAACTTACCCCGATGATCCAGAACAAAATGTAACGGATTCTGCAGCGGCGGCAACGGCTATGTCTGCGGGAATTAAAACATATAATAGTGCTATAGCCGTGGATAACGACGGGTCAGAGGCCAAAACGGTGCTTGAAGCTGCGAAAGAAAAAGGAAAAGCAACAGGACTTGTGGCTACTTCAGAAATTACACACGCCACTCCGGCCTCTTTCGGGTCACACGACCACAGCCGAAAAAATATGAACTCAATTGCGGATGATTATTTTGATGAGATGGTCAACGGCAAGCACAAAATTGATGTTCTTCTAGGCGGAGGAAAGAGCAATTTTGACCGTAAGGACCGTAATTTGATCAAGGAATTCAAAAAAGCGGGATACAGCTACGTGGATAACCGTAAGGACATGCTGAAAAACAAAGACAGCCAAGTTCTCGGCCTATTCGCTGACGGCGGCCTGCCTAAAAAGATTGACCGGACGAAGGATATTCCATCACTTAAAGATATGACAAACACAGCCATTAAAAAATTAAACAAGGATAAAGACGGATTCTTCCTCATGGTGGAAGGCAGCCAAATTGACTGGGCGGGCCATGACAATGATATCGTCGGCGCCATGAGCGAGATGGAAGACTTCGAACAAGCTTATAAGGCGGCTATTGATTTCGCTAAAAAAGACAAGCACACATTGGTTGTCGCAACGGCTGACCACTCAACCGGCGGATATTCCATCGGTGCGGACGGCATCTACAATTGGTTCAGTGAACCCATTAAAGCCGCAAAGCGCACACCTGACTTTATGGCAGAAAAGATCGCTGACGGCGCGAATGTTGAAAAAACGTTAAAAACATATATCGATCAAAAGAAATTGGCTTTAACAAAATCCGAAATTCAATCGGTTGAAAAAGCAGCCAAATCGAAGGAAGTGCTGGATATCGATAACGCCATTGAAAACATTTTCAATAAACGCTCTCACACTGGATGGACAACAGGGGGCCATACCGGTGAAGATGTTCCCGTCTATGCATACGGTCCGTCTAGTGAGACATTTGCCGGCCAAATCGACAATACAGAAATCGCCAAAAATGTCTTCAAGGCTTTACAATACAACATTAAGATTAACGATAAGTAAAAGAATACAAGATATCCCGTTGCTTGTATGAAGTAACGGGATATCTTTTTAATGGAGGAATCATCATGAGAAGAATTCTTTCAATTTTGGTTTTTGCCATCATGCTTGCGGGCTGCTCATCAAACGCCAGTACTGAAAAACAGCATGCAGGTGGGGAGAAAACAGTAAAAGCCGAGCCGCAAAGCACTTCATCCCAGAAGGACAGTACAGATGATTATCAGCCTAATTCCCAGGTAACTGATGACCGGTCATTGCTTAAGGTCGGCCAAACGTTTTCTGATGATAAGGGAAAAGCTGTCTTAAAAGATATCAAACAAGTGAACAAAACCTATAAGATTGGCGACGTGGAGTTAACAGTAAAAGAAATGAAGCTGATCCACTTGCGCCCGGACTACAGCATGATTGATTATTTTCATGAGTTAACACACGATGAAGAGTTCGATTTCGTTAAGGTTTTCGTTGATATTAAGAACACCTCTTCAAAAAAAGTAAATGTTGCGCCGATTGCCTTGATAAAAACAAATACAGGCGAAACCTTTGATTGGAACAAAGATATTTATCTTGAAGAGTTAAACGGCGAATTGGAAGGCGGCGCCGAAAAGTCCGGAAATCTCGGGTTTATTGTGAACGCATCAAGCGGCCATGCTCATGATAAAGAAGCAGATCAGAAGAAAGCAGAGATCAAGTGGATCGAAATCACGACAAGCGACGTCTTTGACCATAACCATCAGAAAATCAGTGATGCTCAAAAGATCAAAATCAAGTTTTAAATGAAGAACTCCCGTACAAGGTACGGGAGTTCTTTTTCTTATTTGTATTTTTGGCGAATCAATTCCTCAATCCGCTCCATCACTTCTTCCATCTCCATGCACTCTTTGAAGCTTTGATTGATTTTTTTAATGCCTGCCGTATACTGATCGTTGTGTAAAACCTCATCTACAGCCTGTTTTAATAGTTGGACATTGACTTCATCTTTAGAGACGACATAGCCTGCTTGGAGTTCAGAGAGACGCTGCGCCACCATCGGCTGGTCCTTGTCATGAGGCATGACAACCAGTGGCACGCTGAAATGAATCCCTTCGTTTACGCTGTTCATTCCGCCGTGTGTAATGAAAACATCCGATTGCTCCAGCACTTCCAGCTGAGGGACATACGGAGCAATGATAAAGTTTTCCGGGGCCTGCTTTAATTTGGTCAAGTTCGCTTTTTCTCCAGCAGCGATGACGACTTTTCCGTTAAAGGCGGAAAATGCATCGATACAAAGGTTGAAGAATTCCTCTGTATGATCCAGTACAGTCCCCATTGAAATATAAATGACCTTTTCATCTTTTAACTGTTCTATCGGGAAATCTGTTTTTTCCGCTCTCTTTGGAAAGCTTGGGCCGATAAACAGACACTCGTCCCCGAAACGATCACTTTCCGGCTGAAAATAACGGCTTGTATACACTACATTCAATTCCCCTTTATTGTTCATGAATTGAACCAGGTTTTTCGGGGCAACACCGTACGTTTCTTTCATTTTTGCCAAAAGGTCTTCGCACTCTTGATCCAATTCAAGCGGCGCTCCAGACTCCGGATGCAGCGGCAGGATTTTCAGATGCTCCTCGCCAAACAGGAAAGACGCCGATGAAGAGACTCCTGGAATATCTAAGTAATCCCTCACCAATTCCCCCGCGCCGAATTTATCATAATAAACAAAATCAAATTGAATGCTCTTAGATAAATCTTTGACAATCTGTAAAATGTCCAATGACGTTTTGATATGGATTTTGACGAATTCAAGAATGCCATTGGGCGAACCGACATGAATAGGTGTTGTTCTCAGCAGATCCCTGTGAAGATGGACAGTTGCTCCCGCTGCTTCTAAACGTTTTTTATATTTTTCAGTGGAGATATAATGGACATCATATCCCTTATCGGAAAACGCTTTTGTAATGCCTAAGGTAGGATTCACATGGCCTTCCGCAGGAAAATTCAAAATCAATACTGTCTTCATGTAGACAACTCCCTCTCAAATCGTATTCTGAATCTTTGTTTGATCAGACTACTACTAATCGTAAGATGGGAACACAACTCATGCAAGGGACAAATGAATGAACTAATCTGCTGCTCTGGATGTAATCAAAAAAAGACACCCCAGCTGTGGTGTCTTTTTTACACTTTTCTGATCGTAAAAAATTTCCGCAGAAGCCATGGGCCCGGTGTAAAGCCCAGCGTTAACTGCCAAGCGCCAATAGCCTGCAGTCTGTATTCGCGGACGATCTGCATCTTCCGGCTCATGCTTCTGACATCCTCAAACCATACCTCATGCGTTCGTCCCTGCTGATCACTGTACCGGAAAAATGGTGATTGATATTCGGTAGAATATTGTATCGGAGCTTGGTACCTCATCGCTCTTTCGATTGCGTTTTGATTTGAAATCGCTGAAGCAACTGTACCCGGCTGATACGGGATGATCCAGTCGTACCCGTAGAGCGGGACTCCGATAATGATTTTTCTGCTCGGCACCTGTGCAATCGTAAACTCAATGGTTCTCCTTATTTCAGTAATCGGCGCTACAGGGCCCGGCTCACTTCCCGCATGATGCCAATCATAAGCCATGATAAACATATAATTGACAACCGATCCTATCCCCCCGTAATCGTAGCCTCTCAGCCATGGAATATTATCGCTTGTTTTTGCCGGAACAGCTATCGTCAGCACATACCCTCCCGCCTGAAGGCGATCTCTCAGCTGGCGCAAAAAGCCAGTGAAAAGATCGCGGTCCGCGGCGCTCACCTGTTCAAAATCAATTGTAACACCCCCATATCCCCTTGTAGAAACTAAGTTATAAATGTTGTTGACCAGATTGGTTCTCGCTGTCGGATTGTTCAGCACTTGGTGAACAATTTCCGTACTGAAGCCTCCTGATGTAAGGTTCGTTATTGTTGCCAGCGGCGTGACTCGCCTTTGCCAAGTTGTCTCGATAGCAGCCGCATCATTTAATTGGTTTGCAATATCGCCGTTAGGTGCAATACGATATTCAAAAATCGAAATTGAAGACGAGTATGGCGCATAATCATTGATTAGCTCCCGATCGAGGTCAGGATTTCGGAGCACGTAAAAACTTAATGTTCCCGCAATGTAATTTGAGATCGAAGGAATCGTTATTTTTGATCCCGCTTGTAAAGCATTTGGGCTGATGCCCGGATTGGCTGCCCGCAGGCGCTCTAATGGAACAAGCGCTTTTGCCGCAATGGTTGTAAGCGTGTCTCCCGGCTGGACTGTATATACATAAAGAGGGATAAGCAGAGCCTGCCCCGGCACGATATTCGTTTCATCTAAACCATTCACACCCCTTATTTGATCAACAGAAGCACCGTATCTTCTGCCTATCGAAAACAAAGAATCACCAGGCCCGACGATATGGATAAACATGTTTAACCCCCATTATTCGTTAGTCAAACCATCATAAAATCTTATTAACGGGGCCGCTTAGATATGTGGTGAATGCATAAAAAAATACCAAGGGTTCTGCTCCCCCTTGGTACCGGATCATACAATCAATTCTCTTTTCCTTCTTCAAGCACATGCTTCAAATGCTCACAGTCATGATTGAAATGAGCCAGCACATGCTGTTTGGCTGCTTCTTTGTTTTTCTTTTTCACTTCTTCAAATATCCTGCGGTGCTCACGTAGTATCGTTTCTGCACGATGGTCGCCGGTATAATTAAGGATTCTGCAAAAGTGAATCAGATCATTTACATGCTCAAGCAAATTTTTCAAATGTCGGTTATGGCTGAAATCAACAAGCAGCTCATGAAATTTTTGGTTTAAACGAATGATTTCCGTATCTTCCGTGCCGTTGTGAATCGCTTTCTCTGTTTCTTCAAGCTGCTTTTCAAGTATGGTCAGCTCTTCTTCATCCGCTTCGTCTATGACCAATTCGACTGCCAGCTGCTCGAGCGGAATTCTGATTTTATAAATCTCATCTACATCTTTTGCCGTTAATGACGTGATCGAAAATCCATTTCGGTCATCCGCTTTTAACAAACCATCTTTCTCAAGCAATCGCATGGCTTCCCTTATCGGCGAGCGGCTGACGCCAAAGCTTTTGGCCAGCTGTGTTTCGTTTATCCGTTCCCCAGGCTTAAAAGTCCCGTTAAAGATCATTTTTTTCAGCTGATTATAAAATTGCAGGTAGTAGGGAGTCGGCTTATCTAATTTAAAATCGTCCATATATAATACCTCTTTTGAATATATTCAAGGGCTTTTCTTCATCAAAATCATATAACAGATGGTAATGGGAAGCAACAAACTGCCTTGTCAGATCCCAGAATTTGAGGTACGATATGTTTGCTGAACGACGGTCGACGGACTACTGACAACTAGAAAACCGGCGTGTTTTTTCGTCAATAGGACACGATACCTCCGCCAGAATAGCGCACGATTACATTTTTACATCTTTTCAATGGAGGAAAAAATATGCTCATTATTCTTGTTATGTTTCTTCTCGGAATTATTTTAGGCTTTATTGGCGCCGGTGGAGCGGGCTTTGTCATTGCTCTTTTAACGCTGCTTTTTCATATCCCGATCCATACGGCTTTAGGCACTTCTCTCGCAGGCATGGCTTTTACAAGCTTATCAGGGGCATACAGCCACTATCGCGAGGGCAACATTCAAATGAAAATCGGCTTAATAGTCGGAGGCTTTGCTGCGGTTGGCTCATTTTTCGGCGCCAAGCTGACATCTTTTATTCCGGCTGATTTGCTTCATTATTTGACGGCTGGAATGTTATTCTTATCAGCGATTCTTATTTTGATTAGATTATTTATTTTAAAAGAGAAGGCTCAAATGAATCAAAGCACTCTTTCAACGTATACGAGAGCGGTTATCTTAGGAATTGCAGCAGGTGTACTTTCCGGAACATTCGGCATTGGATCGGCACCTTTTATCCAAATCGGGTTAATGATTATGCTGAATCTGTCCATCCGCCATTCTGTCGGAACGACGATGCTTGTGATCATTCCTCTGGCAGTTGGCGGAGGCATCGGATATATCACCGAAGGTTTCGTCGATTATGTATTGCTGATTAAAGTTCTGGTCGGAACAATGTGCGGTGCCTATGTAGGCGCCAAATTCACCAACCTCATGCCAAAGGTGGTTTTGAAATCAGCCATCTTTTTGACTCCTGCGATTGCGGGTCTGCTGTTGTTATTCTAAATAAAACAAAAAAAACCTGACGTCATGTCAGGTTTTTTTATGAATTCTGCCCTACTCGTTCTTTCGTCAATCCAAAAAACGCCAGTGAGCCGATGACAGCTGTCACAAACATAATCGCTCCCATCGGAACGGCTGTTGTCTCATTAATGCCAACAAGCGGTGACACAATCGAACCGAGGAGCAGCGGAAGCATTCCAAGCAGTGCACTTGCACTTCCGGCGCGGTGCCCCTGCTTTTCCATGGCCAGCGTGAACGTGCTGGTCAGAACCATGCCGATCGTAATCATGTAAATGAAAATGGATATGACTAATGTGGCAAGAGGACCGTGAATGATGGTCATGGTTAATAGCACAGCCGTCGCAATCATAGCCGTAATGACCGCCATGCGAAGCAGGCTTTTTTCGTGAATGATTCCGCCGAAGCGCCCGATGATAAAGCTGCCTGATATAATGGCCAGGCCGTTAATGCCGAAAAGGATACTAAATACCTGCGGAGACACCCCGTAGATATCCTGGTATACAAAAGGCGTACCGGACACATATGCAAAGCTTCCTCCGTGAATAAACCCGACAGTTAACGCGTACCCCATAAAGGACCGATCCTTCAGCAGGCTGCCCATCGTTTTGACGGATGTTCCGATTGAGCTTGGAATCCGTTTTTTCGGCGGAAGCGTTTCTTTTAACCTCAATGCAATCAGAAGAACCAGCAAAAATCCAATGATCATTAGGACATGAAAAATTGTATGCCACGTTGCGAACGGCAAAAGCAAAATGGCACCGCCTGTCATAGGCGCAACCATCGGCGCCACGGCGGTAATCACCATGAGCAGCGAGAAAAATTTAGAAAGCTCTCTTCCGGTAAACACATCGCGGACGATTGCGCGAGACAGGACAAGCCCTGCGGAAGCAGTGAATCCCTGTAAAAAACGCGCTGCCACTAAAGTTGTAATATTGGGCGATAGTGCACAAAACAGAGAGGATAACGCAAATAAAAAAATACAGATTAATAGCGGTTTTCGTCTTCCCTGCGCATCACTGACCGGCCCGACAATCAGCTGGCCGATCGTAAGTCCGACCAGACAGGCTGTTAAACTTAACTGAACAAGTGAAGCACTCGCTGATAAATCTTCCGCGATTTCAGGAAAACTTGGCAAATACATATCTATATTAAGCGGGCCCAATATAGCAAGCATGCCGAGCAGAAACGCCAGTGCCAAGCGTTCTTTTCCAGTTGGATTGTGCTGCATGTTATCAAACCTTCCCTTCAACCTAATCCCTTATATAATGGATGTCAGCTCCAATAATGGATTGAAGCTGTGAAACATTTGTATATTGTATCATAACTTTCAACCTATGAAAGCCGCTTGAGTACTGGCTCGGCAAAGCGATATTCCAAACACCTCAAAAGGGAATGGGCCGGGGAATCATCGTGATCAGCGCCATCTGAAGAAACGGCCAGCTTTTTTTGCTAAGCTCTAGCCTAGCGAGTTTTATATACTGGAAATTTTTAAAAAAACGCAAATGACTTGCAAGATGAAATCAATCGTTGTATATTAATTGACATGTCAATCATTGATATATCAATTAATAATTTTGACAGAAAGAAGGTATGGGTTTTGGCGTCATTTTGTTCAGAGGAAGCCGAGATTTTGTATCAGCTGCAAGGCGTGAACAAGGTGATTGGTGTGAAGTTCGAGGCATGCACGGGCATCAGCCAATCTCGTTTGGAATTGCTGACATTGCTTTATCATGCAGATGAGATCAGTCAAAGCGACCTTCAAAAGAAAGTAAATATCGATAGCGCAGCCGTTACCAGACATCTGAAACAGCTGGAAGCCAAAGGCATGGTGTCAAGACGGCGCAAGCCTGAGGACAATCGCATCACCCTTGTTCGGCTTACAGATCAGGGAAGAGAGCGAATCGAGTCTTCTAAGAAAGAAAAGGAGCGTTTCATGAAGGAAATGCTCGCAAATGTAAGCGCAGAAGAGCGCCGCCTGCTCATTGATGTGCTGGGGCGCATGCGGAACAACATAAACAATATTGAAGCATAAGAGGAGTGTATCAACATGATCAAAACAAACGATTTTATGGAAATTATGAAAGGCCGCCGTTCTATTCGCAACTATGATCCGACAGTGAAAATCAGCAAAGAAGAGATGACAGAAATCTTAGAGGAAGCAACAACTGCGCCATCTTCTGTTAACGCGCAGCCATGGCGTTTTCTTGTTATTGACAGCCCGGAAGGAAAAGAAAAGCTCGCACCGCTCGCAAGCTTTAACCAAACACAAGTCACAACATCATCTGCTGTCATCGCTGTATTTGCAGACATGAACAATGATGACTACTTAGAAGAAATCTATTCTAAAGCCGTTGAACTCGGTTATATGCCGCAGGAGGTCAAAGACAGACAAATCGCCGCGCTGACCGCTCATTTTGAAAAGCTTCCGGCACAGGTGAACCGCGAAACGATCCTGATTGACGGAGGCCTCGTTTCCATGCAGCTGATGCTGACTGCACGCGCACACGGCTACGATACAAACCCGATCGGCGGATACGATAAAGAAAACATCGCGGAAACCTTCGGATTGGATAAAGAACGTTATGTACCGGTCATGCTGCTTTCTATCGGAAAAGCAGCAGACGAAGGCTATGCTTCCTACCGCCTGCCGATTGATACAATTGCAGAATGGAAATAAAACAAAGAGCCCAGGAATGTTTTCCGGGCTCTTTAATTTTAAGTATAGCCGCCGTTCGATCGTCTGACCTTTTGGTTAACATGTCTGAAGTTAACCCTTGATTTGATTTTGTCGTTTAGTCATGAAAAAAGAGTGATGACCACTCATCACTCTTCTTTCTATTATTCTTTTATTTTCTTCCTGCCGAACGGCCACCAGTTTCCTTCTCCGAAGGTCGCAATGATTGCCGGAATAAAGAGCGGAAGAATGACAAGGCCATATAGCAAGAGCCCGATAATGATAACACTTGCCACCTGCATTAGCGTATTGACGCCTGAAGGCATCATCGCCGCGAACGTACCGGCCAGTATAATGGCAGCTGTAATAATGACAGATCCCATTTTGCTCATTGACCTGACAACACCTTGCTGAATGCCAAGGTGCACCTCTTCCTTAAATCGATCCAGCAAGAAGATCGAATAATCTACCCCTAATGCGATCAGGATGACAAAGCTAAAGAATGGTACTGCCCAGCTGACGCCGGCGTTTCCTAAGCCGTTTACAAAAATCAATTCTGTGATAGATATGGACGTATAGTACGTCAGCAGCAGTGACGCGATCATATAAATCGGCATGATCATGGAGCGGAACAAAATGGTTAACACGACAAACAGGCCTATAATCATGATCACCATCGTTCTGGAGAAGTCCGTTGTGGACAGCTCTTTTAAGTCCGCATTCATACTCGTGACTCCGCCGTACACGATCTGGGCATCCTCCAGAGGAGTGCCATCAACTTCGTTTGCGACAGCTTTTTTGATTTGGTTGATTGTCGTAATAGCTTGTTCTGAGTACGGATTTGAATCCAGAACGACGCTTAATTGAACACCTTTTCCGTCTGCAAAGGAATATTGGTCAATTGACTTCTTAAAGTCTTTGTCCTTCATTACTTGACCAGGAATGAATATGCCTGTATCTCTTACAGTTGGACTTTTGCTCATGTCCTCTAACATATCACTGGAAGCTGTAATGCCGTCAGAGACTTTCGTCAGGCCTTCATTTGCGCTCTTCACGCCTTCTGACAGCTTCTTCAGGCTTTCTGTCAATGTTCCGGCTTGTGCCTGCTGGCCTGAGAGCTGCTGGTTTGCTTGTTCAAGGCCGGTTTGAATCTGGCCAAGCTGTCCGCTGATTGCTGTAAGCTGCTGCACGGTCTGTGCGGTATTTCCAGTTTGGGAAATCTGTTTGCTCACGAGCTGCAGCTGCTGATTGATTTTGCCCAAACCATCTGCGGCATCACCCAGTGAACCGCCAGAGCCGCTATTTGAGGCCGAGCCGGTTTGCCCTGCCATTTGATTCAGGCCGTTTTCTATATCTGTTAATCCATTTTGGACATCGGCAATCCCTTTTACCGTTTTATCCAGCCCGTCTGAAACCGATCCTAGCTGGTTATCAATATATAAATCTTTGATTTTTTTACCAGTCGGCTGAGTGATGGTCATGACAGAGTCAACATGATCGACTTTCTCGATCGCTTTGCTGATATTTCCGAGATAAGGGATTGTATCAGCTGTTGTGAGATCTTTGTCTCCTTTTACGACAACGTTGATCGGGAACGCTTTTCCTTCCCCGAATCCGTCCTTGATGGCCTCGAGAGCTTTGATTGATTGATAATCACTGCTGATTTCCGCAGTTGAATCGAATGATATCTGGTCATCATAGGTCAAGATGAACGGAAGCGTAATCACCACCGTGATGGCAATGAACAGAAACGGACGCGCAACGGAGTGTCTGCCGAGAAACGCCCATAATTTGTTGTCACTGTGCGACAGCACTTTCTTTGATGGCCAGAATAATTTTTCACCCAGTGTCACCATAAATAATGGCAGCAGTGTATAGAGAATGATCATTAAGATTCCCACACCGACCGCTACTCCTACGGCGGATTGGAAAATCGCAAACTTCGCAAATCCTAACGCGGAAAATCCGATTAATACCGCGAATCCGCTGATGAATAAGGTTTTTCCCCCTGTGCGGTAAGCGATAAGCGCCGCTTCTTTTTTGTCATGCCCGTTTGCCAATTCTTCACGTAATCGTGTAAGCAGCAGAATACAGTAATCTGTTCCAATGCCGAACAGAATCGCGACTAAGAAGGTTTGCGTAAACGTCGAGATAGGAAAATCAACATAGTATACAAGGATGCCAAGTATGGATTGACTGATCAGATAAGAAAAACCCACTGCTACAATCGGTATAAAAGGCGTCACAACAGATCGGAACACGATCAGCAGTAAACCGATGATCAGGCAGACTGTGATCACTTCCGTTTTCTTAAGCCCTTCCTCTGAGCTGTGAGCGAAATCCTGATTAATAAGGGAAGCTCCCGTAATATATGCCGTCAAATCATCGGGAACGATTTGATAAATCTCGTCCGCGATTTTTTCCGCCTTTTTATCAGAACCTGTAATCGTGACAGGAATGAGAACGGTTTTCTTGTCTTTCGACATCAACTGGTCTTTGACTTCTTTTTCCGCTGACAGAGGAGATGTTACCTCTTCTACACCGTCGATCTTTTTGATTTTATCGATCATTGTCCGGAGCTGATCCTCTGTTTCTTTCTTTAAAGCGTGGTCTAATGTAAAGACAACACTGATCGAATTATTGTCTTCTCCCGCTTGTTTTAAAATGGCATTTGCCCTTTCTGAAACAGCATTAGCGGGAAGCTGGGCCTGCCCCTTTTGATTGGCCAGCTCCGTTAAGTTCGGAGAAAATAAACTCAATACGACGGTAAGCGCTAATATAATGGCTGCAATTGCCCACTTGAATTTGATGATGGCTCTCATTCGGCAGAATCTCCTCCTTTAAATTTGCTTTTTAAAATGGTGAATATCTCTATGATGGAATTTACGTGTTCCTCATCTATATCATCGATCAGCTCTTTGAGCGCGTTAAAGATGGCGGAATCTAATTCTTCGAGAATTTTTTCACCGCTGGTTGTGATGTTAATAAGCTTAGAGCGCTTATCACTTTTTGCCGGACAGTCATCCCATTCAACCCATCCTTTATCGAGCAGCTTTTTCAGCCTGTTAGAGATGGCGCTCTTATGTACATTTTGATACATGGCCAGACTGCCGGGAGAGGTTGGGCCCTTGACCTTTAAAATTTTTAACAGGTCTGCCTGTTCTCTGGAGATATGCTTGAAGACATCCTGATTGATTTCACGATGCACAAACTCTGTCCCTTCAAGCAGGACTTCCACAAACAGGTTTATCGCCTGACATAGCTTTTGTTCATTCAACATCTTCCCCTCCTCATTGTAGTTTACCCTGCTAAACTTTATGATTAATGTTAATTAGTTTATTCCTCTAAACTATATCTGTCAACATATTTTATTTGTGAACACCCGGAACACTCGTTCGTGTATAATAGGAGTTATAACCGTGAAAGGGGAAAATTGACATGTCAGATTTTGCACTGAAATTGTATCAATATAACATCTGGGCCAATCAGCAAATCTTCAACCGATTAAAAGAGCTTCCAAAAGAGGTATACCATCAAGACATTCAAAGTGTGTTTCCGTCGATATCCCATGTATTGTCTCATGTTTACCTTTCTGATCTCGGCTGGATTGAAGTATTTTCCGGCAAAACGATGAGCGATGCTTTGGCGTTAGCTGAGCAGCTAAAAGAACAGACAGCGGCAAAAGAAATGGAGGAAATGGAAGACCTGTTTCTGAAGTTATCCGAGCGCTACACACTATTTTTACAGCAAAAAGAACAGCTCAATCAGCCCCTCCAGATTCAAAATCCCTCAGGCGGAATCATGAAAACAACTGTTTCCGAACTGATTCCCCACGTTGTCAATCACGGAACATACCACCGCGGCAATATCACGGCAATGCTGCGGCAGGCAGGATACGCATCCGCACCGACAGATTATGGGCTTTACCTGTACATGCAAAAAACTGAACAGGCATAGGAAAGCGGCTCCTACATGGAGCTGCTTTCTTTTGCTGAATAGTCCAAATCACATTAAAATTTCCTTTCATATACCCTTTATAGTAAAAAAGATAGAAATTTTAGTGTTATAATAATCATTAAAAATAGTTGCTGACTCAATAATCAATTTTTAATGGAGGAACACATAAAGTGACAGACGACATGACGAAAGACAATATAAATCAGCAAACATTGCAGAGAGGCTTGAAAAACAGGCATATCCAGCTTATCGCCATCGGCGGGGCTATCGGGACAGGCTTATTTCTCGGCTCAGGCAAATCGATTCATTTTGCCGGACCGTCGATTTTATTTGCTTATATGATCACAGGAATCATTTGCTTTTTAATTATGAGATCGCTGGGTGAACTGCTGTTATCAAATTTGAACTACCACTCTTTTGTGGATTTTGTACAAGACTATCTAGGCGATATGGCAGCCTTTATCACCGGCTGGACATATTGGTTCTGCTGGATTTCCATTGCGATGGCTGATCTGACAGCCGTCGGGCTTTACACTCAATATTGGCTCCCTGGTGTGCCGCAATGGGTGCCCGGCTTAATCGCTCTTATTATTTTACTGATTATGAACCTGGCGACAGTCAAGCTTTTTGGAGAATTAGAATTTTGGTTTGCTTTGATTAAAGTCATTGCCATCTTGGCGTTAATCGTCATTGGTCTTGTGATGATTTTCAAAGGCTTTTCCACAAGCTCAGGAGTGTCCAGCTTCACAAACCTCTGGAGCCATGGAGGCCTGTTCCCGAATGGCATGCACGGGTTTATCCTCTCGTTCCAGATGGTTGTATTTGCTTTTGTCGGCATTGAGCTTGTCGGGCTTACGGCCGGTGAAACAGAAAACCCTGAAAAAGTAATCCCTAAGGCGATTAACAATATCCCTGTCCGTGTACTGCTTTTTTATATCGGTGCTCTTCTCGTGATTATGAGCATCTATCCTTGGGATGTCATCAACCCTAGCGAAAGCCCATTCGTACAAGTATTTGTTGCGGTTGGCATCGTCGGGGCTGCAAGTATTATCAACTTTGTTGTGTTGACATCCGCTGCTTCAGCATGCAACAGCGCTGTATTCAGTACAAGCCGTATGGTCTATTCCCTGGCGAAAGATAACAATGCGCCTGAGTCAATGGCGAAACTGACTCAGCGTAAAGTGCCTAGAAATGCTTTATTCTTTTCAGCTATCGTGATTTTAATCGGTGTTACGTTAAACTACATCATGCCAGAAGGCGTATTCACCCTGATCACAAGTATTTCAACCGTATGCTTTATCTATATTTGGGGGATTACGGTCATCTGCCATTTGAAATACCGTAAAACAAGACCTGAATTAGCGAAAACAAACAAGTTTAAGCTTCCGCTTTATCCGTTTACAAATTACCTGATTCTTGCGTTCCTGGCGTTTGTTCTGGTTGTGCTGGCACTGGCACAGGATACTCGTGTTTCCTTATTTGTCACACCGGTTTGGTTTATTTTGCTGATTGTGATTTATAAAGTGAGAAAAGCGAAGCATCAATAAGATTCGAAACTCCTGCCTCAAAAATGAGAGCAGGAGTTTTTTTGATGAAAATGACCTTTGCTTTTGAATTTGAAGGTATGCTATAGTGTTTGTAATCAAAACAAGAAGGGATGATGGGTGGACAATGATTAACTAATCTTATTTTTACCGTTTGAAATCAATATTTCAAATCAGAAAAAATAGGATTAGTCTGCCCATTTTCTATATATACGACACCGCTATTTATAAAGAATAGCTTATTTGATCATGCACAGGCACGGCTAATCCTTCCAACACATTTGGGAGGATTTTTTTATTCTCCCTTTAAAGCGAGGGATATGGATGAAAGAGATTATAACATTAACAAACGTGAGCTACGAAGTGAAGGATCTATCTGTTTTTAAAAACGTAAATGCCAGTGTTCAGCAAGGAGATATCATTGGGATTATCGGCAAAAACGGCGCTGGGAAATCTACGCTGCTGCACCTTATTCACAACGACTTGGCCCCTGCACAAGGACAAATCCTTCGGGCGGATATAAAAATGGCTTTGGTCGAACAGGAAACCGCGGCGTATTCCTTTGCCAATCAGACACCTGCCGAAAAGAAGTTACTGGAGAAATGGCATGTGCCCCTTCGTGAATTTCATCAGTTAAGCGGCGGTGAAAAACTGAAAGCGCGGCTGGCGAAAGGACTCTCAGAGGATGCAGATCTGCTGCTGTTAGATGAACCGACAAACCACCTTGATGAAAAAAGCTTGCAATTTCTCATCCAACAGCTGAAACATTATAGCGGCACTGTGATTCTCGTTTCTCACGATCGATATTTTTTAGACGAAGCCGCAACAAAAATATGGTCCCTCGAGGATCAGACGCTGGTTGAATTCAAAGGGAATTACTCCGGGTATATGAAGTTCCGGGAGAAGAGAAGACTCACCCAGCAGCGCGAATATGAAAAGCAGCAAAAAATGGTTGAACGAATTGAAGGACAAATGAATGAGCTCGCTTCTTGGTCGGAAAAAGCCCACGCCCAATCGACGAAAAAGGAGGGGTTTAAAGAATATCACCGGGTAAAAGCGAAGCGTACGGATGCCCAAATAAAATCCAAGCGGAAGCGGCTGGAAAAAGAGCTGGAAAAAGCAAAGGCGGAACCCGTTACCCCAGAATATAAAGTCAGCTTTTCAATCGATACAACCCACAAAACAGGAAAACGTTTTTTGGAAGTTCAGAATGTAACGAAGGCTTTTGGAGAAAGGACTCTCTTTAAAAACGCCAACTTTACGATTCAGCATGGCGAAAAGGTTGCCATCTTAGGCCCCAACGGCAGCGGAAAAACGACATTACTAAACATCATTCTGGGACAGGAAACAGCAGAAGGAAGTGTATGGGTGTCGCCGTCCGCAAACATCGGCTTTTTAACGCAGGAGGTGTTTGATTTGCCTTTAGAACAAACACCGGAAGAGTTATTTGAGAATGAAACATTCAAAGCAAGGGGGCACGTTCAAAATCTGATGAGGCACTTAGGCTTTACAGCCGCCCAATGGACTGAACCGATCAAGCATATGAGTATGGGTGAGCGTGTAAAGATCAAGCTGATGGCATATATTTTGGAGGAAAAAGATGTGCTGATTTTAGATGAGCCGACAAACCACCTCGACCTGCCGTCACGTGAACAGCTGGAAGAAACACTGTCACAATACAGCGGCACATTGCTGGCGGTTTCACATGACCGCTACTTTCTCGAAAAAACAACAAACAGTAAACTCGTCATTTCAAACAACGGCATCGAAAAGCAGTTAAACGACACTCCTTCAGAAAGAAATGAGCGGGAGGAGCTTCGGTTAAAGCTTGAGACAGAAAGACAAGAAGTGCTGGGAAAGCTCAGTTTTATGACGCCAAATGATAAAGGGTATAAGGAGCTTGATCAAGCTTTCCATGAGCTTACGAAACAAATCAAAGCGCTGGATCATCAAGACAAAAAAGGCTGAGAGGCAAAGTTCAAGCGGCATTGAAAAGGACAACAGCTGTTGTCCTTTTTCTTTTTATTTTCAAAAAGATGACTTATAGTATCCCCTATCATCGCTTCCAGATAGGCATGCTGTGTTTGGGTAACGTAGCGGCTTTTCAGCTTAGCTGTTTCCGCATACGAATATTGGTCATGGCATAGCCCATCTTCTGATAAAGATAGACGGCTGTCTCGTTGTGCGCAAACACATGAAGAGCCAGCCTTTCCACGCCAAGCTCTCTTGCTCTTTCATCAAGCTTTTGAAGCGCCAATTGAGCAAGTCCTTTTCCGCGAAAGGCTTCATACAATCCAAAGGAATAGATAAACGCTTCCTTTTGCGGGTGAAACGGATCAGCATACAGCCAGAGCCAGCCCATTCTTTCCCCTTGGTCATTTGTGATGTTCCAAAAATAATGATTGCTGCTGTCTCGCCCGTTCGGAATCATGTTCTCATATGCCTGCTCCGATTTCTCAAGCGCCTCTTTTTCCGTCCAAGTTCCCGACGTTATGTTTTGTTTCGCATAATTTTGCACGGACATCCCGCGAAAGGCTTCGAATTCTTTCAAAGTCATGGCTTCTAAAGTTAATGTCATTCTGTACTCCTCCTTTATAAAAAAAGCCCAGCTGGTGCCGGACGAATAACGCAGAAATGAAGCTCTATTTCAATTACCCGGTTAATACCTGGGACTTTCTATTATTCAATAAGAGAAGGAGATCTCCTGCATATAGGTTTGTTACACCATGATTATCATGATAGACACAATCAAACAGATCATCGCAGGTATTGTCATAAGGATCGATTGCCGCGCTCGAAAAATATGCGCATGAATTGCTCCCGCCATGAGAACGACAAACAGCACACCTGCTCCTAACGCTGCATACCGATTCCAAATTCCCGCTGTCATAGCAAGTGCCCCGGCTATTTCAAGGATGCCAGTAACAGTCAGAAACCATAATGGATATTGATAATGCCGCCAATGCTCAACTTGAAAGGGAACGCGGATTACCTTGATGATGCCTCCCACAAGCATAAAAACTGCCAAACTGACTTTCAAAATAATAGATATCATCTTACGTCACTCCCTTTTGGAAGCATCCCGTATATTAAAAGATTCACAACCTCTGCTGCGAGGCTTGCCGGATCTTTGATTCCGGTTAACAAAAAGGAATCGGTTAAATGTTCAATCATGCCGATCAAACATTCAGCGACCGTTTCCATGTCCAGCTCGGAGTGAAAATAGCCAAGCCTCTGTTCTGCTTCTAGGTTTTCTTTCAAAACCATCGCCAGGTCTTTTTTCATTTGTTTCGCTTCCGGGTTGAGAAAAAAGCCGATCCTGGTTACATCCTTGTCTTCAGCCAGACATTGAAAAACAGTTTCCACAGCAGACAGCACCCGTTTTGACACATCCTCCGTGTGTAATCCGTTTTCCAGAAGAAGTGACTCTGTCAGCTTTCTTAATCGGGAGTGAAAATCGGTGATTAACTCCTCAAAGATGGCTTCTTTGCTTTGAAAGTACAGATAAAATGAAGGCTGTGTGAACCCAGCTTTTTTTACAATCTCACTTATCTTCGTGTCATGGAATCCCCGAATCGAAAATTCATTAGCGGCAGCTTTGAGTAATCGTTTTCGGCTTTCTTCTCCTTTACGTCCTTTTTTACTTTCCAACGAGGACCACCCCCAAAAAATAATACTCACGAGTAATGTTATTCGTGAGTATTATTTCATGGCACTAGCTTCCTTGTCAATGATTTCAAACTGATCCTGTTTGCCAGCTTCCTTTATTAAAGGCCTCATGTATTTCGAATAACTCAATCAATTCATTGATTCCTATATCAATGGCTTTTCATTCACTGATAAGTATTTGCTGAATAGATTGACATTCAGGCTGTGACAAACTTTATTCTTTTTTTCTAACGAGCATCACTCCGGGGCCAGATAGAGTTTTGCCAGCAAATGCAAGGAACAATTGGGTGCAGCGGCGCATAATGTACTGTACAGAAAGATGGAAGGGTGTGATGGGATGCCGTCTACAGTAATCAACCTATATTATTTGAAGATCAACAGTATTTCGGGCAATGGTTCAATTACAATAGGCGAAGCTGCTTATAACAGCCCTACCAACAATCAAAAATCTCAAGGGACCAATTCTTCTTTCGGTGATACCTCACCTACAGAATCGGTTATGGAAAACTTCTTAAACGATCCTGATGTAAATGACCAGACATCTATCGGCAACTCTGATACATCCAATGTTAATGCTCCTCCGATTGCACCACCGCCAATTTTAGATTAAAGGGGTTTCGTCTATGCCATATCAAATTAACATCGCAAATATTAAGATCAACGGCGTCACGCAAAACGGAAATATAGATGTCGGTCCGACTGTGCACAACAGCCATACTGCGAACAGCAAATATTTTGGAGCAAACTTTTCCTTAGGGGATCTTTCGCCTACGTCTTCACTTTTGAACACTGGAAATATTGATTCAGACGTTAGTGACCAAGACCAAATCGGAAACCCTTCTGCGCCGATTGCAAATCAAATTTAAGGAGAATCTCATATGGATTTCGAAAAAATTCGAAAGTGGCTTGAGATTACGAATGAATATAAACAAAGTGACTTTTGGACAAATGTGCTCAAGTATAAAGCCCCGGAACATTTTTTTGATTCCGAAGCTTCTACGTTTGTTTACGACTTTTATCAAGATGAAGAATATAATTTTATCATTGTGGAAATGCCCGGTGTGTATGAGGAAGAATTAACAATCCGCTTATTATCTAAAACCCAGCTGTTGATCAAAGGAACGCTCACGCCTGTTTTTCCAGACGAAATGGTGGTGCTGCGTGAACGGTATTACGGAGAAATTGAGCGAACCATTCAGCTTCCTGAAGCCACCGAATCCCATTTATTACAAATTCAGCTGTTAAACGGGCTTCTCCACATTTCGTACCCAAGACAAGTCGAAACCATCCCGTTGCAAAAAGGGCTTTAAGATGGTTCCTTTCATTCCTTATCCACAGGGGCTGATATATGGTCTTTATATTGATCCACATAAATATCCCCATTACCAAGCAGCACTGCGTATACGGTCTCTTTCACCTTTATGTCTCTTTTTCGCAATTCTTCCAAAAGCCAGGATTCTGTCAATCGATTCTGCTGTAAATTATTCTGAATGATTTCTCCGTCCATAATAAGCTCTATCGGAAGCCTGTGTTCTTGGTTTACCGCAATCATTAAATCCTGTTTGGTTACATGCCGGAATTGCGGTTTTCTTAACACAGTCAGCTGACCATTCGTTTCAAGGATTGCAAAAAGTACTTCTTCGATATTAAATATTTCTTTTTCACGTAATTGCTGATTTAAATAATCAAGTGTGTAACGCATTTTCCTCATATTCGATTCAAGTATCTTCCCGTTTTGAATCAGCACTGTAGGATCTCCGGCAAAAAATTTTCTCAGCTTCCTGTTCTTTATCGACAGGAACGAAATCAAAAAAATGGTTAGCACAAAAATACTAAACGAAATGGCCATATTGTGCGGTTTTATTGAAGTATTGTAAGCTAATCCGGCAGCAATCGCCCCTAATGTGATCGCCGCAATAAAATCAAAAATCGTCATTTGAGAAATTGTCTGTTTGCCTAAAATCCGTTCTGCGATTAACAGCAATCCAAAGCTGGCAACCGTTCTAATGACAACTTCTAGTTCAATCATGTTATGGCGCTCCCCGCTTCCCAGATTGTGTTGGCCAAAAAACTCCTGCCGATATCATTGTTGGGCTTAATATATCCCATCTACCCCAAAAATATTGTTCGGTTTAGAGCAGAATGAACCGGCTGCCTTTCGGATATATTAAATTGCGATTGGCCAGAAGGAAAGCCAATCCCAGGACAAATCTAATTCCTCATTGGTCAGGTGGTAGCATGAAGTTCACTTGGGAATCTCTTGTTCTCATTGTAGCCGGGGTCATTTTGCTGAGAATTTCAGGAAGGAAATCAATCGCACAAATGACGTCAACTCAAACGGTTGTCATGATTTCGATCGGAACGATTATCGTTCAGCCAATCATCGAGTACAGCCTCTTCAAAACATTAATTGCAGCGGCAATTTTCACAAGCACACTCATCGTTATGGAATGGATCCAAATGAAATCGAACATCATTGAAAAGATGTTAACCGGAAAAGCAAAAATCGTCATTGAAAACGGACAGCTTCATATCGAAAACTTAAAGAAGATGAGACTTACAGCTGACCAGCTTGAAATGCAGCTAAGGCTTCACGGCGTTACGGCTATACAAGATGTTAAAATAGCGACATTAGAGGCCAACGGGCAATTAGGAATTGAATTAACTGATGACGCCAAGCCTTTAACAGTCAGGGATTTGAAAAAACTCATTCACCCCGATTTCATAAATAAGGATGGACAAGCCCAGTCTGGCAATCAGAATATTTTTGATGAAGTTGGTAAAAAAAATAAAAAAAACGTCCCTAAAAAGCTGCATTAACAAAAGACGCTTGTGGCATTTTGCAGGTTTTTGTCTCTTACTGAAAGTTTTTGCCGTTTTGTTTAAGCAACTGCTGCTCACACACCATATTGTATAAACAGTCATAACGGAGAGGAGAGATGAATGATGAAATGCCCAGTTTATATTCATTCGATATCCGGGAACAGCGTTTTTAATAACGGATTTGCAGTTTCCATCAGCCCGTTCTCTGTGTCTAAAACAACAGAGGGTTCAGGAGGGAGTAATACAGGTTTGGTTTTTGAATCCAATACTTTAAGCCAAACAAGCTCCGCCAATCAAGCCCAAAATGTAACATATGCGATCCAAGAGCTGCTTTCCAAGCTTTTAGCGTAAAAATTAAGAAATAAACACTTCATGAGGTGCCATATGGCTTTTCCAATTATTCATACAAACTTTTGGGATGCTGTGATAGCCATTCCAATCATCATAGTGATAACCCAAATCCTCAAAATATTATTGAAAATCCCCAAAACTTTTGTGCCATCGGTTGCTTTAATAATAGGTCTTGTCATTTCTGTTTTCATAAGCCATCGACACAGCCTCTTTTCCGGCGTGTTTATGGGCTGGTTTTATGGCTACGCCGCTATAGGCTCCTACTCATCATTAAAAACGACCATCTTATCCTTCAGGCAAACGAAAAACGATACATCAAATTCATAGATGACATATAACGATCTGCCGCCTCTTGATCAGGCGGCTTTAAATCTGCTGATAGGTTTGAATGCTGTTACGTTCATCTTCAAAAGAGATGCTCATTGACTCGCTTAAAGAGGCACATTTATTTTTACCATTATGTTGATGCAATGAAATAAAAACGAAATATCATAGAAGTAAATAGACTGCCAGCGTCCTCTATGACATCTACTTCTGAATGAAAGGAGCTTTTGAAGCATGCGATCTCAAATCAACATCTCAAATCTCACGATAAATGGGATGACACAAAACGCCAATACAGATATCGGACAAAACTTGCAAAACAGCCATACTGCGAACAGCAAAAACTACGGTGTCAATTTCACATTAGGAGATTACTCTCCTTCTAATTCCATTATTATTTCAGCAAGTTGTGATAATGATACAAGTGATCAAGGGCAGAATGATAACCCTTCTTCACCTAGTGAAGAATAACATGATCCACAAAAAAAGAACTCATATGAGTTCTTTTTTAATCGTTTGTCTCGTTTGATATGATGCTTCTTTTCTGAAAAGCTCGATGGTGTGAGTGCTGAGGATATGATAAAGTGAGGAGTACTAATATGCTGATGGATTCATGATGACCAATATAAATGTATAAACCCTTTATTCGCCTTCATATAATCGATAAACCCTATCCAGCTTTTGTTCAAGCTGTTCAAAATGAACAAAGCGGGCTTCTCTCAAATACTCAGTCCCATCAATGAACAAAAGAAGCACGGGAACAGTAAAGACTGAAAATTTGCCGGCAACCTCTGCTACATCGTCAGCATTGACATGCCCCAATTTGATGTTTGGAAACTGATCCAATACTATTCTAAGCTGCGGCAGAACTGCGTGACATACTGTACAGCCAGGCCTTGATATATAGATAAAACTGAATTGGTGCTGTTTGATAAAATGATCTATAGAATCTAATGAATGTAATGCTGTCATTTCTTTCATCCATTTACTCCTTCAAATAGGTCTGCCTTTCATGACCAAGCTAATATATACCATTCACTATACAGATTTATATTTAGTATTTCCGCTTTTTTGCTTTGCAGATCACCTGCAAGCTTGCCGAAAATGTAAATACAAAAGAACAGTTACTGCATGACAGTAACTGTTCTGATTTACTTTCGTATTAAAAATGCAAAGCGTAAGCTCCTGAACCGATGAGTGCAACTCCTATGGAGACGGCAATGAGCACCACGTTATATTCAAAACCGCCGGCGCCATTCGCAAAGCCTTTCGCTCCATGAACTTTTACGATCGCACCTAGCATAATGATTGTGATGATAGCAGCTCCAAGCGGGAGGAACACACCTAAAATAAATAGAATTCCGCTTACTAACTCCCCAAGGCCTGACAGAGCGGCCGCAGCGTTACCTGGTTTTACCCCAATTGATTCGAACCATTGTCCGGTCCCTTTAATTCCGTATCCCCCAAACCAGCCGAATAATTTTTGTGTGCCATAAAACAGAAACACCACACCAATCATAATCCGAATAAGCAACAGTCCTGCATCTTCCATTTTTATCTCTCCTCATCTTTGATTTCATCTGATTCTTTGCTGACGGTACCATCCATCCAGCAATCATCAATTGAATATATGTTTCTTTATTTTTTTATGTGTCAAATCAATCTAATTCTCTTACTTCAAACGGCAGCAGCCCTTGTTCAATTTGTGCCCGATGCGGTTCATATTGCACAGGCAGCATCAATTTTCCGCCCATTGTTTCGTGTGATTCATCATGGGCAAAGCCCGGTGGATCAGTTGCGATTTCAAACAGAATTTCCCCGTGTTCCCTGAAGTAAATGGCATTAAAATAATTTCTATCCCGAACAGGAGTTACACCGTATCCGTGAGAAGCAATATGTCTTTGCCAATCTAATTGATCTTGGTCATCACTAGCCCGCCAAGCAATGTGGTGCACCGTGCCGGCTCCCATTTGACCGCGGCCAATAGGCGTTAACTTAAGGTCAATCACATTTCCGATATCACCGAAAGAACGATAACGAATGAAGTCTCCTTCCCTGCCGACTCGTTCCAGCCCCATAATGTTTTCCAATAGCTCCGCGGTTTTGTCAGGCTGCGCTGATAATAAAGTTGCGCCCCCAAAACCTTTAATGGCAACATCAGGCGTTACATCTCCGAAGGTCCACGTGTTAACCGCTCCTTCTTCTCTTTCCACGATTTCTAAGTGCAGGCCATGAGGATCATCAAACTCAATATATTGTTCTCCAAAGCGCTCGATTTTGGTGTATGGAATGTTGAACTTTTCTAGTCTCTTTTCCCAAAATGCCATAGCCCCCTTCGGCACGACATATGAAGTCACGCCAACTTGGCCGTCTCCAATGACGCCTTGGCGGGCTCCAGCCCACGGAAAGAAAGTGATGATGGTTCCCGGCTCCCCGCCCTCATTTCCAAAATAAAGATGATACGTACCTGGATCATCAAAATTGACAGTTTGCTTGACCAAACGAAGCCCAAGCACTCCTGCATAGAAATCTGTGTTCTCTTGAGGATGGCCGACAATCGCTGTAATATGATGAATTCCCATTGTTTTTTTAGCCATTTTTATCTGCTCCTTTTACATATACTCAACAAACTCATTCACAGGCTTACGGTAGCCGCGCGGCCTTCTGCTCTCTGTTTTTTCTTTCCCAATTGTAATCATCATGACAACCTCAAACTGGTCATCTATGTTCAAAATCTGTTTTACAGCTTCCGCATCAAAGCCGATCATCGGGCAAGTGTCCCAGCCTTTTTCTTTAGCACTCAGCATAAACATCATCGCAGAAAGTGAAGCGTTCCTTATCGCCTCATCTCTCTTAAATTGCTCTCCCCTGTTTTCATAAAACGAAACGGTGTCTTGAACCATATGGTCATACTCTTGCTTATTTAATACCCCTAACACCTTTAATCCTTCATAGATGTCAGCCGCTTGCTGATATGCCTGTTTATCCCCTAATACCAAAAGAACCGCAGATGAGCTAAACACTTTATATTGTCCGTTTGCGGCCTGTTTCAGCTTTTCTTTTACATCCGGGTCTAGAACCGTCACATATTTTGTATGCTGCAAATTAAAAGCCGATGGTGCCAATGCAACCAATTCAAACATCTCATTGAGGTCTTCTTTTGTAATTGGATGACCTGAAAGAAAATTGCTTGCAGATCTTCTTTCATTAACTAACTGTGTAAATTCAGCCATTACGATACACTCCTTCTTATCTCGAATTCGAGATATTATTCTATAAAAAATCTCATTGAATTTTAAAAAAAGAACTGACTGCGATTGGACCTTGAGCGTTGATCTTATTAACTTAATATCTCGAATTAAAATATCTTGAATATGAGATAATAGTAAAATACAGATCATCTAATGTCAATAGTTTTTTTATAACAGATGGAATTTTTCCGCTGAAGGCAGCATTATTATTGCCACTCCTTGTTACATGAGAACTCATTTGTTTGCAGTGTGAGCTTTTAGCACAGCTCCAACTTTTTTTCTGTTACCTTATTTATTAGTAACCAGGAAACAACGTTGCTATAGACCCACTCGAAATTGAATTGGTATGATAAGCAAAGTGATTACACAGAAAAGGATACGGAGAGCGTCTAAAGAGCACTCCTATTTTTTTTGTGCAGTTTTATAGGAGGAAAAAATGGCAAGTGAAAGAGAACAAATCAGCAGAAAAGTTGCTTTGATTGCATTGATCGCCAATCTGATCCTAATGGCAGGAAAGGTCTTTTTTGGACTGATAGGCGATAGTGAAGCCGTTTTTGCAGACGGAATCCATTCCGCGGCAGATGTCGTTGCTTCGATTGCGGTCTTGGCAGTGATCGGCATTTCCAATAAACCGCCCGATCAGGACCATCCTTTTGGACACGGAAAAGCAGAAGTCATTAGTGAGGCGATTGTAGGAATAATCTTAGTGATCGTATCCGTTTATATCCTCATTGAAGCGATTCTGTCCTTTGTTAAAGGGCCAAGCGTTCCCCAATACAGCGCATTATTTGCGGCTCTTATTTCGTACGTGGCTAAGGAAATCTTATATCGTTATTCTATCAAGCAAGGGGAAAAATGGAACAGCAAAGCGATTATAGCGATTGCATACGATCATAAAGGCGATATCGTTGCCTCCCTTGCCGCTTTTATCGGCGTCCTATTGGCTATCATCGGAAACACCCGCGGCTGGGCCTATCTGTTGTACGCCGATGCAATTGCCAGTGCAATCGTTGCTTACCTCATTTTTAAGATTTCTATGGAATTAATCAGGCCGTCTGTTGATGTGCTCATGGAAAAGAGCGTTGACCCCAAGCTGATCGAGGAATATAAAGCTGTTATTTTTCAATGTGATCAGGTAAAACGAATCGATAGAATCCGCGCGAGAGAACACGGCCACTATAAATTGCTTGATGTCCGTCTATCTTTGGATCATGATTTGACAATTAAGCAGGGACATGACATTGCCCGCGAAATTCGAAATGAAATCAAAAGACAGTTTTCCGATGTTGAAGAAGTGCTCATCCATGTGAATCCTTATTTCGAAGAATGAAAAGCTCCTTTTGAAAAGGAGCTTTTGCTTTATGCTGTTAAACTTTCCCTTTAGAACTCGCTGTACTATATAATATGGATGTATATCAATCATAGGGACAGAAAGGTTGTTAGAATGAAGGAATTTTTTTCGATTGGGGAAGTGTCAAAGTTATTCAATGTGAAAATCTCTGCTCTTAGGTATTATGATGAAATCGGTCTTTTGAAGCCGGAATATAAAGACGAGAAAACGAACTATCGATATTATTCCACCCAACAGTTTGAGCGGCTGGATACCATCAAGTATTTGAGGGCCTTAGGTCTGCCAATCCATAAGCTGCTTGATTTTTATAACTCTCAAAATACAAATACCCTTCTTCATTTACTAAAAAGCCAGCAAGCTGAAATTGACCGCAAGAAGAAAGAATTGGAACGCATTGAACGAAAGATCTCCCGCCGCATCACACATATAGAAGATGCCGTTCACACACCGTTACATCACATTTCAAAAATCAAACTTCCCGCAATTCGTGTGGCTTATTTACAGCATGAATATGTTCTCGGCCATGATATCGAACATTCATTAGCGGAATTGAGAACTCACCTGAATGTGAACGAAGATATATTTATAGGCAAAATCGGTTTATCCATTTCAGCAGCAAATGTGAAGGCAAAACAGTTTGACAAATATTCCAGTATATTTATGATTCTTGAAGATGAAAATGAAAAAACTTCATCAGAAATCATTTTCCCTTCAAGAGAATATCTGCAAATTAGGTTTAGAGGGTCACACCCAGAAGCCGAACCATACTACAAAACATTACTGGCGTATATGGAAGAGCATCATTATGAGGTAGCAGGAGATTCTATCGAAATCACACTCATTGATTATGGCATTACGAATAACCTAGACAATTATGTGACTGAAATCCTCTTGCCCATCAAATAATCTCATGAATATGTTTTTGATCTCCCTTGACTCTCTACTAACTAGAGGGTTTATTTTTTATGCAGGAATCATTATTGGAGGAGAAAGCTTATGTTTGGAACGATTTTTAACACAGTGATGATCATTGCGGGAAGCATAATCGGGGGGATATTCAAAAAAGGCATTAAAGATGAATACCAGGATATTTTGATGCAGGCAATGGGATTCGCTGCAGTCGCGCTGGGAATCAACGCCGTTACACAGCATTTGCCTGATAGTAAATACCCCATTCTTTTCATCGTGAGTTTAGCCATTGGAGGTTTGCTTGGCCAGGTCATTAATCTGGAATTACGATTCAACAAGCTGGTGAACAAATTTTCTAAAAGCAATTTAGCGGAGGGGTTATCAACTGCGGTCTTATTATTTTGTATAGGCTCGCTGTCAATATTGGGTCCTGTTGAAGCGGCTTTGCATGGAGATTATACGTACCTTCTGACAAACGGTATGTTAGATGGGATCACCTCCATTGTGCTCGCCTCGACTTTTGGTTTTGGGATAGCGGCAGCTGCCATTGTATTGTTTGCTTGGCAGGGCTCCATCTATTTATTTGCTAAAGTAATGGAGAGCGCAATCAATACAGACCTTATTAACGAAATTACTATTGTGGGAGGCATACTCATCCTCAGTTCAGGTCTAAGCATTCTTGGAATCAAGAAGTTCAAAACACTGAATCTGCTGCCTTCCCTGTTGATCCCTCCTGTTGTGATTTTTGTGATTCAATCATTTGGATTGCATTTTTAACAAATCGGCATCAATTAAGCGAAAATCATGAATGCCGGCCATGTTTTATTGCTTGAACAGACGGAGAATGGTCATATGGGCGTCAATTCATTCATCACAATCTTTGCGATCGTCTTTGTACATAAACCGATCGATGGCCGGCAGTTCACAACAAAAATACCAAGGTCGTCAAGATCCTTGGTATCATGCTGAACATGCGCTGTGTTTCTGTCTCTGATCTACATTTGTAATGCTGAGTCTTTGATACCATGCATTCAAATCACAATGTACTGCCCTCTATAAGGCTTTCTCACCTCGGGGTGTGTTTTCATCAAAGTATTCATAAATGATGTCATATTCGAAATGTGTACGCCGGTTTCCTTTTCAATCCTTCTTTTCAAATCGATACTGCTCATTGGCTTATTCTGCTGCTTTAATATGTGTAATGCTGCTTCACGGGAGGCTTTTGATTCAGCTCTGCCCTGTCTTCTTTTTTTCTTTTGGATAGGTTTTGATGTTACACGATATGTCTTTACATCATTTGCAGCTTGTGCCATGAACGCAACTTGAGATGGGCTCGTCTTTGACCGTTGTAGCTGAAACTCACGAAGGATCGAGCTTTCATGTTTATCTATGTGTGCTAATCTCATACACAAAGCTTCTCCCCCCAATTAAGCAGACGGAAAAGAGCTTTATTCCACCTGCAGATCTGAGTCATTGTTCAACTCTTTAGAACACGGATCAGGGAAATCACCATCTATGAAGGTGAGTGGTTCTATCGGCCCTACAGCGCTAAATCATGATTTTTTTGCTCGGTACATACTCAGTATATAGCCGCCTATCCCCCCTGCAATGGCTGGAATAAGCCACCCAAGCCCTATGCTGTACATAGGAAGAACCTGAGTGAAAACGCGATTCACGACTTCAATTTTTATCCCAGCTGCATTCAAACCGTCAAATAGGCTGATGATAAACGTGAACAGTAAGCTCCCCTGATACACTTCAGCCTTCCCTTTAAATACAGAGTGCAAAAACGTTAAAAATATTAAGGAAATCGCGATTGGATACATCGTCATTAAGACAGGCTTGGACACCTTAATGAGCTCTGTTAATCCTATATTTGCAACAAGTGTGCTAAACACCGCTAACATCACAGCTATTTTTTTATAAGAAATGCCCGGAAATAATTCATGAAAAAACGAAGAACACGCTGTGATGAGTCCGACACTTGTCGTCAAACATGCTACCGTAATCATTAAACCCAATAAGATAGAACCATAGGATCCAAAATAATAGGATGAAACCTTAGCCAAAACCTCAGCCCCATTTTCTAAAAACCCCAGCTTTTCAACGCTGGAGGCCCCCATATATGAAAGGGAAGTATAGATAAGGGCTAAAAGTGTCGCAGCAATCGCAGTGGCTTTCGCACAAATGATGATCAGCTGTTTTTTGGTGGCTGCCCCTTGTTCTTTCATTGCATTCACCACAATGATTCCAAAAACGAATGCTACAAGGGCATCCAGTGTAAGGTATCCCTCCTGAAAGCCTTTAAAAAACACATGCGATGTATACCCTTTTGATGGCGCTTGAATGGTTCCAATTGGATGAACAAGAGCTACCACTACAAGCAAACCGATAAATGTCAATTTAATTGGTGTTAAAACTTTTCCGACCACATCCACTATTTTTGTGGGATTAAGTGATAGCAGACATGCAACTGTAAAAAACAATATTGTAAATATGATCAATGAAGCAGGACCTGCATCATCTGATAAAAAAGGTTTCACTCCAATTTCAAACGATACGTTCCCCGATCTTGGGATAGCGAAAAAAGGCCCGATGGCCAGATAGAGAATCGTTGTAAACACAATGCCAAACACCGGATGCACACGGCTGGCTAACGATTGTAAATTATCTTTACCTGAAAAAACAAATGCAGTCATTGCCAGCAGCGGCAAGCCGACTCCTGTCACCAAGAAACCCGCATTGGCAATCCATACATTTTTTCCAGCCATTTGCCCAAGCATAGGCGGAAAAATGAGATTTCCCGCCCCAAAAAACAATGCAAATAGCATTAGTCCTATAATGATGATATAGGAAGCAGACACTTTTTTTGACATGATAAATCCTCCGAATAAAGTAGACACCTCTTGAATGGCAAGGAAACACTACAGATGCTATATACATTGGCACGGTGCTGAGTCCAAAATAAGATTGTGTCAATTTCATTAATTTTTAAAAAGTTCAATAAAAGTTTGATCATTGATCGTTCCCCATACGGTTAAAAAAACAATTGTACCATAGCCATATAAACAACGGTTCCCCCCGCTATAGAAAGTAGCATATTTTTTTTCCAAAAGTGAAGCAGTGCAACTGCAGCTGCTCCAATCAATTCAGGAATACCGTGACTCCCAGAAAGTAGACTCACGTCTTTAAAACAATAAATAACCAGAAGCCCGATTACCGCTGATGGCAGCACCCTGCCCAAAAATTGTATGTATTTCGGCGTCGGTTTCCCAGACGGGAAAATCATGAATGGAAGGAACCGTGTCAGCATTGTGCCAAGCACGACCATAGCAACGGTAATGATTTGCTGCGTTATACTCATCGTCATACAGAAACCTCAGCTTTCTCTAATGGTTTTCTCAGAACAGTGAGTATCCCTAAAATGGCGAGCATAGCAGGAATAATGAAATGGTTTCCGCCAAAAATGATAAGGCTGGCAGCTGAAAGCCCAAGGCCTGCGAGAGCACTGTGATGTTTTTGCTCTTTCATCCACTGCTCAATGAAGATCACAATAAAGAGGGCGGTCATCACAAATTCAAGCCCTTCGGTATTAAATTTCACATACGATCCAAAAATACCGCCTATCGCTGCTCCCGCGACCCAATATAAATGATTAAGCAATGTCACAAAAAACATAAACCAGCCCTTGTCAACATTCGCCGGAACATTAGCGGTATAATTGATAGAAAATGATTCATCGCACATCCCGAAGATTAAATAAAGCTTTTTCTTTCCAGTCCCCCTGTACTTATCCAACATGGAAATTCCATAAAACAAATGTCGGGCATTAATCATCAACGTCAAAAAAAGGGCATTCAACGGATTGAACGCGCCCAGCAAGAAATGGGCGGCAACAAACTCCATTGATCCTGCAAATATAATAAAACTCATGATGATCGGATAAATTGCACTAAACCCTATAGAATGCATAAAGATTCCATAAGCAATTCCTAGAAATAAAAATCCGGCAAAAATCGGAATCGTATACGGGAAGGCCGAACGAAATGCAGCCCCTATTTGATTTCTTTTTGTCATAAGATTCACACCTTGCAACATTTTTATTTTAAAGTACCATATTAAATCCATACAACAAACAAGATAATTGTATGGATTACAATTATCCTTTGTATCATAATAGAGAAAACTTGCTGCACTCCTTTTAAAAACCATTCATGGAAAACGAAACAATAGAGGTGGATTATGCCGGTCAATTCATTCGACAATTACCCAATGTCTTGGAAGCCAGAAAGAGAGGCGTTAAAGCGGCCTTTCTATGAATCAATCGCTGCACTGCTTGAACACGATATCAAAAATGGTTTTTTGGCACCGGGTACAAAGCTCCCGCCCCAGCGAGAATTAGCTGACTTTCTTGACTTAAACTTCACTACAATTACCCGAGCCTATAAAGTGTGTGAGGTAAAGGGACTGATCTATGCGGTCACCGGAAAGGGAACCTTTGTTTCTCCTAGCGCCGCTCGTTCAATTACGATTTCTAAAGATAAAATCACCAACTGTATCGATCTTGGTTTAATCGCCTCTTTTGAAGAAACCAATCAAATTGTAACGGAAGTGATTCAACAGGTTGCGAGTAAACATTACGTAAAACAGTTACTCAATTACAATGATCCAACAGGCATTCCGCATCAAAAAACAGCAGGGCTAAACTGGATGAAATCGTTTGGCATTCAAACTGACCAAGACCATATCTCAATTGTTTCCGGTGCCCAAAATGCGCTGGCCATTTCATTGGCCGCGCTGTTTGAGCCAGGGAATCGAATTGCCACTGACTTATACACGTATTCAAATTTTATTGAACTTGCAAAAATGCACCACATTCAGCTAGTGCCGATTCCCGGAGATGAGTATGGAATGCTGCCGGACGAACTAGAAAAGCAATGTACTCAACTCAACATTCATGGCATTTTTTTGATGCCTTCTTGCTGTAACCCAACTACTGTTATGATGTCGAGTGCCAGAAAGAAAGAAATCGCGGCAGTGATCCGAAAACATCGTTTATTATTGATCGAAGACGATATTCATGCGTTTATGACCGCAGGCTTGATTTCTGATTATCAGGAGCCCATGTTCAACTTGCTCCCAGAACAAAGCGTATATATTTGCAGCACCTCTAAGTCAATCTGTTCAGGATTAAGAGTGGCCTATATGGTCTATGGAGATGCCTTGGGCGAGAAAATCCATCAGGCGATGTTCAACATTAATGTAAAAACGTCTTCTTTTGATGCAGAGGTCATAACAGAACTGATTTTATCAGGAAAAGCGCATGATATTGTTTCTCAAAAAAAACAGCTTGCCCAGTCGGCTAATGATATGTTTGCAGAGTTTTTTCCTGAAACAGAGGTGAATGGACATCCTCTCAGCTTTTATCGATGGCTTTCCATCAATGATGATACCGATGCGTTACAGCTGGAAACGGATTTGAAGAAACATGGAATCCGCGCATTTCATTCTGATCGCTTCCTGAGCGGTTCTGCCACCCCTCATAAGCATTTGCGTGTTGCGCTTTCTTCAACAGAATCATTAGACGAGTTGAGAATAGGATTAGAGAGATTGAAATATTATCTCGGCTAACTTGATCAAACACACCCTATACCGCTTGATGTCCTCTACCTGCGTAAAAACAAAATGGCGGCTTCACCTTCTAAATACTTCCACATTGAGTAGCCATAGAATCGCCTACAACATGATCAGGCAATAAACGTGAAGCAAAAAAGCAGATCATAAAAGATCTGCTTTTTAAAAGGGGCTTTTTCATTATGCCGCAAACTTTACCTTTGGAACTCACTGTACTATTTAATGTGAATGTATAAATCATATGAACAGAAAAGTTGTTAGAATGAAGGAATTACGATTCAACAAGCTGGTGAACAAAGCAATTTAGCAGAGGGTTTATCAACTGCGATCCTATGATTCTGTATCGGTTCGCTGTCAATTTTAAGTCCTGTTGAAGCCGCTTTGCATGGAGATTATCATACCTCCTGACAAATGGAATATTAGATGGGATCACCTCCATTGTGCTCGCTTCAACTTTTGGTTTTGGAATTGCTGCGGCGCTCCCAAAAAGGAGATTAATATTCTGTTATATTGATTTTCAATAATCTGTTCCAATCGTTTTATTCCTTTTTTATCTTGGATTTGACGTTGAATAACCTCTGTATTATATTGTAAATAAATTCTGTTATATCAAAATCAGACTCCCCATCACGAAACGGCACATTCATTTAAACAAAATTGAGAGGGGCACTTGTATGTCAAACCATTCATCTAGTATTCCCGAATTAAGTGACAGTGGTATCCGCTATTATCAAACTTATAATGAAAGCCTTAGTCTTTGGCCGGTCCGCTGCAAATCATTCTACATATCTACTCGTTTTGGTCAAACACATGTGATTGCTAGCGGGCCAGAGGATGCCCCGCCGCTTGTATTACTCCACGGAGCATTATTCAGCTCCACGATGTGGTATCCCAACATCGCCGATTGGAGCAGCAAATACAGAACTTATGCAGTTGATATCATAGGTGATAAAAACAAGAGTATTCCTGAGAATCTAAGCGGTACGAGAACGGATTACGCCAATTGGCTTCTTGATGTGTTTGACAATCTGGGGATCGAAAAGTCCCACATCATCGGACTTTCGCTTGGCGGTCTCCATACGATGAATTTCCTTTTACGTATGCCTGAGAGAGTAAAAAGCGCAGTTATACTGAGTCCGGCAGAAACATTTTTGCCATTTCATCACGATTTCTACAAATACGCTCTTGGCCTGACAGCGCCAAATGGAGTTGAAACATTCTTACATTGGATGATGAATGATCACAGTATGCTGCACCCGATTTTTGTGAAGCAGTTTCAGGCAGGGGTAATGTGGCAGGATGGATCAAGAAATCCAAATCCTAAAGCAGACGGATTTCCGTATGTATTTACCGATGAGGAATTACAATCAGCAAGAGTCCCTATTCTATTATTACTCGGTGAACATGAAGTCATCTATGATCCCCACTCAGCCCTGCACCGAGCCTCTTCATTCGTTCCTGATATTGAGGCGGAAGTCATTAAAAATGCCGGACATGTTTTATCGATGGAGCAACCCGCATACGTAAATGAACGTGTAATGCGTTTTTTTAATGCAGAAACAGACATTTCACAATAGGTGCTTATTAAGATAGTGATTCGTATTCATAAAAACCTGCAATATGCTTCTAGCCAGCCATTTCAAAAAATAGAGTCTCTTTCATGGACTCTATTTTTTACACATCATTTTGTTTTTGCATTTATATCATGATCGATTGGACAAGACCCAGAACTGGTTTTGTGTGCTTGTTTCATTTGCATTTTTTACAGATCAGTTTTAAATTCCTTAATTTTTAAAAAGGATTCTCAAGATCCTTGGCATCAAGGTGTGAATGCAAAGTCAAAAAAATCATTTGATGTGCTTTATCACTTCTCCTGGGATGCCTGCTAGTATGACGCAGCTTCTGCCACAAATCGAAAATGAGTGATGGCGCCATAAGTGTCTCCTTCACTTTCCAAATACCACCACAATGTTCGGCTATAAAATCGTTTACAGCTTGATCGGGAATAGTAAGCAAAAAAGCAGATCATAAAAGATCTGCTTTTTCTATTACATGATTTGTTTCTTTTGTTCATGATCTATTTCTGGCTGTATTTCCTTTGTGAGTTGATGCCCTTCTATGTCCACATTCGGGATGATCTTGTCCAGCCATTTCGGCAAATACCAGGCTGCATTCCCCATCAGTTTCATCACACTTGGAATCAGTGTCATTCGCACAATAAATGCGTCAAAGAGCACACCAAATGAAAGGGCCAATCCGTTGGCTTTCACAGTAGCTTCTCCGGCAAAGATAAATCCTGCGAAAACGAAAATCATGATTAAACCAGCCGCGGTGACAACAGGACCGCTGTGTTTTAATCCAGCCTGAATGGCTTGTACTGGATTCTTTGTTTTTACATATTCTTCACGCATTCTGCTGACAAGAAATACTTGATAATCCATAGCTAAACCGAACAGAATCCCAATCGATAAAATCGGCAGGAAGGCGAGTATCGGCCCTTTTTCAGGTATTTTGAAAAAGTCGATGAGATTGCCGTCTTGTAAGATAAATACACAGATCCCAAGAGTGGCTGTCATCGTTAAAATGAAACCTGCAACAGCAACAAGCGGCACAAGCAGCGAACGGAAAACAATGGTCAGCAATACAAATGCAAAGCCGACAATGAGTACAGCAAACACCGGTATCGCATCATTCAGGCGATCTGAAATGTCAATATTCACTGCAGTCGATCCAGTAACAAGCAAATCTACTCCGTTTTTATCTGACAAACTGCGTACATCGTGTACCAAATCTTTCGTTGCCACATCATTTGGACCTGTTTCCGGAACGACCGTAATGATGGCAAAGTTCCCTTCTTTATTAGGCATTGCAGGGGTGACACTTGCTACATGGTCTAAGCCCTTTATTTCTTTCACTGCATCTGCGAAAGCCTCCGCTTTATTTCCTTTGACACTTGCGGCATCCGCTACGATGGTTAATTGGCCATTGAATCCTTCTCCAAACCCATCGGCAAGCAAGTCATATGCCCGTCGATCCGGATTATCCTTCGCTTTCATCCCCGCATCAGGCAAGCCCAGTTCCAATTGCATAGATGGAATACTAATGACGATCAAAATGAGAATGCTGCAAACACTTAGCAGAATAGGATGTTTTGTGACAAAACGCCCCCATGCATTTGTGGCAGCTCTTTGTTTTCCTTTTTTCTTGTTTGCTTTCGGAATCATCCGTTTCCCTGCTATTGATAAGACGGCAGGCACCAGCGTGATGGAGGCAAGAACAGCCATCAGTACACTAAGCCCTGCTGTCAGCCCCATTGCAGACATAAAAGGAATGTTAACAACCGTCAATCCGCAAAGTGCGACGATCACAGTAAGTCCGGCAAAAACGACTGCACTCCCAGCTGTTCCGGTGGCTCTTGCAATCGAGTCATTCTTTTGTATGCCTTCACCTAAAAACTGGCGGTGTTTCGTAAAAATAAATAAAGCATAATCAATCCCAACAGCAAGACCAATCATTCCGGCTAATGAAAGACTGACGGAAGCAATATCGAATACTTGTGTCCCAATCAAAACCAGTCCAATGCTTACCCCTAAACCAAGCAGCGCAGTTAAAATCGGCAATCCTGCTATTAATAAAGAACCGAATGTAATAGCTAAAACGACAAAGGCCAAGATAATGCCGACAATTTCAGAGACACCGCCTATCTCCATCTCGGCTCCCGGTACATCTCCGCTTAGCTCAGTTTGCAATCCCTCATCATCAGCCATTTTCAAACTGTCTTTTAAGTGTTTGATAGAGTAATCCTTTATATCATCTGCTGATGATTTATACTTGATATCAGCATAGGCAACTGTGCCATCTTTCGCGATTGTTCCTGTCACAAAAGGACTTGCAATCGAGTCAACAGAATCATCTTTACTGATTTCCTTGAACGTTTTTTCTATAGCTTTTTTCGCTGGCTTTGAAGTCAGTTTCTCCCCATCATCAGCACCGAAAATCACCCGTATGCTCCCTTGATCAGGACCGTGAGGAAATTCTTTTTCAATCACATCCATCGCTTTTTCCGAAGGTGTGTCAGGTATGGACATATCCTCAGAAAAACTTGGCTTTAAGGTGATTGCAAGGCCAATCGAAGCAACTAACACAACGACCCATGCACATATTACTTTTACGCGATGCCGAGCAACCCATCCTCCTAATGTATATAACATTTTTGACATGATAATCTCCTTTCAACACATTGCTTAATCACATTCTTTCTCATTGTAGTTGACCACGAAATAAAAAAAACGTACATTCGGGCATGTACGTTTGGGCAATTTTCAAATATGCAGTTTATTTGTCTAATGTCAGAATACCTTTTTGCATGGCAATCGTTACTGCTTCAGTTCTTGAATTCGCGCCTAATTTATTGTAAATGGACGTTAATCTGGCCTTTACTGTTCGCTCAGAGACGCCCAAATCAAAGGCAATCGCTTTGCTTTTAAGCCCTTTAGCAATTGCTTTTAAAACAATGACTTCCTTTTCTGTCAGCTGCGTCTCACTGCTCTGCTTCTTCATCCGCTCAAATTGGATTTCTTGCAAGCGTTTAAGGATATCAGGCTGCAATAGCACATTTCCTCTTATCGCTGCATCCATTGTGTGAAAAAGGGTTTCTGAACTCGTATCCTTTAACAAATATCCTTTCGCTCCTAATTCAATCCCTTCAATCATTAGGTGATCTTCATTATATGTAGTCAAAATAATGATGGGGATATCGTGTATTTCTTTTATTTTTTTAATGGCTTCTAACCCGCTCATCTCCGGCATATACAAATCCATAAGAATGATATCCGGTTGCAATTCATCTGCTAGACGGACTGCTGCTCTGCCATTTTCCGCCTCTCCTATAATGGTGTATTGATCGTTCGTTTCAATTAAAAGCTTCAGACCTTCCCTCACGACAAGATGGTCATCAACGATTAAAACCTTATTCATCTTGCATCTCTCCCTGAATTGGTACAGTGATCTCAATTTGTGTTCCTTTCAATTTTGTACTCTTTATATTGAACTGGCCATTCATGGCTCTGACACGTTCTTGTATGCCAAGAAGCCCATAATGCCCTCTCTTTTTCTTTCCTTTTTCAACATCAAATCCTTTGCCGTTATCCTTAACTGTTAAATGGAGCCTCCCCTTCTCATCATCCCAAATGGAAATCCAGATTGTTTTTGCTTCAGCATGCTTTGCCGCATTCGTCATGCATTCTCCAATGATGTAATAACAGTTCTCAGCTGTACGCACATCCAGCACCTGATGCAATCTGTAATCTAATAAACAAGCCATGCCTGTCGACTCTATAAAATGATCCATTAGTGAGGTAATTCTTTCTTTTAAAACACCGATTTCTTCTGATTTGCTGCGGAGATCATCAATTGCTGAACGTGCATCAGCTAATGTGCTTTTCACTCTTTTCATCGATTGTTGTATGATTTCCTTCGCTCTCTCTGTGTTGCCTTTGGATAGATGTACATGAATCGCGTCCAGCTGCATATTTAAACTGACCAGCCCTTGAGCAAGCGTATCGTGTAAGTCTCGGGCCATCCGCTGCCTTTCGTTCTGCAGCGTCAGCTGTTCGACCTGCTGATGAGCCAGCTCCAGCCTTTCAAGAGTCAATTGAGCTTTTATTTTTTCATCAACTTGGGCAAAAAATGTTGCGGCATAAGTGATGATGACAATCATGATCGGCGCAGCAATAACAATAAAATGCAGCACTTCCCCTTTATTAAGGTGATACGCCGAATTTATGCCCAGCAGCAGCAATAGATAAAGAATGGGAAAAGTCCTTCTTCTGTCTGCCATTCCTATGATTTGCCCAATTAAAAATGCATAAAGGCCGATAATGACAAGTATAAAGAAGCCAGTCATGAGATTAGCAAGTGCAAAGGTGATCAAACCTTGTACCACGAAATACAGAATCACTCTTTTCTTAACCCAGCGATATGAGTGCCAATGAAGCAAAGCAAAAATTCCGATCAATATGGTAAACGCATAAAACAATAAAATGGACCAGCTCCCAGAAACAAATTGCAGCACGATAGAGGCTATATAGATCATAAGAATAAAAGCCAGGCCAGGCACTCTAAGCGCAAGCATGTTTAATGCACGCCTATCATGTGAGTAATATTTATCTTTGAAAGGATTCCTTATCAGCAAACCTTATCCACTTCCTTTACCTGTTTCACCACATCAAAATTCATGAGAATCGAACGCAACATTAGAGTTTCCAACAAAAGATCATTGCCCAAACGTACATGAACGTTCTGCCTTTATGTACGTTTTATCTTTTCAAATTTATCTTTAAAATCATAAGGAACATACTATTCATTGAAGGAATGATCATCATTGAAATCAATTGATCTTACAATTTTATCATTAAAAAGAAAAGGAATCCGGACTGAGAAGGTATTAAAAAATCAATATCCTGATCGATTAAGCCATATGACAGATAAAAATACGCAGCCAAAAATCAGATGCAAGGAAAAAGAGGAATGAACATGTATTGGTTTTTAGGTGCTTTATTATATTTTCTCATCGGTACTTGTGTATTCATTGGAATCATTAGAGACAGCCACTCAGGCTCGTGGACCCTGCTTGCCTTAGCAGCTCCACTCATCATTTTGGGTTACCCTTATTTTTATTCTAAGCAGCTTTTTGCCAAAAAATAGTGAAATAACGCCATACAATTCGCACATTGGTAAAGATATCAATATCGAGATACAATTTAGATATACGACGGAAAGGAGTTTTGCCTGATGAGTCAAAGAGTGTCCTACTATGAGATTGCACCTGAAGGTATGAAAATCATGATGGATATGGAGAAATACACGAAACAATCCTCAATTAACCGAACTACGAGAGAACTAATCAAAATCAGAGTTTCTCAACTAAACGGCTGTGCCTTCTGCATAGATATGCATACTTCCGATGCCCGTAAAATGGGAGAAACTGAACAGCGAATTTACTGTTTACATGCTTGGAATGAATGTGATTTTTACTCCCCTGAAGAGAAAGTTGCTCTCGAACTGTCTGAACACATCACGCTCATTCCATCTAAAAGGGTTCCTGATGAGCTATATCATCGGGTGCGGGAACATTATGATGAAAAACAATATGTTGACCTTGTTCTCATCATTAATCAAATAAACAGCTGGAACCGCATCTCTATTGCAATGGGGAATCGAGCTGTTTCAAAATAAGAAGAAGGAGTAAGATTAGAACGAATCTTACTCCTTCTCCTGGATATCGTGCCGCATCATCATGTGTTTCCGTTTCAAAATCCTAAAGCTTCACGTTTAGGTGCTTTTCAAACGCGATTTTCCCGCTTGGTGTAATCCTGATCGCTCTCGTTTTAGGCATACGAACGATCCATTCTTCTTCTAACATGCGCATCAATAGGGCGTTTCCTAATGCTCCTGCAATATGATGCTGCCGTTCACTCCAATCCAAACAGCAGCGGGCAAAGGCTCTCCTCTTATTCCGTTGTTGCTCTTCATTGATGCCTAACTTCGAAAAGAATAAAGCACCCTCTGAAGTCACCTCAAAGTTTAAATCAACTTTTTTTAACATCCCTTGCTTAACTAGTGAATGTGCCATTTGCACGCCCACATAACCTGCCAAATGATCATAACAGGTACGGGCGAAATGCAAGTCCTTTTTCTCTTTTGACTCTTTTAAAGATTTGACTTTACCTTCAGGCGCAATATGAAGCAATTGTTCGATCACGTTAGCAGCATCTGAGTTAGACAATCTGTAATACCGATGTCTTCCATGCTTTTCTACGCTAATCAGCTTCGCGTCAAGCAATTTATTCAGGTGAAAACTTGCGGTTTGAGGTTTAATGTTAGCGAGATATGCAAGCTCTCCCGCAGGGTGTATCCTTCCATCCATTAGACTCAAAAGTATGGAAGAACGCGAGGGATCTGATAGCAACGAAGAGATTTTTGCAATATTAGGATTCATGATTTTCCTCCTTACATTCATATTTCGATGATAGTTGAAATGTTAATCCTTTACAATATAAATGTAAGCATGACAAGGAGGAATAGCGTTGGACATTAAAAAGCGAGACACTCTTCGTTTTAAAGAAATCAAGCCAAAGATCATGTATTATGGAACCTCGACATTTCTTCTAACCACGTTGAATGAGGATGGAACCACCAATATCAGTCCTATGTCTTCTTCTTGGGCTCTTGGACATTATATAATCCTTGGAGTAGGACTGGGCGGAAAAGCCATCGACAATTTGGAAAGACACAAAGAGTGTGTCATAAACTTGCCTGGCCCGGATTTATGGGAAAACGTTGAAAGAATTTCATCTTATAGCGGAAAAAAAAGTATACCGCCTTTAAAGAAACAGCTCGGATTTACATATAAAAAAGAAAAATACGAGGCAGCAGGGTTAACGCCTTTACAATCAAAAACAGTATCACCAACACGAATTAAAGAATGTCCTATCCAAATCGAAGCCGAAGTGAAACATATTCGGATTCCAGAATATGATCAGTCATTTGCCATTGTAGAGACGCAGGCACTGCACTTTCATGCCGATGAAAGTATTATACTGGATGAAAACCATATCAACCCCTCCAAATGGAGCCCACTGATCTATAATTTCAGACATTACTTTGGTTTAGGAAGAGAAGTCGGAAAGACCTTTCGTTCAGAGACATGATTATTTTGAGACCGAACCATGATTTGGTCTATTCTAGTAACCCTTGTTATTATCAGATCAAGCGATCATTAGGCTTGATCTCTTTTTTAGTGAAACATCCATTTAAGGATATAAAAGTTACTTACTTGCCAATTCTTTTATCATCAAACCCAACTCATAAATCCCCTTTTGAAGGTCTTTAAGAGATGCATAAGCATATGATAAGCGAATATAATTCCCTTTTTCCTGAGCATAGATACTGCCCAGATTGAGCAGAATCCCTTTTGATAAGGCTTTAGTATAAAGTAATTTCATTGATATGGAAGGCAATATTTTTATCCAGACAAAAAATCCCCCTTTTGGGATATTCCATGTCGCCACATCTTTCAAATGAGTTTCTAAAGCACTCAAGGCCAATTCTCTTCTCACCTTTAAATGCTGCCTAACCTTTTCTACATGCTGCTGGTATTGGCCGGAAGTAAACCACTCCGCCGCTACTCTTTGGGATAACGAACTGGACCCGTAATCTGTTTGCATTTTAATGTCAGATAAGCGTTCAATCACCGGTTCCGGTCCGACAATCCATCCAATCCTCAAACCTGGGCTTAAAGTTTTCGATAAACTTCCTATATACAGTACATGTCCATTTTTATCAATTGTTTTAATAGGATATGGCGGAATTTCATCGATCCATAACTCACGATAAATGTCATCTTCAATAATAGGAAGCTGTGTATTCTCACTTGCCGCTAGGATTTCTTCCCGCCGCTTTTTAGACATGAGAATACCAGTCGGATTGTGAAAACATGGATTTGTATATAAGATAGCCATTCCCCGCTCACCTTTTGTCAAATGAAGACTTTCCGGCAAAAGCCCGTCTTGATCCATAGGAAGACCAGTGAGTTTCATACCGGCAGATTGAAACACGTGTAATGAATAAAGGTAGGAGGGCTGATCAAGATATACGGTTGATCCTCTTTGTAACAGCCCCATTGATATCAGCTGCAAGGCTTGCAGCGCTCCTGAGACAATCAGAATGGAAGAAGATGAGACGTTGATTCCAATGGTTTTTAAATAGTTGCTTAATGCCTCCCTCAAAGGTAAGTAACCTTTTGGTTCTTCATATCCGAATGCCTCCATGTGATGAGATACCTTCCCCATCATCTCTTTCATAACAGCCAAAGGAAAAATCTCAGCTGAAAGTTCACCTTTACTTAGCTGTATAAGGTCTGTATTTGATTCTGATTGATTGATCTCTTGAACAATTTTTCGGCTTGGCATCTGAATGCCAGAGGTGACATATTGATCCCAATCGGGAGCAGAATTCTTAGCCATCAGTGTCCATGTGTTGTTGATAACAACTGTGCCTTTCCCCATTGTGCCTTCTATTAACCCATCAGCCATCAATTCCTCTAAGGCTGTAATCACTGTGCTCCGATTCACCTGAAAATCTTTTGCAAGCGTGCGCTGGCTTGGAATCTTGCTTCCAATCGGCCACTCACCATTTCCTATTTTCTCTTTAATAAAATGAACGATTTGTCTGTACTTAGGGAGCTTTTTCATCTTTTTTTCTTCTTGAAAGCTCATAAAATCGGTCTCCTTAAACTAAATTGGTTGGGTCAAAATCCGTTTAACTGGTTGAAGCCATATCACCAAATCTTTATTAATATAAAAACACATTAAATAACTGGTTGGTTTTTGTAAAGAGGAGAGGGAAATATGCAAAAGAAAACAGTTCAATTGATCACCTCAAACAGTCTGATGATCTGTTTATGGGCATCTGCTTTTCCGGGAATTCGCGCAGGACTAGAAGGGTACACACCAGAACACCTTGCTTTATTTCGCTTGTTAATCGGCTCTATGGCATTATTGCTTTTTGCTGTTTTGACTCGGATGCGCCTACCCGACTTGAAAGACATTCCTGCCATTTTTCTTTTAGGGTTTTTAGGTTTTGCACTCTATCACATTTTGCTGAACATTGGTGAAAAAACAGTTAGTGCCGGAGTTGCAAGCTTACTCGTTACTACAGCACCGATCTTCTCAGCCATGCTATCCCGCCTGTTTTTTAGAGAGCATTTTGGATTTGCGAAATGGATTGGCTCTATGATCAGTTTATTGGGTGTGTCATTGATTGCATTTGGGTCTGGAGACTATACTTATTCAATGAAAGGTATTTTGTTCATCCTGCTGGCCGCTTTTTCGGAGAGTATTTATTTCGTTTTTCAACCCCGCTATATAAAAAAATATGGATTTATCCGATTCGTTACATTTTCAATTTGGGGCGGAACAATACCTATGCTTATGTTTCTGCCAGGCTTAGGCGGAGAGATGATAAACGCCTCTACGAACGCAACATTGTCAATTGTTTATTTAGGTTTATTGCCAACAGTTGTGCCATACTTTGCCCTTGCATATGTCACTTCACTCGTCGGGGCTTCAGAAGCAACCCTTTCACTTTATGTTACACCCGCTTTAGCCTTCGTCATTTCATGGGGATGGATAGGTGAAATACCCGCATTCATTTCTCTGCTAGGCGGAGTGGTAACCGTTGGCGGGGTGTGTTTTACCTACCTAAAAGTAAATAAAATGAATAAGTTTTTCATCACCCATTTTTCTGCTAAAAGGATTAAAAAACTCTAAAACAAAAAAGATACCAACATCGTTTGGTATCTCCTTAAAGGTTCTTTCTTAAGATTATCCAGAAAAGTAAATAGAGTATTCAGTTACCGGCTTAAAACCCAATTTAGCTGCTAATGCAATGGACGATTTGTTGCAAACATCACAATCCCAGCTAGGAACAATCCCATTTTCCATACAAAACGCTATAAACCTATTTGCTACGCAATAAGCTAAGCCCAGTCCTCTGTATTCTTCAAGTGTATAGATATCCATTTCTGCTAATCCATGCCCTACAAATATAGAAGTACACTCACTTACTACATGATTGCCATGTAATACGGCAAATCCAAAACCTTTTGAAGAAAACTGTGAGACAGAATCCCAATACTCCTCATAATAAGCGCTGTTAAAAGCTGTGCTGTTTGTCATGATATCTTCATCTATTCTTTTCAATACAAGCCCCTTTGGAAGTTCAAAAGACGGTTTAGAGGGTTTTTGCCGAAAAGAAAATGCCATTCTCCTCATTTGGTTCATGTCATCTTTCAATATGGTTTTCAGTACGCTATCCCATCTATCACTGGAAGAAAACAGGGTAAATCGTTTTGTTGATTTCGCTTGTTTTTCATAATATTCAGCAATGAAATCATTAAAAACTTGATTCCCCGGGTCTCCCGCAATAAAATAAATGCCTGATTTCGTTCCTATAAAAAACGATCTAGGAAATGTTTGGTCATCTACATAAACAACTCCCGGAATAGCTTGGTCTAATATTGAATAGACAAATGTGGGACAATATTTGTCAGCAAACGTTGTTTTTAAGCTGCTATATTTTTCTTTCGTTAATTCCTTCAAACAAACAACCCCTTTACAACTCTTCTCCTTCATGATTCTGTTAACAAAATCAATTTTCCTCCGTCACAAGCTAAATAACTTCTCTGTTACGGATCTCAGACAAATGAAAACAAAAAACAGGTCTCTGCACTCAGCTCGCAGACACCTGTTGAACAGCACATTTATTCCCCAATTTCAGCAAACGGTCACTAATTTCAGCACGGATTGGAAAAACGTCTTCTGTTCCGTGTGCTTTTGCCGGATCATCAAACCCCCAATTTATCTGCTGCACCCCGCAGAGTGTAACAACGAAATCAGCATTGTTTAAAATGTTCGGATCAATGATATCCGTTGTTTGATTTGAAATATCAATCCCTGCTTCTTTCATGGCATTGACAGCATTCGGGTGTCATCTATGAGCTTCGATTCCTGCGCTGTACACATTCCACTTGTCTCCAAGTATTTCCCCCCACCCTTCAGCCATTTGGCTGCGGCAAGAGTTACCTGTGCAATGTTTTCCTTGATATATTGACTTGTCCTTTTAGAAACAAGAATGGATGATCAGCAGCCAAATATACAGGCCGACAAGTGTGATCAATAAAGTGGGTATCGTGAGGATAATTCCTGTCTTAAAATACGTGCCCCAGGAAATCTTCATACCTTTTTGCGAAAGAACATGAAGCCATAATAATGTCGCCAAGGAACCAATCGGCGTTATTTTAGGCCCTAAATCTGAACCGATCACATTTGCATAAATAAGCGCTTCTCTCATCATCCCATGTGTATCTGTACCGGCAATAGCCAATGCGTCAATCATAACAGTCGGCAAGTTATTCATAATGGAAGAAAGAATGGCCGCAATAAAGCCCATTCCAATTGTCCCGGCAAACATCCCGTGATCAGCTGCGGCTTGAATGACATCTGAAAGGACATCAGTTAATCCGGCATTTCGGACACCATATACAACAACATACATGCCAATTGAAAAGAATACGATAGCCCATGGCGCTTCTTTCACCACTTTCTTTGTATGGACGGCCGGACTCTTTTTCGCAGCGATTAAAAAAATGATTGCAATACTGCCAGCTACCATTGATACAGGGATAGATAAAAATTCACTTACAAAATATCCAACCACCAGGAGCCCCAAGATATACCACGATAGTCTGAACATGTTTTGATCTTTAATCGCTTCAATAGGTTTCTTCACCTCAGACAGATCATAACGTTTTGGTATGCTTTTTCTAAAGAAAAGGTAAAGCACAATGATGCTCGCCAGGAGCGAAAACAAGTTCGGGACAATCATTCTGGATGCATATTCAATAAATGTAATATGAAAATAATCCGCTGAAACGATGTTGACCAAATTGCTCACTACTAATGGAAGCGAGGTCGTATCTGCAATAAATCCGCTGGCAATGATAAAAGGAAAAACTAATTTTTCATTGAAATGTAATGCTCTGACCATTGCTAATACAATTGGTGTCAATATAAGAGCGGCACCGTCATTTGCAAATAACGCAGCGACGATAGCTCCTAATATAGATACATAAACGAACATCCGCACACCGTTTCCTTTTGCAGCCTTAGCCATATGAAGCGCTGCCCATTCAAAGAAACCGATATTATCAAGAATTAACGATATCAGTATGATAGCCACAAAAGCCAATGTCGCATTCCAAACAATCCCTGTCACAGTTAACACATCATGAAAATTGACAACACCTGCTACTAGAGCTAAAGCTGCGCCTCCACAGGCTGACCACCCTATTGATACATTTTTCGGCTGCCATATGACCAATACTAGAGTTAATAAAAAGATGAATACCGCCAAAATCATTGATGTCAATCTAATGCCTCCTTACTGGCAACACGCTTGAGTTTCCTTTTGTTTGATGTGGTTTAACAATTCATCCTCCTGTTAAGATCAATTGCAATGTTGAATAATAACGCCATTGGCCTCTTCTGTCCTCACAAACCCTGCGTTTTTTAATTTTCGCAAATGCTGGCTTATTTCGAACATATCAACCAATTGACAGACACAATATTCTTGTTCAAGAAATCATTTCATCATTTGTTTGATCACTAAGTGTTTTTAAACAGCGAGTCATCGCCGCAACATCAAAAGTCATATGCACTCGTCCTTCACAACTCGTTATATAAGCAACAAATGTCTATACATTCCCCTTTACGTTTCATTATACAGCGCTCTGTTTGTCTAAACGAAAGCATGAGTCTCTCCCCGCGTTTTTTTAGCGCCTCCGCCATTATATAAACTATTATTTATATAAACAATCCCTTATATTTGGAACATCAAAGCTTTTTGATTCCTTAACACCAACCTCATTCTGAAAACCCTTTGCATTGCTTCATTACACATTAGATTTGATTATTTTGACATTGAAGAATGCCATTTTATTGTATGGGACCGGCTGTTTTCAATCATGATCCAGATCATGATAAAAATGAGACGATTTCAAGTTGCAGGGAGTGGTCATTCAGCCAATGCTGAATATAGACGGAGCATCCGGTCATAAAAAAAACAGGCCTCTTTAGAGGCCTGTTTTATACTGCAAGTATTTTCTCCATTGCCATGACATCTACAAAATGGCCGTTAATTTCTCCCTGTTCTTTGAAGGCTTTCTGTACCAAATCTTTCACGTAGCTTGAACTCCTTCAAACGCATTCATCACCAAATCATGCACATAGGAGTCATTCACCTCGTCCCCTGTTATAAGCAGACGATAGAAAATCGGTCCGTATATGAGATCTATACTTACTTCAATATCAAGATTCTCTCTCAATTCACCTTTTTGAATTCCCTTTTCTATAAGGCCTTTCGCTTGGAGGCGGCGAGGCTGGAAAAATCGTGTGCGATATTCTTCTGCCAATTTTTCATCCAACTGCCCTGCACCTATTAATTCCTTAATAACGGTTCCTTCCCTGCTTGTCAAAAACCTTGCTAAATTCGTGGCGTGGGTTACTATATCATGTACTGACGACCCTGTATCAGGCACAGGCAGCCTGTCCGTCGCGGTCGAAAGAAAGCTGTCCATGATAACCGCAGCCTTGTTAGACCACCATTTATAAATCGTTGCTTTACTCACTTTCGCACGCTCGGCAATTTTATCAACTGTCACCGCATCGAAGCCTTTTTCCAGCAATAGGTCATAGGCTGCAGAGAGAATCGCCTTATGCGTTCCTTCATCACGCGGCCGCCCTCGTTTACTCTGCACATAAATCATTCCTTCCCGAAATATAAACGATACGTTCAGTATACTTAACCGGAATAAAAAAAGAAAACAGTAGCCTATTTACAAAACTGAACGTTTAGTATATTATTTCCTTAATCAAAAAAACTGAACGTACAGTTTAGAAAATAACTTGAGAGAAGTCATGATTTTACTCAAAAATCCACTTAAAAAGGAGTTCATTCTTATGGCTAATGGAAACAAACAAGCAGATCAGAGGATCTCACCCAGTTTAACCCTTCTTCTCGCAACGGCATGCGGTATCATTGTTGCTAATCTTTACTATGCACAACCCTTGGTCGGATTAATTAGTAAGGCAATTGGACTTTCTCCAAGCAGTGCTGGATTGATTGTCACACTAACCCAAATCGGATACGTTGCCGGCTTACTATTTCTTGTCCCTTTAGGAGATATTATCGAAAACAAAAAACTTGTCGTTGCATCGCTCCTGCTAAGCGCAGCGGCTTTGACACTAACAGCATTTGTGAAGCATGGAGCACTGTTTTTAGCAGCTTCATTTTTCATCGGATTGGGGTCAATCGCAGCCCAGGTGCTTGTTCCATTTGCATCATACCTTGCATCAGACGCTGCACGAGGCCGGGTTGTTGGCAATGTCATGAGCGGCTTATTACTCGGTATTATGCTTTCTCGGCCGATATCCAGTCTAGTCGCTGATATTTGGGGGTGGAATGCAATATTTGCTTTGTCTGCCGTGGTAAGTGTTGCCCTAGCCATCTTATTATCAAAAGTGCTTCCTGCCAGAAAACCAACAGCCAAAACAAACTATACGGCATTACTCGGTTCAATGTGGAAGCTGCTGCGCACGACTCCAGTCTTACGCCGCCGTGCCATCTATCATGGGTTTGTATTTGGAGCTTTCAGCTTGTTTTGGACGACTGTTCCTTTATTATTGTCCGGTCCTGCTTTTCATTTTTCTCAGAAGGCAATAGCACTCTACGCATTGGTAGGTATTGCGGGTGCAGTCGCTGCACCAATAGGCGGCCGTCTGGCTGATCGCGGCTTGACCCGGATTGCCACTGGAATCGCTCTAGGTGTTGTCATTGTCTCTTTATTACTGCCGCTCCTGATTCAGAGCAGCTCCCCCGTCGGCATAACAGTTCTAGTGGCTGCCGCTATTCTGTTAGATATGGGCGTATCTGCAAACCTTGTGCTCAGTCAACGTGCCATTTTTTCGTTGGCGCCTGAAATTCGCAGTCGATTAAACGGATTATTCATGGCAATCTTCTTTCTAGGCGGTGCTATAGGGTCATCTATTGGAGGATGGGCATATGCCTCAGGCGGGTGGAGTACAGCATTATGGATTGGTATCGCTTTTCCGGTCATCGCTTTGCTTTATTTCGCCACAGAGAAATAATCTTTCACCAAAATGGCTTATTTTTGGCAGAAAAAATACCAAGGGTTTTGACACCCTTGGTATTTCTATAATTCAGACCTTTACGGTTACACCCTCAAGCCCTCAAAAAGTGTTTTTGATTATATTTATCGGCGGCATGTCAGTTAAAGTCATTCTTTTTTCTAATGATGATTGAGATTTCTAAAATTGCTGCCCTTCACTTCAGCTACATCATACACGGTAACAAAGGCAGTTTTATCAATATCATTAATAATTTCCTTTAGTTTGGTCTCTTCTAAGCGGTTGATGACACATGTGATTTCTTTAAATTTCTCGTGGGAAAAACCCCCGTAAGCTTCTTTATATGTGGCGCTTCGGCCTAATTGTTCACGTATTGTCTCTACCATTAATGCGGGTTCTGTTGTAATGATTTGGAAGGTTTTGGACCCGCTTAAACCTTCCTCAACAACATGAATCACTTTGGATGCAATGTAGTAAGCAATGACTGAAAGCAATGCCCCTTGTAAGCCAAATACTGTGGAAACAAAAATAAACACAAAAAGGTTTAAGAATAGGATGAGATCGCTCGTTCCAAACGGCAGTTTTCGGGATAGCAGCACAGCAAGCATGTCAATGCCATCTAATGCGCCGCCATTACGCAGCGCCAGCCCCATTCCGAATCCAAGGATAATCCCGCCGACAACGGTAATTAACAGGGTATCTCCTTCTATGATAGCGGGTGTGTGGTGGAAAAAGCTTGTCCCCGCGGCAAGCGATATGATTCCGATAATTGATAATAATGCAAAGCTTTTCCCAATTTGCTTATATCCTAACCAGACAAATGGAATATTGATAACCGCAATCAAAATCCCCAGCGGCAAGTTGAAGAGCTGTGAACCAACGATGCTAAGACCCGTCACCCCTCCATCGGATACACTGTTTGGAATGAGTACTGTTTCTAGTCCATATGCCGCTATGATTCCTCCAATGATAACCATGATGATTTGGAAAATCATTTTCGCTTTAAATTTCTTATGTTTTTTGGGTGTATTCATACCATTCCTCATTTCTCTTATATTTCGTTATATTTAAATATACCATAATAGTTATTTTCAGCTAAAAACATGCGTTTTTTTAAATAAAGTAATTAACAGTAAGGTAACCCTCTTTGAATGAGAACATTCATGTACGCGGCCGAGAGAACTTGCCCCCTCAAATTTTACCCGCCAGGCCCTTCAAACCTCAACACCGAAAATCCTGGTTTATTCTGATATGATACTTAAAAAAGGAGGGTTAATGACAATGAATAATCTTTGCCGCAGTAAACAAGCCCCGTTTGAATACACCTTATCTCTTATAGGGGGAAAATGGAAAATGAGAATTCTCTATGAGTTAGGGTGTGAAAAAACGATGAGATACGGCGAGCTGAAAAGGGCTATGCCCTCCATTACCCATAAAATGTTAAGCGCACAGCTTAAAGAGCTGCAAACTGACAGCCTTATTCATCGGTCTGAGGTTTCTCAAACACCTCTGAAGGTAGAGTATTCGTTATCTGACAGAGGGCTGTCTTTGTATCCCCTTATAGATGAAATGTGTAAGTGGGGAATGGCACAAGGAATGCCTCATACGTAAAAGCTACTTACAAAAAAGTGCGTACTTGTTTCCCAATGAGAGGAATTTTATACTGAATGAAAATATTTCTTAGGAGGAAAAAATGACAAAACAAGTCTATATCATTCATGGCTACAGAGCCTCCTCAACAAATCATTGGTTCCCTTGGCTGAAAAAACGTCTGCTCGCGGATGGGGTCCAAGCAGACATTTTAAACATGCCTAATCCGCTCCAGCCAAAACTTGAGGATTGGCTGGATACACTCTCTTTATATCAGCACACTTTACACGAAAATACGTATTTGGTTGCGCACAGCTTAGGGTGCCCCGCCATTTTGAGATTTTTAGAACATATTCAATTACGAAAACAGCTTGGCGGAATCATCCTTGTTTCCGGCTTTGCCAAATCGTTGCCCACTTTACAGATGCTAGATGAATTTACACAGGGATCGTTTGATCATCAAAAAATCATCGAGTCCGCGAAGCACCGTGCTGTCATTGCTTCTAAGGACGACCAAATTGTGCCTTTTTCATTCAGCAAGGATCTGGCACAACACATTGACGCTGCGTTATATGAAGTTCAGCACGGAGGTCATTTTCTAGAAGATGAGGGATTTACTTCTTTGCCTATTGTTTATGATGTTTTAACCTCTTATTTTTCAAAAGAAACTTGCTAAAATCTTTCGCCTGCTTTAGGAAAGCGGGCTTTCTGAGTTATCGTTTTATCAATACGGATAATTCACCTTCAAATACTTTTTCTTCTTTTTGATTATAAGTAGATAACAATACAGTGAGTATTCCCAATTCATTTCTCTTTGGCTGCTTATCAATAACTTCAACAATTGTAAACAATTCATCATCCGGATATACGGGTTTTATGAATGTCATATGATTCATCTCTGTTCCGGCTATAATATCGTCTCCATAGAAGCCTTCTTCAATCCAAAGTTTAAAAGATATGGCCAGTGTTTGTATGCCCGAAGCGATAATTCCATTAAATCTGCCTTTATTCGCTTTTTCTTCATCTACATGCATATACTGAGGGTCAAATTCACCCGCAAACCGCATAATATCATCTTTTGTTACTTTTAATGATTTCGTTTTGAAAATCTGGCCAATTGTAAACTCATCTAACTTCATTCTTACACCTCTATTTTTTCATTATCTATGTTTAGTTTAGCACTGTGATGAGCAAATCAAAAACTCTGGTTTTCGTTTAAGAGAATGGAATGACGCAAGGCTTATCATAGACTGGAAACTGAACAGCTCTCAACACTTAATCGTCACTTGGGTTTTTCGCAAAACTGAAAGCTCCCTCATATCTCCCAAGCGGCTTTGAGTTTTTTTATGCCTTCTCTTATGTCTGATTCAGACACCCCTGCAAATCCAAGTGAGATCCTTTTTACAGGAGGATGATGTTGATAAGAAGGAGAAACAGGATAAACTTTTACGCCATGTTTTTTCGCCTTCTCAATTAACTCTTTTTCACCAAATGGCAAATAAACGTCAAGTAAGATACGAAGTCCAGAGTTTTCTCCGCGAATCCTAACATGCTCTCCTAACTCCCTTTGCACTGCCTCTAATACAATGGCTCTTTTTTTACGGTAAAGTTTTCTCATTCTGTTGATGTGTTTCTGCCACTCTCCATTTTTTATAAATTCAGCTAGCGTTAACTGACTGTGGCAGGACACTGTCTGCTTATATAAGGACGTGATTTCATGGCCTTTTTTTAAAAGAGGCAAAGGAAGAATCATATAACTGATACGCAGCGAGGGCAAAAGAGACTTAGAAAAAGTGCCCATATAAATGACGCGGTTATGCTGATCAAGCCCCTGCAGAGAAGGAACCGGCTGTCCTGTGTACCTAAATTCCCCGTCATAGTCATCCTCTATGATAAAGGATTGATTTTCAGCCGCCCATTTGAGGAGCTGAATTCTTCTATTGATCGTCATGATTGTTCCCAGCGTAAATTGATGGGAAGGTGTGACATATACAAGATTTGGCTGCTGTTCTTTGATCTTCTTTATACAGATTCCTTCATCATCGACTGGTATTGGAACAATCTTCATGCGATTGGCTTCAAAAATCTTGCGTGCTCTTGGATAACCAGGATCCTCATATCCTATAGAAATATTCGGCTCAAAAACTTGGCACAAGATTTGCAGAAGAATAGGGTTCCCGGCACCTATAATCACTTGTTCAGGGGCACAATGAACTCCCCGAGATTGATACAAGTACTCTGCAATGAGTGTTCTCAACTCAAACTCTCCTAACACATGTCCCGGCCGATAAAGCTCGTGTCCATATCGGTCCAAACTATTGACCATGCTTTTTCTCCATGCGGAAAAAGGGAAGTAAGAAGAATCTACATTTCCATAGTGGAAATCAATCCATTGTTTGCTTTCTTCTGTTTCTTGTTGAATGGGTGCTGTGCTTGGCATTCTGCCATAGGCAAAATCAGAATTATGATAATCAGCAAACCACCCGCTTCTTGGCTTGCTCACTATATAACCCTCAGCAGCAAGCTGTTCATAGGCACGTTCTACAGTCGTTTGACTGATGGAAAGCTGATTCGCCAGGAGCCTTTTTGAAGGAAGCTTCATTCCTTTTTGAATACGGCCCTGATGCATATTTTCTTTAAAATACCGATAAAGCTGTTGATAAAGCGGACGATCCAGATTTCTATTCAAAAAAGGCGTGATATCCATTTGCACGTTGTTCTCCTAACTGGTATGCATTTTTTTATGAAAACTGGCCGTTTAAAAAAGGCCAATTCCAGTTTATAGTCATTGTAATCCTTAGCTACCGGCTTTGTTAAGAAAATACAGACAATGAACAAGAAACATATGTGGAGTGATTATAATGAACAAAACAACAAATGGCTGGATAAATGGTTTTATAGGCGTACTCATTTTCAGCGGCTCGCTGCCTGCGACCCGTATGGCTGTGTTAGACTTCGATCCGTTATTTCTCACCGTTTGCCGTGCTGCGATAGCTGGTGTACTGGCGGGAGGTCTCCTTCTCATCTTCCGGCAGCAGCATCCTGCCAAAAGAGACCTCATTTCATTGTTAGTGGTCGCGTTCGGCGTAGTGATTGGTTTCCCGTTGCTGACAGCTTTAGCGCTTCAGCATGTCACATCCGCACACGCCATTGTCTTCATTGGACTCCTTCCACTCGCAACGGCGGTTTTCGGCGTACTGCGCGGGGGTGAACGCCCTCGGCCCGTCTTCTGGATTTTCTCAGCTGCCGGCAGCTTGCTGGTAGCAGGTTTCGCCCTGATTCAAGGGGGGGGTTCATCTCCGCTAGGCGATGTGTACATGCTGGCTTCCATCGTTGTATGCGGTCTTGGTTATGCAGAAGGGGCCAAGCTTTCACGGCGTCTTGGGAATTGGCAGGTGATCTCATGGGCACTCGTCCTGTCGCTTCCTCTTATGCTGCCATTGTCGTTCTTTTTTACACCGGACTCCTGGTCGGGCATCGGCGTTCCCGCGCTGCTCAGTCTTGCATATGTATCCTTATTCAGCATGCTGATCGGCTTCGTGTTCTGGTATCGAGGTCTTGCCCAAGGGGGGATTGCGGCGGTTGGGCAGCTCCAGCTTCTCCAGCCTTTTTTTGGATTGCTGCTTGCCTCAGTGATTCTGCACGAGAAAGTGGGCTGGACACTCGTAGCAGTAAATATCGCCGTTATCATGTGCGTTGCTGCTGCTCGGCGATTTGCAAAGTAAGGCCTTTAGCGTAAACCTCAATAATACATGAAGGCATAAAAATACCAGGGGCCAGCAACCCTTGGTATTTTGTATGCGGTCGAGGCGGATAAGGCATATCGTATTTGTTTTGCATTTATATCCCACTCTACATTCAAAACCTGAAGAAAAAGGGGCAAAACTTCTTAAGAATTCTTAAGTTTTGGCGATGCTATTTAAGATTGTTTCCTATTCTTAAACCGTTTTCAATAACATCCTATCTATTCCATGGTAATATTTAGATACAGCAATTTATATAGGAAGCTGGCCTGAGTTAATGGAGAGGAATGAAAGAATGAAGAAACACAGAAAGATTTGTTATTGCAATACTGCCCTGCTGCTCATGATTTTACTTGCTGGATGTACGGACAGTAAGGATGAAGAAGCACATCAACCTTCAAATCAAGCTTCTGCTGTACAATCTGACGAAAAACACACTGAGACTGAAGACAGCACCAAAATACGCAAGGATGAATCCGAGCTAAAAACAGGATCAGAAGAACCCGCAACAAAAGCTTCAAATGAGACCACTTCAGAAGAAGAGAAAAGCAAAGAAGACAATGTATTGGCAGCATACTCTTCTGAGAAAATCGAATATGCCAGAGTTTGGCTTCAACTTGGACCCAATCAAGAGATAGATGAATTAAATGTTCGGCATATTTCAGCTGGTGAGCCAATTAACCCTAATGATGATACAAGTGCCAGCTATCCAGAAGATGTGACCCAGTTAGCAGGTTCTCGTTTAGTGGATGGATCAGTCACTTATCATGGCAATGGGGATGGCACGATTCATGTATACAATGTGCCTTTACGCTGGGATTCCGCTGATAATCTCGAAAAAGGCGTCATGCGGGAAGTGACTGAGAGTATCATAAAAGACACAAAAAAAGTGTACGTTGATACAGGCGATGATGAAAAAATCAAGCGGCTCATTACTATCATGATGATTCATTAAACAGTTTACGTTTGCCTGCACCTGACTAATTCATAATAGGCAGATAAGAAAAAACAAGCATCTTACTATGCTTGTTTTTCTTCTATAGAAACTATCCTATTAAGCTGCGTTTGCCTATATAGGCACTGTTTATCGTCGTTCGAATAGATCATTCCTAATCCTTTAATCCCTTTCCATCGAGAATTTTTTGCACATATTTTTCAACTCTTGATTCTCGGGTTTTGGATTGTTTGGCTTGAGAAAAATAAAGAGTGTATGCTCTTTGCCGTCCCGGGGTCAATGCTTCAAAAGCAGTTTTCAATTCAGGGATTTCATCGAATTTATTTTGAAGTTCTTCAGGAATGCACAATTCAATATTGTTGTTAACTTCCACCTTCAAACCCGCTTTTTCAACTTCAATGGCTTCTTGAATATAGGCTTTCAAAATGGTTTCCATCTCATTTATTTCCTGAACATTAGTAAACCGAATCTGGCGCGCCGCCTGTACATTCTCCGTTTGTCGAATGAGAATTCCGTGGACATCCTGTAATAGGGCACCTTTGTGAAACAGAAGCGCACAATATTCTTTAAACCCGTGTATTAAAACGACATTTTTATTATTGTATGTGTAACAAGGATGCATCCACTTAAAATCTTCAGTCAGCTCACAGTCAAGAATGATGGTTCTCAACTTCTCAAATTCTTCCTTCCACTTTTTCGCTTTATTTAAAAAATCATCAACCTTCGGATTCGTTCTGCTATTTGTCATGAAGGAATTCCCCTCTTTCCAGGCATTTTTAATTAAGGCTAATTGGTTCCTCGTGTTTTTGACATCTCGGTGTTTATTTTATTCTTCTATATGTTCCTGCTCTTATTATGTAATAGATTAAGCTGAAAGTGGAGATGATGCAACAACATAAAAAGAGAAGGCCCATATAGCCTTCTCACCTTGTTTTGTTCCCAATACATAAAGTCACTGCAACACTAGCTATACTGACTAAAGTGCCAGCAATAGAAACCATAATTGTCAAAAAGCCATTGGGAATAAGAAATCCAATCGGAATGAGCCCCAGAAAAGTGAAAACGATAAAACATTGGTATACCCCTGATATGATTCTTACAACCCCGTTATCGAAAAAAGACATGGCTAATGGCGGGATAAATAAAAATACAACGATCCCAATTGAGATTAATAAGATAATAGGCTGATCAAATGAAATGACGTGATCTCCAGGGGAGTCTTTGGCAGCCACTAAAACAGCAACGATGGACATCATTAATGTAACAAAAACAAGAGAAATTCTTTTTAACAACGTTATGACTCCTTCACCTAAAGCGAGTATTCCGGCCTTTTTTTAACGCCGATTACCATTTTATGTTACCTAATGAAAGATATGCATTCATATGTCACAGCGATAAGTCATATTTAGCAAAATGGCTTATTTAACTAGATTTAAAGAAAAAACTCATATTTGGTTAGAATATTAAACGACTCACAAACCTTTATCTAACAATATAACAAATTAATGGAATCTAAACAATCCTACACCTTAGCCGCCCTAGACCATACCACTACTGGAATAAGTAATAAGGACAAAATCCCTCCAGTAAGTGATAATGCGAGGAAACTTGAACCTGCCACAATCATTCCAGATAATGCTCCGCCAGCAGCTCCTGACAAGGCAATCAGAACATCCACTGTCCCCTGCGTTTTAGCTCGTGTGGCAGTATCAGTTGAATCTACAATAAGGGCAGTCCCGCTTATCAAGCCAAAATTCCACCCTAATCCAAGTAAAGAAAGAGCAATGATAAGAAAAACCATAGAATCACCTGGAGCAAATGCTGCTATTACACCTGACAGAAGAAGTGTCGTTCCAGAAGCAATCGCCATCGCAGTACGTCCCAGCTTATCAACAAGGGCACCTGTAACCAGTGAAGGGAGATACATAGCACCTATATGAAAACCAATAACAAGACCGACAGCACCCAAGCTATGCCCATGATGACTCATATGAACCGGTGTCATTGTCATAATAGCTACCATTACAATTTGAGTAAGAATCATAACCGTTGCCCCAACGATGATGCCTTTTTTGTTTTCTGTATGCTCAGCAGCCGCCACATGTCGTTTATCACCAGGCTCTACATTTGCCGCTTCTATTGTTCTTGCTATAACTAAAGGATCTGGACGAAGCATGATGAAAAGGACTGCACCTGCTAACATATATGCTGCTGCGGCTAAAATGAACGGACCAGCAAGTGAAGGAACACCAATAGAAAGAGCAAAATCACCCATCACATTCACTAAACTTGGACCCGCCACTGCACCAAATGTAGTAAAAACCATTGTCATACTAACAGCTGTCGCTCGCTGCTTATGATTTGCTAAGTCTGTGCCTGCATAACGGGCTTGTAAATTTGTGGCTGTTCCTGCACCATAAATAAGCAATGAAGCAAATAACAAGAAAATACTATTTAAAATTGCTGCCATCAACACTCCTATTGCTCCAAGTCCGCCAATCATAAAGCCAGCTGAAAGACCTGTGCGACGGCCGTAACGTTGAGAAAGCCTACCAACAATGAATGCGGATCCTGCTGACCCTAAAGTAAATAAAGCAGAAGGCAGACCCGCAAACGCATCGGTGCCTAGCATTTGCTGTGCAATAAGCGCACCGACAGTCACCCCTGCCGCCAGCCCTGCACCGCCAAAAATTTGTGAGATACTCACAACGAATAATGTACGCTTGTATAACGATTTTTGTTTTTCTGGGGAATTGATGTAGCTTTTTAACGAAGCTGTATGGACGTCTATTGCTTTTACGCTGTCCTTGTCTGCCATATTCTGACCTTCCTTTCTAAAAGCCTAAATTTGTATAAACCTTCCTCTAGATGTGGATCATCATAACATGCACAAAAAAGCCATACAATCTCATAATTGTATGGCAAACAATATTAGGTAAGGCCGTCTAGCAAACGTCTTAGGATCATTAATCCTTGCTCAAGCTCTTCAAGTGTTTTCGGTGCACAGACAGAAACCCTTACAGCTCTTTCAGGACAACTATTTCCCACTACAAAACGTTCAGCCGCATACACTTGCACGCCATGTCGCGCAGCCAACTCTTCAAATTCGGCACCAGTCATTTTACCCGGTAATAACAACCAACGAAAAATGCCTGTTTCAATGCCTAAACATGTATATCCCGCAACATATCGGTTTACGAGTTGATTTCTGCGAATGGTTTGTTCACGATGACGCTCAATTAAGACTTCAAATTGATTTGATACAATCGTGCGAGCAGTAAGTTCAGCTAATAGCGGGGAAACGGTTATATTAAAATTATAAAGCGCCTTTGATATTGGCTCCTTATATTGTCTCGGCACTGCTACATAAGCCAAACGCAGGCCTGGCGCTAACGATTTTGATAAACTTGCAATATGAATAACCTGTTGCGGTGCGAATGAGGCGAGTGCCGGAAGCGGATTTTTGTTGAGAAGATGGTACGATGCATCCTCAATAACAAACAGATTATTTTTCTTTGCAATGTCTGCAACCATTCTTCGGTTCTCAACAGACATAAAGGAAGTCGTCGGATTATGATAATCCGGCATTAAATACAAGCCTTTAATATTTTCGTTTTTACACGCATATTCAAGTGACTCTGGACTCATTTCATCATTTTCTGATTTTATCGGTACGATTTGCACACTAAGCAATGATGCAACAGTTTTTAAGCCAGGGTACGTATGATGGTCAACTCCGATGCGGTCTCCAGGCTTACAAAGACTCGCCAATGTCGCAGCAATCGCATTTTGTCCTCCATTTGCAAATAAAATGTGCTCAACGGATGTTTCAAATCCGCCTCTTTGGATGAGCTTTACAGCTGCATCTTTTTGCCAAAGGCTTTCACCTGCCCGGCCGTAGCTAAACCATTTTTCATAATCCTCCTCCTGAACCATGTTTTTCAGCTGGTGTAACAAGGGCTCATATGAAGCGTGATCTGGAAGTATTGCTCCCATTTCAATTAAATGTGTCGGCTTTGTATCCTCAAGTAAATACGCATTCGATAACGCATCATACGATACAAATGTGCCGCTCCCTACAGTCGCACTCAGCAGCCCCTTTAACTCACACACTTTAAACGCTTTGGAAATCGTACTCACATTTAAATCTAAATAATCGGCCAATTCTCGCTGCGGAGGAAGTTTTGTTCCAGGTAATAATACTCCGTTTATAATATCCTGTTCCAATTGCCCTGCAATTGCTTTATAAATAGGCTTTTCAGCTTTATCAATCGATGGCTTCCAGCTCATCGGATAGTTTTCAAAAGAATTGATAGGCATGATTCGCATCCTTTTTCACTCAATTATAGGAATGTGCTGCTTATAAGACAATTATAACTTTCTTTTATTGATGCCTTTTGTGAACAGCATGCTTCAATAAAACCTGTACAAATACAAGTGAATCACTTACTTTATTTCATATAAGTCATCCTGCAAAACTGTGCACAGAATGTCGGGTATATACATTTCACTCCTGTTATTCTTTGGTTAAAGGAGGCCAAATAAATGGATTTGCTTAAAAGTATGAACAGGGCATTACAGTATATTGAGGAAAATCTCACTCATGATATTGATTTTAAAGAAGCAGCAAAGCTTGCTTTCTGCTCTGAATATCATTTTAAAAGGATGTTTTCCTTCCTTGCAGGTATTTCATTATCGGAATATATTCGTCGCAGACGACTTACTCTTGCAGCTTTTGAACTGAAAGACAGCCATGCAAAAGTGATTGATATCGCAATCAAGTACGGTTATAACTCACCAGATTCTTTTACACGGGTATTCCAAAACTTACATGGCGTAAACCCATCAAAAGCCAGGCTTAATGGCCATTCCCTTAAAGCTTATCCAAAAATGACCTTCCAATTATCAATCAAAGGAGGAAGTGAAATGAACTATCGCATTGAAGAAAAAGAGGCATTTCGCATTGTTGGGATTACAAAAAGAGTTCCTATTATTTTCAAAGGGATTCATCCGGAAATTGCAGCTATGTGGGAAAGTTTAGATGAAGAAGCAATAAGTGAACTAAAAGCGATTTCTAATGTAGCACCATTAGGGCTCATTAGCGCATCCACAAATTTTTCTGAAGGTCGGGCAGAGGAAAAAGGAGAACTTGATCATTATATTGGTGCAGCTACAACAAAGCAGTGTCCAAATCACCTCTCACAGCTAGAAGTTCCTGCCTCAACATGGGCGGTATTCGAAGCTATCGGATCATTTCCGGATACACTGCAAGAAGTGTGGGGACGCATTTATTCCGAATGGTTTCCATCGTCAAATTACGAACAAATAGAAGGCCCGGAAATACTGTGGAATGAGCATAAGGATGTAACATCACCATCATTTAAAAGTGAAATCTGGATACCAATTGCAAAAAAATAATACGGTTTTCGATCAGGGAAGAGGCATTGAAGGTTCTTGAAGAAATCATACCAAGGGCGGCAATCCCCTTGGTATCCCTGATGCAGCGAAGAGGGCTCAAACTCCACCAGTGTTTTTCATTGCTGGACCGTTCAAGCCCTTATATATCCCGATTTGCATGATTCCTAATCTTTCATATCGACTTTTTACTCTGCATAGAAGTCTCTTTATTTAAAGCTAATATTAAGGTTATCCCAATAATACAGAAAGCACCGACCCATTGAAAAAAACCAAATGGCGCTTTTAACCAAACGACAGTTGTTACAACTGCTGATAGAGGCTCTAGACTGCCAAGCAGGCTTGTTTCTTTGGGAGAAAGGCTTTCCAAGCTTTTTATGAAGAACCAAAACGCAATCATTGTTCCAAATAATATCACGAATAAGATATATGCATACGCTTCAACGGGTAAACGCTGAAAATCCAGCTGCCATGGCGGGTGGATAAAGCTCAATGCAACACCGCCGATCATCATTGCCCACCCCACTACAACAAGAGAATCAAATTTATGTAATAAACCAACGGCATATAAAGTATAAAAAGCTGCCGCGAACCCTGATAAAACTCCCCATACTACTGCAGCTGCCGGCACTGAAAGTTGAGACGTTGACCCATTTGTTAACAAAAAGAAGCAACCCGCTAAAGCAAGTACAACAGTAATGCTATCTTGTTTAGTAAGAACAGTTTGTTTTCGCACAAGCGAGTAGATAATAACGATTACTGGGGATAAATATTGCAATAATGTAGCAACGGCAGCATTCCCGTGTTGAATGGATGCCATATATGTGTACTGCACAGCAAGCATTCCCAATAAGCCAAAAATTAGAAGCTGACCAGCTGACGCTTTGTTTTTCCAAACCCCAATAACCTGAGACCGGTCCTTTCTGAACAATTGAAGCATTAAAAGTAGCATTCCAGCCGTAAGCAAGCGTGTCGTTACAAGCCAATTGACATCAATTTGATAGTCTTGAAAAAGTTTTTTAGCTACCGTGCCTCCAATTCCCCAACATGTAGCCCCTGTTATAACATAGAACAATCCCATTCCTCTTTTGGAAGTATTCATACATGACTCCTCACTAATAAATATAATAATAGTGTTATGATAAATGCATACCTTTATAAAAAATACTCAAATATAATAAAAAAATATAAATATATTGAGGTGGGGATGTCCAAATGAAGAATTTTGTGATCGATCAAAATTTAAAAGAATTAACAGAGCACCGGACGGTAGAATTACCGGTTGCCTGTTACGAGACAAGGATCAATCAAAATATAAATGGCTATATTCCGCTTCATTGGCATGATGAAATTCAATTTGTTTTGATACTAAAAGGGATAGCTGTCTTTCAAATAAATGAAGAAAAAATAGTGGTTAAAGAAGGGGATGGATTATTTATCAATAGTGGCTGCCTGCACATGGCAGAAGAAAAGGATGGCTCGGATTGTACGTATATTTGCTTAAATGTGTCACCCCATTTCGTTTTATCTCAAGAACTTTATTCAAGCTATGTTCAGCCCTATATGTTTTCAACCAATTTATCCTATTTATATTTGGACGGAAATCAACATTGGGCAAAAAACATTCTTGAAGCTGTAAAAAAAATAAATCAATTGATTCAACAAAAGACATCACTTTATGAGATTGACATTACCATGCAATTAACGTTAATGTGGAAAAACCTGGTCATTAATGGCTTTCAATTGGAGTACGATCAATCTGAAATGATAAAAAGCCATCGAATGAAACAAATGTTAAATTGGATCCATCTCCATTATGCTGAAAAAATTACATTAGAGGATATCGCAAAAGCTGGCCAACTGAGCCGTTCTGAATGCTGCCGTTATTTTAAACGAATGCTGAATCAAACGCCATTACGTTATGTAATGGATTATCGAATTCAAAAAAGCTTATTATTACTCCAGCACCCTGACTCCAATGTGACAGAAGTGTCTTATCAAGTTGGATTTAACAGTACCAGTTATTTCATAAGTAAATTTCAACAAGCGATGAAAATGACACCATTAACATACAAAAAAATTCATACGAAGCATTAATTTATAAAGTTTAGAAATGGGGTTCCTGTTAATGGTACCCTTTAAAGTGTTTACGGTTTTAAAAACGGCATTGTATAATGAGAAACAACTTAAAAATCGAGGTGATATCAACATGTTTTTAGCTCCACTATTTGAAAATGATGTTCCAGTAGCACTTCTCCGCCCTTAATGGAGTAAAGTGACTACTTCTCTCCGTTAGGGCATGTAATGACCTAATTTTAAATACGGAGGGAACAAAAAAATGAAAAATACCTTGTTAGGTTCTATATATTTAGCTTTAGCCGCTAGTATCTGGGGTGGCATGTATGTTGTGGTTAAGGTTGTTGTCGCAGTGATTCCGCCTTTTGAATTGGTTTGGATGAGGTACGTCATCGCCATCCTTGCACTTCTTATCATTGGTTTCATAAAGAGACAATCTTGGAAAATTCATAAACGCGACCTTTTATTAATAATTGCCATTGGAATTGTTGGCAACACGATTTCAATTGTTACACAAGAATATGGAACGATGTTGTCTTCAGCACAAATGGGAGCAATTATTACGTCTTCAACACCAGCGTTTATGGTTATATTCGCTCGTCTATTACTCAAGGAACCATTGACTATCAAAAAAGGAATCTCAATTATTTTAGCGACCATAGGTGTATTATGTATTGTGGGAAACGGACATATTGATACATCTCATCAGCTTGGCGGTATTTCTCTGCTTGTTGCAGCACTTACATGGGCACTTATGTCAGTGCTGATCAAACGCGTTCCAAGCAGTTATTCACCTATACTTGTTACAACGTATTCAACTTTTGTTGCCATTGTGGCGCTAACTCCTTTTGTAAAACCTAGCACCATGTTTACGTCACAACTGCTTGACCCTAAAATTCTAGGTGGTCTTCTGTATTTGGGAATTGTTTCAACAGCTTGTGCCTTTTTATTGTGGAATCGCGGGTTACAGCTATTAAACGCTTCAAGTGGAGGCCTCTTTTTCTATTTCAGCCTCTGGTTGGAACATTACTTGGGTGGCTTCTGCTGGGAGAACAAATAGGCGGGACATTTTGGATAGGTTCGTTTTTAATTCTTAGCGGTGTTTTATTAGTGATTAAAGAGAAAGAAAAACAAGTGAATTCATAACCAAAAAAAAGCAAACTATTTTATATAGTTTGCTTTTGGTTTCTTTCCCCCTATTTCTTCAACTTTGAAGTTTTACCTCTTCTATTACCTTGTACCATCTCCTACTCGAACGTTGAGCAGGTTTTTTATTGATTATTTTACAAAGAACATAAAAAAACAGGCCCTCTATAAAGAGCCTGTTTGTATAAACGATTGAAGATTAAGCTTTTTGAACGTTAGCAGCTTGAGCTCCACGAGCACCTTGCTCAACGTCAAAAGTTACTTTTTGACCTTCGTCTAAAGATTTGAATCCGTCACTTTGGATTGCAGAAAAGTGTACGAATACGTCGTCTCCATTATCGCGTTCGATAAAGCCAAAACCTTTTTCTGCATTAAACCATTTAACTGTACCTTGTTCCATTTTTGTTGCCTCCTAGTGTGTAACCACACATTGTGTTACTATCCTTGCCCAAGTAACATCAAGACGAAAAGTCAATCTTCATACTATCCTTTACACCGAACAAAAATAATTCTTCTTTATTATATCAAGAGTCGGAAATAACTGCAAATTAATATTGACAGCATTATTTGTTAAACTTGACTCAAATCATCTTTCTTGGCTTTATGAGGACATTCACCCCAATCGCAATATGGTGTTCTAGCCCTCTTTATTTTTGACACTCAAAAATCATTCCATATGTTACATTAGCTCGTTGCGACAGGCTTTTGTCTTCATTTATCGGAGAGACTTTTGCTATACACTGCCTAATGATAAAAAGGCTGACGAACAATTTTCGTCAGCCTAATCTTTGATATTCCAGATTTTCTCAAATCCGTTTTCCATAAATAATATATCGTTTCGGTGCATTGCCGATATACGAAAATGGATAACACGTAGTTAGAATGAGCTCCTCTTTGTTATGCTGCAGCGTAATAATGGAAGTATCATTTTTATCGACAATTTTCATGTTCTCAATCTTATACTGAAAACTTCCATATGGCAGCAGAATCTTTAATTGATCACCTTTTTTTAGTTCCCCTGTCCGGCGAAAGACGGTATCCCGATGTCCCGATAACACAATTTGTCCGTTTTCATTTGGATAATAACTTTCCTTGTAGTGCCCGACGCCCTTTTCCAAATCATCTGCGTCTGTACCCTCTACAATCGGAAGTTCTGCGTTTATTTTAGGAATCTCAAGAACACCGACAGCTTCCCCGACCTTGGGTTTAAAAGTGTCCTTCTCCTTGCTTTTTTTGGTTTCAGGATGCCCTGCTTCCAGCTTGGCTTCTTCTAAAGCTTCAGCTGTCTTTTGATTGGTATCCACCACTTTCCAGCCCCCATACCCTATGAAAATGAGTCCGGCAGCTATGATGAACAAAGGAAACGCTTTTTTTATGATTTGCATTTAGGCATTTCTTTTCCTTCTAAAATACCAGAGGGCAGATCCAATTAACAATAATCCAAAACCAAAAAGAAGAATATTATAATGATTTGTCGCCGTATCTGGAAGCTCTTTTCCGGCATTGGTCTTTTCACCTGTTTTTTCTGGCGTTGGTTTGCTTGGCTTAGCAGGTTCATTTGGTTTCTCAGAGCCTTTCGATACAACATTCATTTCTGCTTTTGGCTTATCAGGATTATCAATACCGCTGCCATTTACAGTTGCCACGTTTGTAATCGTTTTGCCTGCAAATCCCGACTCGATTTTTGCTTGGAATGTTACAGCCCGCCACTCAGTGTCAGTGACATCGCCAAAGTTAGCAGTAACCTTGCCATCCTTGAACGTTGCTTCTCCGCCGTTGCTCGCTTTCAAGCTGCCCTCGACATACTTCAATCCGGCTGGAAGATCATCTGAAATCACCAGATTTTCTACTTTACCGTCGGATACTGTATTTCGGGTTTTAATGGTGTAGACTACCGTATCCCCTGCTTCATACTTTTCCTTATCTGCATCCAAGTTCTTCACTGTTTTTTCAGATTCTAAAACAGGATTTCGCGGATATACCTTCACTTCATGGCTCGGTTTGTCAGGGGTCTTGATATTGTCACTGCTGATGTTTGCAGTGTTAACGATATCTTTACCTGCTTGACCAGACTTCACTTTTGCTTCAAATGTTACAGAGTGCCATTTCGTATCGGTCACATTGCCAAACTCTCCTGACGTCTTACCGTCGGCATAATATCCATGATCATCGTCTTGATCATCACTTACTGCTGTACCATCCACTTTCAATGTCCCTGCAACATATTCTAATCCTTCCGGAAGAGAATCCGAGATGACAAGATTTTTAACAAGGCTGTCATCAACCGTGTTCCGGGTTTGAATTGTGTAAAGAAGCGTGTCGCCAGATTCCGGATGGTCCTCATCTTTATTTCCATCAGCTTTTTCCTTAATGGAGGCTGTTTTCTTTGATTCCAGCTTAGGATCTTTCGGGTCAACTTTGATGTCTGTTCCTGGTTTATCTGGTGTGTCGATGTTGCCGCCGTCAACGGTTGCCACGTTTTTAATCGTTTTTTCCGCATATCCGGACTCAATTTTCGCTTGGAATGTCACAGTACGCCACTCAGTATCAGTCACGTCACCAAAGTTAGCTGTGATTTTGCCGTCCTTAATGGTTGCTTCTCCACCGTTACTCGCTTTGAAGCTGCCTTCGACATACTTCAATCCGGCTGGAAGTTTATCTGAGATAACAAGATCAGTTACTTTACTGTCTGCTACTGTATTTCTTGTTTTGATCGTGTAAACAACCGTATCTCCCGCTTCATATTTACCTTTATCTGAATCGAGATTTTTTACTGACTTTTCTGATTTCAAAACTGGATCTTTCGGAGAAACCTTGACCTCTTGGCTTGGTGTATCCGGTTTATCAGTATTGTCACCGCTAATGCTAGCCGTATTGACAATATTTTTGTCTGCTTGACCTGATTTTACTTTCGCTTCAAAGGTAACAGTATGCCATTCCGTATCAGTCACATCGCCAAACTGGCCTGATACTTTGCCGTCTGTCACGTCACCTTTATCATCATCACGGGCATCACTGACTTCTTTATTATCTACTTTTAGTGTGCCAGGAACATATTCTAAGCCTGCCGGCAGTTTATCTGTGATGACAAGATCAGTTACTTTACTGTCCTTAACTGTATTTCTTGTTTTGATCGTGTAAACAACCGTATCTCCTACTTCATACTTCTCTTTATCGGAATCCAGATTCTTTGCTGTCTTTTCTGACTCTAACACTGGATTTCTTGGAGAAACTTTAACTTCATGGCTTGGTTTGTCTGGTTTATCAACATTGTCACCTGTGACGCTGGCAGTATTCACAATTTTCTGATCAGTTTGCCCAGCTTTCACTTTCACTTCAAAGGTAACAGTATGCCATTCTGTATCAGTCACATCACCAATTTGACCCGACACTTTGCCGTCTGTCATATTACCTTTATCATCATCTTGGGCGTCGCTGACGGCTTTATTGTCTACTTTTAGAGTTCCAGAAACATATTCTAGTCCCTCTGGAAGTTCATCTGAGATGACAAGGTTTTTCACCAGACTATCCTCAACTATGTTTCTTGTCTGGATTGTATAAAGAAGGGTATCTCCCACTTGTATCTGATTCTCTTCTTTATTGCCCTCTGCTTTTGCTTGAATACTCGATGTTTTCTTTGACTCTAAGTCAGGGTTCCTAGGGTAAATTGCGACTTCATGATTCGGCTTATCCGGAGTCTCGAGATTACTGCCGGTAACACTAGCCGTATTTTGAATTGTTTCGCCAGCTTGGCCAGCTTTCACTTTCGCTTCAAATGTAACTGTATGCCATTCTGTATCAGTCACATCACCAATTTGACCTGACACTTTGCCGTCTGTCATATCGCCTTTATCATCATCTTGGGCGTCGCTGACTGCTGTGCCGTCTACTTTTAAAGAACCCGAAACGTATTCTAATCCATCCGGAAGTTTATCTGAAATGACGAGATCTTTCAGCAGACTGTCCTCGATTGTGTTTCTCGTTTCGATTGTATAAAGAAGGGTATCTCCTACTTCTGGATGTTTCTCATCTTTATTGCCCTCTGCTTTTTCCTGAAGACTTGCGGTTTTCTTCGATTCTACATCCGGCTTTCTTGGATAAATCTCAGTATCATTGCTTGGCTTATCTGGTGTCTCGATGTTACTGCCAGAAACGGTAGCCGTGTTCTTAATCGTTTCACCAGCTTGACCAGCTTTTACTTTCACCTCAAAGGTAACGTTATGCCATTCTGTATCAGTCACATCGCCAATTTGGCCTGACACTTTGCCATCTGTTACGTCACCTTTGTCATCGTCTTGGTCATCGCTGACTGCTGTACCGTCTACTTTCAGAGTGCCTGGAACATATTCCAATCCATCTGGTATCGCATCTGAGATTGTAAGAGCTTTTACCTCACTGTCTTCTTCTGTATTTCGTGTTTGTATTGTGTAAAGAAGCGTGTCTCCTACTTCTGGGTGATCAGGATATTTGTTTCCTTCCACTTTTTCCTTAATTGCTGCTGTTTTCTTTGATTCTAAAGCAGGGTTCCTAGGATAAACTTTAACTTCATTATTTGGCTTATCCGGTGTTTGGATATTATCTCCTGAAATGCTTGCCGTATTGATAATATCCTTTCCTGCCTGACCAGGCTTCACTTTCACTTCAAAGGTCACATTGTGCCACTCAGTATCGGTTACATTACCAATCTGTCCTGACACTTTGCCATCAGTATATTGTCCTTTGTCGTTATCCTGATCATCACTGACAGAGGCACCGTCTACTTTTAGTGAGCCCGGAACATAGTCTAAGCCTTCCGGCACCGTATCCGAAATGGCAAGGTTTTTCACTTGACTGTCTTCAACAGTATTTCGGGTTTGAATCGTGTAAAGAAGGGTATCTCCCACTTCTGGGTGATCTGCATCTTGGTTTCCTTCCGCTTTTGCCTTAATAGCAGAGGTTTTCTTTGATTCAAGTACAGGATCTTTAAAAACAACCGGAGTTGTTACTTCGTTTGATTCGGTTTTTTTGCTTGTATTCGTTAATAAACTGTCATAGTTTATTTGCGCTTTGTTAGAAATTTCCTTACCGACATAACCTGTCTTGGCTTTCACTTTAAACTGTACAGTCATCCCATTAGGCAAGTTGTTCGTGTTAGGTAAATCTCCTAATGTAATATTTACTTTATTGCCATCGAAATTGCCTCCATCACCATCGGATGCATCAGTTAAATTCTTTGTTGTCGAACCGTTAATTAATTTTAATGATCCAGGAACATATTCAGTTCCCTCTGGAATTGCATCGGAAAAGCTTGCATCAGCAGCAACGTCTCCGCCTTCGTTTTTGATTTGAACCGCGTATGTAAGCTCATCCCCGGGTTGTACCTCTCCCTGTGGTGAAACTGTCTTATTTGCAGTCACACATGGTTCTGTTCCAAGGAAAATATCATCCAAAAAGTTGCCGGCTCCTATATTTCCAGACGCTGTACTTACAGCTTCAAAACCGAATCGTGTTGTCGTTTGGCCTGCTGGGACAGTATAAGAACCTGTATGAGTTCCCCATGCAGTTCTTCCATCAGAAAATTGTTTTTGAACCACCGTACTGTATGGATTGCTAGTAGCTGCCCCAATACGAACCTGCATGGTGTCAACACCTTGTCGTCCCATATGGGATAAACGCCAATAAATCGTTTGTCCAGGCGTTGTTTTCACGTCTTGATACAACATGCCATTTTCAAAAGCGTTTAATTCAGCCCAGCGATTGCCATCCGGAGGTGCTGGCCAATTTTTCACAACAGCCGGAATATTCTGTGCATAGTTCCATATTTCAATTGCCTTATCAGTAGTTTTCCAACTAGGAACTTCAGACTCATAGTAATAAAGACCCGAACCATCATATGCAGATCCTCTTGCAGCACCTTGTTCAAAGCTTCCGTTAATCAACGCAACAGGAGCTGGGCAAGTAGTATCTGCACTTTGAGTTACCTCTGTATTATCTTCAGCATGAATATGATTCGGCAAAACAGTCAACACATTGCCAGCAACCAATAACAAGATTGCAAAAATCATTAGGGTTTTCCTAAGATTCAGTATGTAAGATTTAGGCACAAAGCCCTTTCTCATAAACTCTCACTCCCAATATTTAATTTTTTTATGAAACTACCTCCCGATAAATTTGCATTAATCGGAATATTCGTTCTTTATATGACCTCCTCTCGAATTAAATATATATAACAAATACACCTTTTACAAGGTGACAAAATATTCATATATTTGACACAAAATAAGGTTACATTACAAAAAACATCAAGTATTTGTCGTAATTTGTAAAGGGTATTTAGTACTTTTTTGTTTTAATTTTCTTGAATTCCTAGTTATAAGCGTTTTGTGCATATAACTCTCATATGTGCCAAATCGTGCTTGTTAAAAAGCAGGGGTAAGAAGAAGAACATGCCATTGCTTCAACATCATCAATATAGAGAAATTTGATTACTCTGATGCAAAAACCAAAAAAAGATACCATATAGTTTGGTATCTTTTTTAGTAGTTCAAGTCCCTCAATATTGTAAAAGAATCATACCTTTTCCAAAAAATTATTTATGACTAACCATCAACTTACAGCCAAGAGCAATAAATACTGTTCCAGATACTTTATTGAGAATATGATTGAATCTTTTGTTGTCTTTAAGTGTTTTTGTAGCAATCGTTGAAAAATACGTTACTAAGATGTACCACACTAAGGCTATAACGGCGAAGATGCTTCCTAAAATAAGAAATGACAATGACACAGTCGACCCTGATGTTGATGCAAACTGAGGCAAAAACGATAAATAGAACAGAATGTTTTTAGGGTTAGCGATATTTGTAATAACCCCCTGGATATAATGTTTTTTAAGCGTCTCATTAGCTGTATCCTTTAAAGTTATTCCGTCACTTTTCTTAAGAAGTGCTTTCATTCCAATGTAGATCAAATATAGCCCACCTACTATTTTTATAGCAGTAAACAGAACAACCGACTTCGCTAAGATAATGGATAATCCGACAGTAGCAAGTATTGTGTGAACAAAAGCGCCGGAAGCAATTCCAGCAGATGCAGCAAAACCACTAGCTCTGCCGTTCGAGATGCTTCTGCTTAATACAAACACAGCGTCTATGCCAGGAGCAGCTATAAAAACAAATGATGACAATACAAACAAAAAAAGATCATGAATTCCAAACATAAATTTCAACTCCTAAAATTCCACATTTTATCTAGCAAATTTCAATAACTAAATGTCAATGAACCAAATTTTTTGCACAACTCCATGCTAAAAACTCACAACAGTTTTAAAAATCGTTTCCGCCAATCCTCTGCGAGAGCATCGATTTTCAATATTTGTTCAACTGATTTTTTATCCTCTTTTTGATGAAACAGAACTTGCGTGGCAGAAAGTACAGATATGTCACATGGGTCCTTTTCAACAAGCTCTATGTCTGAATGAGACTCAATCGTCCCTTCTTGGAGCACCCGAAAAAAATAACCGGTTAGACATGTTTCAACCACTTTCTTCAGAAAATCTCTCTCTTCATTGTATTTCGATATAGTTGCACATGGCACTCTTCCTTGTGTTACTTGAATGACGGTACCACCTATTCTATACACATCACCTATACAAACCTGTTCTTCCAACATGCCTATTGCAGTAATGTTTTCTCCAAAAATAGGCGGAGTCATTTTTTTGTTAAACATTCGTTCCCAGTACGCATAATGCTCAAATGGATATAAACATACTGCTCGATCAACGCCGCCGTGAAATTTGTGGTTTGCAACATCATCACCAACAATGCCGGGTTTTTTCAGCTCAATAGATGATACAGTCGACTTGCCTATCGCGGACATTTCTTTTCGATGATTCCAATCATATTCCTTAGGTTTTCCAACAGCTAAATGAATGATTTGTCTATTCATGATACCCCTTCAATCGACATGAGTTAGTTTGTCCAGTATTCAATCAAGATCTCACTCGTTATTTGACTTACATACAGTTTCTTTAAGCGCACTAATAAAAGCATGGGTTGCAGCACTCAAATATTTATCTTTTCTATAAACAACTCCAATTTCACGAGAAAGATTAGGTTTTAAAATTGGAATGATTCTTATATGAGGGTGATTAAGGTACTCTAAATAAGGTTTAGGAAGGATTGTTACTCCTACCCCTTTCAAAACCATATTGATTAAAGACTGCATGGTTGTAATTTCAAAAATCGGCTTCGGAAGAAATCCTAAGTCTTTACAAGCTTCATCTATAAGATTCCTAATAAAATACTGTTGAGGGAGTAAAATTGAGGGTGTTGTCTTTAACACCTCTACATCTAACATATCCTGATTCTCTAACGGGTGACCTTCAGGCACTGCAAAAGCCATTTCTTCTGTGGATAAAGAAATTGATTCTAATTCATCGCCTTTCATAGGCAAGAATACAATTCCCAAATCCAACTTATTTTCTATGAGTTGTTTGTGAATGTCCCCAGTACGCAGCCCAAAAACGGATATCTTCACACCAGGGTATTTTTGATGAAAACTCAGTAAAGTAGGCGTGATCAGGTAATCCTCGACTGTCAGCAAAGTGCCAACCAAAATTGTCCCTCTTTGAAGTCCATTTAATTCATCTATTGAGGTCTTAGCCTGTTCTACCTCATAAAAAATTTTGCGAGTATACTGTAATAGAAGCTTTCCTGATTCAGTAAGTGCTGTTTTTTTACCAATACGATCAAATAAAGGAGTGCCAATTTCATGTTCTAATAGCTTAATTTGTTGACTTAAAGAAGGCTGAGAAATTCCTACTTTTTCAGCTGCTCTTGTAAAATGAAGTTCTTGGCATACTGCATAGAAATATTCAAGTTGTTTTAATTCCATCTCGCGCCTCCTTTAGGAAATGAATAGTACTTTATAGTCTGTCTCTATTTGATTGACTTTAAACTCGAGCCCTTGATTGGCACATATTCGTTTTTCGCTGCCCTTATTCCCGAGATCAAAACAATTACTGAAGTAAAAACTAACATATATAAAGGAGCCGTCCAACTATGTGTAACGTCATGTAACCAACCAAATAAAACAGGCCCTATAGCAGACAGAAGATAACCTAAAGATTGAGCCATACCTGAAAGTTCAGCTGCCTCGTTCGCATTTTGAGTACGCAGGCTAAAGAACATCATAGCTAAACTAAATGCACATCCAATTCCGATTCCAATTATGATCATCCATAAAGGCATAAGAAGTGTATCCCCATACATGATAGCAACAAACCCAAAAATTAACAGAGAAGCAGCTGCAGCTACTAATAACCGCTGGCTTTTTAAACGTCCAGCTAAAATAGAAACGAGAAATGTTACAGGAAGCATAGCAAGTTGCATTAAAGACAACGTCCAGCCAGCTTCATGAGTGTTTACCCCTTTTTCTTCAAGAATTTCAGGTATCCATGTAATCACTGTGTAGAAAATGAAAGATTGAAACCCCATAAATAACGTCACATTCCACGCTAGCCTAGAACGCCATAAGCTGATGGATTTCACTTCCTCTCCTGTTTTTTCAACCTGAACAGACTTTTGTTGATATTGCAGTTGTGGCAGCCAAATAAAAATAGCGAGCAGAGATAAAAGCCCCCAACATCCAAGAGCCCCTGACCATCCCAAACCTAAAGATGACGAAATCGGAATACTTATACCAGAGCCAACAGCTCCAAATAAATTCATAGATACTGCATAAAGTCCTGTCATCATACCTATTTGTTTCATAAAGTGATATTTGATAAGACTGGGTAATAAAACATTGCCAATGGCAATTGATGATCCGATTAAAATCGTTCCTATAAATAATGTTTCTATTCCAACAAACGAACGTATTCCAATCCCAATTGTTAATATCACTAAAGACATCAATAGGGTTAACTCCATACCAAAACGCCGAGCTAAATGAGAAGCAAAAGGGGATAAAAATGCAAAAGCAAGTAAAGGTATTGTGGTTATGACTCCTGCCAGTGCATTAGAAATCCCCAAGTCATCACGAATTGCAGCTATTAGCGGACCAACCGATGTTAGTGAGGCTCTGAGATTTGCGCCAATTAGGATGATACCTATGATAAGCCATCCTATCCTAGGCTTTAAATCCAATTGCGATTGTCCTCCGTAATTTGTTAATTGTGAATTACCCATGATCAATATTGCCCCTCCGTATCACGCAATGACACCATTAAGTTTCAGAATGTTTACTGTTTCAACAGCATTTGTGTTTATCTGTAATTACGGCAGTGAAATCGTCACTGGTTTGATTCTTACAATTAATTGATCGGAGAACGACATGGCCCTACTTTTATTCCCAACGAGTTATAGTGGTTCTTTATATTCATTATTGCTTGACCGCTTGTAACTTCAATAATGATATCGTTTAATTTCCTAAGATCAACTGGTTGATTCAACATTAATTGATGAAATAGTTGTTTAATCTCCTTTGGATATACATTCCCAACCATACTGGACAGCCCATTACAGCCATTAAATATTTTTTCCGGAAGATTGACATCACCACCAGCAAACATCACAAAGTCATCCGGTAGTTTTGTACTTGAATGACGTTTGGCATCGCTCTCTTCTTTAAGTCCTACAAGATTTGAATGTTTTTGATTGATAAGCGTTTCAAATGATTCAGCACTTAGCTCAAATCCTGTTCTAAAAGGATTATTGTAAAGCACTACATGTTTAGTTGTGTGTTGCAGCAACTCATTCATATAGCTAATAGCCTGTTTTTGAGTTGGTTGAATATAAGGTGGGAACTGAATCAAAATGGCGTCAAAGACAGAGTCCTCAAGCTCCTTAATGAGTGTTATGGCATCTTTGGTCCTTGTTGCTGATACACCAAACATAAGCTCAACATTTTTGAATTGTTTTTGATTAAAATAATGAATAATCTGGATTCGTTCTTCAATGCTCATTGAATTTTGTTCACCAGTAGTAGCAGATACAAGAACAGAATCAATCCCATTTTCTTTTAAATAGTCCAGAATGTCATTAAAACCTTCTACAAATAAACTCTCGTCGTTATGAAATGGAGTTGGAATTGCAACATTAAAATTTTTCATACAATACCTCCGTGGTTTTTTCGGAATTAGCTTTAACAATTGTCTTATACCTTGATGGTTTCTCACAAAGTCAATTTTCAATAAAAGTATAGGTCAGCCTAACTTATAATACAATTCAATTATTTATATAGAAATGATAGGTATGGCCTATCGTTTATAATCAAAAAAATAAAGTTAAACCGACTAAATTGTTAAAAACCGCATTGAATTCACAGGACATATTTTATAGACAGAAAAAAAGAGGAGCAAACACATGGTTTACTCCTCTCATTACCTTTGGCTTCTTCTTATGGTGTTAACTTTCATAAGCTAAGACGATCCCATTCAAAAACTGCAAAAAACACCGGTGTAAGACCAATTAACATGATTTCCGACAACACATGCCGTCCTTTTAATAATCATTTATAAATATAAAATGGAAACCCCTATTGTCTAGGAGCTCCCTTATTATATTAAAGCCTCTATTCAGGAAAATCATTTCCCCCAGATGAATCAATAAATGGATTTCCATATTTATTACAAAAATTATAAAAACCATAACGATTCATATACATCATTTTCTCTATGTTCTCAGGAGTATCAAAATCAATCATCTCTAAAATCAAACTAGTAAATTCAATAGGGGCGGTTCCATTTGCGGTAACCAAATTTTTATCTCTTACTGCTTGTTTCTCTACAAAACTGCTAATCGGTTTATATTGTTCATAATCCTTCCATAAGTAAACTAAATTACCTGTATGGCTATGATTATTCAGCAAACCATTCTTCGCCAAAAAATCCACTGCACCGCATATCGCTGCTATTGGAATGTCTTTTTGAAATGCAGTTTTTACGAAATGTAAAAGTTTTTTATTATCATTACTCCAAGAATCTCCGCCAATCATAACAAGTAAATGAAAATTCGCAGGTTCTAACCCAATTATGTAATCGACAGATGTTTTAAAACCACCTATAGAACTGACAATAGGGTCTAAAGAAACAGTATGAACCGACCAATCTTCTCTTTGATTTAATGCTGATGCTAAGTAAGCAACTTCCCAATCTGCATACTTGTCTAATATAAGAAATAACGCCTTTTTCATAACTATGTACCGCCTTAGATTATAAGTTTTTTATGATCCAATCTTTTCGATTTCCGTATCTTCCAGTCTCCCACAATTTGAGGCGGGTGAGTGCTATAAAGAGGAGTGTTTATCATGTTTATCACATCCCTTTAATCTTTACGTAACGTTTCATCTTGCTTCAATACTCATACGATAATATTCATCAGAAAGCATTAAATCTCCTTGTTCATGAAAATAATCAGCGGCTTCAATTGATTATATAATCTGTAATCTCCAATTTGTTTCGTTTTTCAAGGAATAATAATGAAGGATACTACATAATGTAACACCCTTCTTTCCCAACTTTATGACTTTTAATTTGCTTGCTGTGTTTGTTTTACTGGATCTTTGCTAAAAAGCCCAACAATGTTCCACAAGACAATTGCAGAAGCTATTATTACACGAGTGGTACTGACTTCTTGGTTAGTTAATAATTTATAACCATATATTGATCCTAATGCTACTATACAAAAAACATTGAACCATTTACTCCAACGCAATTAAAAAACTCCTTTTTAATTTAATAATTACATCTCCATACAATCTATCTACATTTATAATAGTACCAGTATTTTATTGAAAATATGTAAAATTTTTCAATATCTAATCTTAAATATTTCTTAACTCATTCTACAAATCATTACTTTCACACTTGTTTCGTTGGCAAAATAAAAAGAAGACTACACGTTGTAACACCCTTTTTATGCTTTGACTTCCATATAAACTTTTGAGCTTGACATTCAACCGCCCGGCTAATATCTTGTTTTTTAGAATGTGCAGCGATACATAGAAAAACTATATTAGCAAGAAAAAACATGTTATATCCAAGATTCCTCAGACCAGGGATTTTACTTCTGTATAATAAAAAATCACTTTGTCCTTTATAAAGACAAAGTGATTTTAAAATTAACTATTAGGTAAATCTACTTTTGCAGGAGTACTAGTCCAAGGTTTGCCCATTTTCTTTTTATGAGCTTTATCTTCAAAAAATTGAACTGTAGCATACTGATACCAGCTATCAGTCATTGCCCCTTTTTCATATAAATCATATTTATAATACGCATCAGGGATTTGTTCCTTAGCCCAATAAGAGAATAAAATTGTGGCAGCCTTACTTCCCCACCCTAAGCCAGGGACAATACCGACTAATGACATTGTAACTGATAACGCATTTTTAGCTGCTTTTGTATGCCCAGATAAAGTCCCCACATAATGGTATCCCTTTTTAGGTTTTGCAGCCTGTGTTGTGAATTCATTAGATTTGAAATTATTGTTTTCATAATTTGTTCTGTTAGCAACATTTTCATCATACTCAAAGTTTAAGCCTTTTTGTTCTATGCCATCGACTTTTACAGTGTGATCATTTCCGTTCATCTGAACTTTGTGAGATTCATTTCCACTCACATACTCAATTTCAACTAATTTCCCCTTCGATGAAATCTTTTCACTTTTCATTTTGTAATGTTGTGCTAGTTCTTCGTAAGAAGGGGTTGTCTTAGAGTCCTCCTTAGCAGAAGCGTAACCTGCAGGTAAAAGTGAGCCTAAAGTCAATGATGCAGCCATAACACAAGTAATAACTCTTTTCTTTCTCAATTAAAATCCTCCTTGTGTTACACCTTAAGAATCTGAATTACTAAATACTTGCTTAATTTTATAAGCAATTACAGCGAGGTATAAAATTGCAACAAACACTAAAACTCCAGTGCCATAATCAGTTTTTGCAACTAGAAAAAGACTTAACAAACCGAAAATAATATACATTACAATATCAAATATATTTTTCTTGTTGTTCATTTAAACTCCCCCGTTTAGCAATTGATTCCAGGTGCATATTTGATTGCAGCCCCAGTGTATTAAATACTTACAATTTTGTCCAATCCGAACTCTCTGGCAATATTACTTTAATCATATCGCAAAATAATTTTTTAAATTATTTTCAGCACACCTACTCTAACATGATTCTTTTTTGATTTACATAAAAAATCGAAAAATTGAGTCATTTTTCCTTGGAGAATGACTGTGTGTAAATCTTAAAAAGGACTATTCATTCATTTTGAGAATTAGAGATACATACGCCAATTATTAAATTTCCATTAAAATCCTTTTCGAGTTTATTAATAATATAAAGAGGTAATGAAAATGTTCAAAAAGAAAACAGTTAGACCAAAATTAACTGAACTTAATGCCAAAGGAACACCTTTCAATAATAAAAGTGATAAATTTATATCTTCCGTTCAATTACATGCTCTCTAAACCTGTTCTATGTAGGATATTGTTTTTTGAATTATTTGGTTTGGGGATACAGGGGAGTATCAAATATAATAAGTGGTTTTAAATAACTGGTGAGTATTGGTTTGCATGCGATCTTCCATAGTCGTTTTTCTGCATAAAAAAATAACACCAAAGATGGTTAAACCCTTGGTATTATAGGGGTGCGGCCGAGAGAACTTGAACCTTTAGGGGTTATTCACCCCACTGGGCCCTCAACATAGTAAAAATATATCAAGTTGCAAAAGCTTTTATTCAAAGCATCTGTTTATTTTATTTATACTTATCTTCATCATTTTCATGAATTCTGGCCACATAGAGACCAAGGAGCTCTACATTTCATCAAGAAATATGTAGATTGCCCTGCTTTAATTAATTTTAAGTCCTCGCTCTATGCTCCCCTGCATCAATATTCGATGTAACTTTGAAATTAAGCTTATTAAAATCTATCACAAACCCTTATTTTCACACCACATCATTTGTTTCAGCTTCCCTTGCGAATACCGGATCAATGCTCAGCTTTAAGATAGTCAACCAATTTCTCCGCACTGTTCTTAACATCTGCTTCCGAAAGGTAAAGTGTCCCATATTGTGTAAACGCAGGGAGAAAACGCATTCCTATATAGTTAGCAGTGACTTGAAACGGTCTGATAAGCTCGCTGATCGTGATATTATATTCCCCGCCTGCTTGATAATCAGATTCCTGTGCGCCTAAGGAGATAGCTAAGAGTAGTTCTTTTCCATGCAATTTAGTTCCCCCAGTTCCATAAGCCCAGCCATGTGTTAACACATCATCTTCCCATTGTTTGAGTAACGCGGGACTGCTGTACCAATACATTGGGAACTGGAAAACGATACGCTCATGATCTACCAGGAGTTGCTGCTCTTTTTCTACATCAATGATAAAATTAGGGTATTCACCGTACAGGTCATGAACCGTAATGTCATTCTCTTGCTTTAAACGATTCATCCAGGTTTTGTTGACAACAGACGTTTCCAAATTAGGGTGTACAACGATAACTAATGTTTTCATTTGACTGATTATCCTTTCTTCGCCGATTAGTTATTATTGTCGGCAATGAATTGATTCACATTTTAAAATAGCAACTTTATTTACAGCTATTTTATCCCTTTTTATGAATTCAGGGCAACTAATTGGTCACCAAAATCAATGATGACTTAAGACATTGTTTTGTAGAAATCCGATATAACAGAATAATCCTCTGAATAATCCCAGTAATATTCCCCATCTTTTTGGCTTTTTATCTGAACGAGAAGGGAATCCATAATCAAACCCTTTTTCGATTGTATGCTTCTTAACTGTTTCATATCGCTTATCTATGTCAGATTAATTAAAAAATGCTTTATTTTCCGAAGCGCTTGTTGTTGATTCTATATGGTTTAATTTTTTGATTTTTTCTGTCAGAAATATAATTTTTATCCTTGGAAAATCCGGTCAGCTAGATCAATAATAAACAAGCTGAAGCCCATGTAATATGTGTTTTCATATTTTCACTCCTAGTACATGAATTTATTTAAAAAAATAATGAACCTATTTCAAATTAAGATTAACTGAGAACTTTATCTTTTTTCTTTCATAATGAAAAAAAGAACCTTTTTAGGCTCTTTTATTAGATATCATTCATTCTTTTTCTCACTTTCTTACTAAGCTTAAAGCCGAATCTATTTATATACTCTTCGTTTTTCACCATTATTTGATATGCCTCTATGATTGGCAAGGTACGAATCAAGATATAGACACCTACAGTTATCAAAACTACACAAACTGGATAGTAGGCAATTAAACCTGAGGCTATATGTTTTCTTTCAAGAAGAAACAAACTTTACTGCACTTTATTAAGAAACACTCTTGAATTCTCCGTATGAAAAAAAGCTAATTCACTTCATTATGAATTAGCTTTTTTGTACAATCAGGTCAGCAACATCAGCCATAAACACATCTAACATTTTTTTAGATGGCTTACTTTAGGTAAGTGGGCAGTTTGTGGGCAGTAGATTATTTAAAAATAAACACAAAAAAATACCAAGGTCGTCAAAACCCTTGGTATCATTGAGATGCGGCCGAGAGGACTTGAACCTCCACGGGTTATTCACCCACTAGGCCCTCAATAAAGTGAATCTGTGTTTTCTGTTACAAAACCTTTTTATATCAGTGTTTATTTATTTTGATTATAAGGTTTTATAATGATTTATTCATATTGAGGAGTAAAAATGGAGTAGCGGTCTTTTTTAAAAAAATTACCTTATTAATGATGTTTACTTAGTAACCGCCCTGCTCGAAGTAATCGGTTAAGGTGAAAATTAAGATAAACATAAAAAAAGCAGGCGCGTTCACCTGCTTTTTTTTAAAAATATTCCTATTAGAGTGTTTTAGCTTTATCCTAAACTTAAAATTCTTTTTATTACATTAGGAATAACAAATGAACGTTTGGTTTCTTTATTTACCTGAATAATGTCTTTTTGTGTTTTCCCATTCTCTTCCCAAGTGACTTCTACCTTATAATCATTGGAGGTATTTGGTGGATCTGCCATTATCGCTACTGCTATTTCTTTTGCATTCTTAGGTTCATCACCTGCTTGACCTGATGCTTCCACCGTATTATTTTCTTTGAAAACAACCTTTTTTATCAAAAATTCAGATCTGCCTTCCCATTTAATATGAACAGCCCACAAATCTTTCCTTGCAAGATCGATGTCTTTTTCAGGAGCATAGACAGCGCTCCATTTCCCATCTTTTGAATGCCCCTTTAGAATTGGCGGCTGATGCGTCGCAGTATAAAAGAACCAACTTAAAAAGACTAATAGAATAATAGAAAGGATAGTTGCTAAAATAAACTTACTTTTTTTCATTTCAGACTCCAATCTCTATATGTAATAAATATGAAGTTTATTTTACACTAATATAGGAAATTAATCGATGAATTACTTTTTTTATTTAAATTTAATCAATCTGTATTTCTTGACGCCTGCTACATTTTTAATATTTCTTTCTAAATAATCATCCGAATGACCTGACAGATATAAAGTTCCGCCTGATTTACCATAAACAAACATTGTGTGATAGTAAGTACTGCGCCCTTTTTTCATAAACTGTACAACATCACCTGGTTTTGCATTTTTCACTACATCGTTTACTTTACTATAGGTTTTTACAGTTTGTGTTCTAGCCCAATAAGCGCCAAAATCAGATACTCTTATCCATGATGTTGAGATTGCACGCCCTACCCTATAGGCTTTTCCAATACCTTTATGATTGATAAAGCTGTACCAGTATGAAGTAGTTGATGTTATCCAGAAAGGTTCAGCACTTCTGTCTTGTTTTTCTTTTTTTCCGCCTGCATAAAGGATTTGAGAAACAAAGTTAGTGCAATCCCCACCACTCCCAGTGAAGTTAGCATAGTTTTTATTTCTCCCTTTATACCATTTCTTAGCATAAGCTTTTGCTTTTGAGACATTATATGAACTGCCCATTGCGGTAAACTTATTTTTTGATTCTTCTTCGCGTTTTTGCGCGATCTCTTCGACATGTTCTTCTTCTTCTTGTGATTCCTTTGCTACTTGTCCGATTGTTTTATCCTTAATATTATTTAAGTTAAAGGAATTTTTAGTTTGATTGTTCTCATTTGCGAAATAAAAGTTTTGTTTTTCTTCCAAATAGCTTACTAAGAAATCACAAATTAAACTATAATCTGCCCGATTAGCAAGCTCTTTATCTGTATCATTCAATAACTGATCATTTGCGAACTCCTCAAATTCTTTAGAGTCTATCTTATAATTTTTCCCTTTACTTTTTAAATAACCCTGCAAAATATTTTGTATTTCACCAAGTGTATATTCACTGCTCGGTTTTTTTAGAGCTCCGTTATCTCTTTCCACTGCAGAAGCGTAATCATTATTAATAAATAAAGTACTTATTAATAACAGAATTGAAAATGAAAATAAAGTAATTTTCTTCATATTAACCTCCTATTTTTAAAAATACCACTTTTATACATTAGTGCAATTATACTAATATGTCAATAAATTCATCTTATATAAAACCTTAATTTAACCTTAAAATTAAAACTTTAGTACCAAAAAAATCATAGTCTATTAGCAGAAAACTGATCTCTTTGACCTTAATTTAGTCCCTGCAACTATTTAAAGCATAAAAAACCCATACCAGCATTACTTGGTATGGGTTCTTAAACTAAGCCCTCAACATTGTAAATCCATTTCACTGGGTATGAAAGCTTTTTTCATTACACTTTCTAACTTCACTTACATTATTTCTATAGATTTTTATGAATTATGGTTAATAAAATCCCCTTACTTCTCCAACTCTCATTAAGTTCAAATGATCTAAGATTCTTTACCTCTTAAACAATTATTTTTCCGAACTTTCACATCTTTTCCATGGTAATATTTAGATATAAAATCACTGAAAGGATTGGACAATGAAGGTATTTGAAGCTAAGTCTTTGTTATCTGAAGCTGAAAATCGAGCAAAAAATTATAAAGAATTGAAAAATCAAATGATTAAGCTAAGAAATGCATTTAAGGCTGTTGCTGATCTGGATGACAGTGAGTTCTCTGGCAAGGGAGCAAACAATATTAAAGCATTTTATAACGATCATGTCGGTGTCACTGATCAATGGATTGATTTAATTGATATGAAAATCGCTTTCCTTACTAGTATCTCCGGTGTTTTAGAAGATGCCAGCTTATCTGATGCATATATCGAGGAATCCTTCTTAGAACATGAATTAGCAAACGCATATAAAAAATCAAAATCAATTATGTCTGAGCAGAAAAAAGCAATGAAAGATATTCTGAATGACATCGATGACATTCTTCCACTTGATTTATTTTCAACTGAGACATTTAAGGATGAGCTCTCTTCTGCCGAAAACAAACGGAAAAAAACTGTTGATAAAATAGGCGATGTGGACGAAAACTTAAAAACTGAATATGCAATAACTGAACCTAACGAACAATTCATTAAAGCAGACTTTCAAAAGTTACAGGAATCAACAGGTAAGGGCAAGAATGCTACACCCCTTCACTATAATGCCAAGGCATATCGTGAGAGCGATATACATAAGAAAAAAAGCGATATCGAGAAGCAATCTGAAGCTTATTTGAAGATCAAAAAAGAAGAAGCTAAAAAACGCGAAATAAAAGATTTGAAAAAACAGCTTGTAAAGGTAACAGATCCAGACGAGTATTTAAAAATCGCTAAAAAAATAGGATACGAGAATTTGGAACCTGACCAGCAAGTTTATTTCCGCCAACTCGAAGAACTCCAACAAAAAGCTGAAATTGGAAAAGGTATTGCAGTGGGAATGTATGAAGCAGGTAAAGATACAGTGATGGGTCTCTATCAACTTGCAAGACACCCGATTGAATCGCTTTCTGGAACTGTGAACGCAGCCTTACATCCAATCGATACTTATAAGATCATAGCAAAAGACATAGAAGACACTTTTCAACGTGATATGATTAATGGAGATAGCTACAGCAGAGCAAAATGGGTTTCCTATGTAGGGAGTACTGTTGTTCTTGCAATAGTTGGTCCGAAGGGTATTGATAAAGTATCCAAAGTTGCAAAAGCCGGTTCAAAAGTTGCTGCACTTAAGACACTTGAAGTTTCAAAAACAGGAATAAAAAAAGGTATTGAACATGTTAAAATACCAAATGTTTTTGAACAACAGTATGCAATGGCTGGTGGTTCAAGGACTTTTCCATTCAACACAATAGATGGGGAGAGTTATAAAAAATCATTTCATCAGTTTTCCAAGAAGGTAGCTGATGTAACTCGAAAACCTTTTACGGGGAAATACATTGATGTTCCTTGGTTAAATAAAGAAAAATATACTGCTGCTGAAATAGAAGGAAAAGTGAAAGCTAAAGGAAATATAAAAGACGTAAGCCGAAAAGTGTATATGTTAAAAGATATAGACCTAAATCAAAAAAATCGTAAAGGCCAAACAAATCTTCAATTAATGAAACTTGGCAATGCACCTTTTGCAAAGGACGGAACACAAATAAACCTACATCATTTAATCCAAGAAGAACCTGGTACAATGGTTGAAGTTCCTGAAAGCCTGCACAAAAAATATCACAATATTCTCCATGGTTTAAAGGAAAACGGGCAAAGTTTTAGAAACAATCCCGAACTTTCTGCTCAATACGACAGTTTTAGAAAGAGATATTGGAAGTGGAGAGCACAACAATTTGAAAAAAAACAGTAAGAGGTGAATTTTATGGATTACTCAACAATACAAAAGTTTTTAGAAAAAAACAAAGAATTCTCTATTATCACTGGAGGAGTCAGCGAAAAAGAGATTCACGAGATAGAAGAAGAACTTGAAGTTTCTCTCCCCGAAAGTTATAAATGGTTTTTAAAAGAGTATGGTTCTGGTGGTGCATACGGAACAATGATCCTTGGTTATGACTCTGAAGGTGCTGAAGTTGTAGAGCAAACAAAAGAATACAGAACATTTTACGGTCTTATACCAGGTCTTGTTGTTATTGAGTATATAGATGAATTCTCTTATTGTCTTGATACAAACAGAATGGTGGATGGAGAGTGTCCAGTTATTCTTTGGGATAACAGTGAAGGATATGGTTATACTGCTGCATGTAATTTTCTTGAATTTTTTCTTCAGCGACTTGAAAAAGGTAAAGAGGACTTAGATGAAGATGAGGATTGGGAAGATTAATCTTTACAATTCTCAAAATAAAGGTGTTAGAAAACCATACCAAGATGCTTTGGTATGGTTTTCTAAGATAGACTCTCACCTTTTGAAATCTATATTTATTGCAATTCCTTTTTCATTCCCATCACCTACGTTTGTTATGAGTTTTAGATGATGATTAATTTGAATATGTTCTATAAAGACTTATACCTCTAAACCAAAAATAATAAAGATACTAGTATTTTTGGTATCTTCCTCTAAATAAAATCCCTCAACTTTGTAAGTCCCATTATGTTTAAAGGATCTAAGATTCAGTACCTCCTTTGATTCTTTCACATCTATGGTAATATTTAGTTATGAATTCTCTACATTGACAGTTTTGAAGCCAAGTCCTTGTTATCTGAAGCTGAAACGGAGCAAAAGATATAAAGATCGTATGAGGTAGGGAGAGTAGAACAATTCTATCCTGAAAAATAGGAGAGGTAAAATGTTTTATATTCAATCATTAATTCTTAGGCCAAATAAGAAGATAAACGATCTTTCAATCTTAAAAAATAATATTGACGATTACTTTGTTCCACTTAGCAATATAGAGGGACTAAAGAACATAAAACCACAGTTAGACTCTTACTATTTATCAGGGGCGATTATTTTAAAATATGGTGAAAAAGTTTTGCTTGATGTCACTATGTGGGACTTGGTTGACCAATTGTGGGCTTATTTTTTAAATCTAATTGAAGAAGCTAATGAAACAGGAGAAAGCGAAACTTATTTTCCAGATCAACCCCTTCTATTGAAAATGAAATCAATATCGAATGATATGTTGTTATTTCAGATTGGCCAACAACAAAAAGTGTTGCTACCGAAACTTGATTTTTTTGAATCACTCTTAAAGAATGCGAGAAGTTTCTTTGAAACTATGAATTTTGTTTTAGAAGAAAACTGTGATTATGAGTATGAACTTAATAAGATCGATGAATTGCAAACCAAAATCAAATGTATGTGAGGTTAAATGTGAATTACTCTAGGTGAAAAAATTCTTTGATGAGAATAAAAAATATTCAATTCTTACTGGAGGTGTCATAGATAAACAAATAGGTACCAAGAAGTTGTAACTCGTCCTCAAAAATTATTTCTTAGAGATAAGAGTTTTCATTACTTATTTTCAATTTTTAACATTGAACTTCCGAGAGGAGAAATCAAATGAATCCTTTATTGTTAGATGTGCCTTTACAATTGGAAACAGAAAGACTAATCCTTCGAGCACCACACCAAACAGGAGACGGAAAAATTGTAAACCAAGCGATTAGGGATTCCTTTAATGAATTAAAAGCGTGGTTGCCATTTGCTCAAGAACTTCCTACTGTTGAAGAAACAGAGATAAATTTAAGAAATGCTCATATAAATTTTTTAAAGAGGGAAAGTTTTCGTTTTCTTATTTTTGATAAAGCTAGCAATAACTTTATAGGAATAACTAGCCTTCAGAGGATTGACTGGACCATTCCTAAATGTGAAATTGGGTACTGGGTAAATACTAAATTTGGCGGGAATGGATATATGACAGAAGCAGTAAAAAAATTAGCTACCTTTGGGTTACATAATATTAAATTTAGAAGAATTGAAATAAGATGTGAATCAACAAACCTCAAAAGTCGTGCTATTCCAGAAAAACTTGGGTTTGTATTCGAAGGCACTTTAAGAAATGATGATTTATCCGCAGATGGAAGCAAGCTGACCGACACTTGTTTTTATTCCATAATAAAGTAAAATCGTACGCTTAAAATAACGGATGCGTTATTAAAACAAAAAGGACATAACATATTTTGTATGCTAATATACTATGCCTTTTTATCTTATTTAACTATATACTTTTGCGGACAAATCAGACCACCTACTTAAAGTAAGTGGTCAGTTTTAGTCACAAAATACGTTCTGTTCAAAAGACACAAAAAATACCAAGGTACTCTAAACCCTTGGTATCATTGATGCGGCCGAGAGGACTTGAACCTCCACGGGTTATTCACCCACTAGGCCCTCAACCTAGCGCGTCTGCCATTCCGCCACGACCGCGTGATGATGAAATTGTGTTTGTGCTGGTTTATTAGGCTCTTAACCTAGTAAAACCAATTTGCGTGCACTTTGTAAATAAAGTGCGGGTGAAGGGACTCGAACCCCCACGTCGTAAGACACTAGATCCTAAGTCTAGCGCGTCTGCCAATTCCGCCACACCCGCAAAAAGATAAGTGGTGAGCCATGAAGGACTCGAACCTTCGACCCTCTGATTAAAAGTCAGATGCTCTACCAACTGAGCTAATGGCTCTTACTATTCGATTTCAAAAAATAAAAATGGCTGGGCTAGCTGGATTCGAACCAACGCATGACGGAGTCAAAGTCCGTTGCCTTACCGCTTGGCTATAGCCCAACGAAATGGAATGACCCGTACGGGATTCGAACCCGTGTTACCGCCGTGAAAGGGCGGTGTCTTAACCGCTTGACCAACGGGCCGATGGTTGAGAACTTATATCGAAATCTTATGGCGGAGAAGGAGGGATTTGAACCCTCGCGCCGCTTACGCGACCTACACCCTTAGCAGGGGCGCCTCTTCAGCCACTTGAGTACTTCTCCAATATGGCTCCACAGGCAGGATTCGAACCTGCGACCGATCGGTTAACAGCCGATAGCTCTACCACTGAGCTACTGTGGAATAATGAGACAAGACTTATTATATCAGCCTTGATTTTCAGTGTCAAGAGGTAAATGTTTTTATTTATCTCTCGTAACGACTTTTATAATGTAACATAGGCTTGCCATATTCGTCAACCTTTTCACGAAAAAATTCTTTTTATTTTCCCGCGGCATTTTCCGCATCTGTATCTGTCAGGGTTCATAGCCCGCTTCTTTATATACTGTTGGCCGCAGGCCGTACAGATATACATATAAGTTTTTTTGTTTTCCGCTTTTTTCTTAAGGGGTGTACAGAACCTCGGCGCGTTGACTTGCTGCAAAAGCACTCTAAAATCTCTGTCTCTGTGCTTGTACCCTTTTCCTTCAAGGTGAAGATGATAATGGCAGAGCTCATGCTTGATGATGCCGATCAGCTCCTCCCTGCCGTGTTCAATCAAATATTTTCTGTTCAATTCAATGTTATGGGAGGTTAACAGGTACCTGCCGCCAGTGGTTTTAAGCCTATCATTAAAAAGCGCCTGATGGCGGAACGGCTTTTTAAAATACGTTTCAGAAATATCCTCTGTCAGCTTTTGAAGCTCTATATTATCCATAGTGCACCTCACTTAAAAAACATTGAACGGGACAATTCACCGTTCGCATACAATATGGTAATCACTGTCCCTCTTATGATAAAAGCTGAGGAGGAATGAGCCTATGCCAAATTGGCTTAAAAAACAGATGCAAAAAGCGTTCCTTGAAAAAGATAATTACCAAATTAAACTGCTGAATCAATGCTGGTATTTCTATAGGAAAAAACACTGCTCGTAAGCAGTGCTTTTATTTTACCATAGACAGCGATACTCTGCCTTTTTGTACATCTACGCCGTCAACCCAAACTGTCACGATATCGCCGACAGAGACAACATCAAGAGGATGCTTGACGAATTGATTGCTGAGTTTTGAGATATGCACAAGCCCGTCTTGTTTGACTCCGATATCAACAAACGCTCCAAAGTCCACTACATTGCGCACGGTGCCCTGCAGTTCCATTCCCTCTTTCAAATCTTCCAGCTGAAGGACGTCTGTTTTCAGCAAAGGCTTTGGCACCTCGTCACGGGGATCGCGTTCTGGCCTTGTCAGCTGTTCACAAATATCTTTCAGAGTGATTTCGCCGATTCCCGACTCTTTTGCCGTTTCAGAAAGTGCCAGCTGATTGATTTTGTCCTTCAATTCCGCCGTGCCAATCTGTTCTGTTGAAAACCCGAGTTTTTTCAATAGCGCTTTTGTTTCTTTATAGCTTTCCGGGTGGATGCCTGTTCTATCCAAAGGCTCTGTCCCTTCCTGCACTCTTAAGAAACCGATACATTGCTCGTAAGTTTTCGCACCGAGCCTTGGGATGTCCTTCAGTTCTTTTCGATTTGAAAACTTTCCGATTTCCTCACGTTTTTTGACAACGTTGCCTGCGACAGACTTCGATAATCCCGCTACATACTGAAGCAGCGCGGCAGATGCTGTGTTGACGTTTACTCCAACCTGGTTTACGACCGTTTCGACGACAAACCGCAGAGATTCATTTAAGCGCTTTTGGCTGACGTCATGCTGATACTGTCCGACACCCACAGACTTCGGATCGATCTTAACGAGCTCCGCGAGCGGGTCTTGAAGTCTACGCGCAATAGATACGGCACTGCGCTCTTCAACCTTAAGGTCAGGGAATTCTTCTCGGGCAAGCTCAGAAGCCGAATAGACGCTTGCTCCCGCTTCATTGACAATTACATAATAAATTTTGCGCGGCATATCCTTTAGTACATTGACAATGAATTGTTCTGTTTCTCTGGATGCTGTGCCGTTTCCGATCGCCACCATCTCGACTTGATATTGCTCGAGAATCTTTTTCACCTTTTCATGAGCTTCTTTTGTTTTGTTGACTGGCGCATGCGGATAGATTACATCAATTTTCAAGACTTTTCCGGTCTCATCTGACACAGCGAGCTTACAGCCGGTTCGAAAGGCTGGGTCAACACCGAGAACGGTTTTGCCTTTCATTGGCGGCTGAAGCAGAAGCTTTCTCAAGTTTTCTGAGAAAATATGAATCGCCTGTTCATCGGCTTTTTCTGAGAGCTCTTTCCTGATTTCACGCTCGATTGCCGGCTGGATCAGTCTTTTATAGCTGTCCTCAATTGTCTCCTGCAAAATCTCTTTTACGGATGTTGAGCGGTTTTTGATGATTTGTTTTTCTAAATACGCTTTAATGTGATCCGCAGGCGGTTCGATCGATACCTTTAAAATGTCTTCTTTTTCGCCGCGGTTCATTGCCAGCACCCTGTGCGGAACGACCTTTGCGATTGGCTCTTCATATTCATAATACATTTCATACACATTTTTTTCGTCCGTGTCTGCCGACTTTCCGGCAACAGACTTAATGGTTCCTTTTTTGAAGGTTTCCTGGCGAATCCACTTTCTGAAAGACGGCTCGTCTGAGATTTGTTCCGCAATAATGTGCTTGGCGCCTTCAATCGCTTCTTCTCGTGTGAACACTTCTTTTTCTTCGCTGATGTACTGTTCTGCTGTTTTTGCCAGACGATCATCTTGGGGGAGTGTCAGGATATAGTCGGCAAGCGGCTCCAGGCCTTTGCTTTTAGCGACTGTCGCCTTTGTTTTGCGTTTTTGTTTATAAGGGCGGTAAAGGTCTTCCACTTCCTGAAGCTTCACCGATTGCTCGATTTTACGTTTTAGATCATCTGTCAGTTTATCCTGCTCTGCAATCAGCCTGATGACTTCTTCTTTTCGCTGATTCAGGTTTTGTATGTATTGCCAGCGTTCAGAAATCGTTTGAATCTGAACCTCATCCATTGAACCCGTCTGCTCTTTTCGATACCGGGCAATAAACGGGACTGTGTTGCCGTCCTCAAGCAGACGGATAACACTTTCAACATGTTTTTGTGATAAACCTATTTCTTTCGCAATTTGCTGTTTTAAAAGGGCTGACGTTTCCATGTAACCAAAGCCTCCAATTTTGTCGTTCTTTCTCTAGTGTATCAAAAACCGAAAAAAACACATAAAAAAGACAGCTGGCGCTGCCCGTATCTTTACTCATGTTTCAATAGTTCCTGTAAGCCGCTCAGAAAATTCTCTTTTTTCATCGCAGCTGCAAAGAAGGCTTGATCAATCTTCTCAACAATTGGCAAAGCCGCTGTTACTTTTTCTCCTCCTGTTTCTGTAAGAGACAGGAGGACCTCTCTTTTATCCTGGGGATTTTTGCTTCTTTGGATAAATCCTTTTTTCTCAAGCGTCCGCACAACCTCCGAAACCATCATGATATTGGTCTGGCTGAAGCTTGCAAGTTTTTTTTGCGTGACGGTTTCTCCGTGAGCAATCATATACTTGCACGAGGTCAGCAGAACAAATTGAACGTGGGTCAGGTCAAACTCAGCCAACGCTTTTCCCACTTTCCGCTGCCAGCTTTGCGTGGCCTGCCATAATAAAAAGCCCGGGCTTGTGTTCGGACCGCTAAATTTAGAGTGCCATTCCACTTATGTTAACTCCCATCGCTTGTGCTATTGTCAAAAAATCATTTTTGCTGATTTCAAAGTGTCCTCTGCGAAATAAAAAGCCAAGATGCTTGGTTTCCTGAACAAATTCAAGCTTTGGTTTAATGTCGTAAAAACCGATTTTATGGCATGGATAATAGTCTATATCTAATCGGTATGGAATAAAATTCGGAGCCATTTGATACGGATAGATATTTCCGCTTTTCACTTTGCCGATCGCAGTAAAGCTTCGCAGCAGTTTGCCATCTGGATATGCGTCTCTTGGAGAATAATAAATCAGCCAATCTCCCTCATTCATTTTGGCGAGCGGGGCTTTTTTTCCATGGCACAGCTGTGCAAAACCACCGGCAGCACCTTTTAATACATGCTGCTCTGACACAACGCCGATCCAATAATTTGTGTTCATTTTATCACTCCTCCGCATAGGTGAACAAGCCTGCTGACAGCCGCCGGGATGTCTTTAGACAGTTCAGTCCCAATGATTTCTCCACATTTTTTTGCTTCAGCACCATCTAATACAATTCCATGTGTGATACGCAAACCTTCTTTTTGCTTTTGAAGCACGTGAGAAAATTCCATTTTTACATTGTTATGCGGCATGTTGGCCATGATAGAAAATGACCGATGTTTCTCCACATGCTCAAGCCAAAAAGGAACTGTTTTTCCTTGCAGATGCAATGTTCCTTCCGTTCCCTTTTGAAATGGTCCTTTCAAAGAAGCTGATGCAACACCCGCATCCCATTGATCCCATGTTTCTGTTTGCTGATAACGGCTCCAGATTTTGTCTATATCCGCATCAGCTATCGCAGTGTATTCATAATTCCACATCCCATAAGCCCCCCAAAATGATAAGTTCACTTATTAATTATAATAAGCGCACTTATTAATAGTCAACCAAAAAAAAAGAAGCCGGATGTTCAGCTTCTTTTTTCTGGTTTCCTAGGACAGATGTCCAAGAATATAGGTCAGATCATCTTTTCTCGATGTCGTATACATTTTCAGCGAATTCGATATGTCTTCTACCGATTGGCCCTTTTTCAAATGGGAGCGGATATCGGGTACGTTGAGTCCATCTGTATGTATAATGAACTTTGAACCCTTTTCATAAGTGGCGGTGTGCGTTTTGTATTTTTGCGGCTTGCCTGATAAATAGCCCGAAATCGGCAGAGGATAAAAGCTTTCACCAGACGGAGAATGCAGAATAAACCGTACATTGCCGACAGCGCAGTACGTAAACTGCCTTTGTTCAAAATTGATTTTCAGGATAGATGCTGTGGCGCCTCTTTTGTTTTTCATCGCCTGATTACAGCGTTCGATAATGCTTTGTACGTCTTCATTCGCATAGTTTTCCACTAAGTCTTTGATGGCTGCAGAGGATTCGTTTGCAAGCGATCCACTTCCAAGTCCGTCAGCAACCGCACAAATTAATTCCTTGTCATCAGCTTTCATAAAAAAGCTGTCTCCGCAAATCGATTTTCCTTCTTTATTCAGTTGATATACTAGAGTTTGAATATGCTCGTTTTCTTCAACCTGGATCATTACATTAACTCCATCGAGGGATCTTCAATCAAGGCCTCTCTGAGCTTCTTCACAGCTTTGCGCTGCAGACGCGAGACGTGCATTTGAGATATACCGAGAATGTCCCCAGTTTCTTTTTGGCTTTTGTTTTGAATATACGTAAGGTCTATGATTTGTTTTTCACGGTCTGAAAGGACATGAAGCACGCTTTGCAGCATCATTTGCTGGTTGACTCGCTCATATCCATCCTCCTGTGATCCGACGATATCAAGGATCGTGACGGTGCTTCCGTCCGAATCCGCTTCAATGCTGTGGTCAACGGATAAGGCTTGATAGCTTTTGCCCATTTCCATCGTTTCAAGAACCTCTTCTTCAGAAACATCGAGGAATTCGGCAATCTCTTCAACTTTCGGCGATCTTTGTGTTTCAGTCGTCAGCTGATCAACCGCCATTTTGATTCTTGGCCCCAGTTCTTTAATCCGTCTCGGCACGTGAACGCTCCATGTTTTATCTCTGAGGAAACGTTTAATTTCACCGATGATTGTCGGAATTGCAAAAGCTTCAAACGATTTCCCGACAACAGGATCGTATCGCTTAATCGCGCCGAGCAGCCCGATCATGCCGACCTGGCGGAGATCCTCGTGGAAGCTTTTTCCTTTTGAATATTTTTTCGCAAGCATGTCAACCAGATTTGTATACACCCGCACAAGCGTTTCCTGCGCCTGTTCATCTTGCTTTGTTTGGTAATCGCTTATGAGCCGATCGACTTCATCTTTAGTTAGTTTCGTAGTTTTTGATGGTTGTGTCATGATCAACTCGCTCCCCATTTAAATACTTTGTCATCGCTACAGTGACGCCGGAGTGATTTTGCACTCTAACTTCATCCATGAGCGTTTCCATTAAATATAGACCGAGCCCTCCTTCTGATAATTGATCAACTGTGTGCGAAGGTGTGTACGGCCCTAGATCCTGCTGCTTTTGATCAAAGTCAAAGCTGTCTCCTTCATCCGCCACAATAACCTCTAAACGGTCTTCAAACACACCGAATCGTATTGACACTTCCCCATTTTTATCTTCTTTGTAAGCATGCTGAACCGCATTTGTGCACGCTTCACTGACTGCGATTTTCAAATCTTCAATTTCATCATACGTATAGCCCATTCTGCTTGCGACGCCTGACAGCGTCAGTCTTATAATTCCCACATACTCAGGTTGGGCCGGCACTTTCATTTCGATGTAATCAGCTTTATTCTTCATTGCACTCCACCTTCTGACTTTGCAGAAATATCAATGATGTCCTTCAGGCCTGTAATGTCAAACAGGCGGATCAGGCGGTCAGAAAGATTTTCAAGTTTTAACGAACCGCCTTGTTTTTTTACTGTTTTAAAGATCCCTACAAAAACGCCCAATCCGGTACTGTCCATGTAGCTGACATCTTTCAGGCAAATTCTTAAGTCCGCACCTTGTTCTGCCAGAGGCACAAGCTTCTCTCTGAGCACCGGCGCTGAGTATACATCAATTTCTCCTGCAATGTTTACTTGTATATCATTCTCGTTTTGCTTCACATCAACATTTATATTCATCCGTATCACCTCAAATTTTCCTTCAAATCACTAGTTGCTTTATACCCTCGTCTGGCAGACGTTAAACCTTTCTCCGCAAAACAATTAACGTAAAATCATCGTGAAGCTGAAAGTCCTGTAATTTGAGGAGGCTGTCATAAATGTTTTTGACCATTTCCTGCGCGGAGGAACACATATGTTCCTCAATGAGCTTCTGCAAATCAGGACGCTCCAAGAAACCGTTTTCTGTTCTGCATTCTGTGACGCCGTCAGAAAATAAAACGATCATATCACCCTTTTCCAGATGCTGATCGAATTGTCTGTAGTCATAATCCTGCGAGATGCCGAGAACGAGTCCTTTAGCCTCTAAATCATAAAACGCGTTGTCTTTTTGAGAATAATAGAATCCCGGTTCATGTCCCGCCGAAGCATATGTAAATCGATGCTTGTCCATATTGTAATTGGCATAAAACATCGTAATAAACATACTAGCGTCAACGTTTTGTTCAACAACACGATTTAAATTTTTCAGCACCTGGGAAGGGTGTATGCCCGTTTCCGGCAAAGAGTCCATTGCGTATTTAATCATGGACATACAAAGAGCTGCTGGAATGCCTTTCCCGATCACGTCCGCGATTGCAATATTAATGGATTCCTTGTCTTTGACGAAGTGGTAGTAGTCACCGCTCATCTGTTTGGCAGGCACACTGATGGCGCCGATATCCAGCGCGTCCTCCTGCGGAATTTTTGTTCCGAGCAGCGTCTGCTGGACATTAGCTGCGATTTCAATTTCTGATTTGATTTCCTGCTGTATCCCTCTAAGGGTTTGATGCTCCTGATAAGCCATTCCATAACCAATCATGACTTCTATTAAAAAATCCAGCGAATGAAACACATCTTCCGGGAGACTTGGATACAGCTCCTTCAGCACTTTTCTATGAATACTGATGATTTCTTCCGGAGGAATTTGGTGCTCGATTGTTTTTCGGCTGAATTTTTGGGCTTGATATAAAGATGTTTCTGTTAATTCGGCTATATATCGGCTAAGCAGCTGATGATACCGCTGCTCAATAACCTCCCTAAAATCCACGTTCTTACCTCCTACCGAAGCCATTTGATGGCTTGTATCTCTGTTCCTTCCCCCGATACGGAATTTAAGCTGAATTCATCCATCAGCCTTTTGACCCCGGGAAGTCCCGCACCAAGTCCTCCAGACGTTGAAAATCCGTCTTCCATGACTTTGCGGATATCAGGAATTCCCGGCCCTTGGTCTTCCGCTATGATTTTCAGGCCCTTTTTTCCTCTGTCTGCGACCTGTTCAATTCCAATCTGCCCTTTGCCGGCATATAAATAAATATTCCTGGCTAATTCTGAAATAGCCGTTGTAATTCTAGCCTGGTCTACAGTGCCGAAACCCAGTTCTTTCGCAACGTTTCGTCCCAGCTGTCTGGCGGCTACAATATCCCATTCTGTCATGATTTTTACACAGGATTGGTCGTTCATTCGCTATTCCCCCAATTCCCGCTTCAATGTCTCAAGCCCTTGCTCTAAGTCGAGCGCTGTTTCGATTTCCTCAAGCGCGATTCCAAGTTCGATCAGCGTCACTGCCACAGCGGGCTGAATGCCGGTCAAGACAACTTTTGCCCCCATTAACTTGGACATTGTTATGACGTCGCCCAGCACTTTTGCGATAAATGAATCAATCATATCCACAGATGTCAGGTCAATGACAACGCCGTTAGCACCTGTTTCATATATTTTATTTAATAAGTCTTCTTGAAAGGTTAATGCAGTTTGGTCATCAAGTTCCCATTGAATGGACACTAATAAGCAATTATACAGTTTCAAGATCGGGATTTTTGGATGTCTCACAATGTTATTCCCCCAATGAAACGATTTTTCGATCCGTCATTTCCAACGCTGTTTGAATTCCTTTTTGCAGGGTATTCTTAGTTATAACTTGGGATAAATCAATCCCCAGGTTAACGATGGTTTGAGCAATTTCCGGGCGGATTCCGGCCAGCAGGCATTTTGCTCCGACAAGCCTTACCGCTTCTGATGCCTGAATAATATGATGGGCAACCATCGTATCGACGACAGGGACACCGGTAATGTCAATCAGCACGACCTGGGAACGGTGTTTGACAACGCCATTAAGAAGGTTTTCCATAATTCGTTTCGCGCGTTCTGTATCAATTGTTCCAACTAGCGGCATCACGGTGATATTTTCAAACACCGGAATAAGCGGCGCAGACAGCTCCTGCAGCGCGATCTTTTGCAGGGATACTGTTTTTTCCCATGAGATTGAGTATTGATTAAAAATTTCTGTGTTAATCGGGCTGAAAAATCGGTCAATCTGCCAGATTAACTCCGTGCTCTCTTGATCTGGCAATCTCTTATCATTCATTTTCGTGTAGAGACGTTTCCAGAATTCAGCAAGCGCAGTAGCCAAAAACTTCAAAGAAATTCCGATTTGGACCGCCCGAAGCGCCAGTTCACTGATTTGGCTTTCAGCAGCGTTTTCGTCCTTAACAGACAGCAGCAGAATGTCGATATACTCTTTAGATATATTTTCATACACTTGGTCAGTCAGCTGATAGGATTCTTGATCGCTTAATTCTTTTAGTGTGTCAGTCCACAGTTGGAGCAGTTCATTTTGATTTTCGGCAATGAACTGGTATACAGTCTGGTTCGACATCAAATTCGCTTACCTCCCAATAAAAAACAACATATTTTTTCGTTATTTCATTATTATATCGTTTATGTTTTTTGAAAACAAAAAAAGTTGCTCTTTGTGAGCAACCTGCAAATATGTCTAAAAATCAATGAGTGCCAAACTGATTTGCAAGGCTTCATCAACCTTATCCATCATTTCATCATCCAGATGAGTAATCTTATCCGTTAACCTTTGCTTGTCAATCGTCCGAATTTGCTCCAGCAAAATAACGGAATCTCTTTCAAAACCGTAGCGTTTTGCATCGATTTCGACGTGGGTTGGTAATTTCGCTTTCTGTATTTGTGCTGTTATGGCTGCAACAATAGCAGTTGGGCTGAAGCGATTTCCGATGTCATTTTGGATCACTAAAACCGGGCGCACCCCGCCTTGCTCTGAGCCAACAACAGGAGATAAATCAGCAAAATAAACATCGCCGCGTTTCACAATCAAATGATTATCCTCCGCTGACTAAGCGCTCAACTGTCGTTTCAGCCTCGCACTCCGCAAAGTGAGCCTCAGAAGAAATATTCAGGTTGATTTTCGCCATTTCCATATAGCCGCGTCTCATCAAATCACGGTTGTGACGAGTTGTTCGTTCGCTGACATACGCTCTCACTGCTTGTGATATCAGTTCGTTTCTGCTTCGTTTCTCCCGCATCGCTACACCATCCAATTCAGCTACTAGGTTTTCGGGCAAGCTGATTTTCATTTCGGTTCTTGCGCTGGATTCAGACAAAAAACATACACCTCCACCAAACTTACGGATACGACTCTTTTATCCATCCAGTGATAATGATACCATTATTCACTCTTCAAGCAAAGCTGTTTTATAAATTCGCCATATAAGTAAGCTAATTGCTTGTATTGACCTGCAACAAAGGATTTCTTACTTCCATTATACTCCCATTTTCCAAAAACATACGGGGAACGCGGGAACTTATTGTACAGGCCACTTCATAGTTAATGGTTTTGAGCCTTCCTGCAATCTCATCCATGGAAATATATTCATCTCCCTGCCGGCCTATTAATGTGACTTTTGTGCCCGGCGGATATTCCTGATCCAGCTCCACCATAAATTGGTCCATGCAAATTCGGCCGGCAATTTTTAGGCGTTTTCCCTTCACAAGGATGTCGGTCCCCTTCAATTTTCGGAGCCAGCCGTCCGCATAGCCTACAGGCACCGTCCCGATCCATGTGTCTTTTTCTGCTGTGTACTCGGCTCCGTAGCTGACGCTCTCGCCTTTTCTGATCAGTTTGACATGCGACAGCGTCGAATGCAGGGTGAATGCCGGACGCAGCTGAAACGGTATCTCGTCCGAAATGTCAGCAGACGGGCGAAGGCCATACATGCCAATGCCGAATCTGACTGCATTAAAAAAGCCTTTTTTCAGCCGAAGTCCGGCGGCGCTGTTCGCGCAGTGGACCATCAAATTCTTTAACGGCAGCGGAGCAATCAGCTCTTTAAAACGCTCAAACTGCTTTAAGAAATAGCCTCTTTCTTTTTCATCTGCTGTCGCAAAATGGGTAAATACCCCTTTGCACTTTAAACGGGGGTTGCGGTCAAGAATGGCCATCACGTTCTGAACTTCTTCCTCTGTTTTGACACCAAGCCTGTTCATCCCCGTATCGACCTTCAGATGAAAATGAAGAGGACCTTTTTTCGTGTGGCGGGCTGCCTCCTGAAGCCATTCAACGGAATAACCTGTTAAGGTCACGTCATACTCCGCAGCGATTGCCACATACTCCGGGGGAACCGCGCCGAGCACCAATATAGGCGCCTTCAAGCCCTTTTTACGCAGTGAAATCGCTTCATCCAAAATGGCTACGGCCAAGCATGAAGCACCTGCGTCAAGAGCAGCCTTTGCTGTTTCTGCATCACCATGCCCGTAGGCGTTTGCTTTTACAACTGCCATTAGCTGGACATGTTCACCGATATGTTCTTTCATATTGCTGACATTTTCCTTTATCGCGGACAAGTCAATTTCCGCCCACGTATCCCTGTAAAAAGGTTTTGTGCTCATTACGACACTTCCTAGCTTTTATTCAATATCATTTACATATCATACTAAAATTAAAGGCCAAAGGGAAACGATGTCTAACGAAAAAAAGGCCAAATCATGTTTGGCCTTTGGCGGTTATTTCGATGATTGTCCCTGCATGCTTTTCGCTACTGTCACCATTTCCTCTTTAGAAAGATCTTTAGAAGAGAGAAGGTAATCAACGCCGTCATATGTCCATGATAATGATGCATCCGACAAAGCGCCGATGGTGTAGCCGAGATTTACCGGTTCGCCGTTCAGCGTAACGGAGGAGGAGGCCTTGGCAATCTGGGCCTTTTCCTGAATTAACGTAAATGATTTTTCTCCTCCGTACGTCATGATGATGCGCTTCCCGTCTTCAGTAGAGATATCTTTTTCTTCAAGCAGCTTTACGCCAAGCGGCAGTTCCAGCGGCGTTTTGACCGCGAATGTATCAGAAGGCTTCGCGCTTGTGGCAACATCCATTTGAGAAAGGGTCATATTTTTCTTTTCGTCAAATGATTCTTTATCAAATTGTTTATTAAATTCAAAGTTGCTGAATTCTACTTTGACCATCACTTTCCGGTCAGTATCCATCACTTTGACAGATGACGGGCTCATATCTTTTTTGTTAAAAGTGATTTCTTGCGTCGGCAGCATTTTGTTATGCTGATAGTTTGTTTTTGTTTCGAATACGTATTTCTTTTCTTTCGCTGTGAAAACTGCATCCGAATCGTTTTGAACATCCTTTACGAGCGATTCAAACAGATAGACCTGACTGCTGTTGTTCGGCCAGTCGCTTTGAAATCTGAAGCTCTTATTTAAAGACGGCGTGAGAACGAATACTCCGTTTTCATTTCGTAAAATGACTTGGTTTTGGTCCTTTTTCGGATTTTCTAAATAAACCCTGTACAGAGACGGCTTTTTGTGCCAGATTTCCACATTGTATACTTGAGGCTCACTCCCTGTCTCGATGGTCATTTTCGCTTTTGCTTTGTACGAGGTGTATTCTTTCGCCTTTTCATCTAACCCGGCCACAATATCTTGCTGTGTTTTTTGCCCGCAGGCAGAAAGAATAAGAACAGCAAGCAGTCCCGTTAAAAGCAAAACAAAGCTTTTTCTCACCTTTTTCAACCCCTTTTTCTCAATTGATGTAAAAGGAAGAAATCGCTTGTTTGACTTTAACGGTACGCTCGGTACACGTTTAGGCAGAACAGATGCGTACCATAAAAGCCTCAAACAACTTGTCTCCCTTAATGCACTATCAAATATATGAGTGGGGTTTCCCTAATATGCAGACTAGCTTGACAACCTTTCGATCACAACCTGCGCGGCAGCGTATTCTTTTGTGTGAGTGATTGATACGTGAACGGCGGCCTGGCTCAGTTTGGTACAAATGATGTAGGGCTTGCCATTTTGGTCTTTCCTAATTTCAATGTCCTGAAAACTGAGCTGCCTCCCTATACCGGTGCCAAATGCTTTCGAGAACGCTTCTTTTGCCGCGAATCTGCCTGCGAGAAATTCGATTTTTCTTTTCTCTGAAAGCTCACGATACTGGTCAAGCTCGCTTCGCGTCAAAATCCGCTCGGCAAACCTTTTCTGGCGTCCAGCCATAGAGGCGATCCGTTTAAGCTCGGTAATATCCAGTCCAATGCCGTAAATCATGTATGATACCTCCTTTGCGTACGTACTATTTAAATGGTTTGTCTCATAAACGTGTTACTATAGATATACCAAAATGAAGAAAAGGGGCTCGGAATGTTTATACGGACTGAAAATTTTCAAACGTTTATCAGGCTTTATCCCGTTGTCACCTTTATATTGGCTTTGCAAGCTGTTCTCTGGCTGTTTTTTTCACTCCCTGTCCATTCAGTCGTTTTATGGAGGGATACTGTCGCAGGCTATAATCTAGGCGTCGCTAACGGTGAATGGTGGCGGCTGATCACACCGATTTTGCTGCACGCCGGTTTCACACATCTGCTGTTTAATTCCATGTCCATCTTTTTATTTGCCCCGGCTTTGGAACGCATGCTGGGAAAAGCGCGTTTCCTTCTTGTGTACGCCGGCTCCGGCATCATCGGCAATATCGGCACTTATGTTACAGAGCCGCTTGATTACGTGCATGTCGGGGCTTCAGGCGCCATTTTCGGGCTATTCGGCGTGTACCTGTTTATGGTTCTTTTTCGCAACGAGCTAATTGGGCAGGAGCATTCCAAAATGATCATCACACTGCTCGCATTTGCCGTTCTCATGTCGTTTATCAACTCCAATATTAACATGATGGCTCATCTGTTTGGACTATGCGGCGGGTTTCTTCTTTCGTTTTTGTGTGTGCAAAAAAAAGAGCGGCGGTATTAACCGTCGCTTCAGATTGTTGACAAAATCCTAAAATGGTTTTCATTTTAGGATTTTGTCATCTTTTCAGCGTGATTGAAAACCCTTGAAGTCTAGGAAGGACGAGCATAGGAGCGGACATTCACAGGATGTGATGACGACAGCGTTTAGGCAGGACGCCTGAGAATTTAGCCGTTGATCCACTTCGCATTGAGCACCGAAGCGCAGTCCTGACAACAAATGCGAGGGTTTGCCGACACGCTGGAGCGGTGGTATTAACCTTCCGCTTTTTCATATGAGTACCAGTTTAAAATGAAGGCTGCATCCTCTTCACCTACATCCCTCACCGTTAATTCTTCCATGTGGCTCGATGATTTCACTGAAGTAGAAATGGTATACAGGCGGCCTTTCTTTTGGAAATAGGATTGGCTGAACTTGCAAACCTGCATTCGTTTTTTGAGTACAATGGCGGTTGTTCTGCCTATAAATCTAGACGTCAGCTGCAGACGGTTCCCGTTGATTGTCCACGCAGCGTCTTTATACGCGAGATAGCCGAAAAACAATTCAATCGGCAGCAGAATGACCGACAGGTAGCCCCAGGGCTGAAAGAAAATACATAACGGAATGATCAAAAAGAGCGAAAAAATGACAGAACGGAACAAATAGCGTTTCAACGCGCGCCGCGGCAGGCGGCGGGAGTTTTCTTCCAGCGTGTATTCCGGCGTAAATGTTCGAAGCATGTGCGGAAGCTTTTTTTTATGAATCATTGGAAAGAGAATGGTCAACGCACCTTCTTCTTTTTCACGGTCGCCGCCGCCCGCACTGACGATGGACACCGTTACAAAGCCGAAAAGCTGGCGGATGATGTTTTCTTTTATTTTAATTGCTTGAATTTTTCGCAACGGAATCGTGACTTGATGTTTTTCAATAATTCCTCTTGAAATCACCAGTTCCTGCTCTTTTTTTATGATTTGAAAGTTCGCGTATCTAAACATCATGCCCGCAATGCTGAAAATCCAGGCGATAAATAAACCGATAAAAATGAGTACCGCGTAAATACCGATGCTGGCGTGCTGAAGAAAGGAAAATTTATCGAATAACCAATCCATCGGCAATACTTCATCGAGCTGGGAAATAAGCGCAAATACAGCCGAGATAATGACTCCGATTCCGCCGGAGGTAGAAGCGGCCATGAGCAATTCTTTCGCGTTCATGCGATAGTGCTCTTGCACCTCAACGGCAGGATCTAACTCCTCCTCAGCTTCAAGCTGTTCATCATCAAGTTCATTTTCTCGTCTTTGCGCTTTTTTCTTAAAGACAGCTTCTTTGATGCGTTCAGCCTCTTCCACAGAAATAGCAGAAAGAACGGCTTCTGCCTCCTTGCCTCCGCCCGCTGTTTCAATTTGCAGCTTCACAAGCTTAAAGATTTGCTGGACAAGGCCCGCGCTCGTATTCATCGTTTGAATCCGATCAATCGATATGTATCGCTTTTTCGTCACAAATAAGCCTTCTTCGATTCTAAATTCATCATCTTCAATTCGATAGGTAAACCTTCTCCATTTGATGATGCTTGCCGCTACAAGCCAGATGAACAGCACACCGAGCGCAATGGCTCCGTAAAAACGGACAGTATGGTTTGAATTGACGATATACACAAAAAAGAATGGCAGAATGATATTTTTTATTGTTTGAATAATGGTATGGCATAAATTCAAAATGACTGCTGCCGGGTGCAGGCGTTTCGGTTCAGACATCATCGTCAGTCACCCTTGCCAGACGGGAAATGGAGTCTCTCAGCCGGTCCGCTTCCTCCATCTCTAAAGCGGGGATCGAATGAACGGTCGCAGCCGTGGAAATTTTCACTGTTGCCAGATTGTATTTTTTCAATAATGGCCCTTGCGACGTATCAACGTGCTGAACCCTGACCATCGGGACAATCACACGTGTCACCACAAAAATACCTGACTGAATATCTATTTCATTTTCATGGACTTCATATCGCCACACCTTATGACGGACCTTCGGAATGAGAAAGACCGTCACAATCGATCCCAGCAGCCAAACTGCGCCGAGCACGCCGCTGATCCAGTACGGCCAATGAAAATAATAGCTTAACACTGCAACTGCTATGACGATAAGCAAGCAAACAGCGGATATGATGATCTCTTGAAGTCGCCAAACCTTTAATCCGTCTGGACTGATTTGGTTTTTTGGCTGCTCTCTCAAAAATACCTACCTCCCTTTTTTTCGTCGTTACTTATACGTCTCTTGTACGGAAAGGTTTCATTCTTAAGCATACATAGAAAAATGGCTTCCGTCAGCTGAAAGTTTGCTGAATCACAAATCGTGAATATAAAAAAGCCCAAAACATGATGTTTTGGGCTCTAAATCGATCAAATTAGTATGATTTTTTCTGGCGTCTGTCACCTGACGAACGGCGATCGTTTGAACGCTTTTTGTCGTAGGAAGAACGGTTGTTGCTTTTCCCTTTTCCGCCGCGGTAGCCGCCGCCTTGGCCGTCTCTGCGTTTAGAAGAGCGCTGGTTTTTGTAGCGTTTGCTGACCATCGGCGCTTCGTCTGTTAAGCGAACCGGTGTATTGTCCGGCTCTTTTGTAGACATTTTGATAGCCGCTGCAACCACAGTCACTGCATCATGATCTTCAAGCAATTCAGCTGCCGCTGTCATGTAGAAGTTCAGGTTGTTTTCGCTGATTGCCGTACGAAGACGTTCAACCGTAACCTGCTGCTGGCCTTCTAACGCTTCATCAAGTGTAGGCTCTTTCATGCGGTCCATTTTGCGTTTTGTTGTTTGTTCAATTGCGCGAAGCATGCTTTTCTCACGCGGTGTAATAAACGTCATTGCCATACCTGTTTTTCCTGCACGGCCCGTTCTTCCGATACGGTGAACGTAGCTTTCAGGATCTTGCGGCACGTCAAAGTTGTACACGTGTGTTACGCCTGAAATATCAAGTCCGCGAGCGGCAACATCAGTTGCGACAAGAACTTCGATTGCGCCTTCTTTGAATTTACGAAGCGCAACCATACGTTTCGCCTGCGTTAAGTCACCGTGAATTCCTTCAGCTGCATATCCGCGAAGGTTCAGGGCTTCAGCCAGCTCATCGACACGGCGTTTTGTACGTCCGAATACGATCGCAAGCTCAGGAGACTGAATGTCAAGAAGGCGAGTCAGTGTATCGAATTTTTTGCGTTCTTGCACTTCCAAATAGAACTGCTGAATGTTAGAAACCGTCATTTCTTTCGCTTTTACTTTTACGTGTTCCGGCTCAGTCATAAAGCGCTCTGCAATGCGTTTGATCGGCGCAGGCATCGTAGCAGAGAACAGAAGTGTCTGATGCTCGCTCGGCACGTTTGAAAGGATAGATTCAATGTCGTCAATGAATCCCATGTTCAGCATTTCATCCGCTTCATCCATTACAACAGTATTTACATTGTTTAAACGAATTGTGCGGCGGTTGATGTGGTCAAGAAGACGTCCAGGTGTTCCGACAATAATATTCGGATTCTTCTTTAACGCCCGGATTTGTCGTCCAATATCCTGTCCGCCGTAAATAGGAAGAACCTTCGCACGTTTATCTTGTCCGATTTTATATAATTCTTCAGATACTTGAATGGCTAATTCACGGGTTGGCGCGATTACGATTGCTTGAATATTAGGAGACTCGGGGTTAATTTTTTCAACAAGGGGTATACCAAACGCAGCTGTTTTACCTGTACCTGTTTGCGCTTGTCCAATGACGTCTTTATTTGAAAGTCCGAGCGGTATTGTTTGTGCCTGAATCGGTGTTGCTTCTTCAAATCCCATACGATTAATTGCTTTCATGAGATCAGAACTTAAATTAAAATCTTGAAACGTTATAGTCAAATTATTCAAACTCCTTCTAATTGCTGTTTCAGTAATGTCGTGATTTACCACTTATAAAACTGCCCTTTAGACAAGAAGGACAGGATCCATCCGTATACAAAGCCCGAATTACTTTAAGTTTTATCTTACCATTACACTATTTGTTTTTCAATAAGATGAGAAGCAGATCGGCATCTCGAATATGCCGGCTGCTGCTCCATCCGCTCCCAAGAATCCGGCGGAGAACTTTGGGCAGCGGATGAAAAGGCCGGACGAATATGTTCGTATCGCGAAATAACCTATATATATTGTATCATAGCCGCAGCCGGCCAGATATACATAATTTCCGGCCGGCATACATTAGTGTTTGCACATCGTATGATTTTATGATGTAATATGATTTTTTTCACAAATTATTTTCTTAAGAAAGCGGGCTCTCTATTAAATCTTTAACGATTTCTTCAAGCTTCATACCTCTGGACGCTTTGAATAAAATCAAATCGCCTTTTGATGCGTTTTCCTTCACAGCTTGGAGGAGATCCTTTTTCTCAGTGTAGTGGCTGACACGGTCTTTCTCAAAGTGTTTCAGTGCGCCTTCCGCGATAAAAGCTCCCAGTTTTCCGTACGTAAAAACGCGGTCAATTTTTTCAGGGCTGATCACAGCGCCGCACTCTTGATGGAACGTTTCTTCAAGATCGCCGAGTTCAAGCATATCGCCGAGCACGAGCATTTTTTTGCCATAGCCTTCAAGACTTTCTGTCAATTGAATCGCAGCTTTCATGGAGGTCGGACTCGCATTATAAGCGTCATTGATTATCGAAAGGCCGCTGTCTGTTTTAATGAGTTCAAGTCTCATGCCGGTTACCCTTAGGCCGCTCAGTCCTGTTGCCGCATCCTCAGGCGTGATGCCAAAATTAGCCCCAGCAGCAATTGCAGCCATGGCGTTCATCACATTGTGCTTGCCGAGTATCGGAATAAAAAACGATGTTTCCATCCCTTTGATTGTAAAATGGGTGCCTTCCTCACTCTGGCTGACATCCTGAAGCTGATAATCATTATGCGCTCCCGTTCCGTACGTTTTCGTCCGGCAGCTGTATGCATTTTGAAGGAGCGGTTCGTCCCCGATATAAATCAGCACTCCATCTTCTTTAAGCCCGTTAATGATTTCAAGCTTCGCCTCCGCGATACCCTCTCTAGAGCCAAGGTCTTGCATATGCGATTCGCCGATATTCGTAATCACTGCCGCATCCGGGTTTGCCAGGCGGCTCAAAAGGTCAATTTCTCCTTTGGCGCTCATTCCCATCTCCAATACGGCGATCTCCGTATTTTCAGGCATCGCTAAAACCGTCAGCGGCAGACCGATATGATTATTGAAGTTTCCTCCTGTTTTGTGGACACGGTACCGGGTTCCCAGGACGGCGTGAATCATATCTTTCGTTGTCGTTTTGCCGTTGCTTCCGGTTACTCCGATGACACGCGTGCCAAGCTCCTGCAAATAGGCTTTTGCAAGCTGCTGAAGTGCGGTAAGGGTATCATCCACTAAAATGACGGCGTGATTCTCAGGCGGATTTGGTTCTGACCGATCCCAAAGAACGGCCGCTACACCGGCTTCAAAAGCCTTTTCCACAAAAGCGTGGCCGTCAAAACGTTCCCCTTTCAGCGGAATGAAAAGCTGATGTTGTTCCAGTTTTCTTGTATCGGTTGCCACTCCATGAATGACTGTTTGTTCATATTTCGGATTTGTCATCGTGCCATTGACCATTTCGGCAATGTTTTTTACTGTTCGCTTAATCAAGTGAGGTCCCTCTCTTTCTTTTGTATATACGGGAAAAAACACTGCCCTTTTACCGGCAGTGTCCTTCTTCATTAGAATGTATGCTTGATCAATTGTTTTTCAGCGTGGCGTTCTTTTGCAAGCTCCACAAGCTGTTCAATCAGGTCAGCGTATTCCACACCAGCTTCTTTCCAGAGCAGCGGGAACATGCTGAAAGGCGTAAAGCCAGGCATTGTGTTGACTTCATTGATCAGAACTTCGCCGTCAGCTGTCAGGAAAAAGTCCGCTCTGACGAGTCCTGAACCATCGATCGCTTTAAACGCTTTGATCGCCATATCACTGATTGTTGCGTATTCCTCTTCGGTGACAATCGCCGGAATCATCAGATCAGTATCTCCATCCTCATATTTCGCTTTGTAATCGTAGAAATCCGTCTTCGGTGCGATTTCTCCCACAACAGAGCATTTAGGATCGTCATTTCCAAGAACGCCGATTTCGATCTCGCGGCCGTTAATGCCTTCTTCGACGACGACTTTGCGGTCATATTGGAAAGCAAGCTCAAACGCTTTTTGCAGTTCTTCACGGTTTCGGCATTTGCTGATTCCGACACTTGAACCGAGGTTTGCCGGTTTTACGAAGCAAGGGTAGCCTAATTCCTGTTCAACCTGCTCACAGCATTCTTCCGGAGAACGAGTCCAGTCCTTCTTAAGGAAAGCTGCGTATTTAGCTTGAGCAAGGCCGGCCTGCGCGAATAAATGTTTCATAACGACTTTGTCCATGCCTGCTGAGGAAGCAAGCACTCCGTTGCCGACATAAGGAATGTTCAAGAGCTCGAGCATTCCCTGGATCGTACCGTCTTCTCCGTTCGGTCCGTGGAGGAGCGGGAATACGACGTCGATTGCTTCATTTTGCTGTGACGCTTCCTGCGGAAACATCTCCTGGTTCAGGGCAGCTGGAGAAAAAGCACTGCCTCCTTGCTCAAATTGAAGCATTTTCACGTTTGAAACAGGCTCAGTTAAACGGGCGCCTCTTACCCATTCGCCTTTTTCTGTTATATAAATCGGATGTATATCAAACTTCTCAGTATTTAGCGCTTTGATTACAGCCAGAGCTGTCTGCAGGGAAACATTATGTTCTGCCGACTTTCCTCCGTACACTAATCCTAGACTTGTTTTCAATGGATACTCCCCCCACTACAATTCATCTTTACTATCTTATCACTTTCACAAGAAAATGATCTAATTATTTTTGGGCATGCTGATGTTGAATGCATTTGTATGTAATTCCTTTTTATTTTATATTAAAATGGCATTGAAAAGGAGATGTGACATATGAAAAAAATCACAACGAACGAACAATTTAATGAACTGATTCAATCTGATAAAGAAATCATTGTAAAGTTTTATGCTGATTGGTGCCCAGACTGCACACGCATGAATATGTTCATCGGCGATATTTTGGAAGAATATAATCAAAACGACTGGTATGAGCTGAATAAGGACGAGCTTCCTGACTTGGCTGAAAAATACCAAGTGATGGGCATTCCCAGCCTGCTTATCTTCAAAAACGGTGAAAAAACAGCTCACCTTCACAGCGCCAATGCCAAAACGCCTGAAGAAGTGACTGAATTTTTATCTGAACATATAAGCTAATTCGTTAAACAGCCTTATTTTATGTCGTCGGGCTCTACATGAACATGAACATGAGTGACATCGTGTTCATGTTTTATTTTGTCTTCTACTTCATCAGCCACTCCATGACCTTCTTCTACTGTAAGCTTCGGATCAACCGTAATGACCATTTCGATATGAACTGTGCTGCCTAAATACCTCGCTTTCACATCCTTTAAGCGATGCACATTTCCGATCCTCGCGACGGTCTGTCTGTAAGGCTCAAGATCTTTTAAATGGAAGCCGTCTGTTAAAGAATGTGAAGCGTCTTTAAAGATATCCCACGCCGTTTTGCAAATGATGATGCCGATGATAAAAGCCGTTACCGGATCAATCCACGGCAGCTGCAGCTGGGACGAAAAAACACCGATAAACGCGCCGGCACTTACAAAAGCGTCTGACCTGCTGTCCTTTGCCGCTGCCATCAGGGCAGAGCTTTTAATGGACGCTGCCAGCCTTTTGTTATATACATAGATGCCATACATAAACACAGCACTGCCTAATGCCGTCCATGCCGCGATAAGATTGGGCGTTTCCGTTGTGCCTCCCGCAATCGCTTTTCCTCCGCCGATTAACACTTCAATGCCGACTGCCATCATAATAAAAGACGCAATAAGAGACGAAATTGTTTCAGCCCGATAATGGCCGTACGGATGATCGCTGTCAGCCGGCCTTTGGGAAATCCGCAATCCTATGAACACCGCTAAGGACGCAACAATATCTGTTCCATTATTTAACCCGTCTGCTCTCAGCGCTTCAGAATGATATAGAATCCCAATGACTAGCTTCACAACAGCAAGGATGACATATGCAAAAATATTGAGGAGCGCCCCTTTTTCTCCCTTTTTCAGATTTTCTGTCCGCTCCATTGTATACCAGCCTCCATTCTATTACATAGTATGGTTCAAAACATGAAAAATAGCAGAACTGCGTTCAATGAAGCGGGACATTTCGACAGCAAATATTGCCCGGGAAACTTTTTGTCGATTTGTTGAATGTTTGTAAATTGGCAAAGAATAGGACTGTTTTCACCTTTACAGGCTATTGCGGACATTGTATACTGAAGTCAATTGATAATGATTATCAATATCGTTTGATTGGAGGTTGGTGACACAATGACACCTCAGTCTGCAGAAATCAGAAAAAAACAGCTCATTCATCTGTTAATACAGAATGGTATATACAAAAAGTCAAAGCGTCATCTGTATGAATTGTCGCTGACGGAGTTAGAAAGTGAATACAAACATGTCAGGAGGGCGCCGGAGCATGCCGAAGCGTAAAATAAAAACTTACCAACAGCTGATCCAGGAAAACAAAGAGGCGATTATGGGCAATCCAAAGCTGATGAATGTTATTTATGACAGGATCGACCGCAAGCATCAAAAAAATCTGCAAGAGCAAAACAATACATAAAAAGAGCCGGAAAGGCTCTTTTTTTTATGACTCAAACGCTTCTGCTGCCAGGGTGTGTATCACGGCGTCATCCATCGGCGGGTTATGGAGACCGGCGCGTACATCACGGTAATAGCGCTGAAGCGGGTTGGTTCGTTCAAGGCTTTTGGCTCCGACAATTCTCATCGCTTTATCAACAACAGACAACGCAGCGTTTGTGACGATATGCTTAGCTGCACCGAGCTCGCTTGTCAAGTGTGGACGCCGTTCCGGATCGTCATATAATTGAGCGATATGGAAAAGAAAGTGTCTGGCATTAAGCAGTTCAAGCTCCATTTCACCTGTCCTTTGCTGTACGGCCGGGACATTCTTGATCGGTCCCTTCAAACTGTTTGGAGAATACTCAGAGGCAAATTGCACTGCATAGTCACGCGCAGCTTGAGCAACACCAAGATAAATCGCCGGAATGTGAAGCAGCCAGCCATTCGGCTTAGCTCCACGAGGCCCTTGAAGCAATTCAACCAGCTTATTCTCTTCAAGCATGACTTCGTTCAGTACAAGATCATGGCTCCCTGTCGCCCGCATCGCCATCATATCCCACGTTTCTTCAATCGACAAACCGGGATCATCTTTATGAATGAGAAACACGCCTGTTGTTTGTTTGTCTTCAATCCATGCGGTTACTAAAAAATAATCCAGTGCTTGTGACATCGTCGTAAAGGTTTTTCTTCCATTCACTGCCCATTTGCCATCCTTTTTGACGGCATTTGTACCCGGACGCCCTCCTCTCGTCGGGCTTCCGGTTTTCGCTTCAGTCGCCGCCCTGTTAATGACGGCTCCGTTTTGGACTTCCTTGGCAACAAATGCAAATACGTCTTCATCCCAGCTGTTTCCTTCTCCAAGCTCCCCGATTACGCTCAAATGCCAGCCGATGCTAAGAGCCGCAGGAGCATCTCCCCGTGCAAGCCGTTCTTGAAACAAGAGCATTTCGTAAACAGAAATGCCCCCTCCACCATGAGAAGCTGGCAATGTTAATGCCGTATAGCCAGCATCACGCAGTTTTTGTATTTTCTCCACAGGAAAACGTCCCTGTTCGTCATCTTCAGCAGCTGTTTGCTGAAATTCATCCGCAATCCGTCCGATTTTCTCCATCCATTGCCGCTGTTGATCGTTTTGTATAAATAATGACATCCGGCAGCCCCCCCAAGTTTTAATTCCGATAAATTTAATATGTATTATAGATTTCCTGTCTTTTTTCCGCAACTGTTAATCTTTTTGTCCAGTATAGAAAAACACGCCGTTCCCTTAGGGAACAGCGCGATTACACAGGATTTGCATCCCGGTCTTGTTTCATGCCGAGATAAATCAGCATATATGTCAGGTAACCCATTGTCATCACCAGGCCGCCAAAGAAAAAGCTTGAGAAAATCGGCTCTTCAAAAGCGGTCACTGCAGCCAACACAATCCAGCTGGCATACAGATAGATGATAAAATAGCGAATGCCCGTCTTCATTTTATATATCATGTACAGCCCCACGAGAGAAAACAACCCTAGCGCGAGCCTGAAATAAACAAGATGTTCAAACTGAAACATGAATGACACAAATGAGAATCCAAGCAGCAATACGATCGGTAAAGCGGTAATAAAGTTCCTCAATCGAGACACCTCCGTCAGTACCTTTAGTATAAACCAAAATATCAAATGATATTGATTTACGTGAGCTTTTTCACAAAAATGTCATTCCTTGCCTTTAGACCCGAACATCCCGTTTACAGAAGCACCACCAGCCAACGACGATGAAGAATATCGCGTGTATGATGAGAATCCCAATTGAAAACAATGGCGTCATGCCTGAAAACAACGCTGTCTCTCCGCTTCTGTATTGTGTAAAGTCAGTGTTCGCAAAAAGCAAAAAGCTTCCCCACTTGTTTTCAAACAACTTCATGAGCTGAACAAGTGTACTCGCTCCGTATAAAACGACAAAGGAAACAACAACTGCTACCGCGCTATTTCGGAACAGCGAAGAACAAAGCAGGCCGAATAATCCCATCATCACGGCTTCAAGCCAGTTTGACCCGATCAGCGCCAAGGTGTTGATCAGCAATGTCTGTGATTCCGAGGTCACGGATGTGCCAAAAAACACGAGACCGAATAATAAAGCCAAAATGTAGTATGCCACATACAAATAAAAGCTGACCATTACGACTGTGATTAATTTTGACCAAAAAACCTTTTGGCGTTTAACCGGCCGAATGAGCAGGAATTTGATCGTCTTTTTATCAAATTCCATCGAAATAATTGTCGCTGCAATCACGATCGTTAAGGCCTGCAGCAAAATGTTCAGGCTCGGTGTATACGATAAATAACCGATGAAGTTTTCATCTGTCCCGGCACTGACGACAATCCGTTTAATGATCAATGCCATGAAGAATTGGAAGACAGCCATCAGGATCAGAGAAACCAAAGTGACCTTCCGATTAAAAAGTTTCATATGTTCATTCCAAATTAATTTAGACAAGCTCTTCTCCCTCCTCTTGATGAGCAGTCGTCGCTTTTATAAATTCGTCTTCCAGTGATTGCGTGTAAGGCGTAATGGAGAATACATTCAGACCTTGTCCGACAAGTGATCGGTTCAGCTCCGGAATGTTTTCTTTTGCTACCTCAACTACAATCGTCCCAGCTTGGCGCTCAGCTTGATATTGATTACCTGTCAGCCAATTGAGCGCTTTTTCTTGCGGCTGCACTTCTATAATCGCTTTTTCTATGGTTTGACCAGTTCCTTGTAAGCTGACTTCCGCTTTTATCTCACCCTTTTGAATGATGATGACACGGTCGCACAGATCTTCAACCTCGCGCAATAAATGAGTGGCGAACAGGACTGCTGTTCCTTCCACTTCTGCGAGCTCCTTAATATGATCTCGAAAATCCTTCATCCCCGCAGGATCGAGGCCATTTGTCGGTTCATCTAGAATGAGAAGCTTCGGCCGGTGAAGAATTGCCTGAGCTATTCCCAGACGCTGCCGCATTCCAAGAGAATAGGTTTTCACTTTATCATGAATGGCTGACGTCAGCCCGACACGTTCCACCACTTCATCAAGCCGTTCATCCGTTATTTTCCTGTGCATATTCGCAAAGTGCTTGAGGTTTTCCCAGCCTGTCAGGTACGGATAGAACTCAGGGTTCTCGACGATCGCTCCAACCGCTTCCATCGCTTTTTCAAACTCTGTATCATGCTGGAATCCGCTGATTGTCACGCTTCCGCTGTTTTGTTTTAGCAGCCCGACGATGATACGGATAAGTGTTGTTTTTCCGGAACCATTCGGACCAAGCAGACCGATGATTTCACCCTCCATGACGTCCATGCTGATCTGTTTTAAAATCGCTTTAGACCCAATCTTTTTATCGAGGCCTTCAATATGTAAAATCGGCTCAGCCATAAAGCCTTCCTCCTTTTTCAACCAAAAATAAACAGTGCCCAAAATTAGGCACTGTTTGTATTATAGCACTTGTTGCTTCCAAATGTTTGGTTAAACCGATAGAGTCGGCGCTTGCTCAGTCTGCTTATTCTTTTCGGTTTCTGTAATGATGACAGCGCAGGCCGCGTCACCTGTTGTGTTCACCACTGTACGGAGCATATCAAGCAAGCGGTCAATTCCAAGAATCAATCCGATTCCCTCGACAGGCAGGCCGACAGATTGAAGCACCATGGCTAGCATAATCAAACCGACTCCCGGAACACCAGCGGTTCCGACACTTGCCAGCACAGCCGTCAGTATTACCATCAGCAGCTGCGTAAATGTCAGATCATGCCCGAACACCTGCGCGATGAAGACAGTGGCTACCCCTTGCATGATGGCTGTTCCGTCCATATTAATTGTTGCACCGAGCGGCTGGACGAAGCTGCTGATCGGCTCAGGCACTTTTAATTTTTTCTGAGCCACATCCATAGATACCGGGAGTGTCGCATTGCTGCTGGAAGTACTGAACGCCACAACCATAACTTCTGAGAAATCTTTAAAGAACGTGATCGGATTTCTTCTGGCTAAAAGCGCTACTGTAGATCCGTAGGTAACGACTGCATGTATCAGCAATGCAACGGTTACCACAACCATGTACAATCCCATCGCTTTCATTGCACTGAATCCTTGGCTTCCGATAGCTGTCGCAATCAGACCGAATGTACCATACGGAGCGAACTTCATGACAAGATTCACCAAGTACATCATCAATTCATTTCCTTGTTCAACGACTTTGAGAAGCATATCCGCTTTTTTTCCGAGCATTGTAATTCCAAGTCCGACAAAAATGGCAAAAGCAATAATTTGCAGCATATTTCCTTCCGTCATCGCTTGAACAGGGTTGGTCGGAATAATGTTTAACAGAGTGTCTGCAATGCTTGGGGCTTTTTCAGCAGTGAATTCGGCAGATGAAGTATCATACGTTCCGAACTCTCCCGGTTTGATGACAAGAGCTAAAATGATGGCAATCGTAATCGCGACTGCAGTCGTGATGAGAAAATAAGAAATGGCTTTCACGCCGATTCTGCCAAGCTTCTTAGGATCGCCCAGCCCGGCTACTCCCAGCGTCAGTGAGAAAAAGACAATCGGAACGACAAGCATTTTAATGAGGTTTAAAAAGATGGTGCCTAGAGGACCAAATACAAACTTATTTAAATTTTCAAATAATTCAGGTGATGTTACGTTAAGAATAATCCCCGTCACAGCACCCAGCACCAATGCAATGATAATCTTTGTAGCCAGCTTCATCCGCATTCCTCCCTCTTTTGAAAAAAGCCCGCGAGAGACTCCCGCGGGCTTTGGCTATACAATCAAACCACAGGACTCTCTCTTCACGCTGATGAGGTTAGCTGACGGGTTCGGACGAAGAGATGTCCGTTTTTCAGATGAAAAATTAACCCCAAAAGATCGGGTCCCCCACTCCTTATGATAGGATTAAGCGTGTGGCTTACTATTATATGATCTATTTTATTTATACAGAAAAGATCCAATTTTGTAAACTATTTTTTGTTACTTTTTTCTCTGGATCTTTTAGGTCGATCCTCCTTGTTGGTGACATCAAGAATATCAAGGAGAAATACAAAGATTGGAATCCCGATAATTAAGCCCCAAATGCCGAAAAAATGTTCAGAGAAAATGAGTACTGTGAAGGTGAAAAAGATTGGCAGCTCTGTTTTCGCAGACATCAGCTTTGGATTTAAGAAATAGGTTTCGATCGCATGAATGGCGAATATGACAAGCACAATGTAAAGCACATACATTCCGCCGCCAGTGCTGTAGGCGATAATGCTGAGCGGAATCAGGGAAATGACGACGCCTGCCACAGGGATCAATCCAAGGAAGAACACCATAATAGACAGCCCAAACAGCTGCGGGAAGTGCATAATCCAAAGCGCGATAAACGTCAGAATACAATTGACGAGCGCAATGATAAATTGTGCCTCAAGCACCTTGCCGAACGTTCTGGCAAATTTGCTTCCGAAAAAAGCAATTTCCTCATAAAAGACCCTCAGTTTGCTCGTTTTAAATTTCGCCATGAATTCAGAAAGGCGTTTTTTCTCAAATAAGAAAAACATGCTGAGGATAAGCGCCATCACGACCTGCAAACCGAATGTGCTGATATCGGCCAGATACGTATACACTACATTGAAGCCCTCTTTGACATATGAACTGATGTTGATATCTCCGAAAACACTGGTGATTTCATCAAAGAAAGGGATGCTGTCAGGGTGATACGCAATATGTTTAATCTGCTTGACCAGCTGCTGGATTTGGGCCGCGACGACCGGATAAAATACAAAACCTCCGACTGTTAGCAGCACAGCAAGCAGCATGTAAAGAAACGTAATGACAACCCGCTGGCTCACGCGGAAGAACTGGCTTACAAACTGCCGCACGACAAGCTCCAAACGATCCATTAAAAACGTGAAAATGAAGGTAAGCAATATTAAGTTGATCATGCTCCTAAATAGATATAACACACCAGTTAACACGACAAAGATGGAGAAACGTCTTACTCCCGGGTGCTGAAAAAATTTAACTAAAGCGGCCATTTATACACTCCTGTTAGGACAAACGTCCTTCATTCAATATAGTATCCATTTGTAAATTATATAACAAAAAAATGCTGAGGTCTCTGTCCTTACCTTAATAATTCTTAAACAATTAAAAAAACGGCCCATGAATGGGCCGTTCTTTTTTCAAACTGCTGTTTTCATTTTTTTCATGCCTTCAACAGCCTCTACGCTTTTTGCTTCATCAAATTCATTTTCGCTTTTTGCAACAATGATCGTGGCGATTCCGTTTCCGATCAGGTTCACAATGGCTCTTCCTTCACTCATGAAACGGTCGACACCAAGCAGGAGTGCAAGGCCCTCCAGCGGAATGACCTGAAGCGCTGACAGCGTTGAGGCAAGGACGATAAATCCGCTTCCCGTCACACCTGCCGCTCCCTTCGATGTCAGCATCAGCACGAGGATAATCGTAATTTGCTGGCCGATGCTGAGGTCTACTCCAAACACCTGTGCCAAAAAGACCGTCGCCATTGATAAATAAATGGATGTGCCGTCGAGGTTAAACGAATAGCCCGTCGGAATCACAAGCCCGACAACGGATTTGGAACAGCCGTAGCGCTCCATTTTATCCATCATACGCGGAAGCACCGATTCGGAAGAGCTTGTGCCAAGCACGATCAGAAGCTCATCTTTAATGAAGCGCAGGTAATTCCACAGGCTGAATCCGTAAAGCTTGCAGATGATATTTAAAGCAACAAATACGAACAGGAACATCGTAATATAAACAGACATCATTAAGCTTGCCAGCGGTTTGATGGAATCGAGCCCGAAGTGCCCGATCGTATACGCCATCGCCCCAAATGCCCCGATTGGCGCAGCTCGCATAATGTAGCCGATAATTTTGAAAAAGACGTGAGAAACCTTGTCGAAGAAATCAATGACGCTTTTCCCTTTTTCACCTAATGCCGCAAGACCGACTCCGAAAAGAATAGAAAAGAATAAGACCTGCAAAATGTCCCCTTTTGCGAAGGCATCAACCATGTTGGACGGAACAATGTGTGTCACAAATTCAATCCAGTCGATTCCCTGACCGCCATTTTGCGTGTATTGTGATACATCTCCCTTTTCAAGCTTGCTGTAATCAAGACCCGCACCCGGCTTCATGATGTTGACGACAAATAAACCGATAATGAGTGCGAGGGTGGTGACAACCTCAAAATAGATAAACGCTTTTCCCCCTACTTTTCCAACCTTCTTCATATCGCCCATTTTTGCAATCCCGAGAACGATTGTGAAGAAAATGATTGGTGCGATCACCATTTTAACAGCGTTGATAAATGTATCGCCAAGCGGTTTCATTTCTTTGCCGACATCCGGCCAGACCAGCCCGACAATGACCCCAATGATGACCGCGGTTATGACCTGAACTGTTAAATTTTTAAACAGTTTCATATCCTTCATCCCCCTGTCCTATTCGCCTTTGTGTCTTTCTTACTAGAATGATAGCGTTTTCATATAGTCTGGGGAAGTTTATGATCATAACGGACATTTTGGTCTTTTTGGTCTCAGGTTTATCCTTTTAACACGTAGCGGTTGACCGGCCGGCCGACTCCGCCATATTGAACGTCCAATTTGATGATCCCGTTTTTTTCTAAGTAATCAAGATATCGTCTGGCTGTCACTCTGGCGATGCCGAGCGCCTTGGCGACCTCTTCCGCAGAAAGGGATGCGGTTTGCTGTTTCAAAAATGCAGTGACTTCATTCATCGTGAAGTGATTCAACCCTTTCGGCAGATCCTGTACGGCCTGCTGCGGAATATTCAGGATCGCATCGAGCTGTTCCTGGGACAGCGTATCATTCGCTTCGATTTTTTGTTTATATTGCTTGTACTTTTCGAGCGCCTGTCTCATTCGCTCAAGCTTAAACGGCTTTAAGATATAGTCAGCCGCCCCGTTTTGCAGCATAAGAGAGATCGTTTCCTTGTCTTTTGCAGCGGAGACGACAATGACATCCACTTCAAGCTTTTGCTTTCTAATCTCCTGCAAGGTCTTGATGCCGTCTTTTTTCGGCATGTACACATCGAGAATGATGAGATCGGGCTGTTCTTCTTTAATCAGCTTAATGCCTTCCTCTCCGTTTCCTGCTGTTGCACAGACAGTAAAGCCTTTAACAGTTGTAATAAAATCCTTATTGACCTCTTGAACCATCGGATCGTCTTCAATGAGCAGAACCTTCCATTCTTTACGAGCCATGCTGTGCTTCCTCCCCCTTCATTGGAAAAACGATAGAAAAAGATGTCCCCTGCCCCGCATGTGAATCAACTTCTATCGTGCCCGATCCTTTGTCTATGATTTGTTTCACTAAATACAGGCCATAGCCTGTGCCGCCTGTTTTATTGACCGTAAAACCTTTGTCATAAAGGTGCGGCATATGTGCCTGTTCAATCCCGCAGCCGTTATCTTCTATTAAAATAGCAAGGATATCATCCGTTTGTTCGATACTAATGTCAATTCGTTTGTCATCAGATTGAACGGTTTCAAAAGAACCGAAGGCATTTTCAATCAGATTCCCCAAAAGCACGACGATATCATGCTGATCAACATGCTCGGGAAATTGCTGAAGACTGCTGTTTTCATCTATATGAACAGCAATGCCGAGCTCCCTTCCCCTTCTGATTTTACTTAATAGAAGGCCGGCCGCAGCGTCATTTTGAATCGAGCGGTGCAAAAATTCAGTCACATTTTCCTGCTCAGTTGATGCCTGGAATGCAAGCTGCAAGGCTTTTTCAGATTTCCCCAGCTGGATGAGACCGGCGATCGTGTGCAGCTTATTCATATGCTCATGATTTTGGACACGGAGCGCCTCCACAAAGTTTCTGACACCAGTCAATTCCTCTGCCATCTTGGCTGCTTCCGTTCTGTCCTGAAAAATCGCGACGGCGCCGATCACTTTTTTCTTCATGACGATCGGAATTCTGCTGCTCATGATGACCTTACCGCTGACACGAATTTCTTCATTATAAACCGCTTTGTTTCGCTCCACGATTTCGGGCAGGCGCGAATCCTTGAGAACCTCCCAGATCACCTTGCCGATCAGATCCCCCTGCACTTCAAAGATCTGTTTCGCTTTTTCATTGAAAATCGTAATGATGAGACGGTTGTCAATGGCGATCACCCCTTCATTCATCGAGTGAAACGTCGCCGTCCGCTCTTCATACATTCGGACAATCTCATGTGGCTCAAGCTGAAACATTTGTTTTTTGATATGACGGGCAAGCAAAAAGGAACCCGCAAGCCCGAAGCCGAGTGTCAGCACAACGATGAATGCGATATCACGCTTTAAATGAAGCAGGATGTCAGCAATCCCCGGCAGTGTTTTTCCGACAAGCACCACGCCAATTTGGTTGAGGTCGTGATCCTTAACCGGATAAAAAGCGCGAACCGCTGTGCCGATCTCGCCCTTTGCTTCAGAGAAATAAATGTGCTCCGCAAACGCCGCCTCCTCGTCTGCTCCCTCTGATTTCTTGCCAATGCTAGTGCTGACAGGATGCGTATATCGAATGTGATTCATATCCATGACGACAATATAGTCTGCTTCATTAATCATCCTGATTTCTTCAACCGCATGGCGAACCGCTTCTGTTCGTTTTTTTTGCGTCAAAGCTTCTTTCACTTCTGTCATCTCTGACACCGTCCGGGCCGTATTCATCAGCCGCTTTTTCAGCTCCCGCTCCTCTGTGTGCTGAATGTTGCCGATGAGCACAATGCCGCCGATCAAAAAGGAGAAAATGACGAGTATATAGGATAAGATCGTGATTTTCCAACGGATTGAGAGCTTCTTTTTGTTCATCAGCTTCTCCTTTCAGGTCTTTACGAATGTCATTGCCCCCATTATTCTTAACATAGGGGAGGGCTTTTCATGAAGAGTTTGCTTGCATGTCTCGCACTGATGATCGCTGGCATTGCAACCGCTTTATTTATCGGATTCCATGATCATACCGGCAATAAAGAGATTGTTTATGATGACGACCAGGAAGGCTTGCAGGATCAAATCGTGTTTAAATTCAGCCACGTGGTTGCTGAAAATACGCCAAAAGGGCTGGCCGCCAATAAATTCGCTGATTTGGTGAACGAAAAATCAGGCGGGAAAATAAAAATTGAAGTATTTCCGAATGGAAGCCTGTACTCGGACATTGAAGAAATCGAAGCATTGCAAAACGGCGATGTTCAATTTATCGCCCCCTCCACATCGAAGCTCGGCATGCTCTCGCCTGAATGGGGAGTGCTGGATCTGCCGTATGCATTTACAGATTACGATGCCGCCAAAAAAGGGCTGAACGGAAGCATCGGCACACAGCTGTTTGATTCTCTAAAGAAAAACCAATTAAAAGGCCTCGCCTATTGGACAAACGGCTTTAAACAAATCACGACAAATCAAGGGCCGGTCAAAACCCCGGATGATTTAAAAGGGCAGGATCTGCGCATTATGCAAAGCGATGTGATTGAGAATCAGTTCAAGCTGCTTGGCGCAATACCTCATCAGGAATCCTTCAATTCTACCTTTCAGCTGCTAGAAAACAATGTAGTTGATGGTGAAGAAAATACAATCTCAAACATCTATTCTAAAAAATTTTATAATGTTCAGGACTATTTGACAATAAGCAGCCATGGTTACCTCGGCTACGCTGTCATGACTGATGAGCATTTCTGGAAGGCGCAAACCCCAGAAACAAGGCGCATTTTGACTGAAGCGATGAAGGAGACGACGGAGTGGAATGAAACATACGCCGAACAAATGAACAAGGAGCAGCTGGAGGAAATCAAAAAGAATTCTGCTATACATATTTATGAGCTGTCAGATAAAGAGAAAAAAGAATGGATGAAGCGTCTTGATCCTGTTTACCGGCAGTATGAACCAATCTTTGGCCGGAAGCTGATCAAGGAACTGTTGGAGCTCCGAAAAGATTCATAGTTCCCATCTCGATACGCTGGTTTTCGTTTATCTTTCTATTGATCGGAAATATAAAAAGAGATAATCGAAAAAGGAGATGGGTACATGTTTAAGCATACAAAAATGCTGCAGCATCCTGCTAAACCAGATCGTCCAGATCCATTATTCGCTAAAAAAATGCAAGAAATTTTAGGCGGGCAATTCGGAGAAATTTCAGTTGCCATGCAGTACTTATTTCAAGGCTGGAACACAAGAGGAAATGAAAAATACAAGGACTTGCTGATGGATACGGCAACCGAGGAGCTCGGGCATGTTGAAATGATCGCAACGATGATCGCCAGACTTCTAGAGGACGCCCCTCTTGATCAGCAGGAAAAAGCCGCTGAAGATCCGGTCATCGGCTCCATCCTGGGCGGCATGAACCCTCACCATGCAATTGTATCAGGACTTGGCGCCATGCCGGAAAGCAGTACAGGCGTACCTTGGAGCGGCGGTTATATCGTAGCAAGCGGAAACCTGCTGGCAGACTTCCGCGCCAACCTGAATGCGGAATCACAGGGCCGTCTGCAGGTCGCACGCCTGTTTGAAATGACGGATGACAAAGGCGTTAAAGATATGCTCAGCTTCCTGCTGGCGCGTGACACGATGCACCAAAATCAATGGCTCGCCGCCATTAAAGAATTAGAAGCACAGGAAGGTCCGGTTGTGCCGGGCACATTCCCGAAAGCGCTCGAAAAACAAGAGTTCTCACATCAGCTGATCAATTTCTCTGAAGGCGAAGAAAGCGCCAAGCAAAACTGGCTGAATGAAAAAGCGCCGGACGGAGAAGCATTTGAATATGTGAAAGAAGCAAAAACGTTTGGAGAAAAACCGGAGTTAAAACCAGCACCGCCTTTTGTTCATAATACACTTCCGGGACGCGAGTAAAGACACAAGCCCAAAACATGATGTTTTGGGCTTTGATTATGCCTTCAGAACCGTCCAGTCTGGTTCATACCGGATATCAGGGTGATGTAACAGATCTTGAACGAACGATTTATCCTCTTCATACAGCGTCACCTCTAGGGAAAGAATCACAGCCTTCTGGTCGTTTTCCTCGTATATGCTGTCATGTTCGTTCTCCATAAAATGATCATAGGCTTCTCTGTTTTCCCATACGCTGATGATTTCTGCGGTGAGCGGCCCGTCTATCATTTTTCGCCAGCCGCCGGCCTGTTTGATGAAGCCATTTACATGTGATAGTGCTTTCCACTCTGACTGCGCTTTTGCAAATGCTTCAGCATTTGCAGTGTCTACTTCACATACAATCCTTTTGATCAGCATGGCTACTCCTCTATGATGACGGTTTCGGCTTGTTTATGCTCGACACAGAGATTCACCGTTCTGACGTAAGAGCGTGTGCGGTGAACCGTGCCTTTCGGGATGAGCAGGCTGTCATTTGCTTTGAGCACCGCGGTTTCTTTGTCCTTAAAGTCGATCAGCAGCTCACCTTCAAGAACAATAAACAATTCGTCTGAGTCAGGGTGATGGTGCCAGTCATATTCTCCTGTAAACACCGCAAGGCGCACGCAGTGGTCGTTGACCTCTGAAATTGAAAAATTGGCGTGTTTTTCTTTGACTTCGTTTGCAATAGCGAGCAAGTTTTGCATTTCGGACATTAGCGAAAACCCCTTTTTCACTTATTGTATCGCATTGTCGCATAAATTGAGAAAATTCCCGAAATAAAAAGCGATCCAGCTGATGTGCCGGATCGCTTTTTATTTACAGGTTGTCTGCCTTTATGCTTTTGATTAGTCGTTGTTGCGGGCGTTTCCGCCTTTTGAGCCGATTTCTTGGTAGAATTCTTTATCATGATTTTTGCTTGTAGCCTCTCCGCCTTTACGGCCGATTTCTTGATAGAATTCTTTATCATGATTTTCGCTAGTGGCTTCTCCGCCTTTTTCACCGATTTCTTGATAGAACTCTTTGTCATGATTTTCGCTAGTGGCTTCTCCGCCTTTTTCACCGATTTCTTGATAGAATTCTTTGTCATGGTTATTGCTAGTGGCTTCTCCGCCTTTTTTCCCAATCTCTTGATAGAATTCTTTGTCATGGTTCTTGCTTGTTGTTTCTCCGCCTTTTCTACCTGCTTCTTCTCTGCTCATTTTGTTATTGTCTGCCATTTTGAATTCCTCCTTTAATTGGTGTTGGTTGTTGTATTCCCGCTATCAATTCTTTTAAACAAACAAAACACATTGGGTGTGTTTTCAATAAAAAAAGCAGGCGGATCGCGGTGTCCGTCTGCTTTCTGCTATTCCATCTCTCGTTCTGTTTCTTTCAGCCGTTCAAGAATGCGCCTCTTTTTGTACAGCATCATGCCTGTCTCGGTAATGTCGTTTAATGTTGAGCGATTGGCAGCGGCGCCAAAAACCATTCCGGCGACCGGCACCAGCTGGAATAGCTTTTTCCAGCCAAACGTGTCCCGATAGCCTAAAACGACTTCTCGCCAGCCTTGGATTTGAGATGCGACATTCTTATAAGTACGGTCTTGATCGTAGTGTTTTAATTCTTGCAAAATCGATCTTTTGCCGACAACATCAGCCGACGTCAGCTGCAAACATTTCACAATGAAGACGCGTTCTTTTTTCTCCTTTGGGTCATAGCCGTATGCAACTGCGATATCCTGTAATGTTTTTAGTGATAAGCCAAGCACTGCCGGAATGTCTGCCGCCAGTGTAAACACGCCGCCCACACCGGTTGTCGCGCCTTGAACGGTTGCTGCGTTGATTCTGTTTTTGCCCATTCCTTCCGCAATTTCATCCATGACAGGAAGAGGCGCTTTCCGGACGTCCTCCAGCGATTCAAAGATCTCCTCCGGCAGTTTCTTTTGAAACATCCTGATAATCTGTTTTTCAGATGTCAGGTACTGTCCTCCTGTTTGAACAAAGCTGCCGATCTCATCCAAGAGCTTGCCGATCTTTTTCTGAATGAATTCAGGTGTCAGCTTGTCCAGCAGCTGAAACGGGAGACGGCCGAGCTTTTCCCAAAACCAGACTTTTTGCTGAGCTTTTTCCCATTTTTCTATCTCTTTTAATTGCTGGTGTAAGTCTTCTTTTCGTTCTGTTGTCACTCAACCCGCACTTCCCTTCCGTTTTTTCTACTATATAGTATACCTTCATTTGTTCAGATGCGTTTTTATTTTTCACCTGCGGGTACCATTTTTATAAAAGAAAAAGGAGTGATGGGACATGCCATGGTCAATGAAGGATTATCCCGCTTCATTAAAAAACCTTGAGAAGCCGGTCAAGAAAAAAGCAATTGATATTGCGAATGCGATGATTGATGAGGGCTATGAGGACGGACGTGCGATCCCGATCGCGACAAGCAAAGCGAAGGAATGGGCGGAAAACGCATCTACAGATGAAATTGATGATTTTCTTAAACATGATGACGAGACAGAACGCGATGATGGTTCCAACAGCGGCGGAGACCCAGAACTCATGCATAAAGCAGAGCATGTCATCAAGCATAAAAACGGCTGGGCAGTCAAAGCCGAGGGAGCCAAACGTGCGTCTGACATCAAGGATACAAAGAGAGAAGCGATTGAACGGGCAAAGGAAATCGCTGCGCATAAAGGCACTGAGGTCGTTGTCCATTTGGCTGACGGCAGTGTGCAGAGAACGATCAAAACGGGATCATAAAGCGATGTGCTTTTAGGTGTTTCGAAATAATCAGGAGCGGTTATTGATTGGTAAATCATTTATGAGAGGTGATCATGATGCTTAGCTTTTTGGTTTCATTAGTTGTTGCTATCGTTATCGGATTAATTGGAAGCGCCATTGTAGGAAACCGGCTGCCGGGAGGAATTTTCGGCTCTATGATTGCCGGGCTGATCGGCGCTTGGATCGGACACGGACTTCTTGGCACTTGGGGACCAAGCCTCGCCGGCTTTGCTATTTTCCCGGCCATCATCGGGGCAGCCATCTTCGTGTTCTTGCTGGGCCTGATATTCCGCGGGCTGCGGAAGGAAGCCTAGACTCATTAGATACAGGAGGCATCGTTTCGAACTGAAACGATGTCTTTTTATATGGGACCTTATCCCGAATCCCTACATATCATGTTACATAACAGGGAAAAATTCAGGAATGTATTTTGAACATTTTCGGTTGACAAGAAACCGGGATGGTCATATGATGTAGATAAAATAATTTGCCTTAAGGAAACTCTTTGTTGTACGGCAAAAACAATCAGAATTCAGGTGAGACATGATGAACAAGGACATCACAGCACAATCTCCCCGTTCCAAAGCCGTCCAAGATGCGCTTGACGGGAAAATCAGAGGATTCAGAGGGCTGCTCCCTTTTCTGGGCCCTGCATTTATAGCAGCCATCGCCTATATTGATCCCGGCAACTTCGCAACGAATATTTCGGCGGGTTCTAAATACGGATATATGCTCTTATGGGTAATATTATTTTCCAATATCATGGCGCTTTTAATTCAATCCCTATCCGCCAAACTTGGGATTGCGACAGGCAAAAATCTGCCTGAGGTTGCCCGTGAAGAATTCCCGAAGCCTGTCTCGATTGGATTATGGATTCAGGGCGAGCTTGTCATTATCGCAACTGATTTGGCGGAATTTATCGGAGCGGCTCTGGGACTGTATTTGCTGTTCGGCATTCCGATGCTTGAAGCGTCTATTATAGCGGCGATCGGTTCTTTCGCGATCTTGGAGCTTCAGCGCCGCGGTTATCGCTCACTTGAAGCCGGCATCGCCGGTATGCTGTTTGTGGTCGTGATCGCCTTTGCACTGCAGACATTTTTCGCAAAGCCTGATGCCGTGTCAGTGATGAAGGGCCTCTTTGTCCCGGCGTTTCATGGCACTGACAGTGTGCTCCTTGCAGCGGGTATTCTCGGCGCAACTGTTATGCCGCACGCCATTTATTTGCACTCTGCCCTTACACAGCGGCGGGTGGTTGGCAAAACGGATGCAGAACGGAAAAAAATCTTTAGATTTGAATTTATTGATATTTTAATAGCGATGCTGATTGCAGGGGCTATTAATGCAAGTATGCTGATTGTGGCTGCCGCATTATTTTTCAAAAACGGCCTGTTTGTTGAGGACCTTGATGTCGCGTTTCAGCAATTCGGACATCTTGTCAGCCCTATGTCTGCGGCTTTATTCGGAATTGGGCTGCTCGTTGCCGGGCTATCCAGTTCGTCTGTCGGCACACTTTCAGGCGACGTGATTATGCAAGGATTTATCAACTACCGCATCCCGCTGTATGTACGGCGGTTTATCACGATCATTCCGCCGATCTTGATCATCGCGTCTGGCGTAAATCCGACGACCGCTCTCGTCTTGAGCCAGGTCGTGCTGTCTTTCGGGATCGCCTTTGCCCTCATTCCGCTGATTCTGTTTACAAGCAATAAACGGATCATGGGATCTCTGATCAACGCCAAATGGGTCACAGTGGTGTCTTGGCTGATTGCAGTATTGATCGTCGCTTTGAATGTGTTTTTAATTGTAGATACGTTTCGATAACAAAACCGGCTGCAAAAGCCGGTTTTTTATTTTTGGCAAAAGCTCATTGATACCCTTTTTGACAGAAATTTGTTATGATAGAAGAAAAATCGGAGTTTTGATGATGTCAGTATTTATTCTGTTTTATTTGTGGATTGTTCCTATTGTTATCGGCATTTTATGTTCTGTCGCTGCCTATAAATCCAAGGGAAAAATGAGAGTCGCGCCCGGCATTGCCATGATCGTGCTCAGTATCATTTCCTTAATCACGGCGTTTACGGCCGGACACACGAATTTTCACGTGTTTATCGGCGGCATGTTTTTATTCGGCACCTTCTTGGTCGGTTCTGCTTTTCCTTTCTTTTTCGGGCTGAAGAAAAAAGAGAAATAACCCTATACTGAGAAGAGCTCTGTAAGATTTGATAAGAATAAACAAATGAAACATACAAGGACAAATGCGCTGGTCTTTTTGCTTTGAAAGAAGGTGCATTTGTCCTTTTGTCCGTTTTGAGCATGGCGAAAATCGTGATATGACGCATAGATCATTCCTGCAGATCCTAATACATACAACAATAATTTTATGAACTCAAACATGTAATCCTCCTCATACCAATATAATACAAGGATAACCTGAAATACATTTGTTTCCAACACAAAAAAGAGGCCTCTAAAAGGGCCTCTTTTTTAGAATAACCGTTTCAAACTTTTCTTCAGTGACGGCATTTCGATTTTTTGGTTTTCGAAGAAGTTTTTCAGCATGTACTTGCTAAAGCCTTTTGCCTGCCCGTAGGTGATTTTGCCAGGCAGCGGCGGTTCGTTCCCAATCATGACATCCACAACGACCGGTTGGTCAGAGTGCAGCGCCTCATGGAAAGCCGGCGCAAGCTCTTCCGCTTTGGTCACTTTGATGCCTTTTGCTCCGCAGCTTTCTGCAAATGCGGCATAGTCGACATTTTGAAGCTGTGTGACATAATCGATATTGCCTTTAACCTGCTGCTCATACTCGATCATGCCGAGATTTTCGTTGTTTAAAATGACGACAGTGATCGGGAGCTTATATTTGACGGCTGTCGGAAGATCCTGCATGACCATGGAAAATCCCCCGTCACCGCAAACAGCGATCGCCTGGCGCTCCAGTTCGGCCAAGCTTGACGCGATCGCTCCCGGCAGGCCGCAGCCCATTGTCGCAAGCCAGCTGGAAACGATGAAATCCTGTTTCGCGTTCATTTTGAAATGACGCGCCATCCAAACTGTCACAGTGCCGACATCTACAGAGAGCACCGCATCATCAGCAGCCGCTTCCTGAAGACGTGCCACGACCTGCTGGGGTTTAAGCGGTGTTGTTGCCTCTGTCTCATCTTTTTCAATTTCGTTCCACCAATGCTGCATATGTTCTGTGCAGGCATTCAGGAATCTTCTGTCTTCCTTCCGTTCAATATACTCTGTCAATTCGCGCAGGCCGAGAGCCGAATCGCAGACAAGGCCCGCTGTCACCGGATAGCGTTTTCCGATTTTCGCCGGGTCTGAATCGAGCTGGATGGCCGGTGTATCATCTGGCAAATAATCGCGGTACGGGAATGACGTTCCGAGCATGATTAATAAATCACATTCCTCCATTGCCTCGTAAGCCGGCTTTGTGCCAATTTGCCCTAGGTTGCCGAGAAAATGCGGGTGCTTATCGGGAACGACGCCTTTTGCCGGTAGTGTGACTACGATCGGAGCGGCGGCTTTGTCCGCAAATTCTAAGAGCTCCCGTTTCGCCTTTTTCATTCCCTGCCCCGCCAAGATAATCGGCTTCTTAGCATTATTAATATATTGCGCGCAGGTGACGAGCTGTTCTTTTTTCGGTTCAAGGTTCCCTTCAATATACACTGGTGAAGTATACACGGGCTCGCGTTTGATTTTCTCCGCAAACAGATCATCTGACACACTCAATACCGCAACGCCTTTTTTGCTGTAGGCGGTGCGGATCGCCTGATTCAAGAGATCCGGCAGTGTTTCCGCGCTATGTACCTCTCTGTTGAACACAGCCACGTCCTCAAACATTTGCTCCAGCTTGATCTCCTGGAAATAATCCCGTCCGACTTCACCTGATGAAACCTGTCCTGCAATGGCCAGCACAGGGGCGCCGTCCGCTTTTGCATCATATAAACCATTTAATAAGTGCACCGCTCCCGGCCCTGCGATCGACAGACAGACTCCGATCTTGCCGGTGAGTTTTGCTTCAGCCGCGGCTGCCAGTGCCGCCACCTCTTCATGGCGGGTTTGAACGAACTTCAGTTGATTTCTTTCGTGTCTTAATTCCTCAATAAACTCATTTATACTATCCCCGGGGATGCCGTAAACATGATCAACTCCCCATTGTTCAAGCAGCTCTGTCATTGCTTGTCCTGCAGTTTTGTGTGCCATAACGTATCCTCCTTTTTCCTTTTTTCAATACCACAGGAGAAAGGCTTTAAAACCCGGAGACCTGAATCACTTGCCAAGTCTTCTTTTCAACAGATCGATCGCCGCAAGCATGCCGACGTCCTTGAGGGTGATGGTTGCATCTAAGGCGCCATTCACGTAATCTTTGATTTGCCGTTTTCGGTTCGGCACCATAAAAAGCGGCAAACGCCGCGGAGAAAACCACTTTAATCGTGCTGTCTCTGTGCCGTCCGCTATTGCTTGTCCGCCTGTTATGCTTCCGAAAAACACATGCTGTTCATCTAGAAACTTTGGCCTTTGATAGACACCTATTTTCGCGGAAAGCGCTGTATTGTATCCCGTCTCTTCCAATACCTCACGTACCGCCGCTGCCTCAGCCGATTCCCCGGAATCAATCCTGCCGCCCGGCAGATCCCATAAAGGGACATCTTTTCGTTTGACCAATAGAATCTGCTGATTTTCGTTCAGTACGATTACAAAAGCACCTTGAGTATACACCGCCATTCCTCTCTTTCCCGCAAAAAAGACCAAGGTGATTCCCTTGGTCCTAGACTTTACTTTTTAAAATGATACGGCAGTGTGGCAACCATTATGTCCTTTTTCCAGAACAGCCGAACTCTGAGGAGGAAGGCCGATTGATTGTGAAGGATGGTGTGCCAGCGTTTTTTCGTTATAAATTGCGGAAACAGCACCATGACAGAAAACTGCTCCTTCTTCGCTTTTGCCTCAACTGTTTCTAAAAATTTATCAAACGGATGAACAAGGCTTCTGTACGAGGAGTGAAGGGTAACGAGACGCACTCCATTATTGAGCTCTTCCCAGCGTTTTTCGACTTTCTTTTCCTGGTCTCTGTCAAATGACACGTGAACGGCGATCACCTGATCGGACAGTGATTTCGCATAGTGAATCGATTTTTGCACGACGGTGGTGACACCTGCTACAGGCACAATCACAACGGTGCCTTTGATTTCTTCCGGCTCTTTGTCTACGATGCGAAGCTGTTCACCAACCGCTGTGTAGTGATTTTTAATCGCAAAAAACAGCAAAACGACGATAGGCATAAAGATTAACACAGGCCATACGACATTAAACTTTGTCACAAAAAGGATAGATAGAACCATAAACGAAATCAGAGCGCCGCAGGAGTTGATCAGCATTTTTCCGATCCAGCCTTTTGGTTTTTGCTTGATCCATTTTATGCACATGCCGGTTTGTGAAAGCGTAAATGGAATAAATACGCCCACAGCATATAACGGGATTAAGTGCTCCGTCTGTCCTCCGAATAAGATAATGAGAATAATGGAGGCAAAGCCTAAAAAGATAATCCCATTTGAGAAGCCTAAGCGGTCACCCCGAACTGTAAACATTCGCGGCATATACTGGTCTCTCGCCAGGTTGAAGGCAAGCTGCGGGAAGGCTGAAAATCCCGTATTTGCCGCAAGGACCAAAATAAGCGATGTGACACCTTGGATGACATAGTAGAACACATTCCGCCCGAAGGTTTCGGACGCAATTTGTGAAACCACTGTTTCATCGGGCTTCGGCGCCGTTCCATATCCGTATGCGAGCACCGTGATGCCGGAAAACAGAATCGCCAGCAAAATCCCCATCATCGCAAGCGTTCTTGCCGCGTTTCGTGCAGGCGGGTTTTTGAAAGCGGGAATGGCGTTAGAAATGGCCTCAACTCCGGTCAACGCTGAGCATCCGGAGGAAAAAGCCTTAAGCAGCAAAAACAGCGTAATGCCGGCTACAGGTGTGCCAAGCGGTGTATGATGAACCGGCTGGTCTATTTGTCCTGTCATGAGCTTGAACAACCCGACGGCAATGAGAACCAATAGCGCCACCACAAACAGATAAACCGGGTAGGCAAGAATGGATGCCGATTCCGAAAGCCCGCGCAGGTTCAAAATCATAATCACTAACACGAGAAAAATAGCGATCGGCACATGATAATCATGCAATGCAGGAAAGGCCGACGTGATGGCGTCCGTTCCTGCGGAAATACTTACCGCTACCGTTAAAATATAATCGACAAGCAATGAACCGCCCGCGATCAATCCCGGCTTTTCGCCGAGGTTTTCTTTCGAAACAACATAGGCCCCGCCGCCCTGCGGATAAGCGTAAATAATTTGCCTGTATGAAAGAATCAGTGCGAGCAGTAATATGAGAACGCCGACCGCAATCGGAATGGAGTACCAAAATGCGGCAGCACTGATTGTTGCTAAAATGATTAGAATTTGCTCTGTCCCATAAGCGACAGATGACAGCGCATCTGAGGAAAGCATTGCCAAGGCTTTTAATTTCGTCAGTTTTTGCTCTCCCGCTGCTTGAGATTTTAGTGGTTTCCCAATCAAAAAACGTTTGATTGAATGATACATCGATGTCTTCCCCTTTTAATTTCTCATTTTTCAATTAAAACAATAAAACATCAGTGTCTTGCTCTCACATTTTGCAATAGTCCTTTCTGCTATGATGTCTCTGTATGCGATTTACATTCCTAAAAATGAACGGCAAAAAACACAGAGGCAAACGGATGCCCCTGTGCCATAACATCGAACACAGGTTTCATTCATCTCCTCTCACGAACGCTTACGAGGTTAGCTGACGGATTCGGGCATATGAGAGTTAGCCCTACCTAAAAAGGATTCACCCCAACGGCAAAAAGCCATTCTAATGGGTCCCCCGCTCTGATTTCAGATTAAGCGATTTGTTTTCTAAAAGAGATCATACTCCCGTTCCCACACGTTGTAAAGAGGCTTATTGGCCGGGCGGAAAAAATAAAATGATAGGTTCCACAAATGGAATTTACATACCAAAAATAAAAAAAAACAGAGGCTAGATTGCCTCTGTTTTTATTCTGTATCTGTCTTTCTTTTTCTTCGTCTTACGGCAACCCAAATGAACACTGCCGCAATCACCATAATAAGTGCCAGCACACCAATATACATCCATTTCTGGCTATGATCCTGTGTTGGTTGTTCTGCGTCTGAGCTGATTGTCTCCGATTTGAGCTGCTGGTGGTTTGTAAACACCTGCTGGCTATTTGTTTCATTAAGGACGGTTGCCGAATCATCGTTGCTGTTCAGATAATTGATGATCTCTTTCGTGACAGCCGTGCCTTCTCCTTTTGCCGGTGCAAATACAGCCATTGTATAGTGTGAATCCCAAGGCGATGCTTGGGTAAATACCACTTGTTTTGTCGTCTCATTCAGCATCTCGAAACCAGATACATCAAACGAGCCATTTTTTGCCTGCGGCACAAGCAGGTCTGATGATTTCTCCTTCAGAAGAGAAAATTGATTGATCCCTCCTATAAAAATGAGGTTTCGGCCTTTCGCATCGTTTGCTGTAACGTCAGATGATTTCTTTACCGTATATGAATGCTGTGCTTCGCTGCCAAAGGATTCCGTTATGAGAGAAAGCTCCTCAAGCTTCGATTGGCTTACGGTGTCAGGAAGCACGATTACCGTTGTTTGAACCTGATTTCCGGCGTAAGGAAGCGGCCACTCTTGAAAATCCGCTGACGGGGACATCCCTTTGATGGTGTATGATAATGTACTGCTTTTATCAATAAAGACCCACTTTTCTTCATCAGTGGTGTTGCAAGGGTTGTTTTCCTTTAACCCGGTTGTGACGAACTGAATATCAATGTAGCGGTTTTTTTGCAGCAGCTTTGGGTCCACTTTTACCGTAACATGATAGAATCCGTTTTTATCTTCTTTTCCTAAGTCATCAAGCCGGACCGAGTGCGGCTGGCCGTTGATCATCACTTTCAGCTCTGAATCCTGAGAAGCCGATTCATTTTCGTCCGTTGAGGCTTGAATCGTTTCAGACTTTTTCAGTTTAAGCGACAGCTTCGCTGATTGGTTTTCATCCAAAACCGCCGAAGCCGGATAAAAATAATGTGCTGAAGATGTTTTGTCGGCTCCAATTGTGATATCGCCCGCTCCAAAATTCTCGAGGGTCAGCTTATCGCTTTCTTTTTTTTCTGTCTGCTTAAGCTTGCTGATTGAAAGTGTATCGCCGCTGAGCTGGCCTGTGTATGTCTGATCTGTCATCACGCTGATTTTTTTAGCGAGTACGTCCTCGGATGCAGCTTGCGCAAACAGAACCGGCTGCTGCTTGCCCTCTGCTTTCAGCACCCGCTCAGCAAGCAGAAGTTCTTCTCCTTTTGCCTGCAAGCCGGCTTGTTTCATCAGTTTTTTCACTTTGCCGTTCCAATGCTTGTCCACTCCGATAACAATCGTCGGCTTATCGATTTTTTTTAGCTCAGATTCTGTGACATACGCAATCCTGACACTGCTGTCCACCGTTTTCAAATAGCCTTCTGTTTTAACCGCAGCTTCAATTTCCGCCGAACTTGGGTCATCCGGAATGACGAGGGCGGTTTCTTCGCTTGTGTTTCCAGATTGGGCGAATGGGTACGGATAATGGTCCAGCGACGTTCCTTTCGCTTCACCGCTTTCAGCAAGTGTCAGCCGGCTGTCCGGATAAATTTTGATCCAGTTGCCAGACGTATCCTGTCTGACACACACGCCCTCTTTCATTACGCCGTAAAATTTCAGCGATACGTTGTGATAACCTTGCGCTGACTGGTTTTTATTCAGATTCAGCTTCACTGTTTTCCGCTTGGAATCACCATCAAGCTTTAACGTTTTGACTGGTTCATCATCAATGACAGCCGTTAACGATGAAGGAGAAATTAAAAGATTTGATGCTTCGTATTCAATGACCAATTGCTGATTGCCTGAAGAGGCGCCTGCCGGGATCTGATACGTCAGCTCCGCGCTGTCTTTTGATCCATACAGTGTAATCAGCTCGCTTGTCAGCACCTGCTGTTTGGCTTGTTCTTGGCTGCTTTTCCCAAGAAGCGAACCGCTGACCTGTACATCCTTGGCAAGAGCCGGTTGTCCAGCCATCGCCAGCAGCATGAAGCTTGTGAGAAAAATCATTATTTGTTTCAAAAAGGTCACCCGCTTTTATGTTGGTTGTATCGTTCTGTCTTGTACCATTTGACCTCCTGCTTGAATAAACGGTGCTTGATTTCTACGAATAAAGAGTAGATAACAAGCACAATCCATGCCTGCGAGTATGTGAAGTACATGAGAAACACGATAAAAAAGTTTTGCCTGTTCATTTCTGTTTTTTCAATGCTCAACGTAATCATGACCTCTGTCATAAATAAGAAAAATGCCAAAATCCAGAGAATCATTGCCAAAAATCCAACCGATAAATGCAAATCATAAAACAAATTCACTACAAAAATCGTATTCGACATGATCACGCCAAAGAAAAACAAGAAGTACGTAAAGAAAAAATAAAACAAATCAAAGATAATCCGTTTTCGTTTCAGCTTAAAAAACTGCGCCAAAAATTTGAGCACGACATATTGATTACCGCGCGCCCATCGGGTGCGCTGGCGCCACCATACCTTCCAGGTTTCCGGCTCCTGCTCCCACGTGATGGCCGCAGGGAAAAAGCGAATGTGATAGCCGAGATTGTACACCCGAATGGTCAGCTCAGTATCCTCAGCGAGCGCTTTGTCATCCCAGCCTCCGAGCTTTTCGATAATGCTTCTGCGAATCGCGAAGTTGGTTCCTGGGATCGTGGCGATTTTAAACCACTTCCATCTGCCTCCCTGAGCCATCCACTGAAAACAGATCGTTTCGATATTGATAAACCTCGTCAGCAGCGTCTTTGCCGCATTGATGACGCGGAATTTCCCTACCACGGCGCCTGCCTTTTCGTCATTCATCAGGCCGAGCACGAGATAATACACGGCCATTTTCTCCGGCGTATTGTCGGCGTCATACACACAGATCACATCGCCATTCGATTCGGCAAAACCCGAGTTGAGTGCAGAGGATTTTCCTTTACCTGCGTTCGGCGGCTTCGTAATCACCATTTTGATGAAATCGTATTTCTCGGAAAATTCATTGACGATATCACCCGTCCGGTCTGATGAATTGTCATTCACGACGATAATCTCCAGACGGTCCTTCGGATAATAAAGGTTGACCATCGCCTTCAGCGTCTGCCGAATCACAACCTCTTCGTTATGCGCCGGGATGAGGACGCTGACCTTTGGCAGCTCCTTCATGTTTTCTCTCCACTTCGGGATATTCCGTTCGAAGGTCATATAGTGGCGGAACCCGCCCTGCATAAGGAACATGTGGTAGAGAAGCATCACCCATATTAAACTTAGCGAGATAAAGAACAGCGTATTACCCAAGGCTTCTTCTCTCCTTAAAAATTCGTTTTTTCAATGTGGCTCTCAAGTAAAACGTATAACTGACAAACATGATGACAAATAAGAGCACGACAGCGGAGAGAATCCATAATGCCTTTTCCAGAGGGGTTTGCCGATGATGATCGAAAAACTCGTCTATGGCGCTTACGCCGTTTTTCACCTGAATCGTTCCATCACCGCTTGTATGAATTTCCACTTTGTCTGTTTTGACGGTTTGTTGCGTTTTCTTTAAATCGAGCCATTCACTGTCTGGAATGCGTTCCATCTGATCAACCAGCTCCGGCAGATATTTCATCCCAAGATACGGGTGATAAAACCCACCGGCTACTCCACCTTCAAAATCAATCATCTGAGAGATATGCTCCTCCATCTCACCTAGCGGGTTTTGCTTTGATGTATCAACAAAGCCGATCGTCTCCGGATAAAGCGTCATTCCGTGCAGCATCGAGGGAGCGGTCACGAACGGAGGTGCACCGGAGGTTTTCCACGTTGTGTCGCTGAGCTGAACCTGGCCAAAAATGCTTGAAAAATACTGTGAAGCGATTTGATAGCCGTATTCGGACATCGTGTAATGCGGCGCTTCAAACGCCAGCGGGTAAAGACCCGATGATGTCAAATCCTCAATGGCCCGCGTCAGTTTTTGCTTTGTATACGTTTCTTCCTTTTCCCGAAATGGTTCGAGATAGCTGCGGTAGGCTTGTTCGTTCGGGAAGTCCTGTGCCTTCTCCAAAATGGACGGGGGGTCTTCGGCATTTCCGGATGTAATCGGCTGATCCGCCTTTGCATCCCAAAATTCAAAGCCCTCTCCTGTTTCACTGTAGCGATAAGCGTGAGTATAGCCGTGAACAATGATACTGCCACCCATGCTTTGCAGCTTTTTCAGCACCTTGACCATCTTCGGTTGATCAGACAAATACACTTTGTCGCCTGTTTCCGGATTCAAGTAAACCGGAATGACCGCCAGGATAAAAGGAATATGCCGCTTATGCAGATATGTACCGGCTTGTAGCAGCAATTTTTCATCAGACATCGGGCTGATATCCTCGAGACGCAAATACAATAACGTCGTCCCCGCCTTCTCTCCGAAGGCTTCTCTGAGCTGTTTCGCCACGATCAAATTGTCATTTAACAAATTCGTTAATCCAATGTACACATTCCCTTTTTTTGTTTTCCATATAAAAGAATGTGTTTTGCCGTCATCGGCTTTGAAGGTGTAAAGCGCCGTTCCTTTCAGGCCTGATACGCTCAGCACATTAAGCCCGCTTTCCAGAGACACATCGGCCTTTTCCGGCCTGCTGTGAACCTGAAACACATTTTCTTTGCGGGCTAATGAAAGCCCGGAAAATTGGCTGATTTGTCCTGCGTTATAGCCAATGGCGACAACCGGTTTTTTTACGCCGCTGATAAGAGACAGCAATTTTTTGCTGAGCTTTCTTTTCGTTTGGCCGTAATACATCACATGATCTTTTCCTTTGAAATCCGACGCTTCAACATCTGAATCTCTTTTGACTGTCACATGGGATGTAAAGTGTCCCGCAAGCAAATCGAGCATTTTGACTTGAGACGACTCTTTGCCGTCCAAGGTTGAATAGATGATGAGAATTCCGGCATCCCGCTCCTTCGCTTGCGCTGAAACGGGAAAAGACGCAAGCGCTGAAAACAGAAGCAGCATGATGCAGAGCAGTGTGATTCCTTTATAGTTCATTCATCATCATCTCGTTTTCCAGTTCTTCTAAAAATTGATCAGCTGTTTTGATATCTTTCCGGTAGGGCAAATAGCAAACGTGGAATGTAAGCGAGACGTACTTTCCATTTTCCAGCTGATATGTATCCAATTGTTTCTTCAGCTTGGTCAGAACGGCTGGCATATGTTCAGCAGGCGTGTGCGTCAGCACGATCCCGATACGCTCGTCAGAGGGGCGGAATTTCTTATCCGTTTCCCGAACACTCGTCCTGATTTGCTGACCGACATATTGGAAGAGGCGATCCGTTTCTTTTTCACCGTACAAGGATTTAAACTCTTTGAAATAATGCATATGGAGCAGCAAAAACACAAAAGAATTGCCGTAGCGCTCCGCCCGCTTCATTTCTTCTGAAAGTTCCAGCTGCATCCTTTGCTTGTTATCAAACCCGGTCACTCTGTCAACAGCAACAAAACTTTTGATTTCGGATTGAAGCCGTGTGATTGAGCGCCGAAGCTCTGCTGTGATATCGTGGATTCTTCCGGAAATAAAAGAAAACAGCAAAAGCGCGATTCCCCACACGACAAGCATTCGCAGCCCTTCCTCAGTTGGAAAGAGCGATGCCTGTCCAGTCTGGAAAAACATCATTAAGGTGCCGAGAACAAAAAGTACGATTAAGGTCACCGCGAGCGCGTAAATCGGGCCGAACCAGATGCCTGCGGCGATGACGACAAACGTGATGCAAAGGATCAGGGCGCCTTCCGATTGCTGGGCTGACACATAATAAATAAACAGAGACAGGGCCGCGATGAGCCCTGAAAAATAAGCAAATAATTTTTGTGATTCATTGAATGATATTTTCATTAAAAAGCTTCCTTTCGGCTAACAGCGGCAGCAGATTGTCAAATGAATGCGTCTGAGTGCCGCTCATATAGCCTCCATAATACGATTTCACCGGATCATGAATTTCAAAGTCATTCATTCTGTCATATATGGCTTTGATGACAGAGCTGTTTTCATGCTGTTTTGTTAAAAACAATACGGATAATGCATATACGGATGGCGATTCATATTGGACGGCAGGCTCCTTCGTATCTGCCGAATATCGCCCGTACAGTTTTCCGTTTGTCTGAAATTCCCGCTTGATCCAGTCCGCTAAAACAGATGCTTTTTCATCCCCTTCCGGCAAATGCCAAGCAGTGTAAAGCTGATCAATCAGGTTGATTTCACTGTCATATGTGTATTCCTTCGTCTCCGAGCTGTATGTCTTCGGCAAAAAGCCATTTTTTAAAGGAGCTGAATAGAGAACATTGGCATTCCGCTGTTCTGTTTCTTCGTCTATGATTCCATTCTTCTTTAAGACAGCTAAGGCATCAGGCATGACGTATGAAAGCGTCACATCCTTTGAAGCGGCCTGTGAGTCGTAAAAGTCTGTGAATAAACCGTTGTTCATATTGTATGTCTTCAAAGCCGTGCCGATATCCTTAGCCGTTTGCGCGTAGTCGCTGCGGCCCCATTTTGCGGCGGCTTGGTCAAGAGACAGCATAATTCTCATATCATCTATCAGCGCATTCGTCCCGCTTGCTTGGCCATTTTGAATCTTCCACGTCACCAAGTGATTGCTCATCAGAAATGAATCAGTCAGATGCTGATATTGGTCTTGGAAATGCGGTGCGTCATTTTTGCTGAGCAGAAACTCCATCCACAGGCCGAGAGATTCCGATAAATACGAAGGCTGGTCTGAAAAATCGGTTTTGATCAGCCCTTGTTCATTCATTAGATTATGATAGATGAAATATTCCGCTGGCTGCAGCGGGCTGGTGTTCACTTCTGCCGTCGACTGATTTTGGGCCTTATTTCCAGCTTCAGCACACCCTGCGGAAAGTCCGATAGATAAGAAGAATAAGATGACAGCAATTAGTGCATGCCTCACAGGCAAATCCCCCTTTGTCGCCTGAAGCGAATCAGACGCTCACAAATAGTTATAGAAGAAAAAAATATGACTGCCATGTTACAAAGTACATTTACTATAAAAGAAAAAAATGCAGATTGCTAGCTTTTTTTTCCCTTTTTGAACATTTAAAAAACGGGACCTAAGTCCAATAGAAAAACCTGTGCGATAGGCACAGGTTTTTTATTATTTATCCAAACCGAGTTTTTTCAGCTGTTCTGCCAGCGCATTGTTAATCGGCTCATCTTTATTTTGTTTTTTCAAATAAGAGGACACGTCCCGTTTGGAAGCACGCGCTTTGTCTTTGTTTTTTCGTTTTTCAAATACAGAGAGCTTCTCACGGTGACCGCACACACACGCAAAGGTCTGGCCCTCACCTTGGCCGCGAAGCTCCATTCTTTTATGGCAGTTCGGGCAGCGCGCGTTTGTTTTTCGGGCAATCGTTTTTCTGCTTCCGCATTCACGGTCTTGGCACACGAGCATCGTCCCGCGTTTGCCGTTTACTTTCAGCATCATTTTGCCGCATTCCGGACATGCCGTTCCCGTGATGTTGTCATGTCGGAAGGTTTGGCTGCTGTTTTTGATGTCTTTTACCGTTTGGTGAGCGTAAGCCTTCATGTCTTTAATAAAGACAGCCGATTTCAATTTGCCTGCCGCGATCGCAGACAGCTTTTGCTCCCATTCTGCCGTTAAAGCCGGTGATTTCAGATCCTCCGGAACAAGCTGCAGGAGCTGTTTCCCTTTAGAAGTGATAAAAATATCCTGGCCTTTTTTCTCAATTAAAAAGCTGTTGAACAGTTTTTCAATGATGTCGGCACGCGTTGCCACCGTGCCGAGGCCGCCTGTTTCTCCAAGCGTTTTGACGAGGCCTTTCTCTTCTCCCTGCATAAATGCGCTTGGGTTTTCCATCGCTGACAGCAGGGTCCCTTCGTTAAAGCGGGCGGGCGGCTTCGTTTGGCCGCTTGTTTCCGTTAACGTCCGGACGGCAAGTGTGTCGCCTTTTTGAAGCGCAGGAAGTGTCTGATCTCTGTCATCGTCCTGCTCATCATCCTCATCCGCCATATCATAAACGGCTTTCCATCCTTGCGACTGTACGGTTTTGCCTTTTGCCGTAAAGGTTTCTCCGCCGATTTCTGCGATGACCTTTGTTTCTTCATATTCGAATGCAGGCATTAATACTGCAAGGAAACGTTTCGCAATCAGGTCATACAGCTTTCGTTCCTTATCACTCAGACTGCTGAGAATGAGTGGCTCTTCGGTCGGGATAATCGCGTGGTGGTCTGACACCTTCGCGTCATTAACGTAGCCCTTATGGGATTTGATGCCGCGTTTTTTAATTTGGCTGACATATTGGGCGTACGGTTTTACTTCCATGCCTTCCAGACGGTCTTTTAACGTCGGGACGATGTCACTGGATAAAAATCTAGAGTCCGTCCGCGGATATGTGACGAGCTTATGCTGCTCATACAGCTTCTGCAGCACAGAAAGCGTTTCTTTAGCAGAAAAACCGAAGCGCTTGTGGGCGTCACGCTGCAGCTCCGTTAAATCATAAAGCGCAGGCGCAAAGCTTTTTTTCGATGTTTTTTTCAGCTCAGCTATGACCGCTTGCTTTCCTTGTAGGTCTTTTAGCAAACGGCTTGTTACGTCTTGATTGAACGTTCTCGTCTGCTTTGATTTCTTATCCTGCCACGTCAGCGTCATGCCGTCGACTGCTGCACGTATGCCGTAATACGGGACTGGCGTAAACGCTTGAATGTCTGCCTCGCGCTTTGCAATCATGGCAAGCGTCGGGGTCTGCACACGCCCGCATGAGAGCTGGGCATTGAATTTGGTTGTCAGCGCACGGGTCGCATTAATCCCTACAATCCAATCCGCTTCCGCTCTGGCGACAGCAGAATGGTACAGATTTTCGTATTCTTTGCCGCTGCGAAGCTTTTGAAATCCTTCCTTGATCGCTTTATCCGTTACAGAAGAAATCCACAGCCGCTTGATTGGTTTGCGGACACTCGCTTTCTCAATGATCCAGCGCGCAACAAGCTCACCTTCCCGGCCTGCGTCAGTCGCGATGACAATCTGATTGACGTCTTTACGGTTAAGCTGGGATTTGACCGCATTGAACTGCTTTCCGGTTTTTTTAATCACCACAAGCTTTAATGGTTCTGGGATAATTGGCAGATCCTCCAGACGCCATGATTGAAATTCTTTTCCGTAGCCTTCCGGATCGGCAAGTGTCACCAAATGGCCTAAAGCCCAGGTTACAATATATTGATCACCTTCGAGATAACCGTTTCCTTTTTTATGGCACTTCAGCACCCGGGCTAAATCCCGGCCGACTGAAGGTTTTTCAGCTAATACAACTGTTTTTGACATGCTTGATCACTTCTCTTTCTTTCACGCTCATCCTGTTATTATAACAGACTTCGCGCGGCACTCTCTAACCGCACCCGTTTTTCGTGTCAATTTCTGAGAAAATGACGTGAGTGACGGTTTGCGCGTAGGGCGATGTTTTGTTAATGAAATCTTCTACCGCTTCGAGGCTTTCGGCATTGATTTTCAGCATATAGCAGGCTGCACCCGCAATCCGGTAGCAAAATTCAATATTCGGCAATGTTTGAATATAGCTTTTGAACCGCTCGTAATCCGCATTTTTGACGGTTGCTTCCACAATGCAGGAAACGGGAAGGCCCAGTTTTTTCTGGTCGACCTCCAGCGTGTATTGCTTGATGATGCCAAACGATTCAAGCTGCCTTACCCGTTCTGTCACAGATGGAGGTGACAGCTTAATTTTTCTGCCTAATTCCCTCATTGACAAACGGCTGTCCTTCTTCAGCTCCTCAATGATATTCAGATCAATCTGGTCAAGTTTCATTTCAACATCCTTCTTTTATGATTTTGTACACATTATCTCGGGTATTTTTGTAAATGACAAGTACAGTTCCCTGAAAAAGGCATGTAAAAATGAATGTTTTCCGAACATTTTTTGAAAGCTGTCATATGCCCCACTGGATTGTTTATAGTATAAAATGAAAACGTGTCCACAAGGAGGGCGATTTATGCTGCACACGCCGATCGGAAGACTTCGCACGATGGGTTTTATTGAAGGAATGTCACTCTTAATCCTGCTGTTCATCGCTATGCCGCTTAAATATTGGGCAGGCCTTCCGCTTGCAGTGACAATTGTCGGTTCGGTTCACGGAGGGTTGTTCATTTTGTATTTGCTTGTCTTGGCTTATGCAACCTTCTCTGTCAAATGGCCGTTGAAATGGTCAGCCGCCGGCTTCATCGTCGCTTTCGTCCCATTCGGAAACTTTTTGTACGATCGCGGATTGAGGAATTTTAAATAAGGAAACGCAAAAAAGGCTGGATCTTTTTGATCCAGCCTTTCTTATTAAAACCACTTTGTGAGCCAGGCGATATAGTAGGCCCCCGGAATAAACATGAGCTGGGCGAGGAGTGTGCCCGCCACCCTTGATGTGACCATTGTGACAGATGTCCATTTTAAATAGATATAGCTTCGTTTTCCTTTTGCCACGTCATCAGCAAGAACGGATACCTTAGGATCAACAAAAATGGCCAGCAGCATCGTCGCAATTCCATTGATCAAACCCGATGCCATGACGGCTGTCGTGCTGCGCTCCGGCGCCAGCAGGCCTGCGTACAAAGCCGAAAGCACGCCAATCGTATAAATCGATGTGATCAGCATGTTGATGACAAACAAACGCTTCGGAATCAAGCGCATATGAAATCCTTTTACATATGAAATAGACGGCAGACGCAAATAGGAAAGGGCATTTTTGAATCCTTGTTTCGAGAATCCCTTTCGGAATACTTGAAAAACGGAGCCGCCGCCGCCCGCCAAGTGAATAATCGCCCGTGAAAAAAGAGCGACAAAAGACGGGAGCAGGATGATGCCCAGGATGGTGCCGACTGTCGATCCGAAAATCAAGAAGCGGAACTGCTCGCCTACAATCGCCAGTGCGTTTTTTCCCGCATCATCAATTAAATGCCCGGTAAAGGGCTGCTGCACCATGTTCGACATTCTGGACACAATGACCATGACATTAAACAGGGAAAGCGCGGACGCAATAAATCCAACGCGGGCCCCGGAAAGCCTTGTGGCATAGGCTAAGGTTTCTATCGAATGAATCAGTAATAAAAAACAAAATATAAAAAGTACTTGTGTTGTAATGACATGCACGTTATTCTTCCTCCAATTTCATCCTAGAGATAAGACTGGAAAGAAGGCAATTAGGTTTCAGTACGATGTGTTTTTTGCAATAAAAAAACCGCCGGCGTACGCCGGGCGGTTTGTCTTATTCTTTTCTATACGCAAATAAAGATTATATCATCCGCCTGCTCGGGCGGGTTAGATTCATAAAGCATTGTTCCGAAGAATCTTTCTGGAAAGTAAACACCATGGAAATTTCTTGAACACAAGACAACGAAAGCCCTACCTCTCAATCGTCACTGCGGCTCCGAAGCCGCGCCGGTGTGAATTGTAAAACAAAAAAGTCTTTTTTCCATCTCATCGTTAGGGGCGATTTGTTATGAAGGAAAAGAATAAGGGCAGCTGATTATACTGCTTGGGAAGCGGTAAGCTTCTCTCTCAAAACAGAAAAAAGAAGTTTACTTTCTTTTTTATTTGCTTATTTTTCTTACTATCTATTCATAATAACATATCGCCCCTGAAAACACAATTATTTTTTACAGGTCAAGTGAGACCGGTGTTTTCTCTCCGGCATTCATTAATCTGATATCTTCCGGTTCAATTTCAAGAATCACCAGATTCGGATCATCCTTGCCGTCAAACCAGCGCTCTAATTTAGAACTCCATATTTTGTCCTTCAGTTCTGCCGAATTGTTGATTTTAGCTTTTCCGGCAACTTCGACATAGGCGTCGCCAAAGCCTTCACAATCATAGCCTAATAAAATGTGGACATTGGGGTTGTTCTCAATTTCTTCCGCTTTATGAGTTTCCTTGCTTGTCGGTGTGTAAATCGTCAGCCCGTCATGGAAAAAAGTCATGTAGCGGGAATGCGGTTTGCCCTTTTGAACCGTTGCGAGCGAACCTACTTTATGGTGATCTAGAACATCAAGCACTTTTTGTTTTATGTCTTTCTGATTCATCTCGAATCACTCCTTTTTAACGTCTCCGCTGTTACTTTTCCACATCCGGGGAAGATTTAAACAAGAAAGTGTGCTCTTTATTTTCATCCTTTCCATTCATGCTTTAGCAAGCTGTAATAGATAAGATCATGGTGCCTGCCATTTACGAATAAGCCGTCCCGTGCCCTTCCTTCCTCTAGAAAGCCGAGCCGCTCCGGAACCGCTCTGCTTTTTTCGTTTCCGACAGCCGCACAGATCGCCACTCGATTCAGCTCAAGTTCTTCAAAAGCATACGTAATGAGTTTTCGGCAGGCAGCTGTAATAATGCCTTTCCCTTCAAATTCTTTGACAATCCAGTATCCGATTTCCGATTTCCGATTCACTTGATCAAGGTTATGCAGTCCGATCATGCCGCATAGGCTGCCGTCATAAAGGAGCCCCGCCTCAATGCTGTTCAGATCAGCATATTCCCACCGCCAATTTGGAATGATCGTTTCTCTGTACGTTTCAGCGCTGCTTGGATTTTCCGCCCAAAACAGCCACTTGCCAAGCCTCTCCTGATTTTGGATAATGAGTTCGGCCAGCCGCTCCGCATCCTTCGGCTCCAATAATCGGATGGTGATGTGCTCATTTACCTTGCAAGTGAACATTGCCTCTCCCTCTTTCCTTTTTTACCCATTATAGCGATGATCCCGTTTTTTTCAATACAAAAAAGGATGGGCTGCTAAGCCTCATCCTTATATCCTTGGATCGGTAAAGATATCATGCTTATCTGTGCTCGTCGAAGACATTTCCGTCACGACGGCTCCCTCTTCCCCGGCTTGAAACCAATGCTTTGTATTCGGGGGAATCGTATATTGCCCACCCGGTTCCAGCTCAATTTCGTGCCAGACCGTATAGTGTTCCCTGTCTTCCTGAGGAGGGAGAACCTTTGGCAGCTGCGTTTTTTCTCCTTCTACGTAAAGATACACTTTTCCGTAGCGGCAGCGGAAGGTCTCCTGCTTGCCTTCCTGGCCGTCGACCGGCGGATGGCGGTGTTCCGGGCAAGTCTGTCCCGGAAACAGCACCAGTTCCTTTGAGCAATAACGGTCTGTATTGACGTAGACGAAGAGCTGGAGCCCGACTTTTCTTTCTTTTCCTAAGCCGTAATCCATCAGCTGGATTTGGTCTACTTCCTCGTCCGTTAATACAATCCCTGCTTTTTGATAGTAGCTGTTCACTTCTTCTTTCGTGATGCCCATATGTCTCACTCCCTCTTATGTCGTCACAAAGTTTCCGCCGTTGACATGCAGGGTCTGTCCTGTCATGTAAGAGGACTCATCTGATGCCAGCAGCACATAACAGCCGACGTGCTCAACAGGCTGTCCAGGACGGCCCATCGGCGTATCTTGCCCAAATTGAGCAACTGTTTCTTCAGGGAACGTAGCTGGGATTAGTGGCGTCCAGATTGGACCCGGCGCGACTGCATTTACACGGATGCCGTCTTTGACAAGCGCCTGCGCCATTGTTCTTGTAAAGGCGTTGATCGCGCCTTTTGTCGCTGTATAATCAATGAGTGTCGGGTTTCCTACGTACGGGTTAATGGATGTCGTATTGATGATGGCGCTGCCCGGTTTCAGGTAATCAATTGCTTTTTTAGTCAAATAAAATTGAGAATAAAAGTTTGTTTTGAATGTGCGGTGAAGCTGTTCACTTGTAATGTCTTTGATGCTTTCCTTCGGATGCTGTTCACCGGCATTGTTGACAAGGATGTCAAGGCCGCCTAGTTCTTTGACCGTTTTTTCAACCGCGTCATTGCAGAATTCCTCTTCACCAACGTCACCGGCAATCAGCAGGCATTTTACACCTTCTTGTTCAACGCGTTTCTTCGTCTCTTCGGCGTCTCCATGCTCATCCTTATATACAATGGCGATATCAGCGCCTTCCTTTGCATAAGCGACCGAAACCGCGCGTCCGATCCCGCTGTCGCCGCCTGTAATGAGCGCAACTTTTCCTTTTAATTTGTCTGCTCCTTTATAATCCTCGTACTCATACACCGGACTTGGATTCATTTCGCTTTCAATTCCCGGCTGGCGATTTTGGGTTTGTGCCGGCAGTTCTTTTGGATAATGTGCCATGATGATTCTCCTCCTTTGTTTTCATGTCTATTTGTTGTGTACCTCACACGCTCTTTGGATAAACATGGATTGGCATCTTCGCATTGCTTTATCAGAAAAATGTTTCACATGGAACGCTGGGAGGAAATAACTTGAAAAGGGGGTTACTGAATGATTAACATGCTTTCAAAAAAATTCAGCAGACCTAAAGGCGTCATCGGCATGATTGCCGGGTACATCATGGCTGTTGAAAATCAGACACTGAATCAGTGGACAATCAATCAGCTTGAGATCATGCGCGGGGACAGCATTTTAGAAGTCGGGTTTGGCCCTGGATACTGCATGCAGCAGATATTGAAACGCGAAAAGGATGTTCATCTTCATGGGATTGATGTGTCAGAAGCCATGCTGAAGCTGGCCGCCCGCAGAGTGAAATCAGCGGGGGTACGCCTGATACAAGGAAGCGTCGAGACATTTCCTCTTTCCGCCTCGTTTTATGATAAAGTGATTTCCGTTAACAACTACACCATTTGGAATGACCAAACAAAAGGCATGAAACAGATTTATCGTGCATTAAAGCCCGGCGGCAAAGCAGCCATTACGATGCAGCCGCGGGAAGCGGATGCCAGCCCTGAGAAAACCAAATCATTTGGAAAACAGATGATTGCCGACTTCATAGCAGCCGGCTTCGAGGACATTGATATACAATTTAAGAACATTAGGCCTGAGCTTGCCGTTTGTGCAACTGCAAAGAAGCCCGCCACATAAAGTGGCGGGCTTCTTCTTTTATGAATGTACAGCCTGGTTGCGCAGGACGTCTTTTTTCACCTTGCCGAGGTTGTTTTTCGGCAGTTCGTTAACGAATTCAACTTCAGGTATTTTGTAAGCGGACAGGCGCTCTTTACAAAATGCGATGACATCCTCTTCCGTTATGCGCTGGCCGCCATTTTTCACGATAAAAGCTTTCGGTTTTTCACCGTAAAGCGGGTCTGGTATTCCGACCACCGCCGTTTCAAGGATTCCCGGGATCTGCTGGATAACTTCTTCAACCTGATCAGGATAGACGTTATCGCCTCCGTAAATAATGACATCCTTGTAGCGTCCAGTGATGAAAATAAAGCCATCTTCATCCACATAGCCAGAATCTCCGGTTCTGAACCATCCGTTTTGCAGCACTTTCGCTGTTGCTTCAGGGTTGTCTTCATAGCCTTTAAATAAGAATGGAGTATGAACAACGATTTCGCCTATTTCTCCTTGGGGGAGTTCTTCTCCCGTCAGAGGATCTTCGACTTTGACTTTAACGCCTTCCACAGGTTTCCCCGCAGATGCCGCTTTATCCATTCCCATATCAGGCACCCATGTGCTGATTGCCCAAGCCTCAGTACTTCCATAGCCATGCGCGAGCGGAATGCCGATATCAAGATAGCGGCGGATTAGGCTGCTCGGCACTTTTGTTCCGCCTGTCATTAAAATAACAAGCGACGATAAGTCAGTTTGGTGCGTTTCCCACGCTTCAAGCAAATACGTGTAAAACACAGGAAGAGCCATCACGGTCTGAATTTTCTCTTCTTCAATGACCTTCAGCATGTGAACAGGATCTTGATCCTTTGTGAACACAAAGGTTGTTCCTGCAAACGTTCCAAGCATGATGCAAATGAGCGCACTCGTATGATAAATCGGATGGCACGCGAGAAAACGAAGGCCCTTCATGCGTGTTACTGAGCTGTTGGATTTTTTGACGTATCTGTATATGCCGCCATGTGTGATCATGCATCTTTTCGGGTTTCCCGTTGTGCCAGACGTGAACATGAGAAGTGCTGTATCATCTGGGGAAACCATTTCCGTTTCCGGCAATTGATCAGGACCGGCAAACAGCGCTTCAAATTCAGCAGATGTTTCGTAAGCTGTTCCTGTCTCCATTGTTAAACACAGTGAGGACAATTCAGGAAGAATTTCATCCAGCGTCTCTTTAAACTCCGCTCCGTAAAACATCGCTTTCGGTTCACTTGCTTTTAAAATGCCTGTCATTTCATATGGTTTCAGCTGCCAGCTGACAGGTACAACAACAGCACCTATTTCAAGCGCGGCGAACATAACAGTTGATGCGGGATGGCCGTTTTTGCAAAGCAATGCAACACGGTCGCCCTTTTGAATTCCTTTTTGCAGCATGGCATTCGCCAGCTGATTAATCCGTTTACGGTAACCTTTATATGTCAGTGTATGGTCTCCGCTTTTTACAGCCTCTATTTCTTCGCTATCCGGCATGTCATGCAGAATCAGATGCTGTAATGTTTCCATATCGTCATCTCCTATATTCTCTTGAATCTTCAATAATTTGTTAGATTTTCTTCCTTACCTCACCCATTTTAACCCAAAAAAGATAACTTGTAAAACTATTTCATTTTGGAATTATTCCAATACTGAATGATAAAATAGTCCCACATTTTCTTATTTTGTTCCCCGTCCACAGAAAAACACACGCCAATTTTTTGACGTGTGCCATGAAGGATTACAGTATGTTTTTTTCTTTCATCCAAGTGAAAAATATGCGGTTTAACCGCTGATACAATTCTTGTTCTCCTTCTTCCTGAAATCCCGCCACGCTTTCTCCGCTCTCGATAATTGCCGAGCTGATCGCGCTTAAAATTTCCGAGCCTTCAGCAGATAATGAACCAGGCGCCATCATGACGAGGATGCGTGTCATGCTGAGGGTATTTCCGTCCATGCCATCCACTTCATAGGAGGTGCTGAGATCAAACATTTTGAAAAAAGGCAGGACGATTTCATCATTTTTGAGATGATAAAGCGCCATGTTTGTTCCCGGGATGCCCAATCCCCCTTGTTTCTCCCGCTCAGCCAGGCAAACCGCGGCTTTTTCCGGATCACGGATCAAGCCATCCTTCTTCAGCTGCTGAAAAAGTTCTAACAGCAGCATGCTATGATCCGGGTTTGTTTTGAGTTGAGTTAGTGAAAAATGGCGTAAAACATCTTGAATAACCTCCATATACCGACCTATGCTTTCCGCCGCTTCCAGCATATCAGGTGCATCAGCTTGCTGCGTTTCTTCCTTGGGGCTTCTTTTTTTGTTAAGAATAAGGGGAATTTTCCGCTTGATATACTGCTTGACCTGGTTTGCGTCTTCCTCATTTAATAGCGGGCTGACCATGATGTAATCAATGTTTTCATAAGGAATCGGAACAGTGGATACAATCATATCATACGCTTGAACATCCTTCCCCTTTAGCTCGATCAGGGATGACATATCAAACGATTCAATTTCCGGCAGCTCTTTCTTCAGCCTTGAGGCAAGCATTTTCGAAGAGCCGATCCCGCTTGAGCAGACGACAAGCGCTTTCACTTTTGCTTCTTCTTTTTTGATTTCAAGAGCCGAGCCAAAGTGAAGAACGATAAAAGCGATTTCATCATCAGAAAAGGACATGCCCGGAAAATATCTTTCGACGCCTTCTTCAATTGCCATGTAAAGCAGAAAATAATCGTGCTTAATCTGTTCCTTCATCGGATTGTATATCTCAATATTTTCTTTTATGCGACTGACGGCCGGCTCCAAATGGGCGATCAAGCCTTCATATAAAGAGTAGTTTTTCGTGAGATCCATTCGGATTTTATCTGATATAAAGGCAATGAGCCGCTTTGTTTGCAAGGCTGTTTCCAGCTCAATTTCCTGCGCTTTGTATTCTGTTTTGTATTTTCGATTGGCGCTTCGAAGGTGGATTGTAATATAGCCGACCTCCGCCTCCGGTATCGTCACGCCGAAGGCTCGTTCAAGCTCGCCTGCGATTTCAAGAGCCGAGCTGTATTCTCTCGCATTCTTCATCTCCTCAAGCTCATTTTGCTCCATGGTGATGGTTTCCCCAAGCTTAATCCGTTCGATCGCATACGTCAGATGGACGACGAGCGCTATATAGGAGCTGTCGGACAATGAAAAAGCGATTTTTTCCTTCAGCTGAAATAAGATGCGCTCCATTTTTAGCAGCTCACCTTTGCTGACAACACCGAACATTTTCTCTGAAGAATCAGGTTTTCCTTTGATGTTTAATTCAACCGCTTCCAAAAACATTTGGATGTCGAGGCGGTTCACAATCAAGTTGCCGACAATTTTCCGTTTCGCATTCTCCGGCCCTATGAGCTGGATGCCAAAACCTCTTTTGCGGATCAGAGTCAATCCGAAGGGAGAAATCCATTTCTCCAGCTCGTCTAAGTCATAGCTGACCGTGGCATTTGTCACCTGAAGATCATGAGCAAGCGTGTACAGTTTGACGGGCTCTTGAGACTCTAATAGCGAACAGAGAATGAGCAGTTTCCTTTCGTCCGCGCTGTATTCATGCTGTTCATATGATAAATCGGTGAGCAGCTTTTGTTTATCTTCGGGACTTCCCACTGCTTTCAACCCTTTGCCGGGCTGTTTATCAAGCGTAAGCCCGACGGTTTCCATCAGCGGCTTAATTGATTTGAGCTCCCTGTGAATGGTTCTCGTGCTGACCTCCATCAGCTCAGCAAGCTCAGTTACGGTTATATATCTATTTTGTAATAACAAGTGCTTTAACAGCTTTTGTTCTCTGGCAGTCATATACATAAAAAAAGACCTCCTAGACAATCTTGATGTGCGGATGAAGTCGCAAGGAGATGCAGTAGAGGATATAGAGAGGTTTCCTTTTAATATAAAACGCTTTCACAAAAGAATCAATCAGTTATAAATGGTAATTTGGCACTAAGTGGTGTGACAACATTGAAAAAGCATCAGCTGGTAAGCTGATGCTTTTTATGGAATATCGTAACCCTGTACGGCTGTAAAAATACGAAACCATTGATCTTGGTCAAGCTTGTATGACATCGCGTTTATCGCGGCGGTAATCCGCTCGCGCTTTCCGCTTCCGACAATCGGCATGATGTTTGCCGGATGCGTATACAGCCATGCGTACATGACCTCGTCCAAAGAAGCGGCGCCGATTTCTGCTTGAACGGATTCAAGCGCCGTGCGGACACGCCGGTCTTTTTCCGTGTCACCAGTGAAAACTTTGCCGCCTGCCAGAGGCGACCAAGCCATCGGTGGTATCCGTTTTTCCTGACAGAGGTTCAAAGTGCCGTCGCGCACATTTTCTAATTCATATGCGGAAAGCTCAATCTGGTTGGTCACGAGCTTCTCAGGCAAATACGATTCCAGCATCCGATACTGGTGATCTTTAAAATTTGAAACACCAAAGTACCTGACCTTGCCAGAGCATTTCAGCGCTTGAAACGCCTCTGCTACCCCCTCCGGATCCATGAGCGGGTCCGGTCTGTGAATCAACAGCACATCGATATAATCCGTCCTAAGGTTCATAAGTGATTGCTCAACGGATGCCAAAATATGCGATTTGCTTGTGTTATAATGATGCGATCTGTGAGCTGGCCGTTCAGGCGATTCAAGAACGATGCCGCATTTTGTGACCAGCTCTATGTTTTCTCTTAATCCGGGCGAAAGGGCAAGGGCGTTTCCAAACAGCTTTTCGCACGTATAGCCCCCATAAATATCCGCATGATCAAAGGTCGTGATGCCGTGATCGATACACCATTCAATGAGACTCAGCAGTTCAGCATCTGAATAGTTCCATTCATTCAGCCGCCAAAGGCCGTGTATGACTCTTGAAAATTGAAGATCCTCCGCCAATTGAATACGTTGCATGCAAAATCCCTCTTTTCCTTGTATAAACCGGGTTTTGCCCCTTACTAGTTCATTCGGCCTCAGATCCCCTTTTTCCTTTCGCCCCTTTTAAAAAGACATTTTAATTCGATTGAAATTGCTTTTTCGCTTTCTCAACGACGTAGTGGCTGCCGCCGCGGTCCTGCACATTTTGGATCATCATGGCGACAAGCAGGTCTTTGTTTTTGTAATCGTAGCCGACAAACCAGCCATTTTCCGCGCCATCCTTATCATCTTTGGATGTTTTCAGCTCGGCTGTTCCTGTTTTTCCGGCCACTGTGATTCCTTTCACGACAGGCTGATAGGCTGATCCGCGCTCATCCTCGACAACGCCCTTCAGACCTTTTGTAATGTCTGCCGCTCCTTCCTTGGTGACCACTTGCTTGTGCCAAACATCAGCTGTTTGCGAGTCTTTTTTGATCAGCGTCGGTTTGACAAGGTCTCCATTGTCAACAAATGGCGTGTAAGCAGCTGCCAAGTGAAGCGGAGACATTTGCATTTGCCCTTGTCCGTAGCCTGTATCCGCAAGCAAAATGTCTGAATCAAACTTGTCATTTGCAATAGACGATTTCTGGATCGGGAATTCATACGGAATGTCCTCTGAAAAACCGAATGTCTTCAAGCCTTTTGTGAAGGTGTCCGCTCCCATATCAAGCGCATTCTGGGCAAAATAAATATTGTCTGACGTAATAAGGGCATTTTCCAAATCGACTTGCTGAAGTCTCTCAGACACACGTGTCACTGAATAGCCGCCCCAGCTCGAATCTTTTTGCCACTCCTTACCTTTGATTGTTTTCTTTTCATCGGCTTTAAGGGTGCCGTTTTTGATTCCAATAGCAGCCGCAATCGGTTTAATCGTGGAACCTGGTGCATATGTCTTATTGAATTTCGCTGAAAACGGGTTGTTTTTATCTTTGTTTAGCTTTTTCCATTCCTTATCGTTCCAGCCGAAAATAAACCCGTTCGGATCATAGGAAGGTGCGCTGACAAGTGCAAGTGTTTCGCCTGTCTTCGGCTGCAGCGCGACTGCCGTCCCGCTGTCATCCTTGAGTTCATCATACAGCTTCGTTTGCGTTTTAATATCAATTGTAAGATGAAGATCCTCGCCGTCCTTTGCTTTCTTTTCAGCGATGACTTCCCCGGTTTGCGGCACGTAAATTTTCCAGCCAGTTGTGCCTCTTAGCTTGTCTTCATACACATTTTCAAGTCCGGCGATGCCGATGTTAGACGTATCGCTGTACGTTCCTGCTTTCTTTTTCTTTAGTTCTTCCGCTGTAATGGCGCGGACATACCCTGTCAAATGGGCTGTCTTTTCGCCATACGGATAGTAGCGGGAGCTGACATTCGTTCTTGTTACGCCTTGTAATGACGTCGCTTCAGAAACTAACTTCTCCTGGTCAGGCTTGACCTTTTTGAGCGGCACAAACGAATCGTCTTTTACCCAGCCTTGATCCAGCTTTTTCTTGATATCGTCTTCAGTCAAATCAAGTTTTTTGGCGAGCTCTTTTATGACTTTCTCTTTTTTATCGCCAAGCTCTCCGGGAACAATCCCGATTTCCGGAACATCTGTATTGACGGCTAAGCCTTTTCCATTTTTATCGTAAATTTGGCCTCGTTTCGGTTCAATGCTCATAATTTGCACGGTTTTGTCGTCAGCCAGCTGTTTGAAAATAAACGATGGGTCCCAATCTATATTCCATGACTCCTCGTCATCTGTTTTTTCTAATTTCAGCACAGCAGTATTTTTGAAGCTGACTTTGCCGGCATTTGTGTTCATGCTGACTTTATACGGGATATGTTTCATTGTCTTGTTGTCTTGATCGTCCTTATCTACTTCTCCCGCAGTGACTTTCAAATCTTTTACGCCGGCCTGCTCATAGATGGCTTTATACCTGTTGACGAAATCTTTTTTGGAGATTTCTTTTTTGACATCTTTAGTCAGGCTTTGATACATGTCATCGAATTGCTGATCGTTCCACTGTTTCACGAATGCTTCCATGCGATCCTCTGGTGAATCTGTTTTGGAGCATCCGATCAATCCAATCAACCCGACGCATAGAAATACTAGTAGAATACACTTTTTTAACATGACTTTCCCCTGCCTTCCACTTGTTATTTTCTCTTAATTGAATTGGTGCGTGCAAGATTTTTTTGAAAATGAAGGAAAAGTTCACCGATTTTGCAGAAATCTCCTATCGTTTGCTGTAGACTATTTGAAAAGACAGAAAGAAGGGATAGCATGGTCAGAGAGGCAGCAATGCTTCACATTAAAGAAGGGCTTGAACAAGAGTTTGAGGCGGCGTTCCGGCAAGCGGCGCCGATCATTTCCAGCATGAAGGGCTATATCACTCACTCGTTATCAAAATGCATGGAGGAAACACATAAATATCTGCTTCTTGTGGAGTGGGAAACACTTGAGGACCATACGGAAGGCTTTCGCGGTTCTTCAGAGTATCAAGAGTGGAAAGCCTTGCTTCATCGGTTCTATACCCCGTTCCCGACGGTCGAGCATTTTCAGGATGTGTAATAGATTTATATAATATGAAGTGTAAAACCGATAAGGGAGACAGACCATACAAAAACGGCGGTATAAATATTAAAAGCGCCTGAGCCGTCATTTTCTTTTTTGCGTTCTTCAAGCCCCTGCATAAACATGACTGCACCAAGGAAAACAAGCATAACCGATTGGATAACAGAGGTGTGTTCCGTATATTTAAAAGCAATAAGCGCCAATAAAATAATGATAACCGCAAAGGACATTTTAACAATGCGAAACAAAAGGACCATCCTTCCTTATATACGAAATATTGAACGTTATGGCTATATTTGCCTACGCCCTCCATTATTCTAGCGCACTTTTTGGGGATGTAGAACAGAAGAAAGGGAATTTTAAGTTTCTTTTAATATTTCGATCACACATAAAAAACGCGCCTGTCATGAGGCGCGTTTTCTATGAAACTGACAATTCTTTATAGCCTAACTTGTGAACGGCTTCAGCCATCGCTTGATAGCCTTTGCTGTTCGGATGGACACCGTCAAAGGACAGGTATTCCTGCTCCTTGCCTTTGAAGATGCTGTAGGCATCCGCGATTTTGACATGGGGTGCTGATGCAAGTGTTGCTAAATGTGAATTGAAGGATGTGATCCATTTGCCGGCGATTTCAATGCTGGGAAACGGGTTGTATAAGTTGAACACACGGATGGCGTACGGGGAAGGGTTTTCTCCTTTGATCTCGGCGATCTTGGCAATCATCTTTTCAAAATTCTCATGGCAATGGGCGGATACACGGCTGAAAATTGTTTCATCCTTAGAGGTTTGGTAGGCTAAGACCGAATCGATAAGATCGTTTCCGCAGCCTGTGATCGTTATCATATCAGCATCTCGTATGCATTTTTGCACATAGGAATATGACAGGAGCCCCAAAATCTCCTCTGTATTCAGGCCTGATCTGGCAAATATGGCTATTGCCGTTTTTGTTTTCAAGTCAGCTGACATCATGTCTCCAAAACGCTGGACGAAGCCGGGTGAAAACAGCCCGGAACCTCTCCCTGTCGTCAAGGAATCGCCCAAAGCTGTATATCGAAGCACCATGTTCTTTCCTCCACTCCTGAACGTCGATACGTTAATGTACGCAGCAGAGTAAAGATTGGCTACTTATGTATATCCTATTTTTCTTGAAATCTGTAAAGCGGCGTCCTTCACCTTTTCTGTTAAATAGGGCAGCCTGTCTTCTGTAAATCTCGCTTCAAAGCCTGCGATGCTAATGCCAGCTGCCACCTGGCGCTTATGGTTAAAAATCGGGGCGCCGATCGCCGCCGTATAGTTTTCGAGTTCTGAATAGCTGACAGTATAGCCATTTTGAACAGAGGCATCAATCTCCTGAAGCAGCTTTTCGGGATCGGTAATCGTTCCGGAGCCAATTGAAATGAGTTCAGTTTGTTTGATGTATGCTTCGATTTCTTCACGGGGAAGAAAGGACAGAATGCTTCTGGCGCACGCTCCCGCATACAGTGGGGAACGCCTGCCGATTGCCGTATACAGCCGTACAGTCTGTGTTCCTTCTATTTTCTCAACGTATATCGCTTCATTGCCGTCCCTCATGATCAACTGCACGGCCTCGTCCACTTCCCGGCACAGCTCTTCCATCACGGGTTTCGCTATTTTTCTGATATCCAGCCTGTCAGCGACAAGCTGTCCGAATTCCAAAAACACCAACCCCAGCGAATAAGCGCCGGACGCATCCCGACTGAGGAACCCCATTTCCTCCAAGGAGCTGACCATCCGGTGAACAGAGGTCTTCGGCATTCCTGTCAGCGCCACCAGTTCACTTAAGGTCAGGCTTGGTTTATGCAAAAACAAATTAAGCAGCGCCATAGATTTGACTACGGTTTTATTTTTATTCTGCATCCTTCATCCCCTTTGCTATGTCAGCCATTCCATCTTCATTCTCGTTTTCAGTTCTTTTATATGCTGTTCCCGTTCTACCGCAAGCGCTTCTGCTTCCTGAAGGGACACAGGCTCAAACTGGACGTGCTCGCCCGGCATGATTTGGGAAACAATCGGAAGATCGGCGGATATGATGTGCGCGATCCTCGGATAGCCGCCAGTCGTCTGCCGGTCTGCAAGCAGGATAATCGGGTTGCCGTCAGGCGGCACCTGAACTGTTCCAAACGAAACCGCTTCTGACACCATCTCAAGCGAGGCTTTCAGTTCGAGCGGCTCTCCTTTGAGCCTGTAGCCCATACGGTCGGATTGCGGCGTGACACGAAATGTTTCTTGATAAAAACGCGTTTTTGATTCTTCTGTGAAAAAGGCGAATTGCTTTCCTTCCAGCACCCGAATGATGGGATTCTTCTTCAGCGGCAGAAATCTGCTGCGGCTGACCGACCACTTCGGTGCTGCAAATCCCTGTTTTTCAAGCTGCGGACTTAAACGGGAAAGGATGGTTTGCGAAAGAGCTGACATCTCTCCAATAGACAGTTCATCTTCTTTTTGAAGCGCTCTGCCATGAAGTCCGCCGATGCCTGCTCTGACGTATGTGCTTTTACTTTCCATAACGGCAGGCACATTGATGCCGCCGGCTGCGGCTACATAAGCACGGCTGCCGAGCTTGCAGGGGCCAAAGCTGACCGTGCTGTTTTCCTTGACGAGCACAGGCTTCCATAAAGGCGCTTCCTCGTCATTAATACGCAGCGTGAAGTCCGCCCCTGTCACCGCAATCAGCGTCGTTTTTGCAAAATGAAACGACGGACCTGGCCCCATCATCGTTATTTCGAGACCTGCTTCATTTTCGCCGTTTCCGATCAGCAAATTGGCAATGCGCAGCGAAACCGTGTCCATGGCGCCGCTGGCCAAAACGCCGTATTTTTGGTAACCCGTTCTGCCTATATCCTGAACCGTTGTGAGCAGTCCGGGCTTTAATACTTTCATGCTCAATTGGACTCCTCCTTATAGGCGTGATAGTCTTCTTCTGAGATGCGAACGAATTTCACAGTATCTCCCGCCCGCAGCAATGTCGGCGGATTTTCCTGCGGCCGGAAAAGCGCCAGCGGCGTTTTGCCGATCAGCTGCCAGCCGCCCGGCGTTGAAATCGGATAAACACCTGTCTGCAATCCCGCAATACCGACCGAACCTGCGGGAATCGACGGTCTTGGCGATGATTTTCGCGGAGCTGCAATACGTTTTGACATCCCGCCTAGAAAAGGAAAACCAGGCGCGAATCCGAGCATATACACCACATATTCACCGCTTGTATGAATGTGGATCACTTCCTCCGGTGACAGCTGATTGATCTTCGCCACCTCTTCTAAATCAGGCCCGAATTCACCGCCATAGCAGACGGGAATTTCCACAATACGGCGGTTGACCTCATAATCTTCAGCTATTTCTACCAGCCGCTCTTCGACATCGCGCTTGACCTTCTCAAAAGGTGAGCTTATACCCCGAGGCAAATGCTTGTACACTTCATACATATCATAAAATACGGTTAGACTTGTAAAAGCCGGGATACATTCAATGAATCCCGGAAATGGCTGTTCTTCTATATAAGCGGCCGCGGCATGGACAATGCCGTTGACCTGTTCGTTGATTTCTTCTCCGAATCGGATCATCATTGCAGAATCACCGAGCTGTTCGATTTGATATCGTACAGTCATCTTTCTCACCTCTTTTAATTCTCGTTCATCAGGATGACGAGAGGTTACAGCACCGCAAGCGACTCGTCTCGAATATCTGTGATGAGCATATGCCCCGGCGCATGTGTGATGACCATTTCAGGTTTTACATTCATAGCCACGGCTTGCGGTGTCACTCCGCATGCCCAAAAAACAGGAACCTCGCCTTCACGAATGGAAACGGCATCTCCGAAATCCGGTTTGTCCAGATTGCGAATGCCGATTGCTCCCGGATTGCCGATATGGATCGGCCCTCCGTGCACAGCCGGAAAACGCGAGGTCACTTGTGCGGCACGTACAGCCAGCCGTTCAGGAACCGGTCTCATGCTGACAACCATCCGTCCGTGAAACGCCCCCGCCGGAACACAATCGATATTCGTTTGATACATCGGGACATTTGTCCCCTCATCAATATGCCGGACCGCTATCCCATTGTTGATCAGTGCCTGTTCAAAGGAGAAGCTGCATCCGATCAGAAAGCCGACAAAATCGTCCTCCCAGTATGGCGTAATATCAGATACTTCTTCCGTTAAGATACCGTGCCTGTAAATACGGTATTTCGGAAAGTCCGTTCTGATATCAGCATCCGGCGCAGCCAGAGACGGCACAGGCGAACCCGTTTCAGTCACATCGAGCACAGGGCAGGGCTTTTGATTTCGCTGGCAAAACAGCAGGAAATCAAAAGCAAGATCTTTCTTCAAAACCACAAGATTCGCTTGGGCATAGCCGCCGGACATGCCTGCGGTCGGCCCGTTTATTTTTCCCTCTCGTATCAGGGCGCGTACATCTTTTGGCGCCATTTTGTTTAATTGCTCCACTTATATCAGCTCCACAATTGAGGAAGTTGTGTACATAACGTGTAAATTCCCATAACTGCCATTACAATCACTACAAGCGCGCCTGTGCTTGTCAGCCATAGCGGATGCTTATAATCACCAACAATGTTTTTCTTGTAGGCGGCAACAAGCAGTGTTCCGAGTGCAATCGGCAAAATCAAGCCGTTCAGCGATCCGACAAGGACGAGGATCTTCGCAGGCTGTCCGATTGTGACAAAAGCTAACGTAGAAATCACAATAAATCCGATAATAATGCCGCGTGAATTCTTTTCAATTTTTGGAGAAAAGGTTTTGAAAAACGAAACAGATGTATAGGCTGCTCCAATCACAGATGTAATGGCCGCAGACCACATGATCAATCCGAAAATTTTATAACCGACATTTCCAGCAGCAAGCTTGAAGACTGAAGCCGCAGGGTTGCTTTCATCGATATGCAGGCCTTTTGAAACAACGCCAAGCACCGCAAGGAAAAGAGCGATCCGCATGACAGAGGTAATTAAAATGCCGACAACCGAGCTTTTTGTTACTTGGGGAATGGATTCCTTCCCTTTAATGCCTGCATCCAGCAAACGGTGTCCCCCGGCAAATGTGATATATCCGCCGACAGTTCCGCCCACCAGTGTAACAATAGCAAAAATACTGATGTGTTCAGGGGCAAACGTGTTCGCCACAGCATGTCCGACTGGCGGTGCAGACGTGATTGCGACATACAGCGTTAGGATGATCATGGCAAAGCCCGCGATTTGCGTAAAACGGTCCATCGCTTTTCCCGCTTCTTTAATGACAAAAATCAAAATGGCGATAACAGCGCTGATCAATGCGCCTGTTTCCGGTTTAATGCCGAACAGCACCTGAAGCCCCAGCCCGGCACCTCCGATATTCCCAATATTAAAGGCAAGCCCGCCAAGTACGACGAGAATGGCGATGAAATACCCCAGTCCCGGAAGCACCATATTCGCAATTTCCTGACCGCGTTTTCCAGAAACTGTGATGATGCGCCACACATTGGTTTGGGCAAAAATATCTAAAATAATAGAGATTAAGATGACAAAACCGAAGCTTGCCGCGAGTGTGTTTGTGAAAGTTGCAGTTTGGGTGAGGAAACCCGGTCCGATTGCTGAGGTTGCCATTAAAAAGGCGGCGCCCATCAGCAATGACCAGCTGCCCGCTTTTTTTCCTGCTGTTTTTTTCTCCTGCTCCATCTATTGTTCCTCCTTTATGTCGACTTCTGTTCTGAAATAGCTGTCACTTCAATTCCTGCCGCCTTAAGCTCTTTTCTGATTTTTCGGGCAAATGTCAGCGCATGGGCTCCATCTCCATGAATACAGACTGTATCTGCTTTTAATGACACATCATGTCCTTGCTGAGATTTGACCGCCCCTTCTTTCACCATTTTGATGACCTGGGTGACGGCGGCATCATCACTTTCAATGAGTGCGTCCGGTTGGGAGCGCGGTGTCAGCGTGCCGTCCGATTGGTATGTTCTGTCGGCGAACACTTCATTTGCGGTCTGAAGTCCGATCCGTTCTCCCGCTTTTACAAGCTCGCTCTCAGCAAGACCGAAAAGAATCAGGCCGGGATCAACCTTATAGACAGCTTTCGCGATCGCATCCGACAGTTTTTGATCGACTGCCGCCATATTGTATAAAGCGCCATGCGGCTTGACGTGCTGCATGTGAAGTCCCTCTGCTTTTAGAAAGCCAGAGAGCGCGCCAATTTGATAAATGACAAGATCATACGCTTCCTCAGGTGAAATCGCCATATTGCGGCGCCCAAAACCGAGTAAATCCGGCAAGCCCGGATGCGCGCCGATTTTCACACCTCTTTCTGCTGCAAGCGTGACGGTTTTTCGCATCACACTAGGATCTCCAGCATGAAATCCGCATGCGATATTCGCTGATGTCACATACTCTAAAATATCTTGGTCAAGGCCTATCTTGTAGGCTCCGAAGCTTTCTCCTAAATCACAGTTTAAATCAATTTGAAACACAGAATCCCTCCTGCCAAAGCAAACGATATGCTTTATGTATTTATTGTCCCGAAATTCGGAACGACTATTCCGAATTTTTGAACTTTATTTCATTATAAGTCAAGCATATTAGTTTGTGAAATACTTTTGTCAGAAAACCTACCATGGTCCCAGAAGAAAACCTGCCAAACAAAAAGAGAGTCCATCTTAGGACTCTCTTTTTTATAGTACCCAATGGCGAATCGCCTTAGCGACACCATCCTCAATATTTGTATCCGTGATCCAATCAGCCGTTTCTTTCACGATGTCTTGCGCATTACCCATTGCGACGCCCAGACCCGCTTCTTTAATCATCGCGATGTCATTGAGGCTGTCGCCCATCGCCATCACATTCTCCATCGCAAAGCCGAGTTTTTCCGTAACCTTGGCAAGGGCTGCCGCTTTGTTGATGCCGAGCGCGTTGACTTCAATGTTTGTCGGACTTGAATTTGTGATTTCGAGCTCTTTGTTTTTTTTCAGCTCCTCCAGCACTTCGTTTCGGATGTCGTCATCCTCGATGTCAAAGCCGAATTTGAGCCATTCATGATCCGTAATGTTTTCCGGAAACTCGCCTCTCCATACTTTGTTCACGGTAGAAGCCCAGAAATTGGTGTTGTGTTTATTCCGCAAATCCCACATCATTTGAATATGGTCTGTATGGAGCAGCTTCCGTTCCACCAAATTAAAATCCGAGTCCCAGATTTCACTGCCGTTTGCCGTGATTAGAAAGGATGACAGATTCAGCGACTCGGCCAGCTCCCGGCACGTCATCAGCGTCCGGCCCGTGCTGATTACCACATACACACCTTTATCCTCCGCTTCACGAATGGCTTTGCGGTTTTCCTCCGAGATCAGCTGCTCGTCGTTCAGCAATGTTCCATCCATATCAATTGCGATCAGCTTGATATCTACATCTTCTCTTTGAACAGACATATATGTACCTCTCTTTATCTTTTTGTTGTGCTTCTCTCTATTCTAATACATTATACCCAGCGGGACAAAAAAGCGATTTCCCATGTTTGAGGTGAACTGATAAGAGGAAAACAAACGGTGAGGTGATCAAACATGGCAGAAAGAAAACAGCAAAACAAACCAAATGAAAATCCCGAGCACAACGACTTAACCGATCCAATTCCTAATGAAGAGCTGAAGGAAAATATGAATGATGAAAAACACAAACGCCAGCAAAGAGATGACTCTCAAAGCGAACGGGATTACGACACAAAATAGAACCCCTCACAAAATGTTGTGAAGGGTTTTTTTCATTTTTCAATATAGATGCCGATTTCAGCTTCAGCAACAGGCTGCTCCCCTACTGACGCCTTGGCATGTCCGAACACAAATCCGCGCCGATTGCGCGTGACTTCAAACGTAAGATCAAGCCGGTCACCAGGCACAGCCGCTCCCAGCTTTTCTGCTTTCTTCACCGAAGACAATAACCCCAAGCTGTTCTCATCTGTAATTCCTGTAAAAGCAGCGGTTTGCGCTAGCGCTTCAATCACAAGTGAAAACGGCATTTCTGTTTGGGCATCAGTGATAAACCAGTCATTCTCACTAATTCGTTTATAAGCTGCCGCGTGTTTGCCGGGCTCGCTATCCGTCACGCCATCAATAAATAAAAACGGGTAGCGGTGAGGCAAAGATAATGGGTTCATTGTATATCTCCTTTTTTTGACCATTATATATCAGCCTAAAGCGTAACGATAGGATATAATGGAAAAAACACAAAAGGAGGCCGTTATGTCCCCAAAACCGCTTGTCATTCTTGTCCACGAAATATACGGTGTAAACAGCCATATGAAAAAGATGGCCCGGCTGATCAACATGGCTGGATATGACGTGCTGACGCCCAACTTGCTCGAACCGGAAGAAGTCTACACACTGCTAGAGGAAAAAACGGCATACGAACAATTTACAAAACATGAACGGCTGAAAACGGGAGAAACCATCATCCAGAATGTGATCAGGCAAAATGCCGGACGGCACATCTTTGTGATTGGATTCAGCGTAGGGGCTACCATCGCATGGAAATGCAGCAGTATGCCCGAGGTAAGCGGAACTGTTTGTTATTACGGTTCCCGGATACGTGATTCTCTTCACCACGTGCCAGCCTGCCCGGTCCTATTGTTTTTCCCTTCTTATGAGCCATCGTTTGACGTGGCGCTTCTGATCAAAAAACTTCAGGAGAAACAGCATGCCCATCTGAAGATTTATCAATTTGATGCGCTTCACGGCTTCGCCAATCCTGATTCTGTTTATTTCGACAGGGCCCTTTTCTTCAAAACGCTTTCCATCATAAAAAACGGGGCGGAAAAACGTCTCCGCCCTGCTTCATCATCATTTTTTTAAACGTGCCCGGCGCTTTTTTATCAGTGCCGTCATACGTTCCATGTACTTTTTGCATTGCGTTTTATTTTGCCTGTCTCATCTCACCGAATGGATAAAAGACGAGAGATTCAGTACCGATGATATCTTCCTCAGAAGGCATGCCCATTCCATTTCTGCTATCTAGTGAATTGAGACGGTTATCTCCCATTACAAAATATTTACCGGAAGGCACCTCAACTTCGAAGTCGCCTGTTAAGGTTCCACCCGACTTTTCGACCTCTTGTTTCTGTTCCTTTAAGTACGGTTCTTCCACCTTTTTATCATTTATGTATAGCTGATCATTCTTCATTTTGATGCTGTCACCAGGCAAACCGATTAAACGTTTGACAAAAGAGCGGCCGCTCATTTTGTCATGAATGACTATGATGTCGCCTCTATGAAACCCGCCAGTCCATTTGACTGCTTTGTCAACCAGAATTCTTTCTGAATCTTTAAGCGTTGGGGCCATCGATGAGCCTTCAACGAGAAAGGGCTTGTAAAACACCAATCTGATCGTAAAAATGAGAGCTGCAATCATAACGATACTGAGTACAACGATCCATTTGATTTTTATTTTTTTCTTTAACGTGATTGTTTTTGCATTCAACTTCCTTCACCCAGTGCTTTCCTAATAATTCCAAATTATTATACAGCATTTGGATCAGCTTGGTTAGACTTTTGGGGAAATTTTCGTAAGGAAATGGACAGGCCGGGGCAGCCAACTTCCCCGGCCTGTTTCATCAGAGCTTTCTTAAACGCGCACAGATTTCATCAGTGACCTCAGCCATTGTGCTTTGCCCCCCAATGTCGCGTGTTTTGATGCCGTCGGCAGTTACTTGCTCCATTACATCCAGAATTTTCGCCCCCAGTTCTTCCTCCTCGAAGTGGTCCAGCATCAGCTTCGCTGTCCAAATCTGGCCGATTGGATTGGCAAGGCCCTGTCCGGCAATGTCAGGAGCTGAGCCGTGAACCGGTTCAAACATGGATGGATATTTGCCGGATGGATTGATGTTCGCAGAAGGCGCAATGCCGATGCTTCCCATCAGGCTCGAGCTGATGTCGGTTAAAATATCACCGAACAAGTTACTCGCCACAATAACATCAAACGTTTCCGGACGCGTCACAAAAAAAGCGGCCAGCGCATCAATATGCTGGGATGACGTTTCAATTCCGCTATACTCAGCGGCCGTCTGCTGAAAGACTTCATCCCAAAACGGCATCGCGTGATAAATGCCGTTAGACTTTGTCGCACTTGTCACATGGCCGCGCCGTTTTTTCGCCAATTCGAAGGCAAAGCGCATGACACGTTCTGTCGCTTTTCTCGTAAACACGGCATTCTGGATGGCGATTTCATCATCGCCTCTGTGAATGCGCCCGCCGACTTCACTGTATTCACCCTCACTGTTCTCGCGAATCACCACAAGGTCAAAATCATTTGGATGCAAAAGCGGCGACGTAATGCCCGCCATTTGTTTGGCTGGCCTCATATTAATGGAAAGCTCAAGCTCCCTCCGTATTTTCAGCAGCAGCCCCCATAACGAAATATGATCGGGAACCAGCTTCGGATTTCCGACGGCTCCCAAGAAAATGGCTTCAAATTGAGTAAGCGTATGTATTCCATCTTCGGGCATCATTTTGCCGTGCTCCAAGTAATAATCACAGCTCCATGGAAAAGCCGTGAATGAGAATGACAAACCCCCGTGCACCTCAGCCGCTGTATGAAGCACTTTTTCAGCAGCCGCTACAACCTCTTTTCCTACTCCGTCTCCCGGTATTGCCGCAATCTCGAATTGTTTCATCGTCATTCTCCTCCCCCTGTTATCGTAAGCGTTTTCTATTATACTAGATAGCGAGATTGTAAAAAAAGCCCGTGACATTGTGTCACGGGTGGTGATTGGTTATTGATTGAGTTTCTTTAAAACAATGGCGTGCAGCGGTTCGTGGGACTGAATGCCGCACACCTCTTGCAGTACGCCGCTGTATCCTTTTTCTTCGATCAGCGCCTGCAGTTCAACCGCTTCAGGGTCACCGGTGAAATCGAAGCGCAGGGCTGCGGCAATTCCTTCCGCCAGTGCGTTCGGCTCTTTTATTTTCTTTGCCGGGCCTACGAGTCTATCATTCTCTCCCAATTTTCTGAGAGGCGATCTCGCTACGCGGGTCACATCGTCCGAAATGAAAGGATTTTCAAAGCGCCCGATGATTTTTTTGATATATTGTTCGTGTTCAGTTTGCTTAAAGCCATACGATTTAACGAGATAGTCACCAGTTTCAAGCAGCGCCGAATGAACGACACGGCGGATTTCCGGATGATCAATTGCTTCTTTGACTGTTTTCAATCCGCGCTGATAGCCGACATACGCTGTCACCGCGTGTCCGGTATTGACCGTAAACAGCTTCCGTTCGATGTACGGCGTTAAATCATCAACAAACAGCGCGCCGTTTATGACTGGTGTTTTCCCTTTAAAGCCTGATTCATCAATGACCCATTCGAAAAATGGTTCAACCGATACTTTCAGCGGGTCTTCATGATGCTGAATCGGCACGATCCGGTCAACGGCAGAATTCGGGAAACCTACCGTTTCACTGACGGATTCCTGCTCTGCTTCCGTTAAATGGCTGTATATCTCTTTCTTTAAGAAGCTGCTTCCGCCAATCATATTTTCGCACGCAATGATATTCAGTGTGTTGGCAGCGTTTCTCTGTCTTAAACCTTCTGCGATAGATGGAGCAATCAGCTTCAGCACATTCGGGCCGACAGCTGTTGTGATGAGCGAAGCCTCATTAATCAGCCGGTACAGCTCCTCCGGCTGGCTGCCGCTGTTAATCGCGCTGACCGGGCCAATGACCTCTGATGAACGTCCTTCTTCTGCCAGTTCGACTGTGTATTCTTTTTTTTCATTGAGGAGGCTGACCATCGTGTCGTTTACATCCGCAAACACCACATCATAGCCAGAGTGGTGAAGCAGCGCGCCGATAAACCCTCTCCCGATATTTCCCGCACCGAAATGTAAAGCGATCATGTCAGTTCACCTCGGTGAAAATGGCGATCAAATCTTCTTCACTTTTAGCGGAGATCAGGCGTTCAATGTTTTCTTCTTCTGAGCAGATAATGGCGATGTTAGACAAAATGTCTAAATGCTCATTATTTTTACCCGCAATGCCGAATATCACTTTTGCCGTGTTGCCTTCTCCGTACTCAACACCGTCTGGAATCTGAATGATTGAGATTCCAGAGTGAAGCACCTCGCTTTTCGCTTCTTCTGTGCCGTGTGGAATGGCAATGAAATTCCCCATAAACGTAGAAGACGTTTCTTCACGTTCAAACATTTTGCTAATGTAATCCTCTGTCACATAGCCGTTGTCAATCAGCGTCTGGCCTGCCAATTTGATGGCCTCATCTTTTGATGATACCGTTTGATTGAGTTTAATATTTTCCTTTGCGAGTACTTGCATGAGTATCACTCTCTTTCTATAAGATTACTTTTTCAGCTTTTCAATCAGCTCATCGTATTTCGGGCTGTTTAAGAAGTTATCCACTGATATGTGTGTCGCGTTCGGCAGCTTTGCTTTCGCGCGGTCTGTTAAATCTTTGTGGGTGATGACAATATCCGCATCGCTTGGCAGATTGTTAATGGCCGTGTTGGTCACACTAATGTCAAGCTCTGCTTTTTTCACTTTGTTTCTTAAGATGGAAGCCCCCATGGCACTTGATCCCATTCCCGCATCACACGCAAAGATAATTTTGTTTACGCTTTCAGAAGACAGCTCAGACGCTTCCTCCGCTTTGGTTTGTTCCGCCTCTAAAGCAGCGGCTGCTTGGCTTTTCTTCCCCTTCATGGACTGCATTTTTTCTGTTGCGGCAGCCAGGTCTTCTTCACTTGCTTTTGAGGATTTCAGGATCACTGCTGATACGATGAACGATACAGCTGCAGCGACCAATACACCCGCCAATACGCCGAAATAGCCTCCTCTTGGCGTCATCGCCATCAATGCGATAATGCTTCCCGGTGACGCCGCTGCGACAAGTCCGGCATTAAAGATCGTGAACGTTAAAAGTCCGCTTGCTCCGCCGGCAATGGCTGCGAGAATCAGGGCCGGTTTCATCAAAATGTACGGGAAATAAATCTCGTGAATCCCGCCGAAGAAATGGATGATCGCCGCACCGGGAGCCGTTGATTTTGAAGATCCCTTACCGAAGAACATGTACGCCAGCAAAATGCCGAGCCCCGGTCCAGGGTTTGCTTCCACTAAAAACAAAATGGATTTTCCTGTTTGAGATGCTTGCTCGATTCCGATCGGGCTTAAGATTCCATGGTTAATGGCGTTGTTGAGGAACAACACTTTCGCCGGTTCTACAAAAACACTGGCTACCGGCAGTAAATTCGCGTGTACAATAACTTCCACACCAGCCGCCAGCAATTTGTTTAGTGTCAGGACAACCGGGCCGATGGCGTAAAACGCGAGAATCGTTAAAGCCGCGCCGACAATCCCTGCTGTAAAGTTGTTGATCAGCATTTCAAAGCCTTGTCTGACTTTATCCTTGAACAATTTATCAGTTTGTTTAATGAGGTATCCGCCAAGCGGCCCCATAATCATTGCGCCTAGAAACATTGGAATATCTGACCCGACAATCACCCCGATTGCCGCTGTCGCCCCGACGACTCCGCCGCGGTGGTCGTAAATCATTTTTCCGCCTGTATACGCTATCAAAAGCGGCAGTAAATACGTGATCATCGGGCTGACAAGCGTATTCAGCTGTTCATTTGGAAACCATCCTGCCGGAATAAACAACGCGGTAATGATGCCCCACGCGATAAACGCGCCGATGTTCGGCATGATCATTCCGCTCAAATAACTCCCAAAGCGCTGCACTTTCACTTTCATGCCGCCTTGCTGCTGTTCTTGCTGCTGCATATATAAACCCTCCCTGTTTTGTTTGTCGCTATAAGATACAAAGATATGTTTAGAGAATGATGCCTTCCCTTTGACTCTATGTTAAAACGCTTACAGCCCCTATACAATTGAAAGTAAAGAGGACTTTGGCACATGACTGTGACAATTTTTTAAAAATAAAAAGGCTCCTGATATCAGGAGCCTTTTCTTTTTCCTCTATAAATAATGTTGCCGTTTTGAATCACGTACTTTGCAATCATCCGCTCACTCACAATAAAAACGGGATACGCGCACACAAGCGCAAATACAGCCATCGGCACGTGCTGTACAGCTGGCAGCACTGAGCCTGCCGCATTGCGGAGGAGCATCAAAAGATAAATAAGCAGCACGATAGCCGCTAATGATACCAGCATAATCGGAGCTGAAACTTTATATTCATAAAGCCGTTCCCGGCAGTGGCCGCAGCGAAATTGACAAGGCACATTTGATGATCTGACCATATCGCCTGTCAAAGGTTTGCCGCAGTTCGGGCATGGTGTTTCTTTCATAGGGTATTCCTCACTTTCTATTCCATCTGTCTATTATACCAGAGTCCCTTCTGTTACGTTTTGTTGCTGTTCAACACATTTTCACATTTTTTATCATCAGCTTACTTGTCTCCGTCTCTAAAATCCTCTACGCTTAAATAGATCTTAATGAAGAGGGTGTATGAATGCTTCCGATTAATAGACAGCAACACATACTAAAGTGGCTGAAAGAAGAAGGCTCGCTTAGAATTTCTGACATCAGCGCAAGGTTCGGCGTTTCGGAAATGACGGTATATAGAGATGTCAATCAGCTGGTTCAGTCAAATCAAGTCATCAAAACAGCCGGCGGTATCACGCTTCCCGTCCGAACACCTCAAACAGATCATATGTGCAGCTATTGCTTGAAGCCCGTCAATCAAGCTCATTCGGTTCAGCTGATTACGGTAAACCAAGACATTGAACAGCTATGCTGCGCACATTGTGCATTTTTGCGTTACGCCGATAAAACGGAAGAGGTTTCACACTTGATTTGCAGAGATTTTCTGTTACACACAACCGTCAGTGCCGGTTCGGCTTATTTTGTCGTAAATGCTGAATTGAACCTGCACTGCTGCCAGCCGCAGGCCATTCCGTTTGCGACGCTTGACCATGCCGAACGATTTCAAAAAGGATTCGGCGGCGCCGTCCGTACTTTCGACCAAGCGCTGGAAGACATGCTCAAAGACAGAAAGAAACGCTGCACCTGCACCAAGAAATAACACAACACATACAGCGGAAGGTGGTGTCTGAGTGATGAAGCGAAACAGATGGTGGATCATTCTGCTGCTTTTTCTTGTTTTCCTGCCGAAAACAAGCTTTGCTCACGCCTATATTGTCAAATCCTCACCTGGGGAAAACAGCGAATTAAAAAACGCGCCTGCACAGGTGGAGATTGAATTTAATGAACCTGTTGAAGAAGGATTTCATTACATTAAAGTCTATAATTCAAACGGCGACCGGGTGGATATGGACAAGACGGAAATCAAAAAAGACAACAATCACATCATGACAGCGAAGCTAAAAAAGAATCTGCCTCATGATGTGTACAGAGCGGAATGGAATGCGGTATCCGCGGACGGGCATCCGGTTTCCGGCGTCATTCCGTTCAGTATCGGGAAAGCGGATGGCGGATTCAGCAGCCAAAAAGCATCCGTTTCAGCGCTGAATCCGGGAACAGCCGCAGATCGCGCGATTCTGTATACAGCCTTATCTCTGTTTATCGGAACGGTTTTCTTCCATCTTTTCTGGTATAAAGGGAAACCAGAAAAGCTCGTGAAACGGACGAGACGTATCCTGATCGTCTCGATCGCAGCACTGGGTCTGGCGCTTTTGCTTCAGCTTCCGATTCAAACAAAAGCGAACGCAGGCGGTGGCTGGGGCAGCGCATTCCAGCCGGGCTACATCAGAGAAACACTGTTTGAGACAGCAGGCGGCTCTATTTGGATTATACAGGCCGCACTGTTCGTGCTGCTCGCACTGTCTGTAATCCCTGCAATACGGAAAAACCGCTTTTCATCTTTTGGCTATTGGACTGCGCCGCTCATTTTCTTTTTCGGTCTCCTGCTTGCCAAGGCGTTTACAGGACATGCGGCTGTCGTTGAAGAAAAAACAGTGGGCATTTTGATGGATTTCCTTCATTTATCTTCCGCTTCCATCTGGGTCGGCGGAATCGCGGCACTCGTTTTGCTGCTCTCAAAAGAATGGAGGCAGCCTGACAAAACGCTCGCATGGGAAACGGTAAGCCGGTTCTCCCCATGGGCACTCACTGCAGTCGGCGTCATTTTGTTTTCAGGCTTACTCAATGGATTTTTCATCATTCGTTCAATGGATTCACTGTTCCATACAGCGTATGGCCAAGCACTTTTAGTGAAAAGCGGGCTGTTTGTTTTCATGCTGGTTTTAGGCGCGATTCATTTTCTTCTCACCAGAAAGCAGCGCCGCACAGGAATCAGCCGAACGTTGAAAGCGGAGTGGGCAATCGGCATTGCTGTATTGATCACAGCTGCTGTGTTTACAAGCCTGCCAAGCCCGCCTGAGCCGCAGCCGGAACCGTTCTACCAAACCAAAGCGATTGAGAACGGACAAAGCGTTTCACTCAGCATCAGCCCAAACCAGCCCGGGAAAAATGTTTTTGAGCTGCGAGTCACCGACCATAACGGAGATCCGGTGAAAAACATCCAGCAAATCACGTTAACCATTTATAAAACAGGGCTGTCAGGCAGCGAAAACAAAAGCACGTTTCAATTAAAAGAGAAAACAAAAGGCGTCTTCCAGGATGAAAACCTGTCCATTAATGAGAAGGGAAACTGGAAGATCAAAGTCCACGGACTGACCGGTGACTTTAACGAAATCAATATCATGTTTACAAAGACCAATTAAAGGAGTGTTTACGTTGTTGAAAAAAATCGCATTGACACTATGTCCGGCTATTGTCGGCTCTCTCTTATTCTTTACGGCTCCTGCCAGCGCGCATGTTTCTGTAAAACCGGCTGAATCTGCTGCAGGCTCTTGGGAAACGTATACAATGAAGGTTCCTTCCGAGAAAAATCAACCGACAACGAAGGTTGTCCTCAAAATGCCGAAGGATGTTGAATTCCAGCAGTACGAGCCAATTCCAGGCTGGAAGGTTTCCACCCAAAAACATGATGACAAATCAGTGTCCGTGACGTGGGAAGCGACTGGCGGCGGTATTCAGGAAGGACAGTTCCAGCAGTTTACCTTTGTTGCAAAAAACCCTGACAAAGCGGAGGAAGCCGCTTGGGACGCATATCAATATTATAAGGACAGCAGCATTGTTGAATGGACAGGTGACGAGAATGCCGATACACCTCACTCCATTACAAAGATCACTTCTGCAAAACAAGTGACAGATGAGCACGGCGCCACGAAAACAGAAGATGATTCTGAAAACGCAGGTTCTTCAGCTCTAGACATTACAGCGATTGTGCTGTCCGCGGCTGCCATTATTTTATCTGTAGCAGCGCTTGTTAAGAAAAAACGCGCCTAATAAAAAAAGCGATCCAGATGTCATGTCTGGGTCGCTTTTTATGTTTAACCGCGGCCTGCCTGGAAAGAAGGATATTTCGTCATTCCGCCGTCTGCAAACAGCGTAATGCCTGTGACGTAGCTGGATTCCTTCGAAGCAAGCCACACCGCTACTGCTGCGATTTCCTCCGGTTCGCCGATATATCCCATCGGAATCATGCTTTCTACATCCGCTTTCTGTTTAGGGTCAGCGAATTTTTCAGCATTGATTGGCGTGTTGATCGCACCTGGCCCGATATTGTTGACGCGAATGCCCTTCGGCGCGTATTCCAAAGCCAACGTTTCAGACATCAGCTTAATTCCGCCTTTACTAGCTGCATAGTGGACAAATAACGGCCACGGAATCATCTCATGCACACTGGACATATTGATGACATTTCCCTTGATATCGTTTTCCACGAAGTACTTAATCGCTTCACGGCTTCCTAAAAAGGCACCCGTTAAGTTCGTGCCGATGACTTTTTCCCAATCCTTAAGCGGCATTTCGTGAGACGGCACAGGATTTTCAAGCCCGGCATTATTAATCATAATATCGAGTGTGCCGAACTCTTTAATTGCCGTTTGCACGATATTTTTTACATCTTCCTCTTTCGTGACATCTCCTTGGGCGACAACAGCTTCACCGCCTGCCTTGATGACCTCTTCTTTTACCTCGTTTGGATCCTGTTTATCACTATAATAGTTGATAACCACTTTTGCCTGCTCCTTGCCGAAGCGGATGGCCATTGCCTTTCCAAGCCCTGATGCAGCTCCTGTAATGGCAACGACTTTTCCTTTTAAATCCGGATACATATACATCTTCCTCCATTTGTTATGAATTTGATTTCGCGATACCCAAGAAGACGGCGGCCGCAATAATCAGGATAATCCCGATTGCAATTGCTATTAGCTGACGTTTCGTTTTCTTTTCACGCAGGATGAAAATACCCCCGAGCGTAGAAATGACAATTCCCATTTGTGAAAGGGAGAAGCTCGTTGCAACGCCAACTCGCGGCTGAGAAATAAACAAAAACATATTTCCGCCTGCCCAGATTAAGCCTGGGAGAATATTTCTGATTGCATACTTGTTAAAGGGTTTGTGTCTATAGGTTAAAACTAACCCCCCGACCACCATGCCAATTGCCTGCGGCAGCAGCGCGGACCAGCCGGACACATTGAACAATCTAGCCACGACTACATAAACCAAATAACCAAGAGTCGAAACAAGGAGAATCAAAATGCCCTTTTTCAAATTGCTTGGCTCGCCTTCTTTTTTATCATTCTTATCTTCCAAGGACGTGAGAATGATTCCCACAATGATAAAGATCAAAGCGAGAACGCCGAGCGTAATCGCAATCGGTGTTGACCATTCGCGGAACACGATCACACCGAACAGCGAGGTGGAAACGAGCTGCATTCCTGTGGAAATCGGCATTGTTTTAGATACGCCCATCAATTGAATGCTTTTCAGCTGGTTGGCCTGTCCAAGTGACCAAAATAAGCCGGATACGATTCCAACAATAAAGATGCGAAGTGACAGAACGGGCTGAACAAAAAAGTAAATAACGATAGAAACTATGAGCGCCCCGATCGTCGTTCCCAGTGTCTGGCTGTACGGCCCGCCGCCTAATTTCACATTGAAGAGAACAATGCTCCCCCAAAACAAAGCTGGGAGAAGAGCCAATAATAAATCCATTGTTGGGGAACCTTCTTTCAAAATGTATTTGCTGTTATTTTGGCTGGAATTGTTGTGATTATTCGCCGGAACACAAAAAGAGCTGCCGGAAAATCCGGCAGCTCTCAGGAGCTTGCATTCTTTTACAAACCGATGGACAAATATTTTGTTTCAAGGTACGGCTCGATGCCTTCCGAACCGCCTTCACGGCCAATGCCGCTTTCTTTCATTCCGCCGAATGGCGCTTGAACCGCTGATGGTCCGCCGTCATTCCAGCCGATAATGCCATACTCTAGATTTTCGGAAATATAGATGCCGCGGCGGTAGTTTTCTGTGAAGAAGTAAGCAGCTAAGCCGTACGGTGTATCGTTGGCAAGCTGAATCGCTTCATCAATATCAGAAAACGTGACGATCGGGGCGACTGGGCCGAACGTTTCCTCATGCATGATATTCATGGACGTATCAACATCGGTAAGCACTGTCGGATTCACAAAGTAGCAACCTTTGTCATCGTTTCGGTCATATGTGCCCCCAGCAATCACTTTCGCGCCTTTTTCAACCGCATCATCAATTTGGCTGACGATTTTTTCAAAGCCTCTTTTGTTGATGATCGGGCCGACATTGACGCCTTCTTCAAGTCCATTTCCGACTTTCAGCTTAGACACTTGCTCGCTCAGTTTCGCAGCAAATTCATCTTTGATGGATTCATGAACGATCAGGCGGTTGGCACATACGCATGTTTGCCCGGCGTTCCGGTATTTGGACGCCATCGCCTGTTCAACGGCAAGGTCAATGTCCGCATCTTCATCTACGATCAGCGGGGCGTGTCCGCCGAGTTCCATTGAAACGTGTTTCACAGTGTCCGCGCTGTTTTTCATGAGGATTTTCCCTACTGGTGTTGATCCTGTGAACGTGATTTTGCGGATTTTCGGACTGCTTGTGAACACATTTCCGATTTCTTCTCCATCGCCGATCACAACCTGAAGAACATCCTTCGGAATGCCCGCTTCATATGCGAGGCGCGCCAGTTCATAAGCAGACAGCGGTGTGTCCGGCGCCGGCTTGATGATAAATGTACAGCCCGCAGCAAGAGCAGGCGCCGCTTTGCGTGTAATCATCGCATTCGGAAAATTCCAAGGCGTGATAGCGGCAACGGGACCGACGGGCTGGCGTGTGACCACAATTCGTTTACCCGTTGTCGGAGCGGGGACCGTTCTTCCGTACACACGCTTCGCTTCCTCTGCGAACCATTCAATATAGCCTGCGCCGTATAGTACCTCTCCGACTGCTTCCTGATAGGGTTTTCCGTTTTCCTTTGTAATTAAATCTGCAAGTTCTTCTTTATGTTCAACAATCAGCTCATACCATTTTTTCAAAAGAGACGCTCTTTCGTTCGCTGATGTTTTAGACCACGTTTTAAACGCTTGATGTGAACGTTCAATGGCTTCTTCTACTTCTTTGGCTGATTGCTGAGGGATCGTTTTGATCTCCTCGCCCGTAGCCGGGTTGTAGACCTTTAATTGATCTGGCATATTGAACATTCCTTTCTTTTCATGATTACTTAAAATGATAGCAGACCCGGCCGTTTTCTTTCCAATGATTAAGCTCGCAGGCCCGCCTCCAGGATGCTTAGCCCTTCATTTAAAAGGCTGTCTGAGATGACAAGCGGTGTCAAAAAGCGGATGATATTACCGTTAATTCCCGCTGTCAGCAAAAGTAATCCATTTTGATTCGCATAGGCAGCAATCGCTGCTGCTTTTGCTTTATCAGGCTCACGCGTGTCAGGATCCTTGACGATTTCGATTGCCGCCATCGCCCCGAGTCTGCGGATGTCACCGATGAACGGGAATTCTTGTTTCCACTCATACGCCTTGCCTTCAATGGTTTTTCCAATTTCTTCAGATCGCTCATTCAGCCCTTCTTCTTCAATAATATCCAAGACAGCCAAAGCCGCCGCGCAGCCGAGCGGGCTGCCGGCATACGTGCCCCCTAGCTCGCCTGGCGCTGCCGCATCTAGCATTTCCGCACGGCCGATCACACCGCTTAATGGCAGGCCAGCCGCAAGCGATTTAGACACCGTGATCAGGTCAGGCACTACATCAAAGTGCTCAATCGCAAAATAAGTGCCAGTTCTGGCAAAGCCGGTTTGAATTTCATCAGCAACAAAAACAATGCCGTGTTCTTTACAGAATGAAGCAACATGCTGCACAAAGCGTTTCGAAGGAATAATAAATCCGCCTTCTCCCTGCACCGGCTCCATCACGACACACGCTACGTTTTCAGGCGCAACGGAAGCAACAAAGAAATCATTGAATGCTTGAATGACCATATCGTCATAGCTTTCATTATTCATGCCAGCCGGCTTCTGATAATAGTAAGGGAACGGCGCTTGATAAACCTCTGACGCAAAAGGCCCGAAACCGAATTTATAAGGTTTTACCTTGCTTGTCATGCTCATCGTCATATTCGTACGCCCGTGAAACCCGCGGGTAAACGAGACAACCCCTTGACGTTTTGTATACTTTCTGGCGATTTTCACAGCGTTTTCGACCGCTTCCGCTCCTGAGTTAAGAAAAATCGCTTTTTTCTCGTGATCGCCCGGTGCAATGCCGCACAGTTTTTCGGCTAATTCGATATAAGACGGATACATCATGACATTGAAGCCTGGATGAATCAGCTCCTCCGCCTGCCGCTTCACAGCCTCAACCACCTTCGGATGAGAGTGACCGACGTTTAACGTTCCGATGGCGCCTGCAAAATCAATAAATCTCCGGCCGTCCAGATCGTACAGCTCAGCCCCTTCTCCTTTGACCGCCAGACTGCGGTTGCCGTTGCTCACACCTTTTGACACAAATTGATCCCGTTTTTGCTGCCATTGTGCAGTTGTGATGCTTGCTGTTGTTTGACTCATGTGAATATCCCCCTGTCGGTATTTTCTTATCATTCTGACTTCTCTTTGGTATGATGAAAAGTACCAATTATAACTTTTGGATGGTATCAGAAGGAGAATCTGCAAATGGATATCACGATTACACTCGATCGTTCAGAACAAGCTGATTATATCTATCAGCAAATTTATCAAAAGCTGAAAAAAGAAATCCTCAGCCACAATTTGCTGCCACACTCGAAGGTTCCCTCCAAGCGGGAGCTGGCTGTAAATCTGAAGGTCAGCGTAAATTCAGTGAATTCAGCCTATCAGCAGCTGCTGGCTGAGGGGTATTTGTACGCCATTGAGCGAAAGGGTTTCTTCGTGGAGGAGCTAGACATGTTTTCCGCCGAGGAGCTTACTCCATATGCACTGCCCGATGACCTGAAAGAGATTCACATTGATCAGAGCGATTGGATTTCGTTTTCACACATGAGCTCCGATACAGACCATTTTCCGATCAAAAGCTGGTTTCGCTGCGAGCAAAAAGCGGCCTCCCGCTCATACCGCACGCTCGGCGAGATGTCGCATCCGCAAGGGATATATGAAGTAAGAGCGGCCATTACCAGGCTCATTTCTCTGACGCGGGGTGTAAAATGCAGGCCGGAACAAATAATCATAGGGGCAGGCACACAGGTGCTCATGCAGCTGTTGACTGAGCTTTTGCCCAAGGAAGCCGTGTATGCGATGGAGGAGCCTGGCTACAGGCGCATGTACCAGCTTTTGAGGAATGCCGGAAAACAAGTAAAAACGATCATGCTGGATGAAAAAGGAATGTCGATTGCTGAAATCACCAGACAGCAGCCTGATGTGCTGGTGACGACCCCGTCGCATCAGTTTCCGTCCGGAACGATTATGCCTGTATCCAGAAGAATTCAGCTGCTGAACTGGGCAGCCGGGAAGCCGCGCCGATACATCATTGAGGACGATTATGATAGTGAATTCACATATGATGTAGACAGTATACCGGCACTGCAAAGCTTAGATCGTTTTCAAAATGTCATCTATATGGGAACCTTTTCGAAGTCCCTTCTCCCCGGCTTGAGGATCAGCTATATGGTGTTGCCGCCTGAGCTGTTGAGGACATACAAACAGCGGGGCTATGATCTGCAGACTTGCTCATCACTGACGCAGCTCACCCTGCAGGAATTTATCGAGTCTGGTGAATACCAGAAGCATATAAAAAAAATGAAGCAGCATTATAAAGAAAAGAGAGAACGCCTGATCACCGCTTTAGAAGCAGGGTTCAGCGGAGCAGTTACCGTTAAAGGAGCAAATGCGGGGCTGCACTTTGTTACCGAATTTGATACCAGCCGCACCGAACAAGACATCCTCTCACATGCCGCCGGCCTGCAGCTTGAAATATTCGGAATGAGCCGGTTTAACTTGAAGAAAAACCAGCGGCAAACAGGCAGGACAGCACTCATTATCGGCTTTGCCCGGCTGAAGGAAGAGGATATTCAGGAGGGTGTGCAGCGGCTTTTCAAAGCTGTTTACGGACATAAAAAAATCCCCGTTACAGGGGATTGATTCACCAGCGGTCCTGGTCTACATTCAGCACGGCTTCAAGCAGGCCCGGAAATGCCTTTTCAAGGTCTTCAGCGCGAAGCGAGTAATACCGGCGCTTTCCTTCTATCCGAACTTGCGCGATGCCTGATTCTCTCAAAACTTTAAAGTGATGCGACAAAGTCGATTTAGCAACCTGCACATCCGCACAGGTGCTGCACGTTTTTTCTTTCGCTTCAGCTAATTGCTTGACCAGCTCTAAACGAAGCGGATCGCTAAGTGCATGAAGAACCTTTGTCAGCTGCAATGTTTCTGTTTCTGGATGGTTTGGAATGTTCATGACACAAATGTATCACACAACAATTAGAATGACAATTTTACTAATTAAGGGTTTTTCCTTTACCTCATGTAGAATACATGGTACAGTTAGTTCGATGAAATTCGAACAATAAATTCAGCATAACGATGGAGGAGATTAGAATGATCGTATTACAAGCTTACATGAAAGTAAAACCAGAAAAACGCGAGGAATTTTTGAGCGAGGCGCAATCGCTTGTTCAGCATTCAAGAGCTGAGGAAGGCAACGCGCAGTACGACCTATTTGAAAAAGTAGGCGAAGAAAATACATTTGTCATGCTTGAACAATGGAAAGGTGAAGCAGCGATGAAATCCCACAATGAAACTGCACACTTCCAAGGGTTTGTCGCAAAAGCAAAAGAACTGCTGAGCGCTCCTCTTGATGTTGTCCGCACAGAGCTTAGCGAGTAAAGAAAGGGTGTCTCATATGAATGAAGTGATTAAATCATTAACAGACCACCGCTCGATTCGCAGCTACACAGATGAACCTGTAGCTCAAGAGCAATTGAACCAAATCATTGAAGCGGTGCAAGCAGCCCCTTCTTCTATCAACGGGCAGCAAGTGACTGTGATCACAGTGCAGGATAAAGAGCGCAAAAAGAAAATCTCTGAGCTGGCAGGCGGCCAGCCATGGATCGATCAAGCCCCTGTTTTCCTGCTGTTCTGCGCAGATTTCAACCGGGCCAAAATCGCGCTTGAAGATCTGCATGATTTCAAAATGGAAATCACAAATGGATTGGAATCTGTTCTTGTCGGGGCAGTAGACGCTGGTATTGCCCTCGGCACAGCGACAGCAGCCGCTGAGTCACTCGGACTTGGCACAGTTCCGATCGGCGCGGTTCGCGGAAACCCTCAAGAGCTGATCGAACTGCTTGAGCTTCCGAAATACGTGTTCCCTTTATCAGGACTTGTCATTGGGCATCCTGCTGACCGTTCCGCGAAAAAACCGCGCCTTCCTCAGGCAGCAGTCAATCATCAGGAAACTTATTTGAACCAGGATGAGCTGACGTCTCACATTCAGGCATACGACGAACAGATGTCTGAATACATGAATAAACGGACAAACGGAAAAGAAACAAGAAACTGGTCACAGAGCATCGCTTCCTACTATGAGCGCCTGTACTATCCGCATATCCGTGAAATGCTTGAAAAACAAGGATTTAAGGTTGAAAAATAAGCCTTCACCCGGCCTGTCGGATTTTCCGGCAGGCCTTTCATTTACCCGGTTAAAATCCATTGACTTCTAATTTGTTTATTTGGTAAAATTTTTTCATTGTTACTCATTGGTTTTCTGTGAACCAATGGGTTTTCTAATGCTCAAGAAAGAAGGAAGCCATGAGATGCTTGATAAAAAAACAGATATCTTGTTAGCCGCGCGAAAGCTTTTTTCGGAAAAGGATTTTACGTCGGTTTCCATGCAGGCGATCGCAGAAGAATGTAAGATGTCAAAAGCTTCGATATATAAGCTGTTTCAATCTAAAGAAGACCTGCTTTTGGAGCTGCTGTCATTTAACCAGAAGCAAATGGTGGCCGCGGCCTCAAGACTTCAGGAAAATACCGCACTTACACCGGAGGAGCGTTTGACGCAAAAGGTCAAAATGGAACTGGAGGGCTTCAGGCGGAATCAGCAGTTTTTCAATATGCTGACCTACGGAAATCCCAAGCTGCATAATGACCGGGTCAAACAGCATATCCATCAGACCAGATCGACGATTATCTGCTGGCACCGTGATTCGCTGATCCAGGCGTATGGAGAAACCATTCTCCCGTTTGTGTGGGATTTGGTCATCATTCTTCACGGCATGATGCGTGAGTTTTTAATGCTGATCAAAATTGAGGAAAAACCGCTTGAGCTTGACCCGATCGCAGCGTTTATCATCAGCACCCTCAATCAGATTGTCAAAAACAGGGAAACCCATCAGTCTCTTCTTCCGCCCGAAGCCATCGAGCTTTATATTCATTCAGCATCCTCCTACAAGCCAAAGGATAAGTCAGTCCTATTATCGGAAAGCCTGAAGGAATTACATAAAGGCATCTCTTCCCTGCCCGCCGCGGACTATGACGTAGATGAACTGACATCCGCAGCCGCCATGCTGGAGCAAGAAGCGAAGAAGGAAGAACCCCGCGCTTTTTTACTCAAATCACTGATTGGCTATCTGGAACAAACCGGTGTTTTAACACAGCCCGTTTCCATGTTAAAAACACTGTTAATCACTTAGAGAAAAGAAGGGATATGTATTGGACACAAGTATTAAACCGAAACCTTTTAACCGTTCTGTCATTGTCGGCATTTTGTTAGCCGGAGCGTTTGTGGCGATTTTAAATCAAACATTGTTGATTACCGCCCTCCCCCATATCATGAGGGATTTCAATGTCGATGCCAACCAAGCACAGTGGCTGACCACGTCATTTATGTTAACCAACGGGATCTTAATTCCGATCACTGCGTTTTTAATTGAGAAATTCACAAGCCGGGCGCTGCTCATCACAGCAATGAGCATTTTCACTGCCGGAACGATTGTCGGAGCATTCGCACCGAACTTCCCGATTCTGCTGACGGCTCGTATCATTCAAGCGGCCGGAGCCGGCATTATGATGCCGCTCATGCAGACTGTATTCCTGACAATCTTTCCGATTGAAAAGCGCGGCCAGGCTATGGGTATGGTTGGATTGGTCATCTCATTTGCGCCTGCGATCGGACCGACTCTTTCCGGATGGGCTGTCGAAGCTTTCTCTTGGAGATCATTGTTTTATATTATTCTTCCGTTTGCTGTGATTGATTTGATTCTTGCCAGCATCCTGATGAAAAACGTGACGACTTTAAGAAAAACACAGATTGATATTTTATCAGTCATCCTTTCAACATTTGGGTTCGGCGGCCTTCTGTACGGCTTCTCAAGCGTCGGCTCTTACGGCTGGTCCAGTTCAACCGTCTTGATTTCACTGCTGGTGGGTGTCATCGCGCTGCTCTTATTTATCACAAGACAAATGAAGCTTGAAAAACCGATGCTGGAATTCCGCGTCTTCACGTTTGGCGTTTTCAGCTTAACAACACTGCTGGGAACCCTTGTCTTTGCATTATTGATCGGTACGGAAACCATTCTGCCGCTTTATACACAAAACGTCAGAGACGTCACAGCTTTTGATACAGGGCTTATGCTTCTGCCGGGAGCCGTTGTGATGGGCTTCATGTCGCCGATTATCGGCAGAGTTTTTGACCGTGTCGGCGGAAGAGGGCTGGCGATTGCCGGTTTCTGCATCATCTTCCTGACATCACTGCCGTTTATGCAGCTGACTGATCATACGTCACTCGCTTGGATTGTCGTTTTATACACCGTTCGTCTCTTAGGCACCGCCATGATCATGATGCCGGTGACAACAGCCGGCATCAATGCGCTGCCGCGCCACCTGATTCCGCACGGAACGGCGATGAACAACACGATTCGCCAAGTCGGCGGCTCGATCGGAACCGCGCTATTGGTTTCCGTGATGAGCAACCAGGCGGCACATGCAGGCACGACAAATGTAAAGCACGCCGCCCTGCACGGCATGAACGCCGCTTTTATTGTGGCTGCCGTCATAGCACTTGTCGGCTTCCTTCTCTCATTCACACTAAAGAAACCTCAGCGCCCTGCCGAACAGCAGCCGGCACGCTGATCAACATAAAAAGAGCCCCGCTGATTTAGCGGAGGCTCTTTTTGGTTTTACTTTTCTAAACCGTCTTTCACTTCTTTAATCATTTGCGCCATAGACTCAAGACCGCCTCCTGATAAGTACCAAGTAGCAGAATCAAGGTAGACGACATGATCATTTTTCACTGCGTTTACGTTTTTCACATAATCGTTTTCAACGACTTGTTTTGTAGATGATGTTTCACCGATCGCTGTACCGCGGTCAATGACAAACAGGTAATCAGGGTTTGTTTTTGAAATGTACTCGTATGAAACGCTTTGTCCGTGAGTAGACGCTTTGATGTTTTTATCAGCCGGTGTCACGCCGAACACGTCATGGATCAGGCCGTATCTTGATTTAGGGCCGAATGCGCTGATCTTCCCGTCGTTCGCCATAATCACTAGACCGTTTTTGTTAAGCTTTTCAGCCGTTTTCTTTACATCTGCGATTGAATCATCGATTTTTGCGAGTTCATCTTTCACTTCGTCTTCTTTATCGAAAATCTTACCGATTGTTTCCGCGTCTGATTTAAATGATTCCATATACTTCGCTGTGTCTACGCCAAGGTAAATCGTCGGCGCGATTTCAGAGAATTCTTTGTAAGACTCAGATTGTCTTCCTGAAATAATGATCAGGTCAGGGTCTAAATCTGCCACCTTCTCGAAGTCTGGCTCTTTTAGGCTTCCGACATCAGCATATTTGTCATCTTTGAACTTGGACAGATATTTAGGAAGGGCTTGTTTCGGCAGGCCCGCTACTTTATCATCAAGTCCTAGTTTATCTAATGTATCTAAGCTTCCAAAGTCAAATACGACAACTTTTTTAGGGTTCTTCGGTACTTTTGTGCCGTTTTTGTCCAGCTGGTGTTTCACCGTGATTTGTTCTTTCTTTGAATCAGAACCTTTGCTGCTTGTGCTTTGGTTTCCGCATGCAGAAATGACAACTGCCGTCACCAAAGCGATGAATAGTAATGCGAACTTTTTCATGCTCTTCACCTCTTCTATATATTAAGAAAAATAGACACCTATTCTTTGATGATCAATCGTCTGAATCGGGATGGTCATATCGTAGATTTCCTCAAGCACAGAGGTTTCTATTATTTCTTCAGGCGGCCCCTCTTTTACGATGCGGCCGTTTTTCAAAGCTACGATATAGTCCGAATAGACAGAAGCAAAATTGATATCGTGAATGACGATGACGATCGTTTTTCCAAGCTCCTTTACCAGCCGTTTCAGCAGTTTCATAATTTCAACTGAATGTTTCATATCCAGATTGTTCAGCGGCTCATCCAGAAAGATATAATCGGTGTCCTGGGCAATGACCATGGCGATAAATGCCCTTTGGCATTGTCCGCCGCTTAGCTGGTCGAGGTATTTGTCCTGAATGTCTTCCAGCTTCATATAGCTGAGCGCCTGGTTGATATGAACCCAGTCTTCCTCAGTCAGCCGGCCCTGTGAGTACGGAAACCTGCCAAAACTGACGAGGTCTTTGATCGTGAGCCTGATATTGATTTGGTTCGCCTGCTTCAAAATGCTCATTTTCTTGGCAAGCTCTTTGCTGTCGCATGATCCAATCTCTTGTCCGTCTATGTAAATCTCGCCGGAATCCTTTTTGATCAGGCGGCTCATGATAGACAGCAGCGTACTTTTGCCGGCGCCGTTAGGACCGATAAACGAGGTGATTTTGCCCTTTTGAATCGTGACTGACGTCTCTTCAAGGACAACTTTCCCGCCATATTGTTTGCTTACATTTTTGACCTCTACCATGATTTATTCTCCTTTAACAGCAAGTAGATAAAATAAATCCCGCCGGCAAAATTAATAATGACGCTCAGCGTCGTTGAGAAGGTAAACACTTTCTCAACCACAAACTGCCCTCCGACCAGCGCAATGATGCTGATGAAAACGGAGCCTGCGATTAAGTATGAATGCTTATAGGTTTTCAGGAATTCTCTCGCCAGGTTGACGACAAGAAGGCCTAAAAACATAATCGGCCCGACTAGCGCTGTTGACACAGAAACCAAAATCGCAACCACGATCAGCATCTGCTTCACCACTTTGTCGTAGTCAATGCCCAAATTCACGGCGTGCTCGCGTCCGAGCGACAGCACATCGAAAAACTTTGTAAAACGCCAGACATAAGCGCCTGTCAGCAGGAAGATGATGAACGCGAGCCATAACAAATCTGTATTGATGTTGTTAAAGCTGGCAAACATCTTGTCCTGCACCACTTGGAACTCATTCGGATCAATCAGCATCTGCATAAAGGAAGACAGGCTGCTGAACAGCGTGCCAAACACGATACCGATAAGCAGAAGGAAAAAGATATTTCTCCCCTCACCCTTGAACATGATCTGATATAAAACAAGAGAAAACAGTATCATCAGAAGAATAGAGATGATAAAGTTGATGTTTTTATTCATAATGACCATATTCGCAGAACCGAACAGAAAGATAATGCCGGTCTGAATCAGCATGTAGAGAGAATCGAGGCCCAAGATGCCCGGCGTCAGGATGCGGTTGTTCGTAATCGTTTGAAAGATCATCGTCGAAAACGCAATCGCTCCCCCCGTCAGCACAATGGCGGCGACCTTTTTGATTCGTCTCGGCAGAGTGTAATCCCAATTGCCTAAGTCATAAAACAGAAACAAGCCAATACATACAATGGCTAAACCAACGAGCAACGCCATTTTCATCTGGTTACGCATACGCTTTTCTCCTTAACAGCATAAACAGGAAAATGCCGCTGCCGATGATTCCGACCATCAGGCCAATCGAGATTTCATAAGGGAAGATAATGACTCTGCCCAATATATCGCAAAACAGCACAAAAACCGCTCCCAATAGCGCAGTATGCGGCAGGCTGCTCTTCAGATTGTCTCCTCTGTAAATCGATACAATATTCGGGATGATTAAACCGAGAAACGGCAGCATACCGACAGTCAAAATGACAAGAGACGTGATCAGGGACACGATAATGAGCCCGATGTTCACTACCCTTTTGTACTTTAGGCCGAGATTGACAGAAAAGCTTTCTCCCATACCGGCCAATGTGAATTTATCCGCATACACATAGGCAATGATAACGAGCGGAATACTCAGATAAAGAAGCTCGTATCTCCCTTTCACGACTAAGGAGAAGTCTCCCTGAAGCCATGATGACACGTTCTGGATCAAGTCATATTTATACGCGATAAAAGTCGCGATTGAACTGACGATATTCCCGAGCATTAAACCGACAAGCGGAATAAAGATGGTGTCGTTAAACTTGATTCTTTCAAGGATTTTCATAAACAGGAAGTTGCCTGCTAGGGCAAAGACAAACGCGACCAGCATTTTGATTAAAGGACTGGCGGATGTAAACAGCAGCAAGGAAATTAAAATGCCGAGCCGAGCCCAATCCATCGTGCCCGCCGTCGTCGGTGACACGAATTTGTTTCTGCTGATCTGCTGCATAATCAAGCCGCAGATGCTCATGCTTAAGCCCGCGATGACAATACTGATTAATCGCGGCAAACGGCTTGCAAACAGCGTTGACGCCTCTTGTTTGCTTAAATCGAAAAGATCAAGCGGCGACAGATCTTCTACGCCGATAAATACAGATGTGACGGCTAATATGATAAGTAGAATAAATAAATAACGTAGCTTCATGCTGCCTCCTTACATCCTTACAGCAAAAAGAACGTATCTCCTACTCCGCAAGGACTCAAAACAATATGGCCATATAGTAATTGATTATCATTATCATTTACATATTACCATTTTTCTATGGTTAGTCAATATTCTTTAAAAATATTAACCTGGTCATTTATCAATTTTACTAATCATTCTAACCATTTTCCATCCCAAAACGTTAGGCTGTTTACCATATTTATCTTTTGAACGCCTGTTTACGGTCAGCAAACCTGACATCATTCCTCGTGGAAAATACAAATGTTCTTTCTGGGGAGAAATTATCCCTTGATTTACAGGACTGAAAGAGAGATAATAAATACTAAATTTGTGTGAAAATTTTAAACATTAGGAGATGTAAACATGAAGGTCGTTAAATTCGGAGGCAGCTCACTTGCTTCAGGCGCTCAGCTTGACAAGGTGTTTCACATCGTTACCTCAGATCCGGCACGGAAAGCTGTAGTCGTTTCAGCTCCGGGAAAACGCTATGCCGAGGATACGAAAGTGACTGATCTCTTAATCGCATGTGCGGAACAATATTTGGCATCAGGCAGCGCACCTGAACTGGCGGAAGCGGTTGTGGAACGGTACGCTCTCATCGCCAATGAGCTTCAGCTGGGGCAAAGCATTATCGATAAAATCAGAGATGATTTGTTTACGCTTTTAGAAGGAGACAAAAGCAATCCCGAGCAATATCTTGACGCAGTTAAGGCCAGCGGGGAGGATAACAACGCCAAGCTGATCGCCGCTTATTTCCGCTATAAAGGCGTCAAAGCGGAATATGTCAACCCGAAGGATGCCGGCCTTTTTGTGACAAATGAACCCGGCAACGCGCAAGTTCTTCCTGAATCCTATCAAAACCTCTATCGTCTTCGGGAACGTGACGGACTCATTATTTTTCCCGGTTTTTTCGGATTCAGCAAGGATGGCGATGTGATCACATTCTCACGGAGCGGTTCTGATATTACCGGCTCGATTCTTGCCAACGGACTTCAAGCTGATTTGTACGAAAACTTTACAGACGTGGACGCTGTGTATTCTGTCAATCCGTCCTTCGTTGAAAATCCAAAGGAAATCAGTGAGCTGACATACAGAGAGATGCGGGAGCTGTCTTACGCCGGTTTTTCAGTGTTTCATGATGAAGCGCTCATTCCGGCATTTAGAGCGGGGATTCCTGTTCAGATCAAAAATACGAACAACCCCTCAGCCGGAGGCACCCGCGTCGTAAGCAAGCGGGATAACACGAACGGGCCTGTCGTCGGCATTGCCAGCGATACCGGTTTTTGCAGCATTTATATCAGCAAGTATTTAATGAACAGAGAAATCGGATTTGGCCGCAAAGCCCTTCAAATCCTGGAGGAGCACGGATTGACGTATGAGCATGTTCCATCGGGAATTGATGACATGACCATCATCTTGCGGGAGGGTCAAATGGATGCCGCCACTGAACGCAGCGTGATCAAACGGATCGAAAAGGATTTGCATGCCGACGAAGTCATTGTCGAGCATCATCTCGCACTGATTATGGTTGTAGGAGAAGCGATGCGCCACAATGTCGGTACAACAGCAAGAGCCGCCAAAGCATTATCAGAGGCTAAGGTGAATATCGAAATGATCAATCAGGGATCATCTGAAGTGAGCATGATGTTTGGCGTAAAAGAAGCCGAAGAAAGAAAAGCCGTTCAAGCGTTATACCAGGAATTTTTCGCGGGCGTGCTGATCTCTTAATCGTACATAAATAGCGGGCCGCAGCGCCCGCTATTTTTCATATAGCCGAATTGTTCATTTTTTTCTCTTGTCCACTATTATCCCTGCCAAACAGATCGGCTCAGCATATCTTATAGTATCCTTCATAGGGAGGTGAAACCTTATGTCAGGATACTCTACTGGCGGCGGTTACGGCATCAGTTCTTTCGCTTTAATCGTTGTATTGTTCATTCTTTTAATTATCGTAGGGACTGCGTTTGTTGGCGGCTACTAAGCTGCTGACCGTCTCTGCGGGGGCGCCGCAAGACTATGTCTTGCGGTGTTTTTTTGAAAAGAAAAACCCCTTCTCACCAAAGAGAAGGGGCTGGTTCTTACGTCATTCCTCTTTCCGTCACATGAAAGTCGAGTGCTTCCGCATGAGCAGAAACGCCAGCCGCTGTAAAAATCGCGGCTGCGGCTAAACAAATAACAAACAACTTAGATTTCAATTTCATACAAACCTTCACTCCTTTGTATTTGTTTTCTTGCCTCTTCAACTTGTAGAAAGTAGGAAGCAGACAGTTTAAACCACTTCTGTTCATAGTAATATTTTGCTACTTCTAGGGCTAAATCCTCTATATCAGCGTACATATTTTTATTTTTTAGGTATTGAAAACATCGTTCGATTCCTTCTTCACTGGGCTGATCCTGATATAGGGATTGCAAAAACTCGAATTTTACGGCATAGTCTGCATCGTCTGTTTCTTTAGCATATTCATAGCCCCGCTTGTGATATTCCGAAGCTTTATCATGTTTTCCCTGTTTATAATAAATCAGGGTGATTAAAAAATAGGCTTGCGGCAGAGAATTGATGATCCTGCTGCTTTCAAACGTGGAGACCGCTTTTTCAAAGTACTCAATGGCAGGGTCAAGAATATCTTGATTGTAATAGCATAATCCGAGATTGTAGTATGCTCTTCCGACCAGCTGGGCTTTTTGTTCCGCTTGGGCCATATTGAGCGCCAATTTGAAATGGCGTGCGGCTTGTTCGAAATTTCTCTCATCCATCAGGTTAACCCCGAACACGAAATGGCATTGAATGATTCTCACATTATAGGTTTCCTGCTCCACGTAAATTTCATAGGCATTTTTGATATTAATCAATGAAAAATACGTTTGCTTCATATAATAATAAGCTTCCGCGATTTTAAAGTAGAATTCAGCCCGTTCAATATGGTCTGCGACAAAGGAAAGTTTTTTCTCCGCCTGTTTATAGTATGTAATGGCAGAAATAAATTCCCGCTTATCAAACTCATACATCCCGCGGAAAAAATTCACGTAATAGTCGAGCAGCCCTTTAAGATCTGCCTGATTGCTGTCAATGTTTCGTGATAATTCAGACAGGCTTGGCTGGTCTTCGATATTTAATTTTTCTAACGGCTCAAGATAATCCAGCATAAGCTGGTGCCGGAATTCCATTAGTGAATAATAAAGCAGCAAGTTGGAATCATGCTGCATGTGTTTCAGTTCCTGCTGGATTTCAGCTTTTAACACTTCGGCATCCGGCACGCTGAATGTCCGGATATATTTGTACCACTCGTTAATTTTTTGACCGACCGCTGAAGAAGGAATTACCCCGCTCTTCATTCCTTCACCCTCTCCCATCAAAAACTGTTTATGTCATATTTTATCATGTTTATAGACTGTCCTAACCCGAAAAACACGCAATCTTTGTTTTCGGGAGCACGCAATAAACCGAAGCGGTGTGCAAAAAAGGCGGCTCATCTGATGATGCTGCCGCCCTGTATGCTATTGCTGCTTTGCCGTTAAGGGAAGGCGGATGATAAATTTTGTGCCTTTCCCTTCTTCACTCTTGATCTCTACTGTGCCCCGATGCATTTCAACGAGCTGCTTGACGATCGAGAGACCGAGTCCATATTCACCGTATGCCGTGTTCGTTCTTGAAATATCTGCTTTATAGAACCGCTCCCAAATATGCTCAATATCCTCTTTTGAAATGCCGATCCCCGTATCTTCAATTTCAATAATCGTCTCTTTATAACCTTCTATTCCGCGCAGCCAAATGTCACCGTTTTGCGTAAATTGGATGCTGTTTTTCGTAATGTTGACGAGTATTTGAATGAGCCTGTCGTAATCGGCATGAACGATCACGTGATCCTCTACCTGAATCATCAGCCTGTTTTGTTTTTCTTCCGCCTGCTGCTCTAAGTGCTCTTTCACGATTTCAAACACCTCGATCAGCGGAACATCCAGCTTGTTCAAGGTAATTTGCTGAGACCTGATTTTTTCATAATCCAGATTTTCTTTTACGAGCCGCAGCATGCGCTTCGTTTCCTCACTGATCAGCGAGAAGCACTTATCCTTCTTATCCTCAGGAATCGTATGGCTGTTCAGCCCTTCAACCAAACCGTTGATCGTCGTCAGCGGAGTTTTTAATTCATGTGACACGTCAGCGATAAACTGCCTTCTCCGCTTCTCAAGGCGATCGATTTCATCCCTCGATTGCTTTAACTTTTTCGCCATAATATTAAAGTCGGACGCCAGTACGCCGATTTCATCCCTGTAGCTGTTTTCCAAGTGGATGTCATAATCGCCGGAAGCCACTTTATCTGTCGCTTCTCTCAGCTTTTGAATCCGTTTGACATGGAATTTGGATAGGAGCCAGCTCACAAGAATCGTAATGACGAGCGTGCTGATTACAGCGTAAAACATATAGAGGTTGACCTGATTGACCATCTGTTCAACGCCGCTGATTGGAGAAATCAGCAGAACGGCGCCTTTAAACTCGTTCTGAACAAATATAGGCTGCGCCACAAGAGACACTTCATCATCAAAACGGCCATCTGCCCTGATCATGACAGTCTGCCCTTTTTTCAGCTTGTTCCATTCTGATTTCTTCAGCTGTTCCCTTGGCTGATGATGAAAGCCTTCAGGAAGAAAATAAGGCTGCTGCTTTTCATTGAAGATGATAAACTGAGTCTTTCTTGTGCTTAAAATGTCCTGATAAGGATAGAGCCTGCGCATATCAACCTGGCCTGCTTGGAATTCATTCGCGATCTGAACCGCATATGACGTCAGTTCCTCTACTTTATTTTGATAGGCAAAATCTTTCACAAAGTGAGAAAATAGCGAAATGATAATGACAAACGCTAAAATCAAAATGCTGATATGGCTCAGCAGCAGCTGGTATAAATATTTAATCTTCATCAAATTTATACCCTACTCCCCACACGGTATATAGGAAAGGCTTGTCTTCGCTGGCAAGCTTTTTCCGCAGCCGTTTGATATGAACGTCAACCGTCCGCTCATCTCCATAAAATTGATAGCCCCATACCTGTTCAAGCAGCTGTTCTCTGGAGAACACCTGACGCGGATTTTGGACAAGGTAGTAAAGCAGATCGAATTCCTTCGGCGTGAGATTTTCTACAGGCTCTCCGTTCAAAAAGACTTCTCTCGTCTTCTTATTAATTGTAAAGCATTCCGATTCGATCATATCTTCATCAACAACCGCTTTGCCTGTCGCCTTGTATCTTCTGATGACGGCTTTGATGCGGGCAACCAATGTCAGCGGGCTGAACGGCTTCGTGACATAATCATCCGCCCCCATCTCAAAACCGATGACCTGATCTGATTCAGTGTCTTTGGCAGTCAGCATGATAATCGGCACCGTGCTTGTCTCTCTTATTTTTCTGCAAATGGTCACGCCGTCCATAGATGGAAGCATGATATCCAAAATGATCAGATCCCAATTTTCTTCCGTAAAACGCTGGTATCCCTCTAATCCGTCATGAACAAATTCCGCTTCAAAACCTTCCTTAAAAAAGAACATCTCCGTCATCGTACAGACACTAACATTATCTTCTATCATTAATATTTTCATTATATCCTCCGGTTGTTTTGATGCTTTTTTATATAATAGCACCATTTTAAACAGAAGGTTTTGCGTTTCGCAATTGTTAGTTTTTATTTCATCAACTAGAAATAGATTGTTCATATTTTTTTCATACCTTTGGACTACTATTAATTTATCAACAAGCAAGACCGCCCCAGAGGCGGCCTTATCAATAACAATACCTATACGGAGGAACATAAATGAACTTTATCAAACGGGCCTTTTGGAATATGAAGGCTAAAAAGGGAAAAACGTTATTGCAATTATTTGTGTTTACAGTCATATGTGTCTTTGTTCTATCAGGCCTCACCATCCAGTCGGCAGCACAAAAATCAAGCGAACTGGCCAGACAGGAGCTAGGCGGAAGCGTGACACTACAGGTTGACCGCCAAAAGCAAATGGAAAAACAGCAGGACAGCGGTGAAAAACGCAGCTTCGAATCAACACCGATCAAAGTGTCTGATGCAAATAAGCTTGCAGCACTCGATCATGTGAAGAGCTACAATTTCATCACATCAGCTTCAGCCAACGCGGGGAACTTTGATGCGATTGAGAGCTCAAGCTCCAGTTCAAGCGATTCCAGCTCAAGCAGTTCAAACTCAAATGCTAAAAACAGCCAAGGCGGCGGACAAGGCGGACCGCAAATGGTGCAAGCCGATCTTTCGATTGAAGGTGTCATCAGCACAGCATTAGTTGATGATTTCTCTGACGGGGATTCAAAAATCACTGACGGACGCGCTATTACAAAATCAGATGTCGGCAAAAAAGTAACAGTGATCAACGAAACATTAGCGGAAGAAAATGATTTAAGCGTTGGCGATTCGATCACAATTGAATCAGCAACAGATGAGGATACAACAGTAAAGCTGAAGATCGTCGGTATTTATAAAACAACATCTTCAGGCGATGACCAAGCCCAAAATTTCTCTTTCTTAAATCCTTATAACAAGCTTTATACACCTTACACAGCAACAGCGGCGCTGAAAGGCGACGACTATCAAAATACGATTGACTCAGCCGTTTACTATATGGACGATGCGAAAAATATGGATGCTTTCGTAAAAGCAGCGAAGAAAACATCCATTGACTTCGATACGTACACACTGAATACAAACGATCAGTTGTACCAGCAAATGGTCGGCCCGATTGAAAATGTAGCTTCTTTCTCTAAAAACGTGGTGTATCTTGTATCAGTGGCAGGGGCTGTCATTCTCGGCCTGATTGTCATGATGTCGATCAGGGAGCGCAAATACGAAATGGGTGTGTTAATGGCCATCGGTGAAAAACGGTGGAAATTGATTGGACAGTTCTTGACTGAGATTCTGATCGTGGCCGTTATCGCCATCGGCCTTGCATCGGTGACTGGAAATCTCGTCGCAAATCAGCTTGGAAATCAGCTTTTATCCCAGCAGATCAGTTCATCAACCGATTCAACGCAAACTGCAAGCGGGCAAAACGGACAAATGCCTGGCGGCGGTGGCGGCATGGGTGGCGGAATGTTCGGCCACAGTTCATCAAACGCGGACGTTATCGATTCACTGAACGTCGCGGTTTCTATGAACGACATGCTTGTTCTTGGCGGGATCGGCATCCTGATCGCAATCATTGCAACATTGCTGCCGTCCATTTCAGTACTGCGGCTTCATCCGAAAACGATATTGACAAAACAGGAATAGAAAGAGGCGGAACCTATGAGCTTATTAGAATTTCAACAAGTCGGCTACTGGTATAAAGACAAGAGCCAGCCGTTGTTTCAGGATATTAACATCAGCTTTCAAAAAGGAAAATTCTACACCATTGTTGGCACATCAGGGACAGGGAAAACCACTTTCCTGTCTCTGGCAGGCGGACTTGACGCACCAAAAGAAGGAAACATCCTTTACGACGGAAAAGCGGTTTCTAAAATCGGCTTAACCAATTTCAGAAACCAATATGTATCAATCGTGTTTCAGGCGTACAACCTGCTTCCGTATATGACGGCTTTGCAGAACGTCACAACCGCTATGGAAATCACAGGATCTAAAGAAAAGAACAAAGAATCATATGCGCTTGACATGCTGCAGAAGGTCGGCATCAACGAAAAACAAGCCCGGCAAAAAGTGCTCACACTGAGCGGCGGACAGCAGCAGCGGGTATCAATTACAAGAGCTTTCTGCTGTGACACGGATCTTATCGTAGCCGATGAACCGACCGGAAACCTTGATGAGGACACATCAAAAGAAATTGTACGTCTCTTTCAAGATCTGGCGCACAAGGAAGATAAATGCGTCATTATGGTGACGCACGATGAGCAAATTGCAAAAGTATCCGACATTAATATCAGACTTTCAAGAGGAAGCTTTACTGTGAAGGAAAACGTCGCAGTGGTATAACAAAACGCGCCTCTGCCAGTGCAGACAGGGGCGCAACCTATATCCCCCTTTTATATAGAAGTGAACATAAAAAGAGCGGCGGCTGCATCCCCCCGCTCTTTTTATCATTTTTTCGTTCCTGCCTCTTTTGACTTCTCTCTTCGCTTCTTTTTCCAAACAGCCAGAATAAACAGAAAGAGCGGAAACAATAATTGAAAAGGCAAATGAATATACAGCGGCACCACTTTCAGGCCTTCGTTCAAGTGCTCCGAAAAGTTAGTCGCAATCGTAATAGAGAGGATTAAAATGCCCAATCCCATCGGATAAGCCAATTGGGAGGGATTCTTTTCCTTAAAGAGCGTAGATGTCCCCACCACAGTGGCATATAAGTAGAGACTGACCTTAAAGAAGCCGCCAATGATCAGCGCCAGCATAAAAAAGACATCAAGCCGATCTAAAAATTCTTCGACTTTGATTGTCTGGATCGTGCTTAAAAGCGGAAACTGGGATCTGAGTGTAAGATCAACATCAAGCACGCTGATATTAATCGCCACGGTGAGCGCCACAACCAATCCGCTAATAGCCATGGCAATCATCCCCATTTTTTTCACATTTTTTCTGTCATTCAGGTTAGGGAAAATCATCACAAATAAAACAACTTCACCAAATGGAACGTACATGGTCTGTGTGAAAACAGAGTGAAGGACAGGAGAAATGCCGTTTGCCAAAACCGGCTTTAAATTGTGCGGGTCTATAGTGCCTGAGACAATAATCAGCACGAGGCCGAGCGCGCCCAGTAAATACATGGCCCCGAAAAGCAGTTCGGCCGCGCGTGCGAGCACTTCAATTCCTTTTCTTACGGCATATATGCTTACAACCATTAATAAAGCATTTACAATAATGATAGGTGTATCATGATAAGCAAACGTCAGCAGCATTTCTCCAAAGTCACGCAGCACCCTTGCGGCAATATAGGCAAAGTACAAGATATAGAGAAATGAAAACAGCCAGCTCAGCTTGGTTCCGAGCATATCATCCATATATTCTTTCGGTGAAGATTCCGGATAGCATTGATAAATGCCCTGATACAAATAGAAAAGAAACAGCCCGGCTGCACAGCCTAATAGAACTGCTATCCAAGCATCCCTGCCCGCCATCGATCCGGGTGTAATCAATAAGGAGCTGCCCAGTTCAAAAATGATGATCATGACAAACAGCTGCCTTATGCTTATTCTGGCTTTTTCCATCTGTCACTTCCCCTTTCTACAGACCTAATCATCTTTAAACTGGTGTTTGATCGGATTGTTTCGCAATCCCGTTCTTCTGATATACGTCTCGGCCTTTACGTCGATGGGCAGGTCCGGTAAATACTCTTTGTCCCATGTATCCTTCATTTTCTCCCACTGCTCCGGATACTTTCTATATATCGTGTCACCAAAACCGATAAAATCTATTTTATTCTTCTTGATCTTTTTCACAGTATGGCTGATTTCCTTTTCCAGCTCTTTGTTGAGCGCTTTTTCAATAGCGGGCAGCACCTTGGGGTCAGACAATTGGAAAGGGTATTTGACAGCATCTATAATTCCTTCAACCGACACTTTCACATGGATGTATGGACGTCCGTTCCGCATCTCCGGTACCAGCTTTGTATCTTGATGGGTAACCTGCAAGCTGACGGCATCCTTCGTCTTGTCCCAGTCAGCATTAATAAACGTATGCTGGATCTTATTCATCAGCCAGACTGCCCCCACGCTTTCATGATCTTCAAGCCAATACTTTAAATACCCAGCCTTATCAAAAATCGCCAAACCATCTGCCTGGAGAATGGCTTTCGGGTCAGTCGCCTGCGTGTTTTCCATGCTGACTCCTTTTTTATCGTCACCAATCATCATATATCCCGGAATAACCGGCGCCCTGGTATTGGCGGCAAGTGTTTTTAAAACGTCCTGAATATTGGTTTTAACCACCCGTCCGTATTCCGCCTCCGTGAAATCCAGGGTTTTATTGACTTTATTTGATGGAATTTTATCAATTGGCGTCAAGATTTTCACAATATTTTCCGCTTTTGTTTTATGAGCAACGACGAATGTTGCCGTTGTCCTGAATTCTGTGTCCCGGTCAAGATTATCTAAAACAAAATCCAATCCTTCTTCTTTTGCCAGCTTTTCACTGATCACGACCAGATTGGTATGGGCAAAATAAAGCCGGCGTGACACCTTTATGGAGGCTTTTCTGAGTGCTTCCGTTATATTGTTACCTTCAATCGAATAGACAGATACAGGCGGCCTGTCTCCGGCACCGCCTCCTTGAAGGCCGCCGGCAACATTTCCTGGATTGATAATTTGAAGATGCAGCACGTAGTTGCCGTCGTTTGTCCGATCGATGCCAATCGCCGAGATAATCGCAAGATCCGTCAGCTCCCGCTTATCCCAGCAGCCGGGCAGCACAATGACGCTCAAAAGCATGAGAACGGCTAACAGACATTTACGTACCATTCTGATCCCCTTCTTCCAAATCTTTGTTCACCATTCCTCGTGAAGCGGCCGGCTCTGGGCGCTGACCCTCTCCCTGCCGCACCTTATCTTCCTTACTGACCGATTCCGGCCTCTTTTCATCGGCCCACCACGGAACCCGGAACAGCGCGTCCTTTACGCCTTGTGAAGAAAAGGGTGCAAGCGGCGACATATATGGAACGCCAAATGAACGAAGACTGCATAAGTGCACAAACATCATAATGATCCCTAAAATCAGCCCGTAAAAACCCATAACAGCTGAGGCAATAATAAAAATAAACCGGATGAGCCGGGCTGAAATCGCCATTGCAAATGCCGGCGTTGCGAAGCTCGCAATCGCGGTGAGTGCCACGATAATCACCATTGCCGGAGAGACAATACCAGCTTGTACGGCAGCCTGGCCGATTACGAGCGCGCCTACGATTGATACTGCCGAGCCGACAACCCGGGGCAGCCTGACCCCCGCTTCCCTCAGAATCTCAAAAGCAACCTCCATCGTTAGCGCCTCCACAACAGCCGGAAACGGGACAATTTCCCGCTGGGCCGCAATGACCACTAACAGCTGAGTCGGTATCATTTCTTGGTGAAACGTCGTGGCTGCCACATAGACAGCCGGAGCCACAAGCGAAATGAAAAAGACTAAAACCCGCAGGATCCGTATGCTTGTCGCAATGTCAAAACGGGAATAATAATCTTCAACAGACTGAAAAAATTGGACAAATAATGCCGGAGCAATAAGCACAAACGGTGTTCCGTCCACAATAATCGCGAATCTTCCTTCTAACAGATTTCCCGCTACAACATCAGGGCGTTCTGTATGATACATAGTCGGAAACGTCGTAAAGGTTTCATCTTCAATCAGCTGCTCAATATATCCAGATTCCAAAATACTGTCAATATCTATTTTTTCCAGGCGCTGCTTCACTTCCTTCAGCACCTTTTCATCACATATTCCTTCAATGTACATGAGGGCGATATCCGTATTTGTGACAGAACCTTTTTTCATTTTTTCAACCCATAAATTCGGGTTTTTAATGTATCGCCGGATCATGGAAATATTGGTTTGCAGAGATTCTGTAAACCCTTGGCGCGGGCCGCGGAATGACACCTGGGTGCTCGGCTCTTGGATGGAGCGCTGCTCTCCCCCTTGAGTGCTGCAAATCAGCGCTTCGACATAGCCATCGGCAAAAACGAGCGCATTGCCGAGCATTAACTCGGAAAAAAGCTTATCCCAGCTCTTTTCCGCTTTCACCCCGCCCAGCGGGAGCGTTTTTTCAAGAATTTGCTGGATCGCATGAGTATTCTGGATAGACTCATCCTGTACCAATGGATCGATTAACGACTCATGGATCGTGTTATTATCGACCAGCCCAGCAATATAAATAACAGCTAGATGGACACGATCCTGCTCCCCGATTTTAATCTCGCGAATGATAACGTCAGAGCTGCTTCCGACTTCCTTTTTCGTTTCCGCTATGTTCTTTGCCAAACTAGGAGAAATGAGAGCCGGCCTTTCTTTTTCTTGCTGCCGTTCCTGGTTCTTTTCTTCTGTATTCTGCTTGTCTTTTGAACCGGTATTGTTCTTTCGCTTAGAAAATAAAGGCATACACAAATACCTTTCTTTGTCGTTTTCTCATATTCTTCCTATTAGAATTAAGATTATGCATAGGTTTAGATGCCGTATAACTTCTCCGCCAACGATAGACACTAAAAGCGGAGGATGATGAAGCATGAAGATATTGGGCGTGACAGGAGTCATATTAATTTGTTTATTAACTATTTCTGTATTGATGGACATGCTTCAAGGGTTCAGTTTAACAAAAGCGATTTATAACAATATGTCCAGCTTTAAGATGACAACGTTTGCGGAATGGGTTGTGCTTATATTTTTTGTGTTAGTCCTTGTGAGGGAAATGTACGTGATCTATAAATCGAAAAAAAAGAACCCCTAGAGGGGGCGCTTTTTTCAGGCGATAATATTGCCGTCTAGTGTATCACTGCTGTGTTTGTTGATGGTCCCTTTAAAAATGCGGTTGCCAATGATTTTGGAATTGGTTGAGGTGTTTGTTTGAATAGCTGTCGCAGTGCCTGCGGAGAGGTTATTGATGGTGTTTCCAGAAATGATAGAGCCTGCTGATCCATTGATATAAATCACAATCGGATACCCGGCTGTTCTGTTGACTGAAATGGTATTATCAAAAATCTCATGCACACCGGTGCTGATATAGATGGTGACCAAAAGCGGAGATCTCTCGAGGTGGTTGCCGATAATTGAGGTTTTTGCACTTGTGGAGCAGTAAATCGGGTAATTTTTAAACTCTTTAAATGTATTGTTTTTGATGATAGCGCCAGCATTATTTGTGACGGAAACAGCATATGATTCCGGGACCGCTTCAAACGTGTCAGGATGCAGTGTATTTCCTTCAATCACCGCATTCCCTTGAGCGATCCAAATGCCCCGGCTGAATTTTCTCAGGAGATTATCTTTAATGATCACGTCGCCTCCGGAGATGTTCACACCGTCAATGACTTGAATGAGACAGTTATTCAGAAACGCGATGTCATCTGACAGCACTGCGCGAAGACCGATGCTGCGCCTTGTTTCAGACAGTCCGTTTTGAATGTGGTTTCCGTCTACCTTTACGTCAGAAGACTGATAAACCAATATCCCTGTGTTTTCAAAGTTGCTGATTTTGTTGTTGGTCACAAGAACGCTCTTTCCCCTGACATCAATTCCAGTTGAAAATCCGGTAATCAGATTGCCAGAGATCACCGCATCACTGGTCTCTTTTCCTTGTGACACACCGAGTCCGGTTATCCCGACTCTTGTCGCAGCCGCCGCGTCTTCAGGACCTCTCAGAATATTTCCCTTGATCACTGTTTGCGTCCCATATCCGTAGCTGATTGTATTATCTGAGAGATTTCCTTCTATTAAAACGCCATACCCGTTAAAATTGGTCACAGAACTTGAAACGTTTCCAATAAAGTAGTTATTGCGAATTGATACATTAATCGGTTCCTCATAATCAACATCACCTTCGCCATATCCTTCAATGTCGATTCCGTATTTCGGCGCTGTCCCATTCCCCGTTCCGGCATCTTCAATCACGCATTCCTCCACTGTGACCATGTCACATCCGGTAATGGAAATGTTATTTCTCCTCGACCGCCGAACCTCACAGCGGCGGATGATAATTTGCTTTGACGTTCGATAATCTTGATTGGTCTTTAATCCCCTCGGACTGACAATGATCCCATCACCGGTAAAATCAGAGACTTTCACATGATCAATGACAACATTCGAGCATCCTTCAATACATATGCCAAAGCCCCATTCATGGGTTGACCTGATCCCCGCTGAGGCGTAGATATGCTCATCGCGTTCGCCGATAATTTGTCCTCCGGAAATGGTTATATTCTCTTGCTTGCCTACATAAAATGCGGAATAACCCCACGAGCTATTCGGGATTACTTTCATGATACACTCCGGGTCCATCATAATCTCAAGGTTGCCGGGAACAATGATTCCCGCGTTTCGAAACTTCTGATTAAAATCTCCGCCAAGCGTTCCATCTATTAAATATGTTCCCTTTGGAAACCAGACAGTATGATAGCCTTTCGAAACAGCTGTACTGAGGCACTGATTAATCAGTTCTGTCGAATCCGTTTGACCATCTCCAGGAACACCGAAATCCGCTGCATTTAATATGAATTCAGCCAATTGCGAGCCTCCTTCTCCATGATTACTATCATGTTACTCACAAAGGCCCGGTCTGCTTGTACATTTCTCTAAAATTTTATTAAAAAAATATAAAGGAATAGTTGTGTAAGAAAATCTCACGATAAAGAGTATAAAAATTAGGAGAAAATCACTATTTTTAGGCATTTATAATTTTTCCATTATGGAACTATTTGAAATGAGTATAAATTATATTGACACAAGTATTATATAAGAATATGATTTTTATAATACACTTTTTTTAGAAAGGGTTTGGCTGACATGGCTTCGATTGATAACGAAAGTATCATCAAAAGCGTCCCGCAAAAAGGGTTCTTTGGTCACCCGCGAGGACTATTTACACTATTTTTCACCGAATTTTGGGAGCGTTTCTCTTACTATGGAATGAGAGCAATCTTACTTTACTATTTGTATACAGAGACGGTAAACGGCGGGCTTGGCTTTGACAAAGGCACTGCGGTTGCCATTATGTCGATTTACGGCTCACTCGTATACATGTCCACTATTATTGGCGGATGGCTCGCTGATCGGGTATTCGGTACCGCAAACACCGTGTTTTACGGCGGCATATTCATTATGTTCGGCCACATTGCACTCGCCTATCCAGGCAGTTCGGTAGCATTCTATATCAGCATGGTGCTTATCATTGTCGGAACAGGCTTATTAAAACCAAACGTTTCAAGCGTGGTTGGGGATCTTTACACGAAAGAAGACCCGCGCCGCGACTCAGGTTTCAGTATTTTCTACATGGGGATTAACCTCGGTGGTTTACTTGCGCCGTTAATTGTCGGAACACTCGGACAGAAGTACAACTATCATCTCGGCTTCGGAGCTGCCGCGGTCGGAATGCTTCTCGGACTTATCGTATTTGCTTTGACAAGAAAGAAAAACCTCGGTCTTGCAGGTTCCAATGTGCCGAATCCGCTGTCTAAAAAATCTGCGATTGGCACCGGAATCGGTGTGATCATTGTGGCGATCGCAGTGATTATCTCCGTACAAACAGGCGTGCTGACGATCAAGCGTTTCATCGACCTAGTAAGTATTCTCGGTATTTTGATTCCTGTTATTTATTTCATCATCATGTTTACTAGCAAAAAAGCGGACAAAACAGAAAAATCCCGTCTTGCCGCTTACGTTCCTTTGTTTATCGGTGCTGTCATGTTCTGGGCCATTCAGGAACAGGGAGCGACCATTCTTGCGGTATATGCTGATGAGCGTATAAGACTTTCATTGGGCGGATTCGAACTTCAGTCATCTTGGTTCCAATCATTAAATCCATTGTTTGTCGTCATATTTGCGCCAATATTCGCATGGCTCTGGATGAAGCTCGGCAAACGCCAGCCGTCTACGCCAGTTAAATTCTCAATCGGAATTATTCTTGCCGGATTGTCATTTATCATTATGGTATTCCCGGCTATGCAAGGAAAAGAAGCACTCGTAAGCCCGCTTTGGCTCGTTCTCAGCTTCCTGCTTGTTGTGCTTGGAGAGCTGTGCCTGTCTCCAGTCGGTTTATCCGTGACAACGAAACTGGCGCCAGCTGCCTTCTCTGCACAGACAATGAGTATGTGGTTTCTGACGAACGCAGCAGCCCAAGCGATCAATGCCCAAGTAGCAGGATTGTTTGATAAAATTCCTGAAACAACATACTTCGGCACCATCGGTTTGATTTCTATCGTTCTTGGCGGCATTCTCCTGCTGCTCTCGCCGGTGATCAAACGCGCGATGAAAGGGGTCTTATAATCAGAAACAGCCCGCGGATGTTGATCTGCGGGCTGTTTTTTATTGATCAAGCCATTTCCTGAAGCTTTGTTCGAAGGCTTGCGGTTCTTCCAGCATCGGCTGATGGCCGCTCTTTTCAAAAATAACCTTCTCCACATGTGGATATAAATCGTCAACAGTATCCCATAGCGTAACAGGCGCAACCAAATAATCATATCTTCCTAAGCCGATGTACACCGGCACTTGTACATCAGCTAACCGCTGAATGAGATTCAGCCGGGCAAATGTATTCCCCCATAATTCATCCATGATCGGCATATTCGTAAATACGCCATCCCATAAAGCAGCTGCATGCGGCCGCTCTTGATAAAAGCTTTTCGCTTCAGCGCGAATACACATGTGTACGAAGCGTCTTTCAGGATCGTTTTCAATGTCCTGCGGCAAATTCGCGATATCTGTTTCAAAGCGTTTATTTCTCTCAAGACTGGCTGTTTCCATAAAAAATGATTCACTTTTTCGTTGTCTTTCTTCACTGTTATCAGGCGCAGTATTGAAGAGCGCCACCTTCTGGACATGTTCAGGATATGTCCTGGCATATTCTAAAGCCATAAAAGCGTGCCCGGAATGTCCCAGGATGATAACATCCTCAAGCTGAAGAAATGTTCTCATCCTTTCAATATCAGCCAAAACGGCATCAAGCCTCGAATCCTCCTCACGAAGCTCCCGCTTAGGCTTAGCAAATCCCCTATGGTCGACAAAGATCCATTGATATTTCTGTTTGATATCTGAGGAAAAAAGGCGCGGGTAGTAAATCGCACTCCCGATCACAAGGATGGGTGCGCCCTCGCCCTCAATTCGATAAGCTAAATCAAAACCGTCCGAGTGACAGATCCCCGTACGTTCCATTTTTCCGCCCCCTTTGTTTTCATTATATAAAAAAAGCCTGACGCATGGCGTCAGGCTCTCGATATTACCGTTTTACTTCTTCCAGGGTCTTTATCCATCTGCTCAGCACCTCTTCAGGCCTGTGAAGCTGGATACGGACACCAGAAGTCAAATCAGCGTATTTCGCAATGTCTTCCTTCACTGAAACGACCCGGCAGGAAAAACGGTCTCTATCATATTCGGCATCTTTCAAAGGCGGCAAAGGCGTGCATTCAAGCTTTACATAATAAGCGGCTCCCTTCCACCATGCCGTGAACTGAGCTTTTCCTGTGCGAAGGATATTGGTCGAAGTCATTGTGTTTTTCCACAGAGCGATTCGGATATCAGTTCGGTTCAGCGCGATCATTTCCCCCACACTAATCATAGCGGCATGCGGCCAGCCATCCTCTGATACTGTTTGCAGAACGAAGGCCTCATGCTGCTTCTCATTCAGGCGGTCCCCGTCAAGCAGTTCAAAAAGACGGTCTGATAGACAGTTCACGCTGATCAAGCCTTTCGTTCCGGCACCGCCGGAACTTCAATGGCTGTTTCTGTTTCCTTCGGATCAATTTTAAACGCCGGATTGTATTTCGCGGGATTTGTAATGCTTTCCGGTTCACAGGATCTCCATGTAAAAAAGCATGTTTGGCACTGATAAACTTCCCATGCGCCTTCTACAGGCGATTTGCTCATGACTTCTCCCTTTTTTGAGTCGCATCGAGGACATGTATGCATTTCGAACATCCTTTCCTTATTTATTCATTAAGTCCATTAGTTTTTGTTCCCATTCTTTCGTTGTAAGCGGAGAATCAAGCGGCTGTGAATAGTGGCCTCTTGTTTCCGGCGCAACCGGTGTAGTCGCGTCAAGAATCATTTTGTGCGTGATTCCTGACGGATTAGATCCCGGATCAAGCGGCAGAACAGATAAGTCCGGAATGATGACCGCATCGTGTTTCGGATGCATTTTCGTCGAAAGCGTCCACATGACCTGCGGCAGGTTGAATGGATCGACATCCTCATCAACGACAATGACCATTTTGCAGTAGCCAAGTCCGTGCGGTGTGGTCAATGCGCGCATGCCGACCGCTTTCGCAAATCCGCCATAACGGGTTTTTGTGGATACAATCGCGATTAAACCGTGTGTGTACATGGCGTTTACTGCCACAATTTCGTTCGGATACGCTTCTTTTAACTGCTGATAAAGCGGCACGCATGTGTTAATGCCGATCATGTAATCGCATTCTGTCCAAGGCATGCCTAAGTATAAATGCTCGAAAATTGGATTGTTTCTGTGATAGACGCGTTTAATTTTAATGATCGGCATGCTGCGTCCGCCGGAATAATGGCCTGTGAATTCACCGAACGGCCCTTCATATTCGCGCTCTCCGGCAATAATCTCACCTTCAAGCACCACTTCAGCGCCCCACGGAACATCAAGATCAGACAGCTTTGATTTGACGATGCGATATGGTTCGCCTTGAATCGCGCCTGCCATTTCGTATTCTGATTGATCATAAAGAAGCGGAGTCGATGCCGCTGTTGTAATAACCGGCTCACAGCCAAGCGCTATGGTGACTGGAAGATTGATGCCGCGTTCTTCAGCTTGGCGCAAATGGATGGCAATATCGTGCTGCGGCACAGGCTGAATGCCGAGGCGGTCTTTTCCTTTGACCTGCATTCTGTAAATGCCGACATTTTGTTTGCCAAAGTTGTCAGGGTCTTCAAGATCACGGGAAATGACACATGCTTTGTCTAAATAGTAGCCCCCATCACCTTGGTTAATTCTGAAAAGAGGCAGTATATCGAACAAATTGATATCTTCTGTGATTTCATTTTCATGAAATGGCGCTGTTTCCTCACGTTTGACCGGCATCGGAAACTGGTCATAACGCTTTGCGAATTCAAAAAACTGTTCTTTTACCGGTGTGTCTTTCGGCATACCCAGCATCATTGCATGGTTCGGCCAAGAGCCGATGACATTCATCGCAATTCGGGCGTTATGATAGCCATAAATGTTGTCAAATAAGAGCGCGGGGCTTTTATCGCCAAGGTTGCTGGCTGCGCGTGCGGCGGCCCCTAAATCAGGCTCCGGCTTTACCTCTTCATTCACTGTAAGCAGCTGTCCTTCTTTTTCGAGGGCTGCGAGAAATTCTCTGAAATCTTGATAAGCCATGATCAAGCTCCTCCTTTATGTTTTTCAATCCCATTCCAGCGCTTCGCTTCAGGAAGGCGAATGCCGAATTGGTCCAACGTTCTAAATACAATATGGTCAACCATTTCCTCTAAGCTGGTCGGCTGATTATAAAATGCCGGCATCGGAGGAAGAATGATTGTACCCATTTTCGTAAGCGCTAGCATATTTTCGAGATGTATTTGGTTCAAAGGCGTCTCTCTCGTTAAGAGGACGAGTTTTTTTCTCTCCTTGAGCATGACATCCGCCGCACGTGTCAGCAGATTATCCGCCATTCCGGTGCGAATGCTTGCGAGAGATTTCATGCTGCACGGCGCAACGATCATTCCATCGGTATCAAACGACCCGCTTGAAATGGCTGCCGCCTGGTCCTTATGTGAGTAAGTGTATGTGGCCAGCTGTTCTACTTCTTGTAAGGTATAGCCTGTTTCGTGTTTGATCGTGACGTTCGCCCAAGGAGACACAACGAGATGGGTTTCCACTTCGGCGGCCTTCAGCCACTGCAGCAGCCTGACCCCGAAAATCGCCCCTGTTGCCCCTGTCATTCCGACAACGAGTTTCACTTTGCCCCCTCCTTTACGCTTGAATTCTGCTTTCATTTCAATCATACTCCTGATATATCCATGTGAAAAATATCTATAAAATCTATATTTAATACTTAAAAGGTATATTAAGGAGGCGCTTTCTTTTGGACATTCGCCAGCTTCGATACTTCATTACCATTGCCCAAGAACAGAAAATCACGTCCGCAGCCAAAAAGCTTCACATGGCGCAGCCGCCTTTAAGCAGGCAGCTCAAACAGCTGGAGGACGAGCTTGGTGTTGTTCTGTTTGATCGGAACAAGAAAAAACAAATGACGCTTACATATGAAGGAACTGTTTTTCTGAAAAGAGCAAAGGAGATTTTGCATAGGTTTGAGGATGCCGTCATCGAGGTACAGGAGCTGAAGGAGGAGGTAGCAGGGACGCTTGCCGTGGGTTCAACAATTTATTGCGCGGCTCTGATGCTTGAAAAAGTCACACAGATCAAAGAGAGATACCCCCATCTCACCTTTAATATTTGGGAAAATGAGCCTGCGACACTGTTGGAACTGCTGGAAAGCCGGCAAATCGATGCGGCGGTCACGACAACACTGATCAAAAGTGACAGAGTACAATTCAAGCAGCTTGATGACATTCCATGTGTGCTCGTGCTTTCAGATGAAGCCGGATATCCGTGCGGAGACACGATTAAAATGGAGGACATTCCTTCGTTTCCGCTGATACTGCTCCGGCCTGTTAACGGAAAAGGCGTTTATAATCAGGTCATGAATGAATTTCATCGTTTGAACCTGAAGCCGAGCATTGTTTGTGAATGCCATGACTCTGCAACTTTGCTCAGCCTCGTGTCATCTGGTTTTGGCGCGTCTATTCTGCCTGTCACAATGATTCCCGTTCATATGCGAAATCACGTTCACACCGTTCATATCGAAAATAATCCCTTCATTATGACGCCCGCTGTCATGTGGAGAACGGACAGTTATTTGCCTAAACCGGCACAGCAATTTTTGGATTTATTTTAAAAGAATTTGTCTTATGAAAACCAAATACTTGACTCATACTAAAAAAAAGTTATCCTTTAGATTTGTAAGCTAATTTTTTATTTCAATAAAATCAACCAGAAAAGTGGGGAATAAGATGAAAAAAGCATTATTGGCTTTATTCATGGTCGTAAGTATTACAGCTCTTGCAGCTTGCGGAGCAGGAAATGACAATCAGTCAAAAGATAATGCCAAAGGTGGCGATCTTTGGGCTTCAATCAAGAAAAAAGGTGTGCTCACAGTCGGAACGGAAGGAACATATGAGCCGTTCACTTACCACGACAAAGACACTGACAAGCTGACTGGCTATGATGTCGAAGTCATCAGAGAAGTCGCAAAACGCCTCGGACTGAAAGTCGATTTTAAAGAAACACAATGGGACAGCATGTTTGCCGGCCTGAATTCCAAACGGTTTGACGTTGTTGCCAACCAAGTCGGAAAAACAGATCGTGAAGACAAATATGATTTCTCAGATAAATACACAACATCAAGAGCCGTTGTCGTGACGAAAAAAGACAACAACGATATTAAGTCTGAAGCAGATGTAAAAGGAAAAACGTCAGCTCAATCGCTTACAAGCAACTACAACAAATTAGCTACGAATGCTGGCGCTAAAGTAGAAGGCGTTGAGGGCATGGCGCAAGCCCTCCAAATGATCCAGCAAGGCCGCGTCGACATGACGTACAACGATAAGCTTGCCGTATTGAACTACTTAAAAACATCCGGCAACAAAAACGTGAAGATCGCGTTTGAAACAGGTGATCCGCAGGAAACGTATTTCACGTTCCGTAAAGGAAGCGGCGAGGTTGTTGATCAAGTCAACAAAGCATTAAAAGAAATGAAAGAGGACGGGACTCTTTCTAAAATTTCTAAAAAATGGTTTGGCGAAGATGTTTCTAAATAATCTGCCGGCATTGACGCTTGGCACGGCGATCCCGTGGGATCTGGTGCAGCAGTCATTCTGGCCGATACTTTCAGGGGGAATCTACTATACGATTCCCCTTACGATTCTTTCCTTTATATTTGGAATGATCCTGGCGCTGATTACGGCGCTTGCCAGAATGTCGAAAGTGAGACCTTTGAGATGGGTGTTCAGCGTATACGTATCCGCAATACGCGGCACTCCTCTTCTCGTTCAATTGTTCATCATTTTCTATCTGTTCCCGGCCTTTAACATCACATTAGATCCATTTCCAAGCGCAGTTATCGCCTTTTCATTAAACGTCGGCGCCTATGCATCTGAAATCATCCGGGCATCTATTTTATCCGTGCCGAAAGGGCAATGGGAGGCCGGCTACACAATCGGCATGACACATCAGAAAACGCTGTTCCGCGTCATACTGCCGCAGGCGTTTCGTGTGTCGATCCCGCCATTATCCAATACTTTTATCAGCCTGATTAAAGATACATCCCTCGCCTCCCAAATTCTGGTCGCTGAGCTGTTCAGAAAAGCCCAGGAAATCGGCGCGCGGAATCTTGATCAAATTTTAGTGATCTATATTGAAGCAGCCTTTATTTATTGGATTATCTGCTTCCTGCTTTCACTCGTCCAGCATGTCATCGAACGGCGTCTTGACCGCTACGTGGCCAAATAAGGAGGTTCCGAGTATGCTTACCGTTAAGGGATTAAACAAATCATTCGGTGAAAATGAAATTTTAAAAAAGATAGATATGAAGATTGAAAAAGGAAAAGTCATCGCCATACTTGGGCCTTCAGGTTCAGGGAAAACGACGCTGCTCCGCTGCCTGAACGCGCTGGAGATTCCGAATCGCGGAGAGCTTGCATTTGATGATTTCTCCATCGATTTCTCCAAAAAGGTGAAACAGGCGGATATCCTAAAGCTTCGCCGAAAATCCGGAATGGTGTTTCAGGCGTATCACCTGTTCCCGCACCGCACAGCCCTCGAAAACGTGATGGAAGGCCCTGTTCAGGTGCAAAAACGGAACAAAGAGGAAGTCAGAAAAGAAGCGATCCAGCTTCTTGATAAAGTCGGATTGAAGGACAAAATGGATTTATATCCGTTCCAGCTTTCCGGCGGCCAGCAGCAGCGTGTCGGCATCGCCCGCGCACTGGCGATTCAGCCTGAGCTCATGCTGTTTGACGAACCGACCTCAGCGCTTGATCCGGAGCTCGTCGGAGAGGTGCTGAAGGTTATCAAGGACTTAGCCAATGAAGGCTGGACCATGGTCGTTGTGACCCACGAAATCAAGTTCGCGCAGGAGGTTGCCGATGAAGTCATCTTCATCGACGGCGGTGTAATCGTGGAGCAGGGACCGCCGGAGCAAATTTTCTCCGCACCAAAAGAAGAACGGACACAGCGGTTCTTAAACCGGATTTTGAACCCGCTGTAATAAGAAAAACAGGGCGCCTGCGGGCGCCCTGTTTTTTTGTTGAGCTCCTTTCGCCTATTCCGCCCTTCTGTCAGATGTGCTACAATGACAATCGACTGATTTTTACGAAAGAAGGGACCTCACGTGAAGCAAGAACTTGTTCTGCGCTGGACATTTTATTTTGCCGGTTTGATCATTTTGGCTTTTGGTGTATCCCTGACGATAGAAGGAAAAGCACTCGGCATTAGTCCGTGGGATGCATTTCATTACAGCCTGTTTCAGCACTACGGGCTTACCGTCGGCCAGTGGTCCATCATTATTGGAGCGCTCATCGTCGGATTAACGTCATTGTTCACGAGGGCTTGGCCAAAAATTGGAGCGATCCTGAATATGGTGCTCATCGGTGTATTTATAGACTTTTTCAATTTTCTTCTGCCTGCTCCCTCGACCTACACGGGCTCCGTCATCGTCTTCTCTCTCGGCGTGGTGCTGATCGGTTACGGCGTCGGTGTTTATGTATCAGCAGGCCTTGGCGCGGGGCCGCGTGATTCACTGATGATGCTGATTACAGAAAAAACCGGCTGGAATGTGCAATGGGTGCGGAACGGCATGGAATTAACTATTTTATTTGCGGCATGGGGCATGGGCGGCCCGATCGGTTTTGGCACCATTTTGACCGCCATCTTCACCGGACTCATTTTGCGCTTTTCATTGCCGCAGTCAATCCAGCTGCTGAATTATGCCGTGGCAAGGCGGACAGCCGCTGTGAAAGCATCTCCGCCTATACACTAAAACAAAGCCGTCTTGGCTTTGTTTTTTATTTTCTCCTCTATATGAGTCTTGTTGATGTATGATAGGATGGTTTTGACAATCTTTTGCAGACGGAGGACCTAGAATGAAGATTTACGGAATTTATATGGACCGCCCGCTTTCACAGGAAGAGACTGAACGGTTCATGTCTTTCATATCGCCTGAAAAACGGGAGAAATGCCGGAGATTTTATCATAAAGAAGATGCACACCGCACCCTGCTGGGAGATGTGCTTGTTCGTTCAGTCATAAGCGGGCAGTATCAGTTGGACAAATCTGATATCCGCTTCAGCACGCAGGAATACGGGAAGCCCTGCATCCCTGATCTTACTGACGCCCATTTCAACATTTCTCATTCCGGCCGCTGGGTCATTGGTGCGTTTGATTCACAGCCCATCGGCATCGATATTGAAAAAATGAAACCGATCAGCCTTGAGATCGCCAAGCGCTTCTTTTCAAAAACAGAGTACAGCGACCTTTTAGCCAAAAACAAAGACGAGCAAACAGACTATTTTTATCATCTATGGTCAATGAAAGAAAGCTTTATCAAACAGGAGGGCAAGGGGTTATCACTACCGCTTGATTCCTTTTCAGTGCGCCTGCATCAGGACGGAGAAGTATCCATTGAGCTTCCAGACAGCCATTCCCCCTGCTATATCAAAACGTATGATGTCGATCCCGGCTACAAAATGGCTGTATGCGCCGCGCACTCTGATTTCCCTGAGGATATCACAATGGTCTCGTACGAAGCGCTTTTATAAATGGCTCATCAACAGCTTGACACCGCGATCAATATCTTCCGTTTTCACATTGGATATATTGATTTTTAATAGATTTTCTTTTGGATAACCTGATAAATAATGACGGTCTATCGCCTCAAGGTGAACCCCTTGTTTTTTCAGTCTATGAATCACTCTTGAGGCCGGTAGATCCTCAGGAAGCACCAGATGGGTGTGCATACAGGGTGCCTGGCCGCCTGAAAACGTAAAGCGTCCGCTTCCCAGCTGCCTGTGGGTTTGAATGGCTTGATGAAGCCTCAGTGATCGCTCCTTATAGGAATCTCTGATTTTCTCCTTGTGCCTGCCATACATACCGCTTTTCAGATAAATCTCCAATGCCGCTTGAGAAATCATCGAACAGTCGATGTCGTTCAGCTTTTTGTACGCATGAAACATGTCAGTCAGTGCTTCGGGCAAAACAGCCGCCCCCACGCGAAGGCCGGGAAACATCATTTTCGAGAAACTTTTCAAATAAATGACATGTGAGGACAGGTCATATGCGTGCAGCGGATCTGCCTTTTTATTTTCTTCCAAATCACCGAGATAATCATCCTCAACGAGATAGACATCATACGCTTCTGCCAGTCTTACAAGCTCTTGTTTCTCTTGCTCTGACAAAGAGCAGCCAAGCGGGTTATGGAAGCGCGGCATCGTGTAAAAAAATTTGATCGATTCTGTTTGAAACAGCCGCTCAACCTCGGTTAAATTGAGCCCCTCTTCCGTTCGTTTCACTCCGATGGCGGGAATTCCAAGCGTCTCAAGCTGTTCGACCATCAAATGGTAGCCCGGCTGTTCAATGGCGATCTTCTCTTTCCCATTTGGAAACGGCATGGCACAAAGCAAGGATAACGCCTGCTGGACACCTGAAGTAATGAAAATGTGCCGTTCATCCGCAAATACCTGCTGATTGGCCAAGAGCTTTCGGAGTACACGGATGAGTGATGGAAGCCCCTTTGGCGTCCCATAAATAAACAAATCGTTTTTATATGTATCAATCGCTTTGTTGATGCAGTGCTGAAAAGCAAGATACGGAAACACATCTGGATCTGGCGCAGATGTGGCAAAGTCGATGGGGCCAGGCTGCCCGCTTTTTGATTTCCCCGTCTTTTTCACAATATAATAGCCGCTTTTCGGAACGGAATAGATAAGGTGGCGCTTTTCCAGCTCCTGCAGCGCGCGGATCACTGTGCTTTTGCTGACTTGGTGGCGGGCGGACAGCTGACGGATAGATGGAAGCCTGTCTCCTTCTTGATAGGCGGTGCTTTGCATCATCTCCTCTATCCTCGTTAATAGACACATATATTTCTCCATGTCTTCTCCTCCTGTTTTGTACCGGTACAGTTCATTGTTTTTCTCATTGTACCGTGCTGACCGCGGCCATACAATAAAGGGAGCGACCGGCGCTGCAATTCAGGTAAAGGAGCACCTCCCATTATGGTTAAACATCAGCAAGCCTCCGCTTATATAGCGGCTGTTTTATATTCGGTTATTATCGGTTTATCCTTTCTATTCGTAAAAATCGCACTGGAAACAGCAGAGCCGTTTGATATTCTGGCGCACCGGTTCACCATTGCGTTTGCTGCGGCCACTGTACCTGTCTTATTCGGCTGGGTAAAGCTTTCAATCCGCATAAAGGACGTCATTGCCATTTTGCCGCTCGCCCTGCTGTATCCCGCGCTATTTTTCAGCTTTCAGGCATTCGGCCTTGTGTACTCGTCCTCATCTGAAGCGGGGGTTATTCAGGCAGCCATTCCGATTTTCACGATGGTGTTTGCCGCTTATGTTTTAAAGGAACGCCCGACGTGGATACAAAAGGGGTTCACGGTTTTATCCGTTGCCGGTGTCATGTTTATTTTTGTGATGAAAGGCGTTGACGTGGAATCAGCCAGCTTAAAAGGGTCTTTGCTGATACTGTTGTCCGCCTTGTCTTCAGCGATGTACAATACCGCTGCCAGAAAAATGACGCAGCGGTTCAAGCTGACCGAGCTTACCTACATCATGTCTGCCATCGGCTTTGTCGTCTTCAACGCCATTGCCCTTGTGCGCCACGGAGCGGCGGGAACTGTCGGCACTTATTTTCTGCCATTCCGGGAGCCCGGCTTCGTTCTCTCTATTTTGTATTTGGGCGTGCTGTCTTCACTCGTCACTTCATTCTTGTCTAACTATACGCTGTCACGGATTGAGGCGTTTAAAATGAGTGCTTTTAATCATGTATCTACTATCGTAACGATGATTGCAGGAGTGGTGATTCTAAACGAAAGCCTTGCCTGGTATCACTTTGCCGGAGCGGTTTGTATTATGATTGGCGTGCTGGGGAGCAATACCAATCTGCAGAAAAAAACAAAGCGCTCTGGTATGCCTGCAAAAAAATGAGAAATTATGCTAGACTGAAAGGAAAAACATGGTTAGAGGTGTAGGTTTACCGTATGATTCAATATGCTAGTGAAAGTATCATTCTTCCAGGAGAAATCACTTTTAAGGATGTAAGAGAAATCTTTTTTTATCAAATCGCAAAAATGTCATGCTTTTACTTTCTGTTGTGTTGCGCCATATTTGCTGCAGTTAACTTCATTAACGGATGGCCCCGTATCGTTTATGGCAGTGACGCGCTTAACTTGTTTATGAACAGTATGTTGATTATCGTGATGTCCGTTCTGTTTACACTGCTGCTCCTCCTTCTTCTATATGTGAAGTTTTCCAGAGCATACAAGAGGAACGAACGGATGAAATCCAAAAGAACATATACTGTGAATCAAGAAGGAATTCGTATAAGTTCTAAAAAATATGACCTCATTTTCAATTGGAATGAAATCACAGCTGTTTTCGAATATAAGAATATCTTTCGGATCAATACATCCAGCAGCCAATATATTGCGATACCAAAACATTTTTTTCATTCCGAAGTGGAGATGAACAGATTCAAGGAGATTATCCTTAAAAATACCGAAACAAAAAAACTCAAATTTAAAAAGGATCGGCATTGATAGTGCCGGTCCTTTTATATTGATTGATGGGTTTCTTTTGCCTTTTGTTTATCGAAAAACGGCACAAGCTCTATTACAGCCGATACACCCACAAACACGATACACACAGCAACAATCAGCAGATAATCATGAGTCATGTCAAAAAACAAACCGCCCGTATACACACTGAGAGCCCCGGCAACCTGATGGATAAAGAAATTGATGCCTAACAGCGAACCTATCAATCCTGTTTGATAGCTTTCTGAAATTGACGCCGCGGTCAGCGGGATCACGCCTGTGTAACTGAGTCCAAATAACAGGATAAAGCCAAAATACCAAAGTTCGCTGTGATGAATTCCGAGAATGGGGATGAGCAGGCAAATCAGGCTGAGCAGCCGGATGAAAAATAAGATGGATAGCATGATGCTTCTGCTGCCGAGGAGATCTGACAGCCAGCCCGCCAATAATCCGCCAATGATAATAAACGCCCCGAACGCGGCCATCATTCCGTTAACATGAGAGACATGCGCATCCTTCAGTATCGGGACGAGGTGAGCATCAATGATTCCCATCGTAAATCCGCAAGTAAACACCCCGAAGTACAGGATATGAATGAGGCGAGACTGCTTCATCACGTTCCAAAATCCCCGCCAGTCATAAGATTTTTTCACTGACTGCACTTGTGCATGTGGCGGATGCTTCATCCCGAAGGCGAGGAGCGGCAGCAGAACAGCCGCCATGACGATTCCCAAAATGGTATAGGTGTTCTGCCAGCCGGCATGGTACGGAGCCGCTGCCCAAATGGGCGAGAGAAGCAGCAAGCCCGCAGAGTTGGCATTGGTCAAAATAGCAAGCGCCAGACCTTTGTGTGTGTCAAACCAGCGGCTGATGAAATACTGGGTCGTCACGCCGACCGCACAGGAATAGCCGATCCCGCCAAGCACACCGTAAATAGCGGAAAACACATGAACATTTGGTGAATACGGAAGCATCAAAAAGCTAGCGCTGATGCAAACAGCCCCCAGCGCCATAATTTTTCTGACACTGAACCGGTCGATAAAAAAACCGACAAAAAACTGGACGATGCCGGTTGTGATCATAAAAATGCTGACAGAAACCGAGATCAGCGACCTGTCGGCATGGAAGGCATCCGCCATTGGAAGCATAAAAAATTGAAAGGAGTTTCTGAATGAGTTCATTCCGATGGCGAAAACAAACGTAAACAGCAATACAAACCATTTCATCCTGGGAGACGTGCGCATGTTTTGACCTGCCTTTATCTGAGTATTTCGACTATTATACCATGCGAAAATTGTCATTCCACACTAAAAAAGCGGAACAGCCTGAGCTGTCCGCTTTTGATCACGATTGAATGATCGGATGCTGATTCAAGATTGCAAAAATCCGTTCTGCGACTTCTTCCGTTTGTGACAGCAGGAACATGTGGCCGCCGTCAAATTGATGGAATGTGATGTCTTTTGCCCACTTCTTCCAGCCTCCCGCATCTCGAATGCATTTTTTATCATCAAGCCCGTTAAAGACATGAACAGGCGATTGGATCGGGGCCAGATCGTGAAGCACAAATTGTTCAAGCGCCCTGTAGTCCGATCGGAAGGAAGGCAGGAAAAAGGACATGACCTCCTTATTTTCAACAAGCTCTGCGGGCATTCCGCCTAATTTGATAATATGATCAAGGAATTGATCATCAGGCAGATGGGACACTTTCTTCCGCTGAATATGGGGCGGCTGTATCGCAGAAATGATAACTGCCTGTGGAAAGATGCCTTCCCGCTCAAGCTTTTGCGCCAGCCTGAAGGTGATCATGCCGCCCATACTGTGTCCGAACAGCACAAACGGCCGATCAGGGCCCAGGTTCAGTTCTTGCTTGTACAAATCCGTCAGCTCTTCGAGATCCTCAATGGCTGTCGTTTGATTCGTGCCGTGTCCCGGCGGCTCAGCAGCAAGCATCTCACACTCCCCCTGCAAAAAAGCATGGAGAGGGCGAAACGACGCTGAGTAGCCGCCGGCAAACGGAAAACAGATGAGCTGCGTTTTTTCCGACGCATCAAATGATTTGAAGAGTTGGCTCATTGGCTGTCTCCTCCTTTCATCACTTCATTTAAGAAACCGTTACGGTTTGTGTATTAAGGAATTCGAGCAAAATTACGGCATTCCTATCTAGCGTTTCGCCCTGCAGCATTTCTGCGTGTGTTCCGAAGCCTCTTTTCACACGATAAGCACCTGTTGTTGCCTCTTCCCATGATGCAAGCCATTCCGGCATGTCAAAATCAGCGCCAGATGTCAACAGATCAATATCAGCTTTCACCTGGCCTGTGCTGATCAGGCTGACGTAGTATGAGTAAAAGGCATGTGTTTTTTGCTTAAGTCCTTGTTTGACGGCTTCGCTGTTGAGCGCTTCATTGTCCCGGTTTACATTCATCAACGCTTCGACATCACTTTCAACCGTGCGTCCGTCCAGATCACTGACACCTTGTTTTTTATAGGAATCCACCATGATGATCCGCTGAACAATACGGCCTTGTTCCTCAAGCTTTTTGGCAGCTTCAAACGCCAGGCTGCATCCTGCTGAATATCCAAACAAAGTCAAAGGCCCTTCCGGCTGAAGCTTCTGGATCAAATCCGCATAGCGGTCAAGGCGATTTTCTTCTTCAATGAAGTCAAAGGCGCACAGCTTGTATGACGGCAAGCGGGCGGCCAGATTTTGGTACATGAGGCCATAGCCCAAGACTGGAGGAAATGCGAAAATGATCTGCTCCCGATCGGGATTCATTATCGTTACATCCTGCAATCCATCTGAGCCCCCGTTTTTCAAAAACGCTGAAATACCGGCGATTGTCGGCGCTTCAAACAAAACCTTTACCGGAAGATCAATCCCGAGCTCCTTCTTGATGCGGGAGGCGGCGGTCATTGCCTTCAAGGAATGTCCTCCGAGCACAAAGAAATCGTCATGAATGCCGACTTGTTTTCTGCCGAGAACCTCAGACCAGATTTGCGCGATAGTTTCTTCCATCTCGTTTCGCGGTCCGATCCATTCTTCCGCCAGCTGATCCTGATCAGGTTTTGGCAGCAGCCGTTTATTGACTTTCCCGTTTGTCGTTAAAGGAAGCTCATCCAAGAAGGTAAAGGTTTGCGGCACCATGTAAGCAGGAAGCTGCTTTTTCAGGTGCGCCTTTACGCCTTCAGCTGAAAGCTGCGTCCGGGTCACCAGGTAGGCGTTGATTGATGCATCGCCAGACTCAGGGCAGTCCGCAACAACGATCGCATCTTTCACTCCCGGGTATTCCTGCAGCTGCTTTTCAATTTCTTCAAGCTCAATCCGGTGTCCCCGTATTTTGACCTGATCGTCAATACGGCCGGCGTATTCAATCGTTCCATCCGGCAGCCAGCGTGCTAAATCCCCTGTGCGGTAAAGCATTTCTTTCGGCTTAAACGGGTTCTTGATAAACTTTTGCTTCGTGAGGTCAGCACGATTTACATATCCTTTTGACACGCCCATTCCGCTGATGCACAGTTCACCGATCGCCCCGAATGGCTGGAGCTGTCTTTGCTCATTCAGAATATAAACACTGGCATTGCTGATCGGCTTTCCGATCGGCAATGAGGAGATGGAATCCGGTATATCATGCACGACGTGAGCAGTCGCAAACACTGTTCCCTCAGTCGGCCCGTAGCAGTTAATCAGCTTGCCCGGCCCCATGACCCGCAGCACTTTCCTGACGTGCGGAACAGATGCGCGCTCTCCGCCGAATAATACACAGCGAAGCCCCTTCATCCAATCCTCTCCCGCATCTGTGAGAAGATTAAACAGCGCAGTTGTGGCAAACATGACATTGACATTCTCCTTCTTGATCAGATCAGTGAGCCGTTCTGTATCAAGCAGCGTATGTTCATCTGCGATAATGAGCCGTGCCGCATTCAGTATGGAAGCGTAGAAATCAAAGGTAAATGCGTCGAAGGCGTAATTCGAAACAGATAAGAACGTATCTTTTTCAGAAAATGCCATGTAGTCTACATGCTTGACCAACCCTTGAATATTGGCATGAGTGGTCATATTGCCCTTTGGCTTTCCGGTTGTGCCGGACGTGTACATGATATATGCCGGATCATCGGGATCAATTGCGGTGGCAGGATCGCTTTCCTTTTCCTCAAACCGTGTTTGATCATCGATGACGAGCGTTGTGCCTGTATACGGCAGCTGAGCCGCTTGTTCTTTCATCTCCTGATGTGTCAGCAGACAGGCTGCCGCACTGTCAGCCAGCATATACGAGATTCGGTCCTCTGGCAGCTTCGGGTCAACCGGCAGATAAGCCGCTCCCGCCTTTAATACACCGAGAATGCCGATCACCAGTTCAAGTGAGCGCTTCGTGTACAGCGCTACAACGGAGCCTTTGCCCGCACCGTGTTTTTGCAAACGGTGCGCAAGGCGGTTCGCTTCCTCATCTAATTCGCGATAAGACAGGGTCTGGCCGGAATACGTAAGCGCCGGTGCATTCGGATTGACATTCACCGCTTCCTTAAACCAATCGGTCAGAGGCTTTGTCTCATGAGTTTGAGCCGGCGGGTTTAAGCCGGTAAGCAAAAATTCTCTCTCCCTGTCGTCAACGAGGTTGATCGTGCTGACAGGCTGTTCGGGATTCTGGATGAGCTGCTGAATTGCTGTGAGAAGTTGGGATTTCAAGCGCAGGATAAACGCCTCATCAAACACATTCTCATTATAAGCAAGCTTAATCAGCATCTCTTCACCTGGAGAAGCCATTAGGTTGAGATCATAATTCGACTTCTCAAAAACATGAACATCCACCATATCAAAGCCGTTTTCACTGCTTTCTTCATTTTTCGCATCCTGAAGCGGATAGTTCTCAAAAACAATGATGTGGTCAATCAGTTTCGGCTGATCGGCCTGGCTTTGGATGTCATAAAGCGGCACATATTGATGCGGCTCGGACTGCAGCGATTGCTCCTGCAGCTGCTTGAGCAAGCCGGTAAATGTGATATCCTTAGACAGCTTCACACGTCTCGGGACAACGTTGATAAACAGTCCAACCATATGTTCAACGCCTTTAATTTCCGCGGGACGCCCGGAAACGACTGTACCAAACGTTAAATCGCCAGACTGCTGATAGCGGCTGATCAATACGCTCCAGACTGCCTGCAGCGCCGTGCTTAAAGTGGTATGCTGCGATTTTGCAAGCTCGGCAAAGGCCTTTGTTTCCGCCTTCGGCAATGAAAAGAGCAGCTCTTTCGGCTCATAGCCGTCCTTTTGTTTCTTTCTTTGCTCCGCAAACGTCGTTTGTCCCTCAACATCCTTTAAGTACTCGCGCCAGTAATGCAGTGATGCGTGTTTATCCTGCTTTTCAAGCCACTTGATATAGTCTTTATACGGTTTGACTGGCGGCAGGCTGTACGGCTTTTGTTCGCGCAGAGCATTGTATACTTTAAATAGATCCTGTACGACGATGCCGAAGCACCAGCCGTCCAAAATAATGTGGTGGTAGCTCCACACCCATTCAAAGCTTTCTTCAGCTTTTTTGAAAACAGCTGCCCGCATCGGAATATCCCGCGTCAAATCAAAGCCTCTGATCTTATCCTGTTCCTTGTATTCATTGATTTTGGCTGCTTGCTCGCTGCCCGTTAAGTGTGTCAGATCGATTTCTTCTATATGGAACTGCCGTTTTTTCAATACGACTTGGACAGGCCTTTTTACTTTTTCGTGAATGAACACGGTACGAAATACATCGTACCGGTCCATGATCACATTCATGCTTTCTTCAAGACATTTGATATTCAAGCTGCCTTTTACTTTCATCGTGATCTGTTCAAGGTAAAAGCTTTGGCCGGGATTCAGGATGGCATGAAAAAGCATCCCTTCCTGCATCGGCGATAGGTAATACATATCTTGAACCTGATCCTTGCTAAATTGACTCATATGTTTCGCTCCCGCCTTCTGTAATTCCCTTGCGTTTTATTTTAAATTCTCCTCAAGCATGTCAAAGATATCTCCCATTTCGTCCATTTCAAGGTTTTCGGCGCTGAAGTCGCTTGGCGTGAATTCCTTCTCTTCTTTTTCCGTGCAATGACGGATCAGCATCAGAAGATTTTCTTTAAACCGTTCCATTCGCTCTTCAATCGTGGCTCTTTCAAACTCCTTCTCATTGTAGGAGCAGGAAAGCACAAACCGGCCGTTTCTGATCATGCCGCTGAAGCTTAAAGCGTACAGCGCCTCTGATTCTCCGCTTACTTGGCGCCCCATATCGAAAGCGGACGGTTCAAAGAAATCGGTTTTGACTTCACTGTCGAATTGGCCCAAATAGTTGAAGCTGATCTCCGGTGTGAAGCCCTTTGTTTCCGATGTTTCTGTGAAATAACGAAGAATGCCGTAGCCAACACCTTTATCCGGAATGCGGCGCAGGTTTTCTTTGACTGTTTTGATCACAGCTGAGACATCTGCTTCAGACATGTCGAGCACAACTGGGTATTGTGCCGTAAACCAGCCGACCGTTCTGGAGATATTCACATTCGGGATGATGTCCTCCCGGCCGTGTCCCTCAAGGTTAATGCCGATTTTGGCACTGGCTGTCCATTCTTTCATTGTCAAACCAAGCGCGCTGAGAAGTATATCGTTGATTTCAGTTCCATATGGCTGATGAACATCTGTTAAAAGATGCTTCGTGTCTTCTTCCGTTAATTCACATAGGACGGATGATGTATCCTTGACGATCCGCTGCTCTGTTTCACAATCCTTCGGTAAAGGAGAAACCTGCTCAGCGGCAATTTGCGACCAGTATTCAGCCTGCTGTAAAAGATGCACTGATTGGCTGAATGCCGCCAGTTCTTCCGCCCAGTCCTTGAAGGAGTTTGTTTTTTGCGGGAAGACAAGGCTCTCTTCTTTCTCAGCCTGCATGTAGCCTGAAGCAAAATCTTCAAGCAAAATCCGCCATGACACACCGTCGACCACGAGATGGTGTACAGCGATGAGCAGGTGATCCCCAGCTTCCGTGCGGTATTGCTCCGCCTTTAGAAGGGGCCCGTTTTGCAGATCAATACTGCTTTGCAGCCTGTTCGCCAGAATCTTAATCTGGTTTTTCAGCATCTCTTCATCAGAGCCGTACAGATCCACGATTTCGAAACTTACCTTGCTCTCACCGATCGGTTGATACGCCTGAATGATGTCCCCGTTTTCCTCACGGTAAACCATACGGAGCGCGTCATGATGTTCGATCAGCGCCTGCAATGTTTTCTCCACCCGTTCAGGATCAAAGCCCTTCTTGGCGTGAAGCATCACCGATTGGTTCCAGTGGTGCTGATTCGTGAAGTTCTTTTCAAAGAACCAGCGCTGGATCGGCGTCAGGATGACTTCGCCCTCCACCGGGCCTTGGTCTGCCTGTTTGCCTTCGGCACGCTCTACGTATTGGGTCAGCTCCTCGATCGTCGGATGCTGGAAGAGATCTTTCATTTCCAGCTTCCAGCCGTGCTGGTTCAAGCGGCTCGCCATCTGAATTCCTTTGATGGAATCTCCGCCCAGCGAGAAGAAATTATCGGTGACACCGACTTCAGCCATTCCAAGCACGTCCTGCCAGATGCCGGCAAGCAGCTCTTCCATGTCGGTCGTCGGCGCTTTGTATTCCCCGCTTCCCGCTTCGATGTCCGGCTCAGGCAAGGCTTTGCGGTCCACTTTGCCGTTTGCCGTAACCGGAAGCTCGCTCAGCGTTACCCAGAACGCCGGGATCATGTAATCCGGCAGGGTTTCCTTCAGTGCTGATTTCAGTGCTTCTATGTCAGCTGATTCAGGTGTGACATACGCCGCGATCGCTGTATTGCCGCCTTTATCCTGCACGGCTGTTACCGCCGCATCCTGCACCTCAGAAAGCTGCGCGAGCTGGACTTCGATTTCTGAAAGCTCGATTCGGTAGCCGCGGACCTTGACCTGCTGGTCGATCCGGCCGATGTATTCGATGCCGCCGTTCACCCACTTCACCAAATCACCAGTGCGGTACATGCGTTCACCCGGCATAAACGGATCAGCGACAAACCGCTTCGCGGTTTCGTCTTCTCGATTCAGATAGCCTCGCGCCAATCCGCGTCCCGCCACGCAAAGCTCTCCGGCTACGCCTTCTGGCTGCACCTGATTGCCCTCGCCAAGAATGTACACTCTCGTATTGGCGATCGCCTGTCCGATGGAAAGCGAGCCTTCCTCCGGATGGATTTCTGTGCTTGTGGCAACGACCGTATTTTCTGTCGGCCCGTAGTTGTTGACGAGCTTGTACGGCTTTTTCGCGGCACGCTTCAGCTTGTCTCCTCCAGTCAAGAGGACACGCAGTGATGTGTTCTCAAGCTCCATGAACTGTTCCGCCAGCTGCGTCGGCAGGAACGTAATCGTCACGCCGTTCGTATCGAAATAGTCATTCAGGCGGACGATATCGAGGCGGATCGCTTCATCTATGACGTGAAGCTCAGCGCCAATCGTCCAGGTCGGGAACATCTCCCAAATGGAGGCGTCGAATCCGAAGCCCGCGTACTTCGCACTGCGGTCCTCCGCTGTCATACTGAACGCGTCGTGATGCCAGAAGCACAGGTTCACAAGCGCATGGTGCTCGACCATGACACCCTTCGGCTGTCCGGTCGTTCCAGATGTGTAAATCATGTACGCCAAGTTCTCAGCTGTTACAGCGGTTTCTGGATTTTCCTCGTCGTTTTCATCAAGCGGCAGGCTTAGAATCGTGCGGCTTCCGTCGAGAAGAATGACATCTCCCGTATAGCTGTCCGGCACTGAAATGCCTTCCTGCTTCAAGAGAAGTTTCGCGCCGCTGTCCTGTAAAATATACTCAATCCGCTGATCCGGGTAGTCAGGATCAATCGGCACAAACGCCGCTCCCGCCTTTAAGACGCCGAGCACAGCGGCCGACATTTCAAGCGACGGCTTCGTGAGGACGCCGACGCGGTCATCCGGGCTGATGCCGCAGTCGATCAGAATTCGCGCGAGACGGTTTGCCTTCGCATTCAGCTCGCCGTACGTCCAAGATCGGCCGTTGTATGTGACAGCCGGGCGATCTTTGTGGCGCTGAACAGTCTCTTCGAATAGCTGATGAACCGTTTTGTCTGTCGGCACAGGCAGCGTTTTGCCCTTCCATGCCTCAAGAAGCGCTTGTTTTTCTGTTTCAGTGACGAGTGACAGGCTGGAAAGCGGCTGGTTCGGGTTTTCCGCAACAGCCTTTAGTAACCTCAGAACGTATTCGCTCCATTTTTCAGCCGTTTCTTTTGTGAACAGATCTGTCGCATATTCGAGCTGCAAGCCAATGCCGTTTTCATCAGTAAACCCGCCCAATGTCAGATCAAACTTAGAGGTTCCCTGATGAGCCTCATAAGGTGAAATGCTCAGATTTGGCAATGTAAGCTGTTCTTTATCGGGGTTTTCTGTCGTCACCATCACATTAAATACTGGATTTCGGCTCATATCCCGAGGGAGATCAAGCTGATTAACCAGATCTTCAAATGGATACTCCTGATGCTCCAGCGCTGACAGGTTCGTCTGCTTCGCTTGCTCCAGAAGCTCCGCAAATGTCTGCTGTTCTTTCGCTTCCATTCTCAGGGCAAGTGTATTGACGAACATTCCCGGCATGTCTTGGACATCGGCATTCGTCCGGCCCGCAGTAACAGAACCGATGACGATATCCCGCTGTCCGGAAATTTTGCTTAAAAAGACGTGGAAAACAGCATGGAGCACCATGTGCAAGGTCGCTCCGGTTTCCGCGAGCAGCTTTTCGACCGCCTTTGCCGTCTCACTTCCCGTACGGAAACGAATCGTATCTCCTTTAAAGCTTTGCACCGGCGGACGGGCGTAATCGAGCGGGAGATCAAGCTCTGGCAGCTCGCCTGAAAGAACCGACAGCCAGTACGCCTCATGCTCCTTCATCCGTTCTTTTTGCTCAGCTTCATGTTGCCAAACGGCGAAATCTTTATAATGAAGCGACGGCTCCGGAAGCTGCTCTCCTTTGTAAAGCAGCGCCAATTCTTTTACAAAGATGCCTCTTGAGACGCCGTCTGCGATGATGTGATGCATATCTAAAAGCAGCAAATGTTTCTTCGCTTCTATTCGGAGCAAAGCGGCGCGAATGAGCGGTGCGTCGGTTAAGTCGAATGGCTGGATAAATTCCTTAATCTTTTGGTCCGCTTCGTCTTCTTCCGCTTCAAACAGATGAAGATCAACCTCCGCCTCCTCAATAATGCGCTGAACAGGCTCACCATTAGCTTCCATAAATGACGTCCGCAATGATTCGTGACGGTTCACAAGCTGGTTGAGCGAGTCGCGCAGGCGCGAAACATCAAGCTCACCTTCCATTAGAAGAACAGATGGCATGTTGTAGCTTATCGTCTGGCGGTCAAGCTGATTGAGCACATACATCCGTTTCTGCGCGGATGACAATGGATACATAGCCTGCTTGTCAGCCGGCTTGAGGACTTGATGGCCGCCTGAAACAGCAGACGCCTCCATATAAGCCGCCAGCTGGCGAATAGTCGGCTGCTCGAACAGTGCTTTAAGCGGTATGCTTTTCTCCAATTCTGCCTGAATGTTGGCAATCAGCATCATTCCTTTTAATGAATGGCCGCCTAAATCGAAAAAATTGTCGTCAATGCCGATGGCTTCTATGCCAAGCGTTTTCCGCCATATGCGGCATAAGCTTTCTTCAAGCGCTGTTTCCGGTGCCGCCAAGGTCTTGCCAGAAGATTGTGCCGCATTCGGCTTCGGCAAAGCGTTTCTGTCGGTTTTCCCGTTTGCCGTCAGCGGAATTGCGTCAACCTGCACAAAGAAAGCAGGAATCATATGAGACGGCAGTGTTTGTGAAAGCTGGTTCCGGAGCTCTGCTTTTTCGATGGCCTGATCCGACGTATAATACGCGCAAAGCTCTTGAAGGCCGCCCTCGGAAACCGCCAGCACAACCGCTTCTTGAATTCCGCTGAGGCTGAGCATGACCGTTTCAATTTCTTTCGGCTCAATGCGGTAGCCGCGAATTTTCACCTGATCATCAGCCCGGCCGATAAATTCAAACGTACCGTCAGAAAGTCTCCGTACGACATCTCCGGTTTTGTACATGAGGCTGCCCGGCGAATATGGATTTTCCACAAATCTCTCGGCTGTCAGCTGAGGCCTGTTGAGATATCCTCTCGCAAGCCCCTGTCCCGTAATATAGAGCTGTCCGCTCGCTCCCGGCGGCACAAGCTTCAATGCTTCATTTAAGACAAGCGCGCCGGCATTCGCAATCGGTTTTCCGATTGTCGGGCTTTTCGCAAATGCATCCGGCTCAGACAGATCAATCCGTCCGGCGATGGCGCCGATCGTTGCTTCTGTCGGGCCGTAGTGATTGATAAATTCGGTATGTCCATACACCCTGCGAAAGGCAAGAACATCAGCGGGGATGATTTTTTCTCCTCCCAAGACGATCAAGCGCAGGGATTCAAAGTTCGACTCTTTTGCAAAACTGGATGTGTTCACCATTATATGGAACAGAGACGGGGTCAGTTTGATATATGTGATCCCATGCTCCTTGATATAGTGCGCTATTTCATCCGGCGCCGTATAGGTTTCCTTCTGTACGATATGGAGCTCGCCCCCGCCCAGAAGCACGGGGAACACGCTCGTATAGCCTAGGTCAAATGCGTAAGAGGATAGCAATACAGTCTTATCCTTTTCCGTCAGGCTCGCCTCTTCACTAAACCAAGAGAAATAGTTTGTCAGATTGCGATGCTCGACCTGCACGCCCTTCGGCTTTCCGGTCGTACCGGATGTATAAATGACATATGCAAGATTGCGAGACCCTGAAATGGAAGCTGGGCGCTCCTTGCTTTCATTTCTCCATTTACCTTCATCAAGGTTGACGATTGCCCCTTCATATTGCCCAATAGCCGTCATGTTTCTTTCATTGACGATCGCAATTTTTGCTCCGCTGTCCTCTAATGAATAACGGATTCGTTCTTCGGGTGTATCAGGATCAATGGGAAGGAAAGCTGCCCCCGCCTTCATGACACCGAGAATGGATACCATCACCTCAGCTGACCGGTCCATAACAATCGCAACGATCTCTTCACTTCCTGCCCCTTGGGCACGAAGATGGTGCGCCAGCTGGTTCGCCTGTTCATCAAGCTCGCGATAGGTCAGCAGATTTCCGCCAGCCTTCACGGCAGGATGGTCAGGTGTTTGCTGGGCCTGTTTTTCAAAGAGAGCTGCAAAGGTGGCTTCCGTTATTTGAGTCATATGTCTTTCTTCCAGCAAAGCAGCCGTTTCTGCAGATGAAAGCAAATCTACTTCAGACAGCCGAACGTTCGGATTAGCCGCGGCCGCTTTGATGATATTGACAAAGTGGCTGCTCCAGCGGCGGATGGTCTCGTCCTTAAACAGAGCAGTCGCATAGTCAAAGCTTAGGCCGATATCGTCTTCACGCTCGACCGCTTCCAAGGAGAGGTCAAATTTCGCCACATGATGATGCATGGAATACGAGGAAATCTTCAAATCTCCTAATCTTAAAGAAGGAATCTCCATATTCTGCATATTGAACATCACGCTGAACAGCGGACTTCTGCTTGTATCCCTTGTAAGAGGAAGCTTTTCAATCAGCTCCTCAAGCGGATAGCTCTGGTGCTCGAAGGCTTGAAGGCTGGCTGTTTTGACCTCCTCAAGGAATTGCGCGAAGGTTTTATCCCCCGCTGGTGCCGTTCTGAGTGCTACCGTGTTGACAAACATCCCCGGCACACCTTGCAGATCAGGATGTGTTCTGCCAGCTGTCGGCGAGCCGACAATGATATCATCCTGCGACGCGTACTTAGAAAGGAGTACATTGAATGCCGCCAGCAAAAACATGTACATTGTCGTATCCGTTTCTGCTAAGAATGACTTGATTTGAGCAGTCATCTGTTGATCAAGCCCGAACATCACGCGCTCTCCCGCAAAGCTCCGCTCAGCAGGCCGCTCGAAATCCGCGGGAAGATCCAGTATTGGCAGCTCGCCTTTAAAGACATCGAGCCAGTATGCCTCATCTTTTTGATAATCAGCGTGTTCTTTGTGCCAAACTGCGTAATCTTTATAGTGAATTTGCGGCAGCTCCAGATCCGCGCCTTGATACATTTTGGCAAGATCACCGATCAGTATGCCTGTTGAACTGCCGTCAGTGATAATATGATGCATATCAATGAGCAGCAGGTGGCGATTTTCTTCCAGCTGGACAAGCTTCGAACGGACGAGCGGCGCACGATGTAATTCAAACGGCTGAACGAACGCTCTGATCATTTCCTCCGCGTCTTCTTCCCGTCCCTTGGCAGCCTCCAGCTGGAACGATATGTTTTTATGAACGGTTTGTACAACCTCTCCGTCGATCATGTCAAACGATGTACGAAGGATTTCGTGCCGGTTGATTAATTGCTGCATCGCGTTTTCAAGCCGGTCTTGATCTACTTCTCCCTCCAGCAAAAGTACAGCGGGGACGTTGTAGCTTGTGTTTGCTTGTCCAAGCTGATTGAGGATATACATTCTCCGCTGGGCCGGGGATACAGGATAATGCTGCTGATAAGGTGCTTGCCTGATCGGTTCAAACGTCTGCTCCTCCTTGCTTTCGTTCTCGTCCAAATACAGCGCCAATTCTTGAATGGTCGGCTTTTCAAAAAGCACTTTAATCGGTACTTCCTTATGGAAATGCTCTTGGATTTTTGCCGTCATCATCATCGCTTTCAAAGAATGGCCGCCGATCATAAAGAAGTTATCGGTAACGCCTGCTTTGACACCGAGTATTCCTTCCCAGATCTCCGCTAATTTCTTTTCACTCTCTGTTTCTGGTGCTGCGTATTCCGGCTGCACGGCTTCTGATTGCGGCGCGGGCAGTTCTTTTTTGTTGATTTTCCCGTTCGGCGTGAGCGGCAGACTGTCCATTTGAATCAGGTGGGCAGGGACCATATAGTCAGGCAAAGACTGAGATAGCGTTTTTCTCAGCTCGCTCACAGCAACTTCACGGTCTGCCGTAAAGTACGCGCAAATTTCATTTTCATCCGCTTTGTTTTTGCGGATGATCACCGCAGCCTCTGTCACATGCTCAGCCATGTTCAGTTTTGTTTCAATTTCGCCAAGCTCAATTCGGAAGCCGCGCACCTTCACTTGGTTGTCGATTCTGCCTAAAAATTCGATATTGCCGTCCGGCAGCCATCTTGCCAAGTCGCCAGTGCGATAAATCCTTTCACCCGGTCTGAACGGGTCTTCGAGAAATTGCTTCTCCGTCAGCTCAGGGAGATTGACATAGCCACGCGCCACACCGATTCCGCCGACGCAAAGCTCGCCGGGTGCGCCGATTGGCTGCAGGCGTGCCTGCTCATCCATGATGTAGGCAGTGGAATTTCCGATCGGCTTCCCGATTGGGATAGAGCCGCCATACTCGCGGTCGATCAGAAAACTTGTTGAAAACGTCGTGTTTTCTGTCGGGCCGTATCCGTTCCACAATGAAAGCGACGGCGATGCCTGTTTGACTTTGCTGACAATATGCGGGACAAGGGCGTCTCCGCCGATGATTAAATGTCGCAGTGTGCCGAACATACCCGCATCCTTTGCGGCAAGCTGGTTGAATAATGGTGATGTCAGCCACATCGTCGAGATTCTTTGCTCGCGCAGGAATGCAGCAAATTGTTTCGCATCAAGCAGCGTCTCTTTTTTGACCGGATAAAGCGCTGCGCCATTTAGCAGTGCACCGAATACCTCAAACGTTCCGGCATCAAAGCTGACCGCTCCTGTTTGCGCCATACGGTCCTCTTCAGTAACAGGAACGTACCCGGCATTTTTGACGAGGCGCAGAATGCTTTTATGTTCGATCATGACGCCTTTTGGTTTGCCCGTTGAACCGGATGTGTACATGATATATGCCAAGTCGGACGGGGCGGATGGCAGGTTGAGATTGTCAACCGCTTCGCTCTCATCCAAGCCTATGTCCAGTGTAAGGACCGGCACCTGCAGCTGATGCGCCTGCTCTGTATAAGAAATTCCGGTCAAGACCATTCGAACGGAGCTGTCCTCTGCCATGAACCGAAGACGGTCCCCAGGAAGCGCTGGATCAAGCGGAACATATGCAGCGCCTGCTTTTAACACAGCCAGCATGCCGACAACGGTTTCTATTGAGCGGTCGTTCATAATCGCGACTGTTTCCCCTTTTTGAAGGCCTTGGTCAATCAGCTTTCTCGCCAGACGATTGGCCGCTGCATTCAGCTCGCGATATGTCAGCTCGGTTCCTTCATATACAACGGCAGTGCTCGCCGGCGTCCGTTTCGCTTGCTCTTCAAACACTTGATGAACAGCCATTCCTTCCGGGAGTTCGGCTTTCGTGCTGTTAAACACCTCGACAATTTGCCGCTGCTCTTCGGCTCCCACAAGCCCGTACTCACGCACAAACGCGGCCGGCTGATCGACAGCTGCTTCCATCATGCGGGTAAGGTGCTCCGCTGTCCGTTCGATAAAAGCGGAATCAAAGGCGGCGCCGTTATATTTGATTTTGACGGTCCACGTTTTGCCCGGATACACAATCAGGTTGAAATCGAAGCTCGTTTGTTCAAATGCGCTTTCTACCTTGATCGAGAACCCGAGGCGGTCTTCCATGCTGCCATTTTCAAGCTCCTGATCAAGCGGATAATTTTCAAAAGCGACCAGATGGTTTAAGAGATTGCCATCAAGGGCTGAGCGTTTTTGAATCTCATAGAGCGGCACGTAATCGTAACGCTCCGCCTCTACTGCATGCCGCTGAACAGCTGTGAAAATATCAGCGAAAGCAGCATCTCGTTCAACGTTTACCCGCACTGGAATGGTGTTGATAAACAGCCCCGCCATCGTTTCAATTCCGTTGATTTCAGACGGCCTTCCCGAGACGACCGTTCCGAAGACCACATCATCCGTAAAGTTGTATTTGCTGAGAACAATGCCCCAAACGGCCTGAAATAGGTTAGGCCCCGTCACTTGATGGCGGTTTGCGGCTTGCTGAATACGGGCAACCAGTGTTTCGTCCCATGTAAATGAATATTCTTTATTGACGTATTCGTCTTTTTTCACAGGCAGGCGGCCCGGGAGCACACTTGGCTGTTCAAAACCCGCCAAGCGCTCGCTCCAGTAGCTCTCCGCTTCTTCATTGTCCTGTTTTCCAAGCCACTTGATGTAATCGGAATAAGGCTTGCCTTGACCGTTTGCAGGTGTCCTGCCTGCTCTGAGCGCTTCATAGTTTTGGAACAGGCTTTTCATGAGGACGCCCATGCTCCAGCCGTCCATCATAATATGATGATTGCTCCAGACGAGATACAGCTGATCTGCATTAAGGCGGAAAACTGCTACCTTGAACAAAATATCTTTTGCCAGGTTAAAGCCTTGTCGCTGAACGTCTTGTTTGTAACGCTCAATGTGCTCTTTCTGGCGGCTCGTGTCTGCATGACTGATATCCTCATAATGCACCTTTGTTTTGCGTTCCGCTAATACAACCTGACGCGGTTTTTGCAGCTGCTGATGCACAAATACCGTACGGAGAATATCGTATGACCGAATCAGTTCATTGACGCTTTTCTCAAAGATTTCAAGATCAAAAGCGCCGTGAATCCCAAGCTCTAATTGTGTGAAGTATGAGGAAGAATGCGGATCAAGCATCGCATGATACAGCATTCCTTCCTGCATTGGTGTCAGTGCGTACACCTTTTGAATCGATTTTTTGCTCATATGCCACCTCTATTAGAAAATTTCCATTAATTTATCAAGCTCATCCAGCGTCAAATCGTCGTCACCAAGGTCACTCGGGGTCAGTTCCGTACCATCTTGAGATAGGCAATGTTCAATGATTCTGAGTAGATGCGCTTTAAAGCTATCGCTGAATGACTTTATCGTTTTTTCATGAAATTCAAGAGAATGATAGGCCAGTGACATCGTCAGTTTTCCGTTTTCGATATATCCGACAACATCCAGCGCATTCGGTTTTTCTGTTTCAGGGCTTAATGACTGTCCTGATGGCAGCTCTGATCTCGTGAACAAACCCGCATCCGACATGTCATCGAACTGACCTAAATAGTTAAAGCTGACATCCGGCTGAATCGAGAACGCCACATCTTCTTTATGTTCCGGTGCCGTCAGATAGCGCAGAATGCCGTATCCGACTCCCTTATTCGGCACATGTCTGATATCTTCTTTCATTTGCTTCAGCTGGTAGCCCAGGTCATCCGTATGCTTCATATCAAGCACCATCGGGTACATACTTGTAAACCAGCCGACTGTGCGGGAAATGGTCAGGTCTTCTATGATTTCTTCACGTCCATGCCCCTCTAAATGAACACTTACTTGATCTTGGCCTGTCCACTCCCTCATCGCCAATCCGAATGCCGTCAGCAAAATATCATTCATTTCTGTGTGATATGCCTCATGCACCTTTGTGGTGAGCTGTTCTGTCTCTTCAGCAGTCAGCGAGAATTCAATTGTCTTTGTATGTTTCATTCGCTGATCACCAGATTCGCGATCCTTCGGAAGCTTTGCTGCGACAGTTTGTTCTTCAAGCTGTCTCCAATACTCTTTTTCTTTCAAAAAGGCTTTGGAGTTCGCGAAGTCTTGCAATCTCTCTGCATACTCTGCAAATGAATGTGTTTTCTGCGGGAGAACCGGTTCATTGCCTTGCTCAAGCTGTGTATATACCGCGGCGAAATCCTCCAGTAAAATCCGCCACGACACGCCGTCAACCACTAAGTGGTGAATGGCAAGCAGCAAGTGATCTCCGTCTTCCGCTTGGAACAATCCCGCTTTTAACAATCCGCCTTCCTGCAAGTCGATGCTGCTTTGCAAACGCTCCGCTTCTCTCTCTATAAGGTCTTCGTGATCTTTCGCTTGTCCCTCAATCTGGATGACCTCCAATTGAGCGGAAGAGGCTTCTAGTCCTCTGTTGTATTGAACGACATCTTCCTGTCCCTCACGGTAAACCATGCGGAGCGCGTCATGATGCTCGATCAGCGCCTGCAATGTTTTCTCCACACGTTCAGGATCAAAGCCCTTCTTGGCGTGAAGCATCACCGATTGGTTCCAGTGGTGCTGATTCGTGAAGTTCTTTTCAAAGAACCAGCGCTGGATCGGCGTCAGGATGACCTCGCCCTCCACCGGGCCTTGGTCTGCCTGTTTGCCTTCGGCACGCTCTACGTATTGGATCAGCTCCTCGATCGTCGGGTGCTGGAAGAGATCTTTCATTTCCAGCTTCCAGCCGTGCTGGTTCAAGCGGCTCGCCATCTGAATTCCTTTGATAGAATCTCCGCCAAGCGAGAAGAAATTGTCGGTGACACCGACTTCAGCCATTCCAAGCACGTCCTGCCAGATGCCGGCAAGCAGCTCTTCCATGTCGGTCGTCGGCGCTTTGTATTCTCCGCTTCCCGCTTCGATGTCCGGCTCAGGCAAGGCTTTGCGGTCGACTTTGCCGTTTGCCGTAACCGGAAGCTCGCTCAGCGTCACCCAGAACGCCGGGATCATGTAATCCGGCAGGGTTTCTTTAAGCGAAGACTTTAGTGCTTCTATATCAGCTGATTCCGGTGTGACATACGCCGCGATCGCTGTATTGCCGCCTTTATCCTTGACAGCTGTCACCGCCGCATCCTGCACCTCAGAAAGCTGCGCGAGCTGGACTTCAATTTCTGAAAGCTCGATCCGGTAGCCGCGGACCTTGACCTGCTGGTCGATCCGGCCGATGTATTCAATGCCGCCGTTCACCCACTTCACCAAATCACCAGTGCGGTACATGCGTTCACCCGGCACAAAAGGATCAGCGACAAACCGCTTCGCGGTTTCGTCTTCTCGATTCAGATAGCCTCGCGCCAATCCGCGTCCCGCCACGCAAAGCTCTCCGGCTACGCCTTCCGGCTGCACCTGATTGCCCTCGCCAAGAATGTACACTCTCGTATTGGCGATTGCCTGTCCGATGGAAAGCGAGCCTTCCTCCGGATGGATTTCCATGCTTGTGGCAACGACCGTGTTTTCTGTCGGCCCGTAGTTGTTGACGAGCTTGTACGGCTTTTTCACGGCACGCTTCAGCTTGTCTCCTCCAGTCAAGAGGACACGGAGTGATGTGTTCTCAAGCTCCATGAACTGTTCCGCCAGCTGTGTCGGCAGGAACGTAATCGTTACACCGTTCGTTTCGAAATAATCGTTTAGGCGGACAATATCGAGGCGGATCGCTTCATCAATGACGTGAAGCTCAGCGCCAATCGTCCAGGTCGGGAACATCTCCCAAATGGAGGCGTCGAATCCGAAGCCCGCGTACTTCGCACTGCGGTCCTCCGCTGTCATACTGAACGCGTCGTGATGCCAGAAGCACAGGTTCACAAGCGCATGGTGCTCGACCATGACACCCTTCGGCTGTCCGGTCGTTCCAGATGTGTAAATCATGTACGCCAAGTTCTCAGCTGTTACAGCGGTTTCTGGATTTTCCTCGTCGTTTTCATCAAGCGGCAGGCTTAGAATCGTGCGGCTTCCGTCGAGAAGAATGACATCTCCCGTATAGCTGTCCGGCACTGAAATGCCTTCCTGCTTCAAGAGAAGTTTCGCGCCGCTGTCCTGTAAAATATACTCAATCCGCTGATCCGGGTAGTCAGGATCAATCGGCACAAACGCCGCTCCCGCCTTTAAGACGCCGAGCACAGCGGCGGACATTTCAAGCGACGGCTTCGTGAGGACGCCGACGCGGTCATCCGGGCTGATGCCGCAGTCGATCAGAATCCGCGCGAGACGGTTTGCCTTCGCATTCAGTTCGCCGTACGTCCAGGACCGGCCGTTGTATGTGACAGCAGGGCGGTCTTTGTGGCGCTGAACAGTCTCTTCGAATAGCTGATGAACCGTTTTGTCTGTCGGCACAGGCAGCGTTTTGCCCTTCCACGCCTCGAGAAGCGCTTGTTTTTCTGTTTCAGTGACGAGTGACAGGCTGGAAAGCGGCTGGTTCGGGTTGCCGGTAACAGCATCTAAAAGCTGCATCCAGTATTGCTTCCATCGTTCAATCGTTTCCTGCTTAAACAGAGCTGTATTGTATTCGAGTACGAATGTAAGCCCTCCGTCGGTTTCGTCAGCTGTCAGTGTGAGGTCAAACTTGGCTGTTTTCCGTTCAAACGGATGCGGCTCAAGCTGAATCCCTTTCATTGTTAAATCCTTTATATTCGCATTTTGCATTGAAAAAACTGCATCGAATAACGGATTTCTGCTTGTGTCACGCTGAACCTGAACATTTCCGATCAAGTCCTCAAGCGGGTAATCCTGCGCATCAAAAGCGCTGAGTGCCGTTTCTTTCACTTCATTAAGATAGTCAGCAAAGGTCTTTTCACCCTTCGGATACGTGCGCAGCGCCAATGTATTGACGAACATTCCGATGACACGGCTGACGTCCGCTTGAGATCGTCCGGCCACAGGTGAACCGACGATGATATCGTCTTGTCCGCTCAATTTTGATAAAAACGCACTGTATGAAGCCAGAAGCACCATGTAAAGCGTGGAATCCGTTTCTTTCGCAAGCCTGCGCAGAGCATCGGCTTTGCCTGCTTCTAATGAAAATGCAATGCGGTCTCCCTCAAATGTTTGAACGGCAGGCCGGCTGTAGTCAGTCGGAAGCGTCAATACCGGCAGCTCTCCATCCAGCTCCTTCAGCCAATGTTCCTCTTGCTTCTTGTAAAGCTCAGACTGAATGAACTGCTGCTGCCACACGGCATAATCCTTATATTGAATACGGAGCGGCTCAAGGTCTTCTCCGTCATACAGCTTTGAAAGCTCCTCAATCAGCACACCGACAGACGCACCGTCAGAAATAATGTGATGCATATCGAACAGCAGCACATGCTCAGTATCTGAATGCTTGATCAGCCCTATTCTGAACAGTGGAAGTTGGTCGATTTTGAAAGGCTTAATAAACTCAGAAACGATCCGCTCTGTCTCTTCTTCCGGGGCTTCGAAATAGGCCATCTCACACTCAGCCTCTTTCCAGATCCGCTGCACCGTTTCTCCATCTTTTATTTCAAACGTGGTTCTCAAGGCTTCATGACGCTGCATTAACTGCTGCATGACGCTGTTAAGCCTTTCAACATCAAGCTCACCTGTCAGGCGCAGAACCGCCGGCATGTTATAGCTCGTTTGCGCTCCTTCAAGCTGCTGGAGCACGTACATCCGTTTTTGCGGTGAAGAAACAGGATACGTATCTTGTTTCTCTGCCGGGCTGATGCTTGCGGCTGTCCCTTTTTCAGCAGAAGCAATCACTTGTGCCAAGCCCTCAACCGTCGGTGACTGGAAGAGATTTTTGAGTGACAGCCCAACGCCCAGTTCCTGATGAACCAAGGCAAGCATCTTCATGCCTGCTAATGAGTGTCCGCCAATGTCAAAGAAGTGGTCATAGACGCCGATTCGTTCAGCCTGAAGCACCTGCGCCCAAATGTCTGCGACTTTTTGTTCCGTTTCATTGCGTGGCGCAGCATATGAAACACCTCTTGAAACGTTGGCATCAGGAATCGGCAGCGCTCTCCGATCAATTTTTCCGTTCCCAGTCAGCGGCAGCTCGTCCATTTGGATAAACACCGCAGGAACCATATATGCCGGCAAGTCCTTCGCAGCATGCTCTCTCAGCTCCTGTGATGAGATGTCTCCCTCTCCGACATAGTAAGCGCAAAGCAGTTGATCTCCTGCTCCTTGTTCAACAGCAAGCACAACACTCTCCTGAACACGATCATGGGTTTGCAGCTGATGTTCGATTTCTCCAAGCTCGATGCGCTGTCCGCGAATCTTTACCTGATGGTCGATGCGCCCGATAAATTCGATGTCGCCATTCGGCAGCCATCTCGCAAGGTCTCCCGTTTTATACATGCGTTCACCGGATGCAAACGGATGGGGAACAAATTTTTCCTCAGTCAGCTCTGGACGGTTGTAATAGCCTTTCACGAGTCCTTCGCCGCTGACGCAAAGCTCTCCGGCAATCCCCACCGGCTGCACGTGTCCCGTACGGTCAAGAATATATACTTCCGTATTGCTGACCGGTTTTCCAATCGGAACAGACAGCGTGTGCTCCTCTAACTCATCAACCGGATGATACGTCGCGAAAACCGTGCTTTCAGACGGCCCATACATGTGAAGGAGCTTGCCCTTTCCAACCGTTTGCAAAGCTTTTCTGACATGCTCAACGGAAGCCCGTTCCCCGCCAAACATAATCTTGCGCAGCGTTGACAAGCACGCTGGATTCAAGTCCACAAGCAAGTGGAACAAAGCGGTTGTAATCATGAGAATGCTGATGTTCTCCCGTTCAATGACGCGAGACAGGCGAGCCATATCCAAGACGGTTTCCTTCGGTATCAGCACCAGCTTGGCTCCGTTTAACAAAGAGCCGAACATATCGAACATAAACGCGTCAAACACGTAATTAGAAAGTCCGAGAATCGTATCCTGTTCTGTAATGCTGAGATAATTCGTTTTCTTCACCGTACGGAGAATATTGGCATGTGTCACAATATTCCCCTTTGGCGTTCCTGTCGTTCCGGAAGTATACGTCAGGTTGGCCATTGCCGCAGAATCAAGAGGCAGTGCGAGATTTCGCGCTTCGGCATGATAGCTTTCTTCCTCATCTGCGAGCACGATAACGCCGCTAAATTCCGCATCTTCTGCTAAAGCCTTTAATTTTCTCTGTGTGAGAAGCACCTTTGCGCCGCTGTCACGGAAGAAATGCTGGATTCGCTGAATCGGGTGTTCGGGATCGATCGGAACATAAGCCGAACCTGATTTTAATACTGCCAAGATCGACACAATCATCTCCATGGACCGCTCACATAAGACAGCCGCAGTTCTGCCTTCGCCAGCTCCAAGAGAAAGAATGCCGCGGGCTAAACGATTGGCCCGTTCATTCAGCTCACGATAAGTGAGTGTTTCACCTTCATATTGAAGCGCCGGATGGTCTGGCGTTTTCGCCGCTTGCTCTTCAAACAGCTGAACAATTGTTTTGTCTTTCGGATAAGGTGTTCTGCCCGGGTTAAACTGCTGAATCTGCGAAGCTGCCTCCCCTTCAGAAAGAAGCTTAAACTCGGAAATCCGCTGTTCCGGCTCAGCCGCAGCATCTTCAAGCAAACGCGCAAAATGCGTAAGCAGCCTGTTTGCCGTGCTTTGTTTAAAGAGCTTCGTGCTGTAATCCAAATCAAGCTCAATGCCTTCATCGGTTTCTCTCGCCTGCACTGTCAAATCAAATTTGGCTATCTTGAAATTGGTCTCATGAACAGACAAGGACAGATCGCCGACAGCCGGAATGCCCTCTGTCGCGTTTTGAAGGCTGAACATCGTGTCAAACAGCGGATGCCTGCTTACATCACGCGGGATGTTCAACTCTTCAACAAGCCACTCAAACGGATAGTCCTGATGAGAAAAGGCATCCAGCACCCGTTTGCGGACACGCGAGATCAATTGAGTAAACGTCTCATCCTGCTTGACCTCACTGCGAATCGCAAGCGTATTGACGAACATCCCGACAATGCCCTCTGTATCGGAGTGGTTTCTGCCGGCTGACGGCGTCCCGACAATGATGTCATCCTGTCCCGTATACTTTGACAAAAGTGTGTAGTAAGCGGAAAGCATCACCATATACAAAGTGGCGCCGTTTTGTTCAGCCAAACGATTCAGGCGATCCTTTACCCCCGCATCCAGCTTGATTGACACCCGATCCCCTTCAAAGTTTTGAACAGGCGGTCTCGGGTAATCGGACAGAAGCTGAAGCACCGGGAGCTCGCCTGCAAAGACTTCCTTCCAATAAGCCCGGTCCTTCTTGTACCCTTCAGCAGCCCGCCTGCTTTGCCATACGGCGTAGTCCTTATACTGGAGACGAAGCTCAGGAAGCTGTTCGCCTTTATAAATGCGTGCTAATTCCTCCAATATAATGCCAATGGATACACCGTCAGAAATCAAATGGTGCATGTCAAACAGCAGCATATGACGGTTCTCTTCAAGCTTCAGCAAACCGATTCTGAACAGCGGAGCTTTCGCCAAATCAAATTTCCGAACGAATGATGCCATAATTGCCTCATCTGAGCGGCCGCCTCTTTCAATCATCTCAATGTTGAATTCAACGCTGTCGTGAATGTTCTGTCTCGGCGTGCTGTTTTCAAGAACAAATGACGTTCTCAAAGACTCGTGGCGTCGGATTAACCCCTGAAATGCGCGCTCCAGTTTTTGAATATCTAAAGGCCCTTCCAGAATTGCTGCCGCCGGCATGTTGTAGCCGACTCCCGCATCCTCGAACTGGCTGACGATATATGTTCGCTGCTGTGCCAGAGAAAGCGGATAATGCTCCTGTTTTTCAGCAGGTTCAATCACCGAAAATGCCCGGCTTTCTCTGTGATCTGCTTCCTGTGCAAGAGCCGCAATCGTCGGATGCTCAAACAAATATTGAAGCGGAATCTCGACGTCTGTTTCCTTATGAATCTTCGTTAAAAGGGTCATGGCCTTCAATGAATGTCCGCCCGTTTCAAAGAAATTGTCAAAGATCCCCGCCTTCTCAACGTTCAGCACATCCTGCCAAATGGCTGCGATTGCTTTTTCAGTCTCATTTCGCGGCGCTGTATAGGCCGTGCCGCTGACAGCCTTCACCTCTAGCGCAAACAGCTTGCGGCGATCGACTTTGCCGCTTGGCGTAAGCGGAATTTCTGTCACGTCTGTAAAGTAAGCCGGCACCATATAGTCAGGAAGCTGTCTGGCCGCATGCTCCCTCAAGCCGGCTGGCGCAAATTCGCTTCCAGGCTTCTGCACAACATATGCGCAAACCTCAAGATTTCCCTGTTCGTCAGGCCGTGCCAAAACAACGGCTTTTGCAACGTCGGGCGCCTGCTGAATCACAGCTTCAATTTCCCCAAGCTCAATTCGGTATCCGCGGACTTTGACCTGGTCATCCTCTCTGCCTAAATATTCGATTGTTCCATCTGGAAGCCAGCGCACCACATCCCCGGTTCGGTACATGCGCTCGCCCGCCACGAACGGATCTTGTAAAAACTTCTCATCCGTCAATTCAGGTAAATGCAAATAGCCTCGGCCTACACCGTCTCCCGCGATATAAAGCTCGCCCGCCACGCCTTCAGGCTGCAGCCGGCCTTTTTGATCCAAAATATATAAGCGGTTATTACCCAGCGCTTTCCCGATCGGCACATACGCTGATTGAACGGGACTCTCCGAGATAACCGGATGAACAGAGGCGTCAACACACGTTTCAGTCGGCCCGTACACATTGGTCAAACGCGGCGCCGAGCCTGTTTCTTTAAACAGCTTCATCAGCTTATCCGCAACGACAGAGGATAGGCCTTCTCCGCCAATCAGCATATGCCTCAGCTTAAGTCCGACAAGATCGCCCGCCGCTATCAACATTTGCAGATGGGCAGGTGTACCATCCGTCGCCTCAATGCTATTTCTCCGATAATACGCAGCAAGGGCGGCCCCGTTCGTCACTGTTTTCTTCGGTACGATATATAGGGTTTGTCCCAAAAGAAGCGACGCGAAAATCTGCTTCACTGACGCATCAAAGTGGAAAGGCGCAAGCAATGCCATTCGCAGGGTTTGGCAGCCGCTTTGATAAATCGTCTGCTGCAGAGATTCAACCAAGTGATGAACCTGGCGATGCTCGATCATAACGCCTTTCGGACGTCCGGTTGTTCCCGATGTGTAAATAATGTAAGCAAGATTCCGCGCGTTTACATCAGCCTCCGGCATGTCGTCTGAGCCTTCCGCAATCGCCTGATCAAAATCAATCAATTCAGCATCGGACGCAGGAGCTTCAATCTGCGATTCAGTCAGGATGAAGTCCGCCCCGCAATCCTCCAAAATATATTGAATCCGCTCAGCAGGAAAACCGGGATCAATCGGCACATAGGCTCCGCCGGCATTTAAAATCCCCATGATAGATGTAATCATCCGTTCAGAGCGTTCAATCAGTACGGCGACAGGACTGTCCGGGCCAACCCCTTTTTGTTTCAGCACATTGGCAATACGTGCAGATTGCTCATGTAACGCTCGATAGGACAATGTGCGATCTTCAAATACAACTGCTGGGTGATCTGAAAGCAGCTCAGCCTTTTCTTGGAACAGCTCTGGGATCGTCATGTCCTTACGGTAGTTCACAGATTTACCGCCGGCCATCGCAAGCAGCTTCTCTTTCTCCCCTTCAGAAATCAGTGTTAATTCATCAATTGTATGTTCTGGATGCGTTAACGCGTTCTCCAGCATGGTCATCATGCGCTCACAAATCATGTTGATTTCTTCACGTGAAAATAAATCAGTTCGGTAATCAAAATCTATGGTGAGTTTCCCAGTATCCCATCGATCCTTTACATGAATCGAGACATCATTTAATCCGCTGCCGCTGAAAATCGGCTCTGTCAAAAAGGCAAGATCCTCTTCTTTCTGCCACTGCATCACTTGATATTCAAGAGAAACTGTAAACAGCCTGGTCAGAGAGCTCTTTGTTTCACGCAAATCGTTGATCAGGAGATTATACGGATACTTTTGGTGGCGAAGTGTCTTCATCAGATCCTTCATCCGATCTTTGACAAATTCTAAAAACGCTTGCCCGCCGTCAATGTTTGTCCGAAGCGGAACCGTAGAAACAAACATGCCTAGCATTTGCTTCTCTTTCGCATTCGTCCGGTTGCCCATAAAGGTTCCCGTCACAACATCATTCTGGCCGCTGACCCTGTACAAATAGGCGGCAAGCAACGATTGAAACACCGAAAGAACACTGACTTTGTTTGCCTCACAAAACGATAGAATCTGTTGATGAAGTGCTTCAGGCACATCTTTAGAGAACCTCTCAGCATCCAAACTCCCTCCTGCGGAAGCATTCCGTTTCAGGGAAACAAGTTCAGGCACCGATTCAAATTGCTTGTTCCAAAACGCCTTGTCCTTTTCAAACCGCTTCGATTGAGCATAGTCCTGTTCAGATAAAACATGATCGATAAATGAATGCGAGATTCCTTCTTTTTTCTCTGAGCCGTTGGCTAATTCTAAATAAATGTGCATGATCGCATTCCCGAGAATATTCATGGAGATGCCATCAGAAATTACGTGATGAACATTTGCATAAAACCACACTTCATTTTCCTTTATAGTGAACAAGGAAAAACGGAACAAATCACAATCGTACAGCGGCAAAGGTTTTTTCGTTTCCTCCCGGCTCCATTGTGAAATAGACTCTATCGCATTCGGATCTCCAGTAGTGTCAGTATGTTTTATATCAACAGGCCGATACTCGCTAATATATTGAACAGGCTCCCCGTTTTCATCGAGCCGCAGCCGAAGGCGCATGGACTCATTTCTGCGAATAAACTCTTGAATCGCCTGCCCAACAAGCACATAATCAATCGCATCAGTTGAAACCAGCTTACCAATCCCCGCAAGGTTTGAAATACTCGTGTGAGGATAAAATTTTTCTGTATACCAAATTCGTTTTTGTGCATCCGTTAAAGGATAAAAAGTTATTTCCATATTGTCATACCTCCCCTAGTCTTCATAAGCAGTGAACATGTGCAGCGCATTTTCTCTTTTTTATCCATACCAGCTTTTAATTCTTATGAACTAACAACCGAAATAGCCCAAAGTACTACACTTAAAAAGCAGTGCTTCCAATCTACCGCTATTAAAACAGGCTGCCGTCAGTCAGCATTGCGGGGTCTAACACAAGCGAATAAAGACCGCAAGACCCCCCACCCTAATAGGAAACAATTTTGGCTATTTATTCATTGTTTTCAATATTTTTTATCTTGCTACCGTTCACTTTAAATGAAAAAAATGTTTTTATCACCGAAAAATGGGTGAAAAGTTTCATGCGGGATGCCGAAAGATTCCAGTTTATTTACAGGGATATTTTTGCGGGATGCCGCAATTATTTCCACTAAACATTATTTACAGAAAAATAAAAATTTTTAAAATAAATTGCTGCGTTCAATCTTATTTATTGTTGACTGCGATTTACAGTCTTTACATGATATATGTTTACCGCGCAAAAACCGAAAAACAGGCAAAAAAAAAGACACCCTTGCGAAGAGCGCCTTACAACAATTCTTTCATGACATTTTTGTCGATATCAAACAATTCCATATAGCCTTTCCCCCACTCATACATGGCATCAAGAATAGGCATGAGGCTCTCTCCTTGCGAGGTCAGAGAATATTCAACCCTCGGCGGGACAACCGGATACACTTCCCTGTGAACAATCATATCCTGCTCAAGCTCTCTCAGCTGATTCGCGAGGATCTTCTGCGTAATATCAGGAATCAATGTTTTTAATTCATTGAACCGTTTTGTGCCTTCTTTTCCTAAATGCCACAAAATGAGCATTTTCCACTTACCGCCAATCACTGCAAGCGTTAATTCTTTCTCACAATTAAACCTTTTTCCGTCCATCCGGCTCAAAAGAAATCCCCCCTCAGTAACCTTTTTATATGTTAGATACGTATCGTCACTTACTTACTTTTTTGCAGACTCTTTTTTCATTATACTCACTCATAATACTAAGAGAAAGAAATCTGATTGCCGCTCCACACAGTATCCTCCAAGTAACTTGTTGACTTCAAAGTGCCTACTTCTCATCAATAGAAGGAACCTATAGAATGAAAAATAATTCGAAAAAGGGAGTGGATCAACAATGGAATTACAGCTTGCATTAGACCTCGTCAACATCCCCGAAGCCATTGAGCTTGTCAAAGAAGTGGAACAATATATCGACGTGGTTGAAATCGGAACACCGGTCGTCATTAATGAAGGCCTAAAAGCCGTTAAAGAGATAAAAGACACATTTCCGCAATTGAAAGTTCTCGCAGACCTGAAAATCATGGATGCCGGGGGCTACGAAATCATGAAAGCGTCGGAAGCGGGCGCTGACATCATCACCGTTTTAGGGGCTACAGACGATGCAACGATTAAAGGCGCAGTAGAAGAAGCCAAAAAACAAAAGAAGAAAATCCTAGTGGACATGATTAACGTGAAAGACATCGAATCCCGCGCGAAAGAAATCGACGCACTCGGTGTTGACTACATCTGCGTCCACACTGGTTATGATCTTCAAGCAGAGGGCAAAAACTCTTTCGAAGAATTAACGACAATCAAAAATACCGTAAAAAACGCAAAAACCGCAATCGCGGGCGGCATCAAACTTGATACACTGCCAGAAGTAATCAAACAAAAGCCTGACCTTGTCATTGTAGGGGGCGGAATTACAAGCGCGGCAGACAAAGCCAAAACAGCTTCAAAAATGAAACAGCTGATTGCCCAAGGATAAATCAGATGAAAACGACTGAATACGTAACGGAAATTCTCAATGAGTTACACCGTTCAGCAGCTTATATTTCTGATGAAGAAGCTGACCAGCTTGCCGATCACATTCTTTCGTCTAATCAAATTTTTACTGCGGGTGCGGGGCGGTCTGGCCTGATGGCAAAATCCTTCGCGATGAGATTGATGCACATGGGCTTCAACGCCCATATAGTCGGTGAAATTCTCACTCCGCCGCTCGCCGAAGGAGATCTAGTTATTATCGGCTCAGGCTCAGGCGAGACAAAGAGCTTGATTCATACCGCAGCAAAAGCGAAAAGCTTACACGGAAATGTTGCAGCTTTAACCATCAATCCGCAATCAAGTATCGGAAAACAAGCAGACCTGATCATTAGAATGCCTGGTTCTCCTAAAGACCAGTCAAACGGAAGCTATAAAACCATCCAGCCAATGGGATCATTATTTGAACAAACGTTGCTGCTATTCTACGATGCAGTAATTTTAAAACTCATGGAGAAAAAAGAGCTCGATTCTGAAACCATGTTCACCCACCACGCGAACCTTGAATAGCCTTACACAACCGGCCTGAAGATCAGGCCGGTTTTATTTTTTCTAAAATAAAACTTTAAGCCCGAAAATCCGATAAGTAATATGACCTACGAATCACAAAAGGAGGAATTATGTTGATAAAACGACTTAAGTTGAAGCTAGGAACTAAAATTCTTTTCCTGGTTTTTGTAGTGATTCTTTTATTTTCCGCATCAGTCGGCACGGTGATGCTTAAGGAAATTACAGAAAACATGAAACAAATGGCAACTGAAAAAGCGAAAGGTGATCTCGCTTTAAGCAGTGCTTATATTGATGATGTCATTTCAGGGGACTGGCAGGTGAAAAACAATAAGCTCTATAAAGGGCAAACACAAATCAATGGAAATGAAGATATCGTTGATCTGCTTGGCGAAAAAACGGGTGATACCATTACCATTTTCCAAGGCGATACTCGTGTTGCAACCAATGTCATGAAGAATGGAGAAAGAGCTGTTGGCACCCAGGCTTCTTCTGAAGTTACTGACACTGTATTAAAGAACGGAAAACGGTTCTACGGACAAGCAGATGTTGCAGGCTCCTCTTATCAGACGGCATACATGCCGTTAAAAGATCAAAACGGGAACATCATCGGCATGCTTTATACCGGAGCAAATCAAAGCATATTAGCATCACTTACACATTCGCTTTTCACTCAATTCGCTATCGTTCTTGTTATCGTCATTATGGCATCAGTCATCCTTGTCCTGGTTTTCACAAAAAAAATCAACAAGCGGCTGAACGCTTTAAAAAGCGCGTTTGAAAGTGCCGGAAACGGAGACATGACAATAGAGGTGTCAGATAAAACAGGTGACGAGCTCTCAGAACTAAGCGCCTATTATAATAAGATGAGAATGAAGCTGAACGATACCATCCAAACTGTACAACAATCAGCCCTTCAGCTTGCATCAGCCTCTCAGCAGCTCTCAGCCGGAGCAGAAGAAACGAATCAAGCTTCAGAAAAGATTACAGAAGCTGTACAGCAGATTGCAAATGGAGCCCAAGATCAGATCACACGAATTGAAAACAGTGAAAGCTCATTACAACAAGCTTCAGCAGACATCCGGGATATTTCTGCAAATACTGCCGCTATCGCCTACAAAGGACAGCTCGCGCAATCAAAAGCAGATATTGGGCAAAAGGAAATTTTACATGTACAGGCTCAAATGGACGCGATTCACAATTCAATTCAGAAAAGCGGAGAAATCATACACCAGCTAGACGGCCGCTCTAAACAAATTGAGCAAATTTTATCTGTCATCACCCAAATTGCCGACCAGACAAACCTGCTTGCGCTGAATGCAGCGATCGAAGCTGCCAGAGCCGGTGAACATGGAAAAGGCTTTGCTGTTGTTGCCGATGAGGTACGCAAATTAGCGGAAGAGTCTCAACAGTCTGCGGGACAGATTTCAAAACTGATCAAAGAAATACAAAAGGATATGAACCAATCTGCAAGATCTGTTGAGCATGTGAAAACAGAAGCTGCAGAAGGAGTCACCATGATCCAGCGCACCAGCGATGCATTTAAGGAAATTGCAGCTGCAACAGGTGAAATCAGCGCCGAGATTAGTGATTTATCAGCATCTGTAACAAACATTTCAGCCAGTGCACATCAAATAAATGATTCCTTTGCAGCCAATACGGCCGACATTAAAGAATCTACTCAAAATACCCGGCAAGCGGCTGCATTAACAGAGGAGCAATTTGCTGCAATGGAGGAGATTACCGCAGCTTCTGAAACGCTGTCTCAATTAGCTGAGGAGCTTACCGGTATCATAAGCCAATTTAAAATGATTAATCAAGCCGAAAACAGCTGATGCCTTACTATCATTATTGTAAATTGGCAATCGTATTTTGCTGAAAACAAATATTTCGACCTGCTAAAATTACGATTTCTGCAATAAACTGATCGTAAAACATAAAATTTAAACCTTTACACCACATGCTTTCTGGATTACTCTTGTGTCAGTTTTAAAAGCGGGAGGTGAACATCACGACGGACATCATAAAAACGATACTTCTCGTCATCGTCATCATAGCAGCTGCAGCTGTCGGCCTGATAAAAGGAGACTTTTTCTCAGCTGATCAAAAAACGTCTCAAACGAAAGAATATGATGAAACAATCGCCCTCCCTTCTGACCGTTATCCCGAAACGGCCAAACATATTAAGAATGCGATAAATGAGGGGCACTCAGATGTGTGCACCATCGACAGAGACGGAGCTGAGGAACGCCGCGAGCAATCATTAAAAGACGTACCGCCAAAAACGGGGTATGACAGAGATGAATGGCCAATGGCCATGTGCAAAGAAGGCGGTGAGGGAGCTTCTGTAGAATACATTTCTCCCGCTGACAATCGCGGAGCAGGCTCTTGGGTCGGGCATCAGCTTACCGATTATCCAGACGGCACAAAGGTTTTATTCACAATTCAGTAAACAATACATAGAGGAGGAACAGCACATTGATCAAATCATGGAAGCCGCAAGAACTTTCGATTTCATATCATCAATTTACTGTATTTCAAAAGGATTCTGCACCTCCTGTAATGGATTGGACTGACGAAGCGATTGAAAAAGGTTATACTGCGGCAGACGGGGCCATTTCCTTTGAGGCGCAGCGAAATACAAAGGCCTTTATTCTTTTGCGCCTGAACAGTTCAGAAACAGTAAACTCCTACGAGAAAAAAGTGACTGTTCCTTTTCATCTCACAGAAAACGGAATTCAAATTGAAAGCATCATGTCTAAAAGACTGTCCTTTGATCTCCCCAAAGGAGACTATCAATTGACATGCTGGACTGTGCCGGCTGAAATGTCAGATTTGCACGCTGACACTTATATTATTGATGCTGTTTCTGTGTAATGAAAAACCCCTGAGAGAATAACTCTCAGGGACTCTTTATAAACTTTCTCCGTTCGTCTTGATGACATCTTGATACCAATAAAAGCTTTTTTTCTTCAAGCGTTTTAAATCGTATGTGCTTTCTTCATCACGATTGACATATACAAATCCGTATCTTTTTTGGTAGCCGTTCAGCCAGCTTAACAGATCAGTAAACGACCAGCTGCAATAGCCGATTAAATCGACACCGTCACTGATAGCTTGTCTGCATTGCTCAAGATGCGAACGCAAATAATCAATTCGATAATCATCCTGTACAGTGCCGTCCTCAACTTTATCAAATTCACCTAAACCGTTCTCTGTTATAAACACTGGAAGCTGATAGCGGCTTGTAATTCGGCGAAGGCCGATACGCAGCCCAGTTGGGTCAATTGTCCAATCCCAGTTGCTCGTTGTCAGGTGAGGATTTTTTTTCGTTTTGAACACTCCCGGTATCCCCGTCTCTTGATTGGTTCCCTTTTGACCTGTCGTATTCATTTTCCCTTCCGACACACCATCAAGCGGATTTCGTTCGTAGGTGATTGTCTGATAATAATTGACACCTACAAAATCAGGCTTCCCTTTGGCAAGGAGCTCCATATCTCCCGCTTCGATAGTCGGCGCCCATCCCTGTTTTTCCAAGTAACGGAAAGGGATTTGCGGGTAGGTTCCCCAGCAATACATGTCAAGCCACCAATTGTTCATAAATTCTTCTGCATTTTCAAATGCCAGGATATCCTCTGGATGGCTTGATAAAGGATAAGCCGGAGAATAAGCAAAGCTTGGACCGATTTTGCCTTCAGGCACATAATCTCTAAAGGATTCAATGGCTTTTGCATTAGCCAGAAATGCAATATGGTTTGCTTCATAAAATCGTTTTCTGTCTTTCACTCCAGGCGGATGCATGGCTGTAATAAAGCCGTGATTAAAATTGTAGTTCTGTTCGTTTAACGTAACCCAATATTTCACCCTGTCTCCAAAACGTTTATAAAGAGTAATACAGTAATGATTAAAATCCTCTATGATTTTTCTTGACTCAAACCCGCCGTACTCGTCCATAAGCGCTTGAGGCAAATCCCAGTGATATAAAGTCAAAACCGGCTCGATGTGATGAGAAAGCAATTCATCAATCAGGTTGTCGTAAAACGCTAGACCTGCTTCATTGATCTCCCCTCTTCCTTTTGGAAAAATCCGCGGCCAGCTGACGGAAAATCGATACGCTTTTAATCCCATCTCAGCCATCAGGGCGACATCTTCTTTATATCGGTGATAATGGTCAACCGCAATGTCTCCATTGGTTCCTTTAAACGTTTTGCCCGGTATTTTCGTAAATACATCCCAAACAGAAGGGCCTTTGCCATCTTCATTCCAAGCGCCTTCAATCTGGTACGCTGCAGAAGCAGAGCCCCACAAAAAATGTTTCGGAAAAGATTCTGGATGCTGGTGGATCATAGTGTTTATCACTCCTGAATGATTTGATAAACCTATCATAGGCTATGAAACGCGTTTCAGATCAACTCGATCTTAGTCGCGGAACAGTTCAGCTAATATTGCCTACTTGTAAATAACACAAAAGCACCCAATTCCCATTGGATGCTTACCGTCTTAATGTCTTTTTTCAAATTTATGCGGATGGGGATGGGGCTTTGGAACAAAACCGTTTTGTTTCATCATTTCAAAGTGTTTGTCCATGTGATTTTTAATATATTCTCCTCTTTCTTTAGGCAGTACGCCGTATTGTACATACTTTGAGATCACGTCTTTGCGTTTTTTTAGAATCTCTGCTTCCATTTTTTCAATCTCTTTCTTTTGCTGATCTGTCAGTGTGACATTTGCGGGAGGCTGCTGCTGTTTTTCAGCGGCTTCAGCTATACCGGTCAGAGAAATGACAGCCGCGGCAATGAACATTGTGATCACGTTGATGGTTATTCGTTTCATCCAGTTTATTCCTCCAATCCTATTTTTCATATGTTTTGCTGCATTGTATTTTTTATGCATAAAAATAAAAAGAGCGAACATTATTCGCTCTTTCTAATCTCTTCGTCAGTATAAAGTTCTTCTTCACCGGGTGACGCGTACGTGACATACGTTCCCGCGATTAAATCATGCAGGGTTCGTTTGTCTTCTCGTACGGCAATCAGAATCAGGCTAGCGATCAAGCCAAGTCCGAAGGTTATACCGTAAACAAGGCCTCCAACAATAACTCGTAAAAACATTGTTAACAGGCTGACTTGTGATCCGTCTTTTTTTACGATTCTGATTCCGCAGATTCTTTTTCCGATAAGGTAGCCGCGCCAAAACACCGGCAGCAGCATAGAGTACAGCAGAACAACCAAGCTGATGAACAGGCTGTCGTTCGGGTCTTTTCCTGTAATCAGCCAATAGATCAACAAAAGAGGTACCGAGACTATAATGTAATCTAACAATGCAGCTCCCAGTCTGATCCAAAATCCGGCTGGTTTGTAAATATTCATTTGCCCCCCATTATGGTTTAAATGTTTCCATCTTTTTTCTTATCGAATATGTCATATGTCTTAGGGGCATCAGCAAGACTTAATTTATTCTGAAGATCGCTTTCATGCCTCTTGACCATTTCTTACGGTATTGGCATAGATGAATGACGGATCTGCTGCATCCTTCCTTTAACATGCGTTTCCTTGATACGTCTGGCATTCATCCTTGAACAACTCCTTTTTTCATCACCTCTTCCCTTCATAGCCGCTTTTAAACACCCACCCATGCCTTTTGTATACACAATTCGAACTTTTTGAAAACGTCATCAACATATTGCAACCCCTTATGTTCAATGCTATCTTTTTAGTTGATTAACAGATTGGGGGAACTATAGGTGAAATCATTCAAGCAATCCAAAGCCGTTATATTCAGTTTCACAATGGCTTTCTTTCTTATATTGGCAGCCTGTTCCGGCAAAAATGAAGCCGATTCCAAGGATACAGGCTGGGAGCAGATTAAGGATAAAGGGAAAATCGTAGTCGCTACATCAGGTACGCTCTATCCTACTTCTTATCACGATACCGACTCTGGCTCCGATAAGCTGACGGGCTACGAGGTTGAAGTCGTTCGCGAAGCTGCAAAACGATTGGGGCTGAAGGTTGAGTTCAAGGAGATGGGCATTGACGGGATGCTGACAGCGGTGAACAGCGGACAGGTTGACGCAGCCGCGAATGACATCGATGTGACGAAGGACCGCGAGAAGAAGTTCGCATTTTCTACTCCATATAAATATTCATACGGCACGGCAATCGTCCGTAAAGACGATTTATCAGGGATTAAAACGCTTAAGGATTTGAAAGGGAAGAAAGCGGCTGGCGCTGCTACCACCGTCTACATGGATGTCGCGAGAAAATACGGCGCCAAAGAAGTGATTTATGATAATGCGACGAATGAGCAATATTTAAAAGATGTCGCCAACGGACGCACTGATGTCATTTTAAACGACTATTACCTGCAGACACTCGCGCTCGCAGCATTCCCGGATCTCAACATTATGATCCATCCTGACATCAAGTACATGCCGAACAAACAGGCGCTTGTCATGAAAAAAAGCAATGCGGCACTTCAGAAAAAGATGAATGAAACATTGAAGGAAATGAGCAAGGATGGCACTTTGACTAAGCTGTCGAAGCAATTCTTCAATAAAGCAGATGTATCAAAGAAACTGAATGTCGACGTTCAGGACGTTGATTTGTAATCGGACGCCATGATCAATAGCATTCAGTGGGAATATATTTTCAACACGAAGCTGGCCATTGAATCGTTTCCTTATGTCATAAAAGGCATTGGGTATACACTGCTCATCTCTTTTGTAAGCATGTTTGCAGGAACTGTGATCGGCCTGTTCATATCACTCGCCAGAATGTCTAAGCTTGCTTTGTTAAGATGGCCGGCGAAGCTCTATATCTCATTTATGCGGGGCGTTCCGATTTTGGTGATTTTGTTTATCCTTTATTTTGGGTTTCCATACATCGGCATTGAATTTTCCGCTGTCACGGCTGCTTTAATCGGCTTTAGCTTTAACAGTGCCGCCTACATTGCGGAAATTAACCGTTCAGCCATTTCATCCGTTGATAAAGGACAATGGGAGGCGGCATCCTCGCTGGGCCTTTCCTATTGGCAGACGATGAGGGGCATCATTTTGCCGCAATCGATACGTATTGCGCTGCCTCCGCTTGCCAATGTATTGCTCGACTTAATCAAAGCGTCATCTCTCGCTGCAATGATTACAGTGCCGGAATTGCTCCAGCATGCGAAAATCATCGGAGGCAGAGAGTTTGATTACATGACCATGTATATTCTGACCGCTCTCATTTATTGGGCCATCTGCTCAATTGCCGCAACCTTTCAGAATATCCTTGAGAAAAAATACGCTCATTATGTTTAAACAAACGTTTCATTAAAAAAGCCGCTCCCCAGGGAACGGCTTTTTTCTATTGATTCAGTTTCCATTTAAATGGGTCTTCAAATAGCGACCAGTCGGAATCAAATTCATACTCAGTCAGCAGGCATTGATCAAGCTCTTTCGTGATCGCTTCTTCATCCAGATCAGTTCCAATAAACACTAACTGCGTTAGGCGGTCGCCAAATTCAGGGTCCCACTCCGCCAACATTTCCGGCTCTTGCTGTTTGACTTGCTCCTGCTCAAGCTTTGGCAGCGCCGCCACCCAATATGATACAGGCTCAATCGTAACCGACGGACCTGCTTGCGACATCAGTAAAGCAAGGTTGTTATGAGATGCGCACCAGACGATTCCTTTGGCACGTACCACGTTCTTTGGCATTTGATCCAGCCAACGGTAAAATCGTGTAGAATGAAACGGCAAACGTCTCTTATACACAAATGAAGAGATACCGTATTCTTCTGTTTCCGGGGTATGTTCCGCATGACCTGCCGTCAGCTCTTGAATCCAGCCGGCCGATCCGTTCGCTTCCTCGAAGTTAAATAGCCCTGTATGTAAAATCTCCTGCGGTTTTACATTTCCTTTGACAGAACGTATGAATTTGGCCCTAGGCTGCAGTTTGCGTAGAACGTTTTCAAGCTGTTCGAGCTCTTGCTCGCTGACCAAATCACATTTATTTAAGATCAGTACATCGCAAAATTCAATTTGATCGATCAAGAGGTCGGCGATTTCTCTTTCATCCTCTTCCCCCAATGCCTCTTTGCGGTCCAGAAGGCTTTCGCCTGACTGATAATCATGCCAAAAACGGTTGGCATCCACCACTGTCACCATCGTATCCAGCTGACAGAATTTTGTCAGGTCGATTCCCATCTCTTCATCGATATAAGAGAAAGTCTGGGCCACCGGGATCGGTTCGCTGATTCCTGTCGATTCGATGACGATATAATCAAACCGTCCGTCCTTTGCCAGCTTCTCAACCTCTATTAATAAGTCTTCGCGAAGCGTGCAGCAAATGCAGCCGTTTGACATTTCCACAAGCTTTTCATCTGTTCTGGAAAGGCCCCCTTCCTGCTTAACCAAGCCCGCGTCAATGTTCACCTCGCTCATATCGTTTACAATGACCGCTATTTTTAAGCCTTCGCGATTCTGCAGAATGCTGTTCAACAACGTTGTTTTTCCCGCACCGAGATAGCCGCTCAGTACGGTAACCGGAATTTTTTTCATCATGATATCCTCCCTTTAAAATAGAACGATTACGATTTAAATTTTATGCTTCGCCGTATAAGCAATGGTGTAAGCAGCTTTTCGCGCTCCGAAAACATTTCTTGCTGCCACCCGATTGCTAAATCAGTAAAGGCTCCAACCGCGTTTAATCCTTTTCCCCATCGCAAATCTCTTCCCCTTGCCGACAGCAAGATCCTTAATCAATGTCTTTCTGTTTTTCACGGATGCACAGCCAATGATAACCCATTTATCACAAAACGTAATTGTTACGATTTGAATTGTATGGTCTTTTTTCCTTTTTGTCAACAGCTTTCAATTCAGTTGATCACCACTTTTGTATGTTCAGGGATATTTTCATATATCCATTTCGCATCCGGGATGGTCAGCCTGATGCACCCGTGAGATGCTTTCGTTCCTAGTTTTGCTGCTTCAGCTTTGATGACTTTTTGATCCTTTGTCATCGGCACACTGTGAAATAGAAATTCTCCATGGCTTTTCCATGATACCCAATATTCCGCGCCTTCCTGGTATCCTTCGGAGAAAAACCATTCTCCCCGTTCAGGCTCTATATGAAAGGTGCCCTTTGGCGTAGCATCATCTTTTGTTTGATCCAGTCCTGACGAGACAATCATTGTATATAAAGTTTTACTTCCTTCTTTGATGTAAGCCTTCTGTTCTTTCACGTCCACATCAATCCAGACATGTTTCTGCTTGATATCCGGGTATTTACCGCCCGATGGTTTTGTCCAATCGATGCTAGTTTTTTCTGTCTTTTGGTCGGACGTTACGTGCTCTGCCGTTTTCTTTGTATCAGCGCTTGCATGTTCTTCCGTTTTCTTTTTATCGGCACTTGCGTGTTCTTCCGCATGATCGGAGCAGGCTGACAGCAGGCATGCTGGCATAAAAACGGCAACAATGAATAATGAGAGTTTCATATTCTATCCACTTCCTTTGAAAAACACAGCTTCGCATAGGCATCGTGGAGATGGATTGATTCTTCATTCCGGCATTCAATCTCAAAGGCTGACACCCATTCAAGCTCAAACAAATCCGCAGCAATCAGCCGGGCGAGATCCTCAACAAACCTCGGATTCTCATAGGCCGTTTCCGTCACTGCTTTTTCATCAGGGCGCTTCAATACCGGATGCAATCTCGCAGAGGCATTTGATTCTGCGGCGTGAAGCAAATCAGCTTTAACATCACTTGGCAGCGATGCAGCCGGGTGAATATCAGTCCAAATATTGACCGTTCCCCGCTGATTATGGGCACTGTATTCACTAATTTCCTTGGAACAAGGGCACAGAGTCGTTACTTTAGCTGAGATGCCGGCACGCTGTTTAAACGGCTGATCTTCACGATACGTAACAGACATGAGTATGTCAGCATGCATCAGACCTGCTTTCTCAAGCTTCGGACTTTTCCGTTCGAAAAACCACGGAAACCTCACTTCAACTGAAGCAGAGGATGTGTCCATGTTTTCCGCAAGCTCTTTCGTAAATTGCTGAAGGGAGGAAAATGAGAGAATCCAGCCCTTTTGATGATAAACTTGCAGCAGCTCTGTTAACCGGCTCATGTTAATCCCCTTCTGATTTCTCGGCAAATCACAAGTCATAATAAAGTTCGCGGCCGTTGTTTGCTCGGCAGGCGTCATTGCAGAAGTGATTGTGACTGGATGGGACACATCAGCAACACCTACATGCTGAATGTCAAAAAAGTAATCCTTCCTGATATTTTGCAGGTCCTTCATTTTCTTTTTTTCCACTGGTTTCTCACCCTTGGCCGGACTGACCGATCCAAAGTATCGAAGACGCTCCGTTTTTCCCGGAAGCGGCATGTGTTGATTCATTCAGAAAACTCCTCTCACTAACAAATCGTAATAATTACTATTTATTTTGATCGGTTCACTGATGAAAATCAAGAGAAAATAAAAAAGACACGCACAAACGCGTGTCCGTCAAAAACCTACACATCCGCCGGGCTGCTTTCCGCGCTCCAGCTTTTCCGCCAGTAATAGCCTGCGGCAAGCACGAGTGCAAACGCCAGCAGCGCGATACAGGAAAACGTGATAAAACCGATAGCATATGTGCCTGTCATCTGTTTGAGAGATCCTAGGATGTTCGGCAGGAAAAAACCTCCGATACCTCCGGCCGCACCGACGATTCCCGTCACCATGCCAATTTCTTTGCGAAAACGCTGCGGCACGAGCTGGAATACTGCGCCGTTGCCCATTCCGAGCCCCATCATTCCGACAAACAATAGAACAATGACCATTGAGAGGGACGGCAGGCTGCTGACTCCGGCCATACACAGTGCCACGATGACAAACAATACAGAAAGAACTTTCGTGCCGCCGACGCGATCCGAAATCAAACCCCCGACAGGCCTGAAAAAGCTCCCTGCCGCCACACATAATGTAACGAAGTCCCCTGCGTGAATTTTTGACAGCTGGTATTGATCAACAAAGAAAATAGATAAAAAGCTTGAGAGCCCGACAAATCCGCCAAATGTGACGCTATACAGCAGGCAGAAAAACCATGTTTCCTTTTGCCCGAACACATGAAGATAGCTTTTGAGCGGCTGCGGAGCCGGCTGTGCAGGAGAATCTTTAGCCAAGGAGACAAAAAGAATAAAGACGATCAATAATGGAATAAGCGCAATTCCCATAACAATGTGCCAGCCGAACTGCTCTGCCAGACGAGGGCCAAACAGGGTTGCAAACAACGTGCCGCTGTTTCCCGCGCCGGCAATCCCCATCGCAAGCCCCTGCAAATGAGGCGGATACCAGCGGCTTGCCATTGGCAGCGCAACGGCAAAGCTTGCCCCAGCTACGCCAAGCAGAATCCCGATGGCATACAGCTCAGTAAGTGAACGGCCGCCAAATGTCCCCCACAGCAGCGGAATCATTGTCACCAGCATCCCGATCACTGCCGTTTTTTTCGGTCCGATTCTGTCCGTTAAAATACCCAGAATGATACGAAACACAGATCCAGATAAAATCGGCACAGCCACGACAAGCCCTTTCTCAAAAGGAGACAGGCCAAAATCCTGAGAAATATAAACACCCAGCGCCCCAAGCATCACCCATATCATAAAACTGACATCAAAATATAAAAAGGAACAGAGCAAAGTGAGTGGATGACCGCTAGTTTTCAGTTCCGACAGCTTCATAAGATTCCCCTTTCTTGACCCTCATTATTTTACATTTTCTGAATCAAGGATATAGGACCATTATTTTCTGGAAAAGACATGTGTTAGTTTTTATCACACGTTTAATGCGTTAACAATGCATTGTGACATAATTTTTAATAGGAGAAAACTTACGAGCCGCGTCAAAGGAGGTCTGATACATGAAGAAACAAAGATTGGTGTTAGCAGGAAACGGCATGGCCGGTATTCGCTGTATTGAAGAAATAGTAAAGCTGAATCGCCACATGTTTGAGATTGTTATTTTCGGAAGCGAACCGCATCCCAACTACAATCGCATTCTCTTATCCTCTGTATTGCAGGGTGAAGCGTCACTCGATGACATTACACTGAACAGCAAGGCTTGGTACGACAAGCACGGGATTACGCTTTACACAGGCGAAACGGTTATTCAAATTGATACAGATCAGCAGCGCATCATCACGGATCGCAAGCGCATCCTGTCGTATGACAAACTCATTGTTGCAACAGGCTCCTCCCCTTATATTCTCCCTATCCCCGGGGCAGACAAAGAAGGCGTCTATGGATTTCGGACAATAGAAGACTGCCAAGCGCTGATGGAGATGGCCGAGCGCTATCAAAAGGCGGCGGTGATCGGAGCCGGCTTATTAGGACTGGAAGCTGCAATCGGTTTACAGCGGCTCGGCATGGATGTCAGCGTCATTCACCACTCCGCCGGCATTATGCAAAAACAGCTCGATCAAACGGCAGCGCGGCTGCTGCAAACGAAGCTGGAACAAAAAGGCTTAACCTTTCTTTTGGAGAAAGACACCGTCTCCATTTCCGGCACCACGCGGGCAGACGGAATCCATTTTAAAGATGGCGCTTCACTAAAAGCAGACCTGATTGTGATGGCGGCTGGCGTTAGACCGAATATTGAATTGGCTGTATCCGCTGGAATCGAAGTGAACCGCGGGATCATCGTGAATGACTGCATGCAGACAAGCGAACCGAATGTCTACGCCGTTGGCGAATGCGCCGAGCATAACGGAACGGTGTACGGATTGGTGGCACCGCTTTATGAGCAGGGAAATGTTCTCGCCAAACATATTTGCGGCGTTCCATGTGAGGGATATCAAGGCTCAGCCTCAGCTGCAGCATTAAAAATAGCTGGAATTGATGTGTGGTCAGCAGGAAAAATCCAAGAGGATGAACACACGACGAGCATCAATATTTACGACGAACAAGCTGGCATTTACAAAAAAGCACTTTTTGAGGATGACAAGCTGGCCGGGGTTATTTTATTCGGAGACACCCGTGATAAGCAGCGGCTTCTCGACAGCTTACTGAAACAACGAGACATCTCCATTGTCAAAAAGCAGATCATCGAACCGCAGAAAAGCGGCACTTTATTTGAATCCATGCCTTCCAGTGAAACGATTTGCCAATGCAACACAGTGACGAAAGGCGCGATTGAAGACGCGGTGCACACGAATAGCTTAACAACTGTTGAGGAAGTCAAGCACTGCACCAAAGCCACTGGGTCCTGCGGAGGATGCAAACCGCTCGTTGAAGACCTTTTGAGATACATGACCAACAGCGAATATACGAAGCCTGCCGGCACACCTTCGTTTTGCAGCTGTACTGATTTTACAGAAGACGACATCATCGCTGAGCTTCAGCGCAGGCCATTCACTAATCCGGCAGAAGTGATGGACCAGCTTGACTGGAAAACAAAAAAAGGATGCAGTACTTGTGTTCCTGCGATTCAATACTACCTGGAAATGCTGTACCCAGGTTTTGTTCAGCCTGAGCCAGCCGCTGAGGACACATGCATTCTGATCCCGCAAATGTACGGCGGGCGGACAAACGCGGAGCAGTTAAGAAACATCGCCAACATCATTGAGGCATACAGCATCCCTGACGTATCCATCACTCACAGCCAAAGACTGAAGCTTTCGGGGATCAAATCTGCGGATCTCCCGAACATAAAAAAAGACCTGAAGATGCCCGTTTCCACCAATGAACTCCGGCACACGCTGCAAAGCATCAAAGCATGTACATGCGGGCAAAATCGATTGATTCAGCAGCTGGCAGCCCAAATCGAAAGACACCTTGAGACGCTTCCCTTCCCCGCTCCCATTTCTATCAGCTTATCATGTGAAACAGACTGCACCGATGCCGCCCTGCAGGATGTCGGCGCGGTTCGGACACAAGCTGGCTGGGACATATACATCGGCGGCGTCCGGGGAACCCATGCCCGTTCCGGAGCCCTGTTTTGCGTGACAGACAACGCAGAAAAAACTGCCGGCATGATCAAAGGGCTGATCCAGTATTATCGTGAAACAGCTCATTACTTAGAAGCCGTTCATCAGTGGATGGACCGTCTCGGAATCGTTCATATCAGAGAAGTGCTATTTGAAGAAGACCTAAGGACACAGCTGCTGGAAAGCCTTCATACAGACCTGTCACTGATTCAAAATCCGCCTATAGAGGCTGGCGCACATAAGAAAGGGTGAGGCATTTTGACCGAACGACTGCTTAGATATTTCCGCGATAAACAGCAAGACATCCAATCAGAAAAAACGTATGACACCCAATGCCCGTTTTGCAGCATGCAGTGCAAAATGCAGCTCGTGGAACAAACCATCGTCACACGGAAAAAGTACACAGCGATTGGGATTGACAATCCTACGACAAAGGGCCGTCTCTGCATGAAGGGCATGAATGCTCACCAGCATGCGTTGAACTCCTCTCGCATCACCCACCCGCTGCTAAAAAAAAACGGCGAGTTTATGCCTGTTTCTTGGGAAGAAGCACTGAATTACATCAAAGACCAAGTGACGATGCTCCAAACAGAACACGGCCATGACGCCATGGCTGTATACGGAAGCGCCTCGATAACAAATGAAGAGGCGTATTTGTTGGGGAAATTCGCACGGGTGGGCTTACAGACCAAATACATTGACTACAACGGGCGGCTTTGTATGTCCGCCGCCGCAACCGCAGCCAACCAAACATTCGGCGCGGACAGAGGCTTAACGAATCCCTTATCAGACATTCCCCACACCCGTGTGATCATTCTGGCCGGCACCAATATTGCGGAATGCCAGCCTACAATGATGCCGTATTTTGAAAAAGCGAAAGAAAACGGAGCTTACATCATTGCCATTGATCCGCGTGAAACAGCTACAACAAAAATCGCCGATCTTCATCTGAAAATCAAACCCGGCACAGACGCCGCCCTTGCCAACGGTCTCGTCAAAATCATCATTGACGAGCAGCTCATAAACGAGGATTTCATTCAATCACGAACAAATGGATTCAAGGAGCTGAAGCAGCATACTGACTCGTTGAACCTGAATAACATCGCTGAACAGACGAGTGTCCCGCTGGCGCATATAAGAAAAGCTGCTGTAAAGTTTGCAAAGGAAACGTCCGGCATGCTGTTTACAGCCCGCGGGATTGAACAGCAAACCGATGGAACAGCGGCTGTGAAAGGCTTCTTAAACATGGTGCTGATCACAGGAAAAATCGGCAAGCCTTACTCAGGTTACGGAGCGATCACCGGACAAGGCAACGGGCAAGGTGCAAGAGAGCATGGCCAGAAAGCCGATCAGCTTCCGGGCTACCTATCTATCGAAAATGAGCAACACCGGGCACATATTGCGAAAGTGTGGGGAATTCATCAGGATGATCTGCCGCGAAAAGGTGTCTCAGCCTATGAAATGATGGAAAAAATCCATGACGGCGACATTAAAGGACTGTTCCTCACGTGCTCCAATCCTGCTGTCTCCAGCCCAAATGCGAATCTCGTGAAAAAAGCCCTAAGAAAACTAACATTCTTTGTCGCAATCGATTTGTTTATTTCAGAGACTGCGGAATACGCAGATGTGATTTTGCCAGCCTCCTCTTATTTAGAAGATGAGGGCACCATGACAAATGTAGAAGGACGCGTGACATTAAGAGAAGCAAGCCGGCCATGTCCCGGCGAAGCAAAGCATGATTGGCAGATCATTTGTGATCTCGCATCCGTTCTCGGCAAAGGCCGCTACTTTTCTTACACGTCAGCGGAGGATATTTTTAATGAATTAAGAGAAGCGAGCCGAGGAGGGATCGCCGATTATTCAGGCATCACATATGAGAGGCTAAGACGTGAAGGCGGCATTCACTGGCCATGTCCGGAACCTGATCATCCCGGAACCGGGCGCTTGTTTACAGAATCATTTGCTCATCCGGATCAAAAAGCGGCATTAAGTGTAATTCCAAATGAACCGCCTGTGCCAAAAGAGAAGCCGACAGCCGATTATCCGCTTTATTTAACGACAGGCCGCGTCATGTCTCACTACTTAACAGGCGTTCAAACAAGAAAAAGCGCCGCCCTGGCCGCGAGACATTTTGAATCGTTTATGGAAATCCATCCGCAAACAGCAGCGACCTACAATATCGAGGACCGTGTACTGGTAAAAATAGAATCTCCGCGGGGAAGCATCACCGTCCGCAGCAAATTATCAGAACAAATCAGAAAGGATACCGTTTTTGTTCCCATTCATTGGGCAGACGCTCAAAATGTGAATGATTTAATCGGGGAGGCCTTAGATCCAGCCTGTAAAATGCCCGGTTTTAAGGTATGCGCCGTCCGAATCAGACCTATTTAAATTTTTCATAAAATTTTTAGAACTTTTCGTATATTTTGTTACATTTTATAACATGTATCTTAAATATTCCTTTTTGCTGTGCTACGCTGGAAAAAACATTGATAAGGAGCGGATCATCTGATGGGAAAAAAACAGCTAGTTCTTGTTGGTAATGGAATGGCCGGGGTAAGGGCCATTGAAGAGATACTGAGTGTTGCTAAAGACGAGTTTCAGATCACAATTTTTGGTGCCGAACCGCATCCCAACTATAATCGAATCCTTTTGTCAAAAGTGCTTCAAGGCGATACAGATATTAAAGATATTACGTTAAACGATTGGGACTGGTACGAAGAAAACAACATTCAATTGTATACAAATGAAACGGTCATCAAAGTAGATACGGAAAACAAAACAGTCATCACAGACTCAGACAGAATCCAGCCTTACGACGAATTAATCCTGGCGACAGGCTCTGTCCCTTTTATCCTTCCGATTCCGGGAGCAGACAAAAAAGGCGTCACAGCTTTCCGGGATATAAAAGATACAGACACAATGCTCGCCGCGTCAAAACAATATAAAAAAGCAGCCGTCATCGGCGGAGGACTTCTTGGTTTGGAAGCGGCTCGCGGACTGCTGAATCTCGGCATGGAAGTATCCGTCATCCACCTCGCCCCATTCCTGATGGAGCGCCAGCTTGATGCAACGGCAGGACGCCTGCTGCAAAACGAGTTAGAAAAACAAGGGATGACCTTTTTACTTGAAAAGCAAACCGAAGAAATTGTTGGTGACGATCGTGTCGAAGGCCTCCGCTTCAAGGATGGCACAAGCATTGAAGCTGATTTGGTCGTCATGGCTGTCGGCATCCGCCCAAATACAACGCTCGGGGCCGAGAGCGGCATTCCGGTTAACCGCGGCATCATCGTCAACGATTATATGCAGACGGAAATCCCGCACATTTATGCGGTCGGCGAATGTGCTGAGCACCGCGGAATCGCCTACGGGCTTGTGGCGCCACTTTATGAACAGGCAAAAGTGCTGGCGAAGCATATTTGCGGCATCGACACAAAACCGTATGAAGGTTCCGTTCTCTCCACACAGTTAAAGGTATCAGGCGTCGAAGTCTTCTCTGCCGGTGACTTTAACGAATCAGAGGAGAAAAAAGCGATTAAAGTCTTTGATGAGCAGGACGGCATCTATAAAAAAATCGTCCTGAGAGGCAACCAAATTGTCGGTGCTGTTTTATTCGGCGACAGCAGCGAGGGCAACCGCCTGTTTTCTATGATTCAAAAAGAAGCCGATATCTCTGAAACCTCAAAAATATCAATCTTACAGCCTCTCGACCAAGAAGCAGGCACAAGCATTACCGCAGCGATGAGCGACGATGAAATCATCTGCGGCTGCAACGGCGTGTCAAAAGGTGCGATTATTCAAGCCATCCAGGAAAAGGGCTGCTCGTCAACGGACGAGATCAAAGCATGCACCGGTGCATCCCGTTCATGCGGAGGCTGTAAGCCGCTCGTAGAAGAAATCCTCCAGCATACGCTCGGATCAGACTTTGATGCGTCAGCGCAAAAAGAAGCCATTTGCAGCTGCACCACATTGTCGAGAGATGAGGTCGTAGAAGAAATCAAAGCCAAAGGGCTGTCACATACAAGAGAAGTCATGAATGTGCTCGGCTGGAAAACGCCAGAAGGCTGTTCCAAATGCCGTCCGGCTCTGAACTACTACTTAGGCATGATCAATCCAACCAAATACGAGGATGAACGGACTTCCCGCTTTGTTAATGAACGAATGCACGCCAATATTCAAAAAGACGGAACATACTCAGTCGTTCCTCGGATGTACGGCGGCGTGACCAACTCTACAGATTTGCGCAAAATCGCTGATGTCGTCGACAAATATGAGATCCCGCTCGTGAAAATGACAGGCGGCCAGCGAATTGATCTTATCGGAGTGAAAAAAGAAGACCTTCCGAAGGTATGGGAAGATCTTGATATGCCATCAGGCTACGCGTACGGAAAGACACTTCGGACAGTAAAAACATGCGTAGGCGAGCAATTCTGCCGCTTCGGCACACAAGACTCCATGGCACTGGGCATTGCACTTGAGAAAAAATTCGAAGGGCTGAACACGCCTCATAAAGTCAAAATGGCCGTGTCTGCCTGCCCGCGAAACTGTGCGGAATCCGGCATTAAGGACCTTGGCGTAGTCGGCATCGACGGAGGCTGGGAGCTTTATGTCGGCGGAAACGGCGGAACCCATTTGCGTGCCGGCGATTTGCTGATGAAGGTAAAAACAAATGAAGAAGTGTTAGAATACGCAGGCGCTTACCTGCAATATTACCGGGAAACTGCAAACTATCTGGAGCGTACATCCGCATGGCTTGAGCGCGTCGGTTTATCCCATGTCCAGTCCGTGTTAAACGATCCTAAAAAGCGGCAGGAGCTGAACGACAGAATGAATGAAACACTCTCTGTCCACAAGGATCCGTGGAAAGACTTTTTAGAGGATAAACAAACTTCTAAAGAATTATTTGAAAATGTCGTCACCACATCATAATGACAAAAACAAACATTAAGGAGGAATGGACATGGTAAACAAAGACGTAACGAAAGTATGTATCGGAAAAATTGGAGAATTGCCTGAACAATTAGGCAAAACAGTGTATATTGAAGATAAGGAGCTTGCAGTCTTCAAGCTTTCAAACGGAAGCATCCGCGCCATCGAAAACCGCTGTCCACATAAGGGCGGCGTTCTGGCAGAAGGCATCGTCAGCGGCGAATATGTTTTTTGCCCGATGCACGACTGGAAAATCTCCTTAGAAGACGGAATCGTTCAAGAACCTGACCACGGATGCGTCAAAACATACGAAACGCTGATCGAAGGAGAGCATGTTTATCTCGTATATTGATCAAAAGACCGGATCACTTTTCTAGTGGTCCTTCATTTTTTACAGTGACGGAAGGATGACATGATCATGAAGAACGGAATCGTATATTTCGTGGGAGCCGGACCCGGTGACCCAGGGCTGCTCACCATTAAAGGAAAACAGGCGCTCGAGGAAGCAGATGTGATTTTATATGACCGGCTCGCCAACCCGAGGCTGCTCGAATTTGCATCACCGGACTGCCAGTTTATTTATTGCGGAAAACTGCCAGACCGCCATTTTATGAAACAAAAAGAAATTAACGCCCTGCTGGTTGAAAAAGCATTAAATGGGTCAACCGTCGTTCGCTTGAAGGGCGGAGATCCGAGCGTATTCGGCAGAGTCGGCGAGGAAGCGGATGCTCTTCATGAGCACGGCATTCGCTATGAAATGGTGCCGGGAATCACCTCTGGAATCGCAGCGCCGCTATATGCGGGCATCCCCGTCACGCATCGGGATTTCGCATCGTCTTTTGCCATGATTACAGCGCATGATAAATCATTAAAAGGCACGCCGAACCTTGACTGGGAAGGGCTTGCCCGAAGCGTTCAAACCCTTGTTTTTTACATGGGTGTCAAGAACTTGTCTTATATTTGCCAGCAGCTCATTTCATACGGAAAATCGCCTTCTGTCCCTGTCATTGTCATCCAATGGGGAACGTGGGGCCGCCAGCGAAGTGTGAAAGGAACGCTTGAGAACATTCAGCAAAAAGTTCAGGAGCACCAGATAACAAACCCTGCGATTATCGTCATCGGAGATATCGTTAACTTTCAAACACACAGCTGGTTTGAAAGCAAACCGCTTATCGGCCGGCATATGATGATAGTCACTCATGGCGAGGATGAAGACCCGCTTGCAGACAGGCTGCGTGATTCCGGCGCCGATGTCATCGAATGGCCCAAGTGGCGGACTGAAAATATGCCCGTCAATGAAGACATTCTTCGAAAGATCGGCAGCTTTGAAGACATACTTTTCACATCGCGCCGTGCGGTTTGTGAATTTTTCAAAGCACTGGCTTCTAAGAAAATCGACATCCGCCAGCTGACAGCCCGACTGAGTGCAGCAACTGAGCAAGCAAAGGCGGAGCTTGAAAAACGGGGTTTTCTTGTCACCGCCATTCAGCCTGATTCAGAAAAACGCCTTGTTGTTGGGAGCCGCCCTGCAGTGGAAAATGTCCCGACGCATGAGTCCAGTTCGTTTTATATCACTCATGAAAATGTCATAGACGACCGGTTCACCCACATGATTCAGCGTACCATCAGTGAATCCCCGTTGCACATGGTCATTTGCCCGAACAAGCTGTCCGTTCAGCAATTGATCAGTAATGGACAACAAATTGGCATTTCACCAGAACCATCAGCAAGCCGCCCCCCTATCGTCTGCATAGGCGATGATTCGGCTGCCGGCGCTTATGGATTCGCAGCCGTCCAAGCACAGGATGAATTGTTTGCTTTCATCCACAATCAACAAGCGGAAAAAAAACTCCTTCACAGCTGATGGCAAGCAGCCCTTTTCCTCAAGGGCTGTTTTATTTATGCACCAATTTTTTATGATGGGTTGAATACATCGCCATATTCTCAGCCTTAGGGTCCAAATAAGCCTTAGCGCTGTTGACCGCTGTCGGGCCTTCGGTAAAGCCTCCGGCAATCAATCTCAGCTTGCTTTCATAAAAAGCCGCGTCCCCTGCCACAAACACGCCCGGAAGATTCGTCCGCATATGTCTGTCTGCTTTCACCCTGCCTTCTTCAATCTCCAGCCCCCACTCCTTCATCGGCCCGAGATCAATTTTGAAGCCATGATTAATGATCAGTTCATCAACCTCTATCTCTTCCCTCTGGCCAGACTCCGTATGGCAAATCGTCACTTTTTGGATGCGCTCCTCATTGCCGCTCAGCTGCTCCAGACGATAAGGCGTCAGCACTCGCACCGATGATTGCTTCATTTTCGTCACACTGCTTTCCATTCCTCCGAATGCCTCGCGGCGATGAACGACAGTCACAGACGCCGCAATCGGTTCCAGCTCATTGGCCCAATCGACGGCAGTATCTCCGCCGCCTGATATCACCACGCGCTTCCCTTTAAACGCATCAAGCTTCTCCACTCCATAATGAAGATTTTTGCCCGCGTACCGAGTTGCATCCTCGCTGTCAAACTCATTGACCTCAAGCGTTCCCATGCCGCAAGCCAAAATCACAGTTCTTGTATAGTGCTTTTCCCCTTCAGAACCTGTCAATACAATGGTGCCGTCATTCAGACGTTCTAACCCGGTCACACGCTGATTCAGCACGATATCAGGATCAAACGTCGCCGCCTGCTCCTTCAGCTGCTCGATCAGCTGCTTTCCCGCAATCCCCGGTATGCCGCCGATATCGCGAATGATTTTCTCAGGAAAAAATAAAGACACTTTCCCTCCGAGCTTCGGCAAAAATTCGATTACCTTTGTTTTCAGCTCCCGCATCCCGCAGTAAAAAGCAGTAAACAGCCCAATCGGCCCCCCGCCTATAATCGTAACGTCATATACCTCTTGATTCTCAGCCATCCGTCCTGCCTCCCGTTCACATCTATATCAACAACTTTAATTGAGAATGAATATCAATACAAAGTATATCATATTTCAAGGTCCTTTGTTTATTCATTTCTTCTCCTTGTGGTCAATTGCTGAAAACTCTATAATAGGCAAAAAACAATTGGGTGAAACAAATGAAAAGACGAGTCGAAACAATCACTATCGAAGGCCGTACACTAGAATATTCTGTGACAGGCAAGGGCACCCCAATCCTTGTCATGCATGGCGGCCATTCAAATTGTTACGAGGAATTCGGGTACACAGCACTGATTGAGCAGGGGTATTCCATCATTACGCCTTCAAGGCCCGGCTACGGACGAACGTCAAAAGAGATTGGAAAAATCCTTGCTGATGCCTGCCGTTTTTATGTGAATATATTAGATCATTTACAACTCGAACGCGTCCATGTGATCGCCATCTCAGCAGGAGGGCCGAGCGGCATATACTTTGCCTCACATTATCCGGAAAGAGTAAACACTTTGATCCTGCAATCCGCGGTCACAAAGGAATGGCTTACCCCCAAAGACGCGGAATACAAAGTCGGAAGAATCCTCTTCCGTCCGCCGCTGGAAAAGTGGATATGGAAGCTGATTTCTTCTTTGAATAACGCCTTTCCACGTTGGATATTTCGTGCTATGAGCCCGCAATTCAGCACGCTTCCGTTTCAGCGAATCAAGTCCTTGATGGATGAAAGCGACATAGAAGCTTTTCGAAAAATGAACAGCCGCCAGCGCTCGGGTGAAGGATTTCTTCTTGACTTGTCACAAACAACCGCTGTCTCTTCGAAAGAACTGCAGGCTATCTCATGTCCTGTGCTGATTATGCAAAGTGTTTATGATGGATTGGTTGACTTGTCACATGCACATCATGCAAAAGAGCACATTCGTGACGCCGCCCTCTGTTTGCTTCACTCATGGGGGCACCTGATTTGGCTCGGAAAAGAAGCTGCTGAAACAGACAGTATCCTACTCGGCTTTTTAGAATCCCCACCAAAGTGAAACGATCCTTTCCCCTCCTCCGTCAAACAAGCAGTGCCTTTTTTTCTGGTATCATAAGAGAGGCAGCTTACCATGAGCGGAGGTTTTATTGTGACAGCACCATCATCTTTTCTTCAGCTGAATTCTATTTTTATCAGCATTTTAATAGAAGCCATTCCGTTTATTCTGATTGGCGTCATACTTTCCGGAATCATTCAAATGTTTGTTTCTGAAGAAATGATTGCAAGAATCATGCCGAAAAACCGTTTTCTCGCCGTTTTATTCGGTGCGCTGGCCGGCGTTTTATTTCCCGCCTGCGAATGCGGCATCATCCCGATTACGAGGCGGCTTCTGTTAAAGGGAGTTCCTCTGCATGCGGGCGTAGCTTTCATGCTGACCGCGCCTATCATTAATCCTATCGTTTTATTTTCTACTTATATTGCGTTCGGGAATAGATGGAGCGTTGTCTTTTACAGAGGCGGACTGGCTCTCGCCGTTTCGCTGATCATCGGGGTCATCTTATCCTATCAATTTAAGGATAATCAGCTTTTAAAGCCTGACGAACCCGGGCACCATCATCATCACGGCACCTTGCTCCAAAAGCTGGGCGGGACCTTGCGTCATGCCATTGATGAATTTTTCTCCGTGGGGAAATATTTAATCATCGGCGCCTTTATCGCAGCAGCCATGCAGACGTATGTCAAAACATCCACTTTGCTTGCGATCGGGCAAAGTGATGTATCCTCTTCCCTCGTGATGATGAGTCTGGCATTTGTCTTGTCGCTTTGTTCAGAAGTTGATGCATTCATCGCGTCTTCCTTCAGCAGCACATTTTCATTAGGGTCGTTAATCGCCTTTCTCGTCTTTGGGGCAATGGTGGATATTAAGAATCTATTGATGATGCTTGCGGCCTTCAAAAAACGATTTGTTTTCCTGCTGATTACGTACATTGTCGTGCTCGTCTTAGCGGGATCACTACTGGTAAAGGGGTGATTGGGTGTTTCGTCTATTGGTGCTGATGGGATTTACGTTTTTCTTTTATCATCTGCATGCCTCAGGAAATCTAACAAAATATATCAATATGAAATATGCCTATCTTTCCTTTATTGCGATCTTCCTGCTGGCCATTCTGACCGCCGTCCAAGCATATCTATTTATCAAGTCGCCTGAAAAAGGCGGGCATCACCATGACCATGATTGCGGGTGCGGCCATGATCACGAGCATGATCATGAGCAAAACAAGCCATTTTATCAGCGTTATTTGATTTATGTTGTTTTTCTTTTTCCTTTGGTGTCAGGCATTTTCTTCCCGATTGCAACGCTTGACTCATCGATTGTCAAAACAAAAGGGTTCTCGTTTAAGGCGATGGAGAGCGGAGATCATTACTCCCAAACACAGTATTTGCGGCCTGATGCCAGCCTTTATTACGCGCAAGACAGCTATGACAAACAGATGAAACAGCTGTTTAATAAGTATTCCGGCAAAAAAGAGATTTCTCTGACCGATGATGATTTCCTAAAAGGAATGGAAACCATCTATAACTATCCGGGTGAATTTCTCGGACGGACGATTGAATTTCATGGATTTGCGTACAAAGGAAACGCGATTAACAAAAATCAGCTGTTCGTGTTGAGGTTTGGCGTCATTCACTGTATCGCTGATTCCGGCGTGTACGGGATGCTTGTGGAGTTTCCGAAGGACATGAACATCAAGGATGATGAATGGATTCAGATTAAAGGCACTCTGGCCTCAGAATATTATCAGCCATTCAAATCAACTCTCCCTGTTGTGAAAGTAACCGACTGGAACACCATTAAAAAGCCTGATGATCCGTACGTTTACAGAGGATTTTAAATGAAGACGAAACCAGTACAAGTACTGGTTTCTTTTTTATTTCTTTTTCATCAGCATCAAATCAAGATAGAGCTGGCATCGCGTTCTGAAATCGCTTAAATCGATTGATGTCATCTCAGTAATCTGTTTGATGCGGTAATTCAATGTATTTTGGTGAATGAACAGCTGTTCAGCCGCTGGTTTTGTTTTGCAGTTGTTGAGGAGATAGATTTCCAAGGTTTTGAGCAGCTCAGTGCTGCTTTCTTCGTCTTTCGCTTTTAATAAAGCCAAATCCTTATTCTCGTATTCTAAAAGTTCGTTTTTCTGTTCAATGCTTTCTAAATAGCGATAAATGCCGAGTTTGGCATATTCATATGGAATGTTTTCCTGATTGCCGGTGATTTCTGCGGCTTTGATGACTTCGAGTGCTTCTGTGTAGCTCTTGCCAAGCTTGAGAAGGTGATTATATTCGTTTCCGATACCGATATAAATAGGGGTAGGTATTTTTTGAAAGTGAAAATGTGTTAACAGCTTGTTAATAAATTCAGAAGCTGCTGAGGAGACGGAGCTTTTTTGGGAAAAACTCGCTACGACGATGACAATATTTGATTCGATCGTTAAGACATGACTGACTTTATCCCGTAAATTCAGGTACGACCTGATATTTTCCTTTAAATCCTCAACCGCTTCCCCATCCCCATTCGCGGCGTGCAGGATAACAACTGAAAACATGGAAGGCAGCACGGTGTTGATCTTTTCAGCTTCTCGTCTGAGGTCCTTCTCAGAGGTGAATTGCTGATAGATCGCCCGTTTGATGAGATCCTCTGCTTTTTCTTCCTTTTCCTGTTTCAATTTGTTCGTTTTATAAATGATTTTCCCGACATGAAAAGAGGTCTCATACAAAAAATCGAGCTCTTCTTCCGTCAGATTTTGGTCCAGCTCCTGAACCCAGATGTAGCCCATGACTTCCCCTTTGTGCTTTGCACTCACGACCACCCTCTGGTTTAACCCAATGCTTTCAATTTTATTGACGCGAAAAGGCTCAGGTTCTGTTTTCAGTTTTTCAATGATTCCGTCCTTCAAAAACCTCTCAAAAATCTGAACCGGACATTTTTTTGAGAAAATAGTCTGCTGGTTGGCAGAGTCAAAATGGTTAATATAGTAAGAATTATAGGCTAACAAAAAGAAATCCGCGCTTTCCAGGATGACTGGTTTTTGCAGTTCATAACTGATAAAATCAATCAGCTTATCAACATCTGAAAATGAAAAAACTCTCTCTAAAAGCTCTTCCATACCTTTTTCTCCTATACTTTTTTTACTTTAATCATATCCATACGGGGGCTTTTTGTATAGAAAAAAATACGTTTGTTTCCAAAAGAAAAAATGGCCGCTTAAAAGGAGAAAAGAGGAAAAAGGGATAGCCCCTTCCTCCTCCTTTCGATCTTTATTGTGACATTGTATCTTGGTAGTCTTTAAACTGGTCTTCGACAGCTTGTGACGGAGCCTGCGTCAATACACTGACGATAAAGACAGTTAATAGACTCGCAGCAAAACCAGGTATGATTTCATACAGAAAGTCCGAAAGACCGGCATTCGCCCAAATGATTACAGTTGCTGCTCCCACAATCATGCCGGCGAGTGCCCCCCATTTGGTCATTCGTTTCCAAAACAGACTGAGCAGCACAACCGGCCCGAATGATGCACCGAAGCCCGCCCACGCATAGCTTACCAATCCAAGGATTGTATTATTTTTCTCCCAAGCCAGGAATAATGCGATGACAGAAATCACAAGCACAGCCATACGGCCCAAAAACACCAGCTCTTTATCAGAAGCTGAGCGTCTGAACATCGACTTATACAAATCTTCTACCAGAGAGCTTGATGTCACAAGCAGCTGGGAAGAAATTGTGCTCATAATTGCGGCCAAAATAGCTGAAATCAGAAAACCTGTGATAATCGGATGGAACAAAATATTCCCTAATTGAATAAAAATCGTCTCAGGATCCTTCAGTGTCATGCCATTCTGATGGTAATAAGCGATTCCGCCCAAACCGGTCAGCACAGCGCCGACTGCCGACAAAATCATCCAGCCCATTCCGATTCTGCGCGCTCTTTTGATCTCTTTTACGGACGTTATCGCCATAAAACGCACAATGATATGCGGCTGGCCAAAGTAGCCCAAACCCCAGGCAAACAAAGAAATAATGCCAAGGACGCTTGTTCCTTTGAAAATATTAAACATATCTGGATCAACAGAGCGGATTTCAGTAACTGTTTCACTTGCTCCTCCCGTATGGAAAAACGTAACGATCGGAACAAGGATGAGTGCGGCAAACATAATGATCCCCTGAACAAAATCTGTCCAGCTGACTGCCAAAAAGCCGCCAAACAGGGTATACGCCACAACAACACCAGTCACAACCCACAGGCCGGTGTGATAATCCATCCCCAAAATACTGTTGAATAAAACGCCGCCGGATACCATTCCAGACGAAACATAAAATGTGAAGAAAACTAAAATCACAATCCCTGAAAATAGTCTCAGCAGCTTCGAATGGTCTCCGAAGCGATTTTCAAGGAACCCGGGAATTGTGATGGAATTCCCCGCTTGTTCAGTATAGGTTCTCAGCCGAGGCGCAACATAGAGCCAGTTCGCCCATGCCCCAAGGCAAAGTCCGAACACAATCCAAATACCGCTCAGACCTGTTGAAAACATGGCGCCCGGGAGACCCATCAGCAGCCAGCCGCTCATATCGGCAGCACCGGCACTGAGAGCGGTTACGGCCGGACCCAAAGAGCGTCCTCCAAGCATGTAATCCGTCAGATTCGACGTGCGCTTGTAAGCAAAGTAGCCGATCAGCATCATCCCCGCCATATAAATACAAATCGAAATAATCAGCTGTATGTTTTCTATGGCACTTCCTCCTCTTTTTTATGGTATATGGATGAAATGGACATCCCCGCAGGGAGGATGCCCATTTAGTCCCGCTTTAGAACATTTCACTGATTGTTTTTGCTTGCATATGCAGTGCCAAGTAATCCGGACCGCCTGCTTTTGAATCCGTTCCGGACATTTTGAAGCCGCCAAACGGATGGTAGCCGACGATAGCACCTGTACAGTTGCGGTTGAAGTATAGGTTTCCAACATGGAATTCCTGTTTCGCACGCTCGATGTGCTTGCGGTTGTTTGTAATCACCGCGCCTGTCAAACCATATTCAGTATTGTTTGCCACTTCTAAAGCTTCATCAAAGTCTGACACTTTACAAAATGCAACGACAGGTCCGAAAATTTCTTCCTGCATGAGTCTTGCTTTCGGATCAAGGTCAGCGAAGATCGTCGGTTTGATGAAGTATCCTTTCGAATCATCACCAGTGCCGCCGCTTACTAAACGCCCTTCCTGTTTTCCGATCTCAATATAGCTCATAATTTTATCATAAGAACCTTGGTCAATGACAGGTCCCATATAAACATCTGCACTGTCAGGTTTAGCAGTTACTTTTGATTCCGTAATTTCAATGACACGCTCTAATACTTGATCATACACTTTTTCATGGACAACTGCACGTGAACCTGCAGAACATTTTTGTCCGGCAAAGCCGAATGCAGATGTGAAGATCGATTGAGCCGCTAATTCAATGTCCGCATCCTCGTCGACAACAACCGTATCTTTACCGCCCATTTCAGCGATGACACGTTTTAAATGCTGCTGGCCCGGCTGAACCTTCGCCGCGCGTTCGAAAATTCTCGTGCCAACTTCTCTTGATCCCGTAAATGTGATAAGGCTTGTTTTCGGATGGTCAACAAGATAATCGCCTACTTCTGCTCCGCTTCCAGGAACAAAGTTGACTACGCCTTTTGGCAATCCGGACTCTTCAAGCACCTCAACAAATTTTGCTGCAATAACAGGTGTAGCACTCGCAGGTTTTAGAACCACTGTGTTCCCAGTAACGATCGGCGCCACTGTTGTTCCTGCCATGATCGCAAACAAGAAGTTCCACGGCGGAATAACAACTGTCACTCCAGTCGGCGTGTATACATATTGGTTTTTCTCGCCTTCACGGCTGTTGACCGGTTTGCCTTTTGCCAGTTCGATCATTTGGCGTGCATAATACTCCATGAAGTCAATCGCTTCAGCCGTATCTGCATCCGCCTCGTTCCAAGGCTTTCCTGCTTCTTTTACAAGCAAAGCAGAAAATTCATGTTTTCTTCTGCGGACTTTGGCAGCAGCGCGGAACAGGACAGCCGCTCTCTCTTCAGGAGATGTGTATCTCCACTCTTCGAATGCTGTCGCAGCCGCTTGAATCGCTTGCTCAGCGTGCTCTTGAGAAGCTTTTGACACTCGGCCGACGACTTCTTCTTTATCAGCCGGGTTGATTGAAACGATTTTCGCTTCTGTTTCTACCCTCTCGCCGTTAATGACAAGCGGATAGTCTTTTCCTAAATATTCGCTTACTGTCGCAAGCGCTTTTTTAAACGCTTCCACGTTGTTTTGGTCTTGGAAATTTGTGAATGGCTCGTGTTTGTAAGGTGTTGTCATGATAATCTCTCCTTTTTTACTTCTTTGTCATTCCTTTGAAAGCGAAGGCAATGTTTGACGGACGTTCTGCAAGGCGTCTCATAAAGTAGCCGTACCAATCCTCGCCGTATGGCAGGTAGACTCTCATGTTATAACCTTCTTTTACGAGGCTGAGCTGGGTTTGCGACCGCATGCCGTACAGCATCTGAAATTCAAACTTGTCATTGGCAATGCCATGTTCCTTGGCAAGCTGCTTTGTAAAGTCGATCATTTTGTCGTCATGTGTGGCAATCGCTGTATAGTGACCGTTTAAGAGCTGCTTTCGGATGATTTTTTTGTAATTTTCATCGACGTCGCTTTTCTCCGGGTAAGCTACTTTTTCTGATTCTTTATAAGCTCCTTTTACAAGGCGAAGGAACGGGTTTAAAGAATTTAAATCGTCAATGTCTTTTTCCGTCCGGTACAGATAGGCTTGCAGCACTGTGCTTACATACTCGTATTTCCTTCTGAAATCTTTGAAAATATCAAGCGTTTTCTGGCATCTGACTTCATCTTCCATGTCGATGGTGACCATGATTTTATGCTTCTCAGCCGTCTGAAGGATTTTCGTCATATTTTCATACACCAGATCCATATCTATATCCAGACCTAAAGACGTCATTTTTAAAGAAACGTGTGAGTTCAGCTCCTGATCCGCAATGGTCGCAATGGTTTGAATGCACTCTTCCGTACGCTCCCGTGCGACCTCGGCGCTGTTCACAAACTCTCCTAAATGATCGACAGTAACTGACAAACCTTGGCTGTTAAGCTGTCGAATGGTCGGGATTGAACTGTTAAAGTCATTCCCGCCGATAATTTTACCCGCTGCTACTCTGCTTCCCCAGTTCTTTGCCATTTTATTGAGAAAGCCGCTTTTGGATAAAAATAAGAAAAAATCTCTTGTGATCACTTCCAACCTCAACACCCCGCAATCTAAGAAGTATTTGTATGAGTTTATTGTAAATGGACAAAACCGACGTTCACAATATTCTCAAAATACAAAGATTCTGATTATTTTTGTGGTTTTTCCACAATCAGATAGTTAGAAAGTCGGGGAATTATGTCGAATAAAGGAGAAAAGGAAGCGACAAAAAACATCAGCTTCCTCCATCCTTCCACACTTCTTCAACCGTATTCAAAAGCAAACGGTTCAATTCAGGTGTCATATCTTTTTTCTCTGCCTTCAGTTCTTTTGCCGCTTCCATGATTCTTTCGATTTCCGTTTCAATGAATTGGTGAATAACATCGATTCTTGCTTCGAGGTCAAGCTCTTCACCTCTTTTTTTCCGTTCAAGCAAGGTCTCCATTTCAGCCTTCAGCTCAGGTTCAGCAACAAGTTCCTCCATCAAAACAGTAAAGTCCATTGGCGGAATGGTTCCGTGCTTTTCAATCCATTGGCAGGCCAAGATAGGCCGAAGCACGTAGAAATACTTTTTGATTTTGACCTCTTGTCCTTGAAGGTAATCCTTGACGTTCCTTCTCGCCATATTGATATAGTGATACACGCTTGCTTCAGGCTTAAATGCCTCCGTTCGCAGTTTTCTTAACTGCTCTGCGGTCGTAAATGCTTCGTAATACACAATGTCTGAGGACAGCCATTCGAGGAGCGGAGGGTTTGACTTTTTGAAAAGCCGAAGCGTCTTTCTCAGCTCCCAGCCGCTGATATCCAGCAAATCGTGAATCGGTTCTTCAATGACATCGCGCTCCTGCTCAATTGAAAAATACCACTCCTTTTTCGGCACATAAATAAAGCGGACATCGTAATCACTATCCTGCGACGGGAATCCCCATGCGCGGCTCCCTGACTCGACGGCATACACGATTTTGACCCCGTATGACTGCTCGATTCGTTTTAATTCATCAATGATTCTTTGTTTCATATCTATTCGTCTCCAGTCTGTTCTCATTCCGGCAGTTTGCAGAAAAAAACCGCCGGAAAATATTTGGCGGCTTTTCACATTTATCAGCCTTTAAGATGCTGCTTAAAGAAAGCGAGTTTTTCCGTTTGAAAAGCAGGGATATACTCATGTCCGAAGTAACGGTACACCTTCAGCTCTTTCTCTGTTTCCAAATGATTGTAGGCGGCAAATACGGTGGACGGCGGCGTAACCTTGTCAATCAGACCGATCGACATCAGGACAGGCACTTTCACTCGATCAGCGAGATTCATAATATCGAAATATGAAAGTGTCTTCATAGCCTGCAGTTCTGTTTCCGGGCTGCCATTTCTTCTAAAGAAGGAATTGATTTCAAGGTACGGCTGTTCAAGCGCCACATCAATGGCCCGTTCGAAGTTGCTTAAATAAGGATAATCGGCAACGGCGGCTTTTGGAATGTCTGACAGAGCTGCGGCGGCAATGGTTAATCCTCCGCCTTGGCTTCCGCCTGTCACACCGATCCTTGTTTCGTCAACCTCGTCAAAGCTGCTGATCACTTCAAGCGCGCGGACGGCGTCCAAATAAACACCGCGGTAATAGTATGTATCTTTATCAAGAATGCCTTTGGTCATCCAGCCCAAAGCGTGACCGTGCGGTGAAATACTCGTATCCTCACTGCTCTGCTGGCCGCGGACAAGCATGCCGAATGCGGCGTAGCCATGAAGTGCCCAGTTTACCATTTCATGAATTTCACCGTCATAGCTTGCATTGTAGCCATGATATTTCACGATCGCCGGATGCGGGCCTTCCTTGTCAGGCACCGCGTACCATCCAGAAATGCGGGCGTTTCCGAAACTTTTATATGTGAGACGGTACACTTTTACTCCGTCAGCAGGATAGTCAACCAGCTGTAAATCAGGTTCTGCTTGGACTTTTGCAAGTTCATCCAAAGACAATTTCCAAAACTCAGAAAAATCTTTCGATGCTGTTTTTTCAGGCTTATATGTTCGCAATTGGTCGAGCGGCAGATCGAATAGTTGCATTTCCGATTATTCCCCTTTGTTTTATAAGATTTAGTTTGTATTCCTATACTATCATGTTTCGGATTTGTTTTCTAAATATTTTCATCTTTGTTTCCCAGACAGCTTTCATCAAACGTTTGTTTAAGACCTTCCCGGCTCAGTTCCATAAAGGCCCGGGCTGTCAGACTGACATAGCGGTTCTTTAGAAAGACAAAGACGAGGGTTCGTGATGGCGCGGATTGAATCGATAAATAGATCACACCCGGATCTTTATCCCTTCTAACCATATTCGGCGCCATTGTCACGCCTAATCCGTTAGCCACAAGGGATTGGGCCGTTTCAATATGGCTCGTCTTGAAGGCAGCATTCGGCTTAAAGCCGCTTTCCGCACAGAGATCGAGAACTGTTCTGCGAAAGCCGAAGCCTTCTTTTAACAGAATAAATGGCACCTGCCTGACCATGTCAAGCGGCACGCACGGCTGGCGGCCCTCTTTACCTTCCAGCGCTTTCTCAATCAGCGCGATCATTTCCGGCGGCATCCATCTTTGCTTTTCCTTCGGCACTGCGAGAACAATCGGTTCCGTGAGCAAGGGTGTAATGGAGAGCCGTTCATCTTCGATCGGCAAGGATAAAACAGAAAGGTCAACCTCTCCCTTTGCCGTCATTTCCTCTAATGAAACCGGATCTTTTTCAACAAGCTGAACCTCCACATGGGGATAGCGCGCCAAAAACTGCTTCAGCAGCGGCGGAAAGAGATATCTCCCTGTTACAGCAGGAATCCCAATCGAAAGCTTTTGCCCCAGTCCTTGCGAGCGCTCCTGCATCTCCCGGAGCAAGTCATCTCTGGAACGAATGATGTCCTCGGCTTTTTCAATGAAACGCCTGCCGTGGGGTGTCAGTGTAACAGAGCCGGGGGATCTGTGAAAAAGAGTAAGCCCCAGCTCAGCCTCAAGCTTTTTGATTTGCTGGCTGAGAGACGGCTGAGCGATATGAAGATGCTCCGCCGCTTTTGTAAAGCTTTGGTGCCGGGCGATTTCCGCTGCGTATTCCATTACTCTAATATCCATTTCAGCCTCCATAGGTTGAACCTATCGTTTTTATCATTTTTATATCTTGGACGAATCATAACAGAAATTGCTAACATAATCCATATCATCATTAAACAAAAGAAGGAGCTGGTTCAAATGACAAATGAAACACCGTTTTCTACAAATGCCGAGATGTATCGGGATGAGAAGGTATTTGCCGAGGGGGAAGATTTGGGGCTGATGATCAAAACGGCGGAATGCCGGGCAGAGCATCGGCTGCTGGATATCGGAGCGGGTGCCGGCCATACGGCGCTGGCATTTTCTCCTTATGTGCAGGAGTGCATCGGTATTGATGCGACGAAAGAGATGGTAGAGGTTGCGTCCTCCTTCGCGCAAGAAAAAGGAGCTGAAAACGTACGCTTTCAGCAAGGAACGGCAGAGTCACTTCCCTTCCCTGACGATTCATTTGATATCATCACCTGCCGATACGCAGCCCACCATTTTTCAGATGTACGCAAAGCCGTCAGCGAGGTTGCACGCGTATTGAAACAGGACGGACGTTTTCTTTTAGTGGATCATTATGCGCCTGAAGATCCCGTTCTTGATGAGTTTGTCAATCAGTTGAACCGGCTTCGAGACCCTTCCCATGTTCGAGAAAGCTCATTATCAGAATGGCAGGCGATGTTCAGCGCCAACCAACTGGCCTATCAAGACATCCAAAAGTGGAATTTGCCGATTCAATATGACAGCTGGATCAAACGAGGCGGAACCTCCGCTGACCGGGAAAAACAAATCATTACCCACTTGAATCACGCATCAGACGAAGCACAAGACACATTCTGTATTACATTGAACCAAAACGGACAGCCCGACTCCTTTTGTTTAAAAGCGATTTTGATACAAGGGATAAAACGATAAAAAAAGCCGTGCGCTGCGCACGGCTTTTTACATCGGCTGGTAAAGGTCCCAGCCAATTTTTAATGTCTCTACAATATAATCGGCAACCTCTTCCGGGGAAAGGTTGTCTGTTGCCACTTTTGAATTGTGCTTGTCATAAATGACTTTTCTCTCGTTAAACAGCTGTTCCATTTCATCCATTGAACGGTTATGCAGCACCGGGCGGCTTTCAATCAATAAATCCGCGCGCTGCTTCCAGTTCTCCCATGACAGGTCCAGATGAAGCACGAGACAGTTTTCCAGACAGCAATTTCTGATTTCCTCTTGTTTAAAAGATCCCCCACCCAGAGATACGATTTTGAATCTTTTATGATGGCAGATGTCTAAAATATATTCCTTCTCCGTTTTTCGGAAAAAGTCTTCTCCCTTTTCCTCAAACATCTCAGGGATTGACATGTTGAAATCCTTTTCGATCTCTTGGTCAATATCGATAAAATCTCTATATAATTTTTTAGCGACCAATTGGCCGATTGTTGTTTTTCCAACACCCATGAATCCGATCAGGACGATATTTCTTTCTCTTACTGGGATGGCTCGTTTTGCGTTCATCTTCGGCGAAATCCTCCTAAGGAATGAAATTTTATTTTCATTATATGCTTATTTAGCGAATATTTATATAGATGCCGGCTTGCCCGTCCTTTTCCGTTCAAACGTTTTTGCCTGAATGACATTCATTGTACAACATTTCCGCAGATATTTTAATACTTCGACGCAAAAAAGCATTAAAACCTTCTGTATTTTTCCAGCTGATTCTTCGATCGAAGGGTCTTTTTTTGTATGATAAATAAGAAGGGAGAAATGGCAATGATCATTTGGATAAACGGGGCATTCGGTTCCGGAAAAACACAAACAGCCTTCGAGCTGCACAGAAGGCTGAAATCCTCTTATGTATATGATCCTGAGAAAATGGGCTTTGCGCTGCGCTCCATGGTGCCGCAAGAGATTGCGGAGGACGATTTTCAAAGCTATCCCTTATGGCGGACGTTCAATTACCGTTTGCTAGCTTCTCTGACAGATACATACCACGGCATCATTATTGTACCAATGACGATTGTGCATCCTGAATACTTCAATGAGATTCTCAGCAGGCTCAGACAGGAAGGCAGGATCGTTCACCACTTTACACTAATGGCTTCAAAGGAAACCTTGTTAAAACGGCTGCGCACCAGAGCAGAAGGAAAAAACTCATGGGCCGCCAAACAAATTGACCGCTGCGTTGAAGGATTATCATCACCCATTTTTGAGGGCCGCATTCAAACAGACAACCTGTCGATTCAGGATGTGGCAGAAACCATTGCCGCGAGAGCCGAGCTCCCATTAGACCCTGATACAAGAGGCAGTCTCCGAAGGTTCACCGACAGATTAAGGGTTAAGCTGAATCATATCCGCATCAAATAAAGCGCCGGGACATGACAAAAGCCCGCTCCGAGAGCGGGCTTTCTTCAACTTATTTCCACCAGTCATCAAACATTGACGCTGGAACCTGACGTTTATGTTCAGTCATGCTGTAGCGTTTTTCCAGCGCTTCTGATACTTTCGCTGATACTTGTTTTCCTTCGAGATAATCGTCAATCTCTTCGTAGGAAATGCCAAGCTCTGTTTCATCCGACTGCTGCGGTTTTTCATCGAGCAGATCGGCAGTTGGTTCTTTTAAATATAAGCGTTCCGGTGCACCCAGCTCTTTCAGCAGGCTTCTTCCCTGGCGCTTTGTCAAGCCTGTCAGCGGCAGGAGGTCTGCTCCGCCGTCACCGTACTTCGTAAAGAAACCAGTCACTGCTTCAGCCGCATGATCTGTTCCTAACACAAGAAGGCCTTCCTGGCCGCCGATCGCGTATTGCGCAATCATTCTTGTTCTCGCTTTAACGTTTCCTTTATTAAAGTCAGTCAGCTGGTCGCCTGTTTCCTGCTGATACTGATCCGAAAACGCGCTGACTGTCGATTTAATATCAAACTTCCATGATTTATCCGGCTTAATAAACTTCAAAGCAAGCTGGGCATCGTCTTCATCCTGCTGTGTGCCATGCGGAAGACGGACCGCGATAAATTGAGCGTCCCCGCCCTCCTCGCGAATGCTCTCCACCGCAAGCTGGGCAAGTCTTCCCGCAAGCGTTGAATCCTGTCCGCCGCTGATTCCCAATACAAAGCCTTTAGCACCGGTTTTCTTTACATATTGTTTTAAAAAATTGACTCGGTCCTCAATTTCTTGCTTTGGATCAATTGAGGGCTTCACATGTAACTCACGCATAATCTTTTCCTGCATGCTCATCCCAATCATTCCTCCTGTACATTTTCCCTTGTTACTGTTCATTTCCCCAAATCAATGAAAATGAATCATGACTGTTATGTATCCCTCTTAAATATAGCACAGGTCTTCATTCACAGTGAACAAGAGAGATCAACTGACTTCAACCCGTATGGATGTCACACTGTCGCCATTGCATTTCCCTTTTTCAATCGGGCAGGAAGAAAACGCGACAATTAAATCCATCTCCGCCCTAAGCCTTACGTAATCTCCGGCATTTGAAAGCGGTGTTTCCACAGACAGATTCCCTTTCTCATCAAGAACGGTATTCATAAAAATCGCAAAGGGATAATGCATGTGAGGCTTCGGCACGCCAAACTGTTCAAGCGCACGGTTCATATTGTCATAGCACGTATCCTGAAACTCATCCTTTTGCTTGCCGTATAAGAGCCTGTTCATATCAGGACGGCAGGCGGGCAGAAGCAGGTCATGCTTGCCGACCGTATCCTCAATCAGCGTCAGCATCGGTTTGTACAGATTGGAGTAGAGATGGTCGTTGACCTTCACATGAATGGAATGATTGGCGTCAATTGTCGCTCCCTGATCAAGGTGTTCATAAAAATCCTTGGCATGGTATGCGACAAAATCAGCCACCTGCTGCCCTTCTACATCAACCACCTTTAAAATCTGCCCCTTTTTCAGCTTCAGCCCAAGCCCTTTTTTCGGCTCCACGATATATTGCTGTGTCATTGGTTTGCTCCTTTTTTCATTAGTATGAGCGTCCGCCTCCATCTCCATGTAAAAAGAGGCAAAAATCCGATGTATATAAGCTTCGGGCGGGTCGCAATCTAACCTTAGATAAAAGGGGTTGAATAAATAATGAGCCAAACAAAAAAAGACCAGCCAAAAGGGAATCTGGCTTGGTGGCAGCTGTCACTGATCGGAGTCGGCTGCACGATTGGAACTGGCTTTTTTCTCGGTTCCAGCATCGCAATTGTAAAAAGTGGTTTTTCCGTTCTCCTTTCATTTCTGATCGCAGGGATCGGTACGTATTTTGTCTTTGAACAGCTCGCCAAGCTGTCGGCGAAGCAACCGGAAAAGGGCTCGTTTTGTGCGTATGCCCGAAAAGCATTCGGCAAATGGGCAGGCTTCAGCAATGGCTGGGTGTACTGGTCGTCAGAAATGCTGATTACCGGCAGCCAGCTGACAGCCATTTCGCTATTTACGAAGCATTGGTTTCCTCAAGTGCCGCTATGGGTGTTTGCCTCAATCTACGCGGTCCTCGGGCTTCTTATTATTTTCACCGGCCTGTCTGTCTTTGAAAAAACAGAAAACGTGTTGGCAGTGATTAAAACAGCCGCTATTTTTATGTTTATTGTCATTGCCATTCTGGCGTTATGCGGTATCCTGTCAGGCGGAAATCATGGCATACATGTTCCAAATAAGACGAGTGAGTTTTTCCCATACGGCGCCATGGGGCTGTGGACAGGTTTAATCTACGCGTTTTACGCCTTTGGCGGAATTGAAGTCATGGGGCTGATGGCGGTTCACTTAAAAAAACCTGAGGAAGCGTCTAAATCAGGGAAACTGATGCTGGCGACACTGGCGATTGTTTATATCATTTCAATCGGGCTGGCTCTGCTTTTGGTTCCGTTACACTCGTTCACTGAACAGGACAGTCCGTTCATTACGTCGTTAAAAGGATATAACCTTGAGATCATCCTCGATATATTTAACGGGATTTTCATCATCGCCGGGTTCTCGACCCTTGTCGCTTCGCTTTTTGCGGTTACGACATTGCTTTGTACGATGGCTGATGACGGCGACGCGCCGAAATGCTTTACTCTAAAGGAAGGCAAAAAAATATGCTGGCCGGCACTGGGGCTGACGTTTGCGGGGCTTATCCTCTCCATTATTCTGTCATTAGTGCTGCCTAAAAACATTTATGAGCATATGACAACAGCCGCGGGGCTTATGCTTTTATACACTTGGCTGTTTATCCTGTTCTCCAGCAAAAAGCTGACTGATCCTGAGGGCATGGGAAAAACGCAAATTTATTTAGCGATGATTCTGATTGCTGCGGCTGTGTCCGGTACATTGTTTGAAAAATCAAGCCGGCCCGGTTTTTTTGTGAGCATCGGTTTTCTTGTGATCATCGCCATCGTGACCATGATCTATCAAAAAAAGCAGGGTCATAAAGACCGCCCTGCAAGTCCGTGATTTATTTCAGTTTGTTGAACATGTTCTTTAAATAAGAAAATGGGCACTTCGATACCTGTTTTTCGTCATCACGGAGGAAATACTGCTTCCATTCACGATTATCCTTTTCTCCATACCAGCCTAATTGCGGGTGAATCGGAGCTTCATCATAGGCCTCTAAACGGGAGCGGATCAGTCTGCTCATGTTGCGGCCAAAAGCCGTTGAGCCATTTAACTCTTCAAACACCCATCTCGGCTGAAAGGTGATCATAAAAAAAGGAAAGCTTCGGCTTTTTCTCGCCTCGTGCCCCGGTGTAGCGCAAAGAATAAAGTACGGTTCGCCGTCAAAACAAAACTCCCATTTATAATGCTCGGGATCGGCCGGAATGTCTTCCGGCCATTCTTTTTCGTCTTGTTCACTCAGTCTATTTAAAAAGCGCCAAAACAGCTCTTCATACGCTTCAACCGAATAATGCTCCGCCAAATCTTCCGGTGTATCAAACAACACAACGAGGGATGCGTATTTTCCAGTGTCCCGCGATATCTTTCCGTACTCCGCAAGCAACGGAGCCAGTTCCTCCGCTGTACGGTTTTCCCGCGGATCTCCGGCAAAAGCAATGCGAAGCTGATCAGTCAGAAACGCCTGGCGTCCGGGAATGCACGGAAACGTATCCGCATCGTCCGCCAGAGTTTCTGCCAGCAGCTCAAAAGCGATTCTTTGCCATTCAGGAAGCTCTTCTTGAATACGTTCCAGAAAACTTTTGGTGTAAATCCCACTCACCATTGATCCACCTCCAGTATCATCTGGATACTATATTAAAACTGGAAGCGGCAGGTGACTGTCCTTTATGAATCAGCCCAATAACTGTTTAATGCCCTGATAACCAAAGTAAAAACCAAACACGAGGAGTGATACACCGGCCATTCCGGTCAATCCTCTCAATAGCTTTTCATGAAGCAGGTTTCTGAATGTACTGGCTGTAATCGCCATGCAGAAATCCCAGATTAAAATGCCGATCATGATGCCCGAGCTATAGATCAGAAGCTGATTCATATTGTAGGCCTCTGCTGTTTTCGCAAGAATGCTTCCGTAAATTCCAAGCCAAAAAAGGATGCTCAATGGATTCGAGAGTGAAATGAGAAAACCTGAAGCGAACGTTTTCCGGAATGACGGCTTTCCCCGCGAGCCTCGCACATCCATCGGCTCTCTGACGTTTTTCAGCGTTTCAATTCCAGTATAGGTCAGCACAAAAAAGCCGAAGAGCCACAAAAACGTTTTCACAAATGGAGCGGTCAAAAACTGTGACAGCCCGAAATAGATAAAAAGCATGTACAGCCCATCCGCTGTCATGGCGCCTAAACCAAATATCCATGCATGCCAAAAACCGTTTTTAATTCCTTTGTCTATTTGCGCCGCATTCACTGGCCCCACAGGCGCAGACAAGGACAGTCCCAGCACAATATAGCTCAAAAAAATGTTCACCGGCCCGTACTCCCTTCTCTTACGTAACTTGTACAATTTATTCGGGAACGGGCCAAGCTATGCACAATTTCACTTACTGTTTCAAACGTTGAAGCTCTTTCTCCATGATATCAGCGGCTTTGCCTACAAAACTGAAAATGAGTTCCAGTTCCTCTTCCGTATATTCGCAGCACAAATCCATCGTCGACTCAGACAGAGGACGGAACAAATCCTTTATATGTTTTTTCGAAGCAGTCAAAGGGACGATTACGACTCTCCTGCGATCGTTCGGGTCCTTTTCACGAGCCACATACCCCGCTTTTTCCAGCCGGTCAACAAGCGCCGTGACGGAACCCGTGCTAAGTCCGGTTTTTTTGCCCAGTTCTCCGGCCGTCATCGGTCCTGCTTCATTTAAGATGTCAGCTGATTTCAAATCGGTGGGAAACAGACCGAGGGCTTGAGCGGCTGCCTGATGAAACAGAACCGTTCTTGTGCCCAGTTTCCGAAAAAGCTGAACGGCAGTCTTTTCCAACTCACTTCTGGAATTTCTTGTTGACAACTGACAGTCCTCCCTATAAAATCGAGTTTATCTTGATAATCGAGATATTCAATGATCAAACTATTATCATGATATCAGAACTTACATAGAAAAGTAAGAGGAGGTAGAACAAATGGACACAACAACAGCAAAACAGGCTTCCACCAAATTTGTTGTTCTCGGTCTCCTGCTGGGCATCTTGATGTCAGCGATGGACAATACGATTGTTGCCACCGCGATGGGCAACATCGTAGCCGATCTTGGAAGCTTCGATAAATTTGCCTGGGTGACGGCATCCTATATGGTGGCGGTTATGGCTGGCATGCCGATTTACGGCAAGCTTTCCGATATGTACGGCCGAAAACGTTTTTTCCTGTTTGGACTCATTTTTTTCTTAATCGGTTCGGCTTTATGCGGAATTGCCCAGACGATGAATCAGCTGATCATCTACCGGGCCATTCAAGGAATCGGGGGCGGCGCGCTCCTGCCGATTGCCTTTACGATTATCTTTGATTTGTTTCCGCCGGAAAAACGCGGAAAAATGTCCGGCATGTTCGGCGCCGTATTCGGATTATCCAGTGTTCTTGGTCCGCTTTTAGGCGCAATCATTACAGATTCGATCAGCTGGCACTGGGTGTTTTACATCAATGTACCGATCGGCGCATTGTCATTGTTTTTCATTATTCGCTATTACAAAGAATCTCTGGAGCCCAGAAAGCAGAAAATTGACTGGGGCGGCGCGATTACCTTAGTCGTATCCATTGTATGCCTGATGTTCGCCCTTGAGCTTGGCGGCAAAACATACGATTGGAATTCCATTCAGATCATTGGGTTGTTTATTGTATTCGCTGTTTTCTTCATCGCCTTTTTTATTGTGGAGAGAAAAGCGGAAGAGCCGATCATTTCGTTCTGGATGTTTAAAAACAGATTGTTTGCCACAGCACAGATTCTTGCTTTCCTATATGGCGGAACATTCATTATTTTAGCGGTATTTATTCCGATTTTCGTTCAGGCGGTCTACGGCAGCTCAGCGACAAGCGCGGGCTTCATTTTGACGCCGATGATGATTGGATCAGTCATCGGCAGCATGATCGGCGGAATCTTCCAAACAAAGGCAAGCTTCCGCAATTTGATGCTGATATCTGTTATAGCTTTCTTTATCGGCATGCTGCTTCTTTCCAATATGACGCCTGACACAGCACGGGTATGGCTCACAGTCTTTATGATGATTTCAGGCTTTGGCGTAGGCTTTAACTTCTCACTGCTGCCGGCGGCATCGATGAATGACCTCGAACCTCGCTTTCGGGGAACGGCAAACTCTACAAATTCGTTTTTGCGATCATTCGGCATGACCCTGGGCGTCACCATTTTCGGAACGGTGCAAACAAACGTATTTTCAAACAAGCTTAGTGACGCCTTCAGCGGCATGAAAGGTTCAGCGGGATCAGGCGCGGCGCAAAATATCGGCGACCCGCAGGAAATTTTCCAAGCGGGAACACGTTCCCAAATTCCTGACGCGATTCTGAATCGCATTATTGACGCGATGTCATCAAGTATCACGTATGTCTTTTTGCTCGCTTTGATTCCAATTGTCCTCGCGGCGATTACCATTTTGTTTATGGGAAAAGCCAGAGTGAAGACAACAGCCGAAATAACAAAGAAAGCAAATTAACATAAAAAAGCAGTACATGCTGGGCATGTACTGCTTTTTTCTATTACACTCCTAATCTTGCAAGAATAAACGTCCATATACATATGCCCAATAACAGAACCAGGCTGTACGCCACTGTCCGTTTAAACAGTTTAGATTCCTTGCCTGTTTGGCCGACCGCTGCGGCAGCGATGGCGATAGATTGAGGAGAAACAAGTTTCGCCATGACCCCGCCCGCAGTATTTGCGGCCAACAGCAAGTCAGAACCCGCACCGATCTGCGCTCCGGTCACAACCTGCAAATGTCCGAACAAAGCGTTATTGCTGACAACAGAACCTGTAATGAACACGCCGATCCAGCCGAGAACGGGACTGACAAACGGGAATAGGTCTCCCGTTTTCGCCAGTGCTAACCCAATTGAAGAGCTGAGCCCTGCGAAGTTGGCCAGATTGGCAAACCCCATCACGAAGCAGATCGTGATAATCGGCACCCACAGCTCTTTTCCTGTCTCCTTCAAGGAAGCAAAGGCATCTCGAGAGGAGAAGTTTTTGCTGAACAGTCCTGTCACGATGACTGCGGCTAAAATCGCTGTACCAGTCGCTGACAGCAAATCAACTTTCAAGACTGCATCTAACGGCATGGCGGATGGCGCAATCGGCGGCATTTTCATAATTTGCTGGTGCAGAAAAGGCATTTTGAACAGGAGCATTGTTTGATATAACAGTCCGCCTTCTTGGAAAAGAGCTTTGAAGGCGGGAAGGCTCCAGATGGTGATCGCCGCAGTTAAAATGTAGAAAGGTGACCACGCTTTCGCAATGTCAGCGGCACGGTATGTCTTTTGCTCACCAGCATCGCCGGCTCCTTCCTCCCGGTAAATCTCTTTCGGCTGCCATTTGCGGAGGAAGAGGGCAAGCCCGCCCATGCTGATCAAGGCCGCCAATATGTTGGCTAATTCCGGCCCGAGCACCGCCATTGTCAGTGTCTGAATCCCTGTATACCCACCGCTCACAACCAGAAGGGCAGGCCATGTCTGTTTGATTCCTTTCATTCGATCTAATAGGAATACAAGCAGAAACGGTATGAAAAATGAGATCATCGGCAGTGTCCACATCAATGTCCGTGACAGCTCAAGAGCAGACAAATCACCAATCTGCGCCCCTGTGATGACAGGAATCCCGATTGCCCCAAAGGCTCCGGAAGCTGCGTTTGCGATCAAGCAGAGCGCTGCTGCTTTTAACGGTTTAAAACCAAGTTCGACGAGCAGCGCCGCGCTGATCGCAATCGGAACACCAAAACCGGCCGCGCCTTCCAAAAACGCGTTAAAACAAAAACCAATTAATAATAGTTGTAATCGTTGGTCAGGCGAAATGCCGGCAATGCTGGACCGAATAATAGTAAATTTCCCGGTTTTCACTGCGATTTTATACAGCCACACCGCCATCAGGACAATGTAGCCAATGGGCCACAGCCCGCTCCCGATTCCTAGCAAAACAGAAGAAATCGCTTTTTCAACTGGCATGTGAAATGCCAAAACGGAGACGAAGAAACTGACGGCTAGAGTAAGAAACGCCGCAAGTATGCCTTTCATTTTCAAAACAGTTAAAGCCAAGAGAAAAAAGAGAATCGGAGTGAGCGCCACAAGTGCGCTCACATACTCGTTTCCAAACGGATCATACAACTGCTCCCACATTGACAATCAGCCCTTTACTCTAAAGTTGCGGTTAGTTGACTTTTTGTTCTGCAAAATGAGGCTTTAAAATGTTTTTAAGGACGCCGGCGCTGTGAAGGAACTGTTCTTTTTCTTTCTCATTCAAGTTCAGCTCAGTGATACCAGCGATCCCTCCGCGGTTCACGACAGCTGGAACACCGATGTACACGTCATCTGCACCGTATTGCCCGTCCACATATGTGCTGACAGTTAATATGCTGTTTTCATTATGAAGAATCGCTTTTGTAATGCGGGCAAGACTCATCGCAACGCCATAATAAGTCGCGCCTTTTTTCTCAATGATATGGTAAGCTGCGTTTTTCACGTCATCTACAATTTGGTCCAGCTCCTCTTGTTTGTACGCATCGTTTTTCTCAACGAGTTCACTAACCGGCACACCGCCGATATTCGCATGGCTCCAGACAGGAAGCTCTGTGTCGCCGTGCTCTCCGATAATATGCGCGTGCACGTTTTGAGGCGCTGCGCCAAAGTATTCGCTCAGCATGTAACGGAATCTCGCAGAATCTAGTGTTGTGCCGCTTCCGATCACCCGCTCTTTTGGCAGGCCGCTGAATTTCCATGTCGCGTAAGTCAGGATATCAACCGGATTTGTCGCGATTAAGAAAATGCCGTCAAATCCGCTCGCCATGACTTCACCGACAATGCCTTTGAAAATCTTTAAGTTCTTTTCTACTAATTCAAGGCGTGTCTCGCCAGGTTTTTGGTTTGCTCCGGCGCAAATGCAGACAATATCAGCATCCTTGCAGTCTTCATATGTTCCGAAAGATGTTTTGACCGGTTGCGGCGCAAACGCCTTTCCGTGGTTTAAATCCATTACATCGCCCATTGCTTTTTCTTTATTTAGATCAATGACCACAAGCTCATCTGTGATCCCTTGGTTAATTAACGCAAATGCATAACTGCTTCCAACAAAACCCGCTCCGATTAAAGCTACTTTATTTACATGTTTGTTCATCATTAATCATCCTTCCAGGGTATGTTTCTCTTTGATGTCTTTTTGTTTGTGAAGTATTTCACATTTATATTGTGCAATACTTCACAAACTTTTGCAAGAGAAAAGTTTTGTCTGATTTATGAACAAAAAAGAAACCATCTATGATGGTTTCTTTCACTATAACCCGTCAGCCTTGTACTCAATAAGGAAGAGAACCGCTTAAGCCCGCGTCATTATATAAACCATTTTGCACGTAATCAAAGCCAGGCTGATTCTGGCCAGGCACTTGGGCGCTGCCATTATTAAAAATCACTTTGGCGTTGGTTGTATCCGTATCCGCAGGCAGCGTCAGCGTGTAAATTCCGTCTGCATTTTTAGTCATTGGTTTTCCAGGCCAAGATCCGGTCAATTCAATTGCCCCGCCCCCATCCTGTTTATAGATATAAGCATTTACCTGACTCCAATGATTCGGATTTTGATAGCCGATGGTTTTGGCCGAAGCTGGATCTCTTTTAACAAAACTGTACTCCTCGGTCCTCGTTACACCATCACTGTTCGTTCCTTTTAACATGATGGTGTATGTTTTGCCAAATGGATCTTCTTTTCCGATTGTGAATTGATCTCCATCTTTAAACGCTGTCTCTTGTCCATTATTGATTTGATAAACAGCTTTTGTTGTGTTCGCATCTGCACGCAGGGTAATCGTCAGTTGATCATTGAAAGAATGTGTTATGCCTGCTTTGTAATTCTCAAGGAAAACTTGAGGCGCATTTGCAATATCGTCAGGATAAAGCACAGCCACAGATCTTGCATTGATCGTGCCTGTCAGTTTACCGTCCCTGACTTGAAATGAACCGGTCCCGGCTTTATTATCATAGCTGCCATCAGGTAATTTCGTTGAAGCATTTATGCTGACAGAAGAGGAACCTGCATTTGCCAGCACAACACCTTTTGAGCCGCGCTGATTCATAAATATTTGATTGTTCCCATTCGGATTTGAGAGTTCCTCAGGCTGCCCGGCCATTTCATTGTGAAATTGATTGACCGCAGTGATCGCCTGATCTTTAAATAAGGCGCTCCCGCGATCTCCTATTTGACTTTTCCCTGGAAATCTTACACCATTTCCTCCGCCCTCAGGCCTGGAAAAGAAAAGAGGCGTGCTTCCTGAGCGCGAACCAATCACTGCCCAGCCTAAACGGATATCGTCATCACTCATCCATGTGGACTCTTCATCATCATTGGCATACGTATCATGTGATTCCACCCATGTGACTAACTTGTCCGCAGACACGTCAGATGCATAATGGGAGATATTCGACACACTCAGATTACGGTTCTTTAAAGCGGATCTGATGGAATGCCCATAGTTAGAAGCTGTCACATTCATATAATTCGCATAAGCAGTATCCCTGGAAGCACTATCCTGCAGGATTTCTCCGTATTGGAACTCCGCCGATGTATTTGTGATATTCGGCCAAAATTGGCTGCCGTAATTCCCATCATCCGGAAGCTCTATATGCTTGGCGGCATCATAGCGGAACCCGTCTGCTCCGTCATCCAATGCTCTTTCTAAGAAACGTTTCAGATAGGTTTGCACCTCAGTGTTCTGTGTATTCCAATCATACAGCCCTAGCAATGCATTTTGAGTGATGTCCCATCGGTCCGACCAATTTTTAATTTGTGTGTTTCCGTGTGTCCAGTTTGGAATACTCTTAATCTCATTAGAAATCGCGCCATAGTCACTGGTGGTATGATTGATGACCGCGTCAACTATGACTTTTACGCCATATTCTTCAGCAGCTGCACACATTTCTTTAAATTCTTGTTCAGTGCCTAAGTAGTGGTTGCCAATTTGGTACGATGTCGGCTGATAGAGCCAGTACCAGTTCGACATGCTTTTATTTCCTTGGTTCCCTTCCTTTACTTGGTTAATCGGAGACGTCTGAATGGCTGTATATCCTGCATCATGAATGTCCTTCATATTGTGTTTTAACGTATTGAATGACCAATTCCAAGCATGAAGAATGGTCCCACTTTCAATCGATGGCGCTGCCAGTTCATTTGATGTGTTCTGTGTTCCAGCATTTGCAGCCGCCGGTCCTGCCAAAACCATATGAAACAGCAACAAAAATCCAGCGAATAACGGCAGTAAAGAGGTTTTGAATCGTTTTTTAAACATTTTTGACACTCCTTATTTGATTTTTGAAGACTGACTGCGGAGTCAAAAATTCCTCTTACTCTTTCTTCAGCTTCCTCCTTTCAACTGTTGTGAAGACTGGAGAATTATGTTAACGCTTACATTTGAACTTATCACACACTCTCTATCAAAGCAACGCGGCAGAGTGAATTCAAATCTATATTCCTATCAAATAAAAAGACATTTCTCTTATAAACAAAAAAAGAAACCACCATTAAGATGATTTCTTCTCTGCTTCTTCTTTTACCGCTCTTCTGTAAGCCAGCTTCACAATCACATATCGAAGCAAAAACAGAACGCCGCTACAGACGATAAAAAGAAGGATCATTTTCAGCCAAGCGAAGAATGTATGGGGAATCCCCCTGTCGTACATCGTAAGCACCACTACCGCAAAGGCGACCGCAATTGAATCTATTCGCTGCTGCTTTACCCGTTTTCGCAGTTCTTCTTCGGTGTCTATTCTCGGCATGAGCATTCCTGACGCTCCTGCCCTGATGCAGTAATATAAGATGATGAGGAACAAAAACACAAGGCTTGCAGCCCATTCTTTAAACGGAAATTCAAACATAATGCCGCGGATGATCACATCAAGGAGCGCAAACGATCCCGCTATCATCCCAATCTCCGACCAGATTTTTTGTTCTTTTTCTTTTACTCTCTTATTTTCCCCATTCACGCCTGAAAGTCTATTACGCAGATTATTCATGACCTTCCTCCCGCACTTTTACGAATGGCTATGGCTTACATGTTACAATAACAGCCTGCGCTTCTGCAATGAATAACTCAAAAGCCCGCCGTACAAGCCGGCGGGCAGCAATTGTTAAAACGGCCCCCAATTGATCATGACGCCGATCACAATAAAAACAAGCCCGATCAAGAACCAAATCAGAGCAAGCGGCACCATAAACCGCAGCCACTTGACGTACGGAATGCCGCTGGCAGCAAGTACCGCCATGAGAACACCGGATGTTGGATTGACACAGTTGACGACCCCTTCTCCAAGCATAACCGCCTCCACCGCAACCTGTCTCGTGATTCCCATCAAATCAGCGAGCGGCGCCAGGATTGGAATAAATACAACGGCTTCGCCAGATCCTGAGGAGATGAGAAAATGAAGCAGCGCACTGGCGATATACATGCCGATTGCCCCGGCAATCGGACTGAAACCGTCCAACAGTGAAGCCAAAGCATTGACGACTGTATCGAGTAACTTTCCATTTTCAAGGATGACGGAAATGCTTCGTGCCATCCCGACAATCAGCGCCCCGTATACAAGGCTTTGACAGCCCGTAATGAAGGTTTTGGCAATATCGTTCGCCGCAAGTCCGCCTATTAAACCGGCCAGGACAGAAATAAAAATAAATGTCGCAGCCATTTGGGAATCCGACCAGCCAAGCTTCAAAGCGCCGTATAAAAAGCCGACCAGCGAGAGTCCCGCCACGGCCAAAATCAGCTTATGGCGAACAGTAAATGACACTGACTGATCTTCTTCTTTACCGGCTTCGCCCATTCCTGCTCCAGGGAACCAATCTGTTCCTAACACACTGGCATCTTTTGATTTTTTTAATTTTCTCGTATACAAATAGATATAAATAATAGAAGACAGCAAAAAGCAAATGTATATCACAACTCGCAGGCCGATTCCTGAAAAAAGAGGGAGCTCCGCAATTGATTGTGATAAACCGAGCGGGGACGGTGATAGTATAGTGGAGTTAAATCCAGCGTAGCAGCCGATGTAAATGACAGCGGCTCCCGCGACGGCGTCCCATTTTAAGGATCGTGCCACAATGAGGCCGATGGGGATAAAACCGATAACTGAATTCACGACAATCCCGGTTGTTCCGAGAATAGAGAACAACGCGCCGACAATACAAATAAATAATAATTGCTTGGTGCGGAATTTGCTGATGACATTATAAATCAGGCCATTGATGGCACCCGTTTTTTCTAAAATGGCAATGGTGCCGCCTGTGAATAAAATCAGAAAGATGATTGGTGCTGATCCGACCATTCCATCCTGTAGGGAAGTAAAAAAACCGATCAGGCTGACCGGTGACTGTTCAATGGAATGATAGCTTCCCGGAACAGCAGTCGTGACATCCCCCTTTGTCACGCGGTCAAATTCACCTGCCGGCACAATATATGAAGCGATTGCGCAAATGAAAGCAATGATAAATAAGAGGACATAGGCGTCAGGCATTTTAAATGTCATTCGTTTTTTCTTAGGCTGTGTTTCGGCTGCTGGCATACTCATATTTCGATCCATCCTCTCTATTTGAAAATATTAATTATTCTGAAAAGTCTCAATATGTGCTATATTATATACAGCCTATCTTCCTGTTTCAATATAAATAAAGTAAAGAAGGTAAAAATTCATTCTGATAGAAGGAGGTATTTCTTACCATGCAAAAGCTTTCAGAAGACATGAAACAAACCATTATGGACATCTTCGAGCATCTGCACGCAAACCCTGAAGTCAGCTGGAAGGAATATGAGACGACTGCATTTCTCAAACAAAAGCTTGAGGAGTTAGGATGCCGGACGCGCACGTTTTCAGACTGCACCGGGGTTGTCGGCGAAATCGGCTCAGGCTCACCTGTTGTAGCGGTACGCGCTGATATTGACGCGCTTTGGCAGGAGCTTAACGGCACATTTCGCGCCAACCATTCCTGCGGACACGATGCACATATGACAATGGCATTGGGCACATTAATGCTGCTGAGAAAACAACCTGAGCTTCCGAAGGGCACAATCCGTTTTATCTTTCAGCCGGCAGAAGAAAAAGGCGGCGGTGCCTTGAAAATAATAGAAGAAGGCGTGCTTGATGATGCCGACTATTTGTACGGTGTTCACGTCCGCCCAATTCAGGAAACACAAAACGGCCGCTGCGCCCCGTCTATTCTGCACGGATCAAGCCAGCACATTGAGGGAACGATTATCGGAGAGGAAGCCCACGGCGCCCGCCCGCACCTCGGAAAAAACAGCATTGAAATTGCGGCATTTCTTGTACATAAGCTCGGGCTCATCCATATTGACCCGCAAATCCCGCATACCGTCAAAATGACAAAGCTTCAAGCCGGCGGAGAAAGCTCTAACATCATTCCGGGAAAAGCATCGTTCAGCCTTGATTTGCGCGCACAGACCAATGAAGCCATGGAGGCGTTAATTGCCGAAACAGAAAGAGCCTGTGAAGCGGCCGCCGCCGCATTCGGCGCAAAGATCGACCTGCAAAAAGAACACAGCCTTCCTGCAGCGACACAAAACAAAGAAGCTGAAGCGATCATGGCAGAAGCCATTACGGAAATCATCGGGGCTGAGCAGCTTGATGATCCGCTTGTCACCACCGGCGGCGAGGATTTCCATTTTTACGCCGTGAAAGTGCCGAACCTCAAAACAACAATGCTTGGTCTCGGCTGCGGACTCCAGCCAGGACTCCATCATCCGCACATGACCTTTGACAGAAATGCAATGTTCAACGGCATTCACATTTTGGCGAACGCCGTGCTCAAAACATTTCAGAAAGCGGAATCGCTTGCTGCCGCTAACGCTTCTTAACGCAAAAAAAGCAGCCTGGCTACAGGCTGCTTTTTGGTTACTTCTTCAAATCTTCAATTGAGTTAACGTTTTTCATATATTGAGGAACAACAAGACCCATTTTCACGCCCGTCATACTGGTGCCAATATCGTCATATTTGCCTTTATATTTGGCGGCGTATGCTTTATGGGTATTCGGCAGCCATGCGGAAAGGGATGCATCCGCGCTTCCCGTCGCGATTGCAGTCCACATCGGACCGGCCTCTACCTGAGTAAGCGTCACCTCATAGCCCAAGTCTTCTAAGACTTTGCCGATCACGTTTGTACTTGCAATTTCACTGTCCCACGCCACATAGGCAAGGTTGATTTTGTCCCCCTTGACCTTTTGAACGCCTTTTGTCCACTCCGCAATCTGATCTTTGTGATTCTTCACATACTCAGCTGCGACTTTGGCAGGTTTCTCGCCTTCTTCCACTTTGATCATCACTTCGCCCATATCGTCTTGCGTCCATTTAAACTGGCTCAGAAGCTTTGCGGCATTCGGCTGCTCTTTGCTGAAGCCTTTGCGTGTGATCGTATGGATTTCCTCCGCGCTGCCATAAGATTGTTTCGGATCATCGAGATATTTCAGCTTATATCTGGAGAACATCCAGTGCGGTGTCCATCCTGTAATGATAATCGGTTTCTTACGGTCGTATGACTTTTTAAGTGTTGCGGTCATCGCGGCACTTGACGCTGAAATCAATGTCCAGTCATTCAGGTCATAATCCTTCATCGCTTTGTCAGTCAGGGACATAATCCCTGAACCGGGGTCAATCCCGATGATGGTCTTATTCACCTGTTCTGCTGCGGTTGCATTTTCATCGTGTTGTGAACCGCAAGCCGCAAGTGAGAGCGCCAGCATGGCGGAAACGCCAATGCCGATGATTTTTTTAAGCATCAGGCATTCCCCCTGCTTTTCTTCTTCACTTTAATATTTTGAGTAATACGGTCCAGGGTAATGGCAACGATAACGATGGCGATACCCGCCTCTACTCCGACCCCGGTTTTCAGCTGTGTAACGGCGCTGTATACTTCAGAACCAAGTCCCGGCGCACCGACCATTGCGGCGATAACAACCATTGATAAAGCAAGCATGATGCTTTGGTTGATTCCGGCCAGGATGGTTTTTGTCGCAAGCGGAAGCTGAACTTTAAACAAACGCTGAGCTGTTGTAGAACCGAACGCCTCAGTCGCCTCAATCAGATCCGCCGGCACTTGTTTAATACCGAGAACGGTCATGCGGATTGTCGGAGGCATCGCGAAAATAACTGATGCAACAACACCCGGCACAACACCAATGTTAAAGAAGAAAATCGCCGGCAATAGATATACGAAAGCAGGCATTGTCTGCATTAAATCAAGAATTGGCGTTACAATACGGCGTACCATTTCTTTCTGGGACGCCCAAATTCCGATCGGAACCCCGACCACAATCGAAATAATCACAGATGTCAAAACAAGCGCCAATGTCTGCAGCATTGGGTCCCAATATCCTAAATAATCGATCAGGAGGAATCCAATCAATGTAAATAACGCAATTCCTCTTGTACTGATCCACCACGCAAGTGCGGCGAAAATAATCGTTAACAAAATAGATGGGATAAATCCAAGTCCGCTGACAATTCCATTTACAAAAGCGGCAAGTCCGTTTGCGATTCCGTCGAAGAATCCGCCAAACGTCATTGTAATCCAGTCAACAAAACGGTCAATGATATCTGCTAAAGGTATTCTAGGCAGTCTATCCATCTTACTTCACCTCCTGTGCAGAAGGATCTTGTGTTTGTTCGCCAGTGCCTTCAGCATTGATATACTCGTTATTGCCGGCAAGCGCGCCAATCAGTGCGCCTTTTACGACAATCCCTTTCATTCTTTGCTTCTCATCTACAACCGCAATTGGAATATTCGCGTCAGAAACAACGTCAAAAATCTCTGTCAAATACGTATCCTCTGGTACAGTCGTAAATTCTGTATTCAAGATATTTTGAAGTGACAAATCAGATTCAGCCGCTTTTTTCGCATCAGACGCATAGATAACACCTAACAATTTCTTTTGTTTATCCACTGCGTAAATTGAAGAAATTCCAAGGTTTTTCATCAATGTCAATGCCACGCGAGGCCCTTTATCAATCCGCACTGTTTCAGCGCGTTTCATAATATGGCCTGCTGTGAGGACTTTAGATAAATCAACATCCTCGACGAATTTCTCAACATATTCGTTAGATGGATTCATCAGGATTTCTTCAGGCGTGCCGATTTGAACGATGTTGCCGTCCTTCATCAGAACAATTCTGTCGCCGATCCGCAATGCTTCGTCCAGGTCGTGCGTAATAAAGATAATCGTTTTTCCGACATTATCGTGAAGATCAAGAAGTTCATCCTGCATATCTTTACGAATCAGTGGATCGAGCGCACTGAACGCTTCATCCATCAGAAGAATGTCCGGATCATTTGTCAACGCGCGGGCAAGGCCGACACGCTGCTGCATCCCGCCGGAAAGCTGGTCAGGATATTGGTGTTCAAATCCTTCAAGTCCGACGAGCTTTAAGGACTCAAGCGCTTTTTGCTGGCGCTCCTGTTTGTCTACACCTTGAAGCTCCAGTCCGTATTCTGTATTTTCAAGTATCGTTCTGTGCGGGAACAGAGCGAATTTTTGGAAGACCATGCTGATTTTTTTCCGGCGGACTTCCCGGAGCTGGTCTTTAGACATATTTGTTATCATGTCACCATCAATGTAAATATTTCCGGCAGTCGGTTCAATAAGCCGGTTTAACATCCGTACTAAAGTTGATTTACCGCTCCCTGATAGACCCATGATGACAAATATCTCACCATCATATACTTCAAAATCTGCCTGATTAACCCCAACGGTTGAACCGGTTGCTTTCAGGATCTCTTTTTTTGTCTTTCCATTGGCAAGCATTTGAACTGCCTTCTTTGTTTGTTTCCCAAAAATCTTGGAGACTTTCTCGACTTTTATCTTAATTGGTTTCTCATCTACACTCATATTTTCCCTCCATATTAAGCAATCCTAATAACCGTAACATTTATGTAACTTCCTACACAAACAGCATATTCTCTTTTATTCTGTACCATTTCTTTATAAACATCCATGTGACCACATGATCTTATTTATGCTTCTAAATACTCTGTAATCCTCCTATATAATTGTATTTTACGGGTGATTTTTCTCCTATCTATAGGTGAAAACGCTTTTATTGGAATTGAATTCCTCCTGCCTATTATGACTTCCTGCTCCTTTACTGGAAAAATAAGTTGCTTTCCCAGCATCAATTATGTATTATAGTTCCATGACTATGAAACAATCAGATGATCAAATCAGAGCGCAAATTTTTAAAGCACTGTCTGATGAATCAAGGCTTGCTATTATTCGTACGCTTTATGTCAGCGGAAAAGAACTCAGCTGCGGTGAAGTAGGTGAAAAGTGCAATATTGTGAAAACCACGGCATCTTATCATTTTAAAACGCTGCGTGAAGCGGGATTGACGGCAACCCGAAAAGATTCGCGGACAAAATATGTCAGTCTCCGTGAAGACACATTTCAAACATACCTGCCTGGCTTTTTGGAAACCCTCTAACAAAGGGTTTTCTCTATACATATTTGTTTCATAGTTTCAAAGTTATAAAACTATAGGAGTGATAAAATTTGAATCGTATTTGGCTTTTCTTCAGTGTCATGTTTGTCATTGGCACAGATACCTTTTTGCTTTCCCCGCTTCTCCCGCTTTTACAGGAGCAGTTTCATGTCTCTACTGATTTGTCAGGCTGGATGGTCAGTGCTTATGCACTCGGTTATGCGCTCTTCGCTTTCATTGCGGGCCCAATCTCAGACTGTTTGAACAGGAAAACAGTCATGCTGTGGGGGCTTGCGGGCTTTATCGTATCCACGTTTTTATGCGGCATCGCTCCCTCTTTTGCCGCCATGTGCCTGTTCCGTTTTGCCGCAGGCGTTAGCGCTGCGTTTGTGACGCCTCAAATTTGGGCGTCCATCCCAATTATTGTTAAGCCTTCTCAGATCATAAAAAGCATGGGTATTGCGACAGCAGGATTGGCCGCTTCACAAATGCTCGGACTGCCGATCGGAGGGTTTTTCGCTTCCTTTACATGGCATACGCCATTTTTCGCTTTGTCAGCGTGCTCGATTATTCTTCTATTGATTCTGGCGGTGGTTATGCCTGATATCCGCCCTTCTGAACCATTGGCGCGCCCATCAATAATCAACCCATATCGGGAGCTGTTTTCACTGCCGAAAACATCGGTCATTCTGCTTGCCTATTTTCTCTTTCAAACCGGAAACTTCGCTTCATTCAGCTTTCTAGGCACTTGGCTTGCTGCGGATTATCATTTAACCGTGTCACAAATTGGGGCAGCTATGCTTGTTCTCGGACTGGGAAATATGCTCGGAAGCCTTATCGGCAGCCGGATTTCAGCAAAGCTGGGCATGTTTAAGACATTGATCGGCGGGATGCTGCTGATGGGCGTTCTCTATTTCGCTCTTCCTTTCTTTCCTAACTTATTTTTAGTCGAAACGAGCTTTTTTCTCACGTTCTTTACAGCTGGCATTATCTTTCCGTTAATGATGGGTGTCTCTCAATCCATTTCACCAAACGCGCGAGGAACCATCGCTTCCCTTTCCAATGCCGCTATGTATGCAGGAACCACTGTCGGCACAGGTATTGCAGGTTTTTTATATCAAAGCACACAGCATTTCGGAGCTGTCACAGGATTTACTGCCATTCTGTTCATACTTTCTATGGCGCTCTACCAGACAATCAATAAAACCGGGAAACGCCAATCCGCAGCCCGGGTGCAAATGTAAAAAAAGCACCTCTTTCAAGAGGTGCTTTTCCTATTCCAGCTCAGTTTGTTTCGTCTCTTTCCCCATAATCAAAATACAAGCAACCGCGAGTAAGATGGCAATGCAAAAGATTGAAAAGATAACCGAAAACGAAATATGACGGGCTGCGAGCGTTCCAACGAGCAAAGGTCCGAAGATGCCGCCGATTCTTCCAAACGCCGCTGTCGTTCCTGAACCTGTTGCGCGAATCGCAGTCGGATATTGCTCCGGGGTATACGCATACAGCACGCCCCACGCACCGAGATTGAAAAACGATAACAGCATTCCAGCCGTAAGCAGAAGGCCTAAAGAATCAGCCGTTCCAAAGAAATAGGCGCTTCCTGCTGTACCAATCAGGTAAATGATGAGTATCCACTTCCGGCCCGCTTTTTCAATCAGCCATGCGGCAGAGAAATAGCCCGGTAGCTGAGCAAGCGTCATCAGCAGGACATATTCAAAGCTTTGAATCATGCTGAAGCCTTTCAGCAGCATGACACTCGGGAGCCATAGGAACATGCCGTAATAAGAAAACACCACACAGAACCAAACGATCGACAGCATTACGGTCGGCCGTATATACTGTCTTGCCCAGACGCTTTTTACATTCTCCCACACAGATTTCTTTTTGGCAGAAAGCGATTCATATTTTGGTGAATCAGGCAGACTCGTCCGCAGGTATAACGCATAAAAAGCAGTCAGTGCGGTTAACAGCAGGGCAGCCTGCCAGCCGAAGCTTGGTATCACAAAGTAAGAAATCAAGGCCGCTGCGAGCCAGCCCACAGCCCAAAAGCTCTCCAGAAGCACAATCACTCTGCCCCGCTTTTCAGGCACAACCGCTTCCGAAACGAGTGTCGAAGCGACTGGAAGCTCTCCGCCAAGTCCCATGCCGATCACAAAACGAAGGATTAGAAATGCCGATAAGCTCGTCACAAAAGCTGAAATGCCGCTTCCGATGGAAAAGCATAGAAGGGTGATAATAAATACTTTTTTTCGGCCGATTCGATCAGCCAGCAGACCAAACAAAAACGCTCCCGCAGCCATGCCGATGGAATTGACGCTTCCGATCCATTTCATTTCCTCGGGCGACAGATTCCACTCTACATGGAGCGCGGCGATAATAAACGATAATATTCCGACATCCATTGCATCAAACAGCCACCCCAAACCGGCGACGCCCAGCAGTTTACGCTGGGATATAGGCTGTTGTTTTCCCATTGCCAACACCTCTGATATGCAAAATGATTACCGTTTAAGTTTACACCTGTCTTTACACATTGTCATTAACTAAATGATGTAAATGAAAAACCCCGCTTATGTTCCACAAGCGGGGTTCTGATTATTGCTGCAATGCTGCTTTTTTAATATTATCCTGAAGCTGGGCAATTCGTCTCGCGCCGTCTTCGCGGAGGCGTTTGTTTTCTTCTTCGATTTGTTTTGTTTCCTGCATGCCGCTGACAATCGTGTTCCAAGACGATTCGATCGTTTCAATATCTATGCTCGGTCTGCCGGCCATTCTCGCAATTTCAACACTTTGGCTCGAGATGTTTTCAGCATTTCGTTTTAGCATCTCGTTTGTCCGGCGGTCAAGCTCGCTCATAGAATCAGCCACAAGCTTTTGCCGTTTCACCGTAACAGCCTGAATAATGCCGTTTTTGAAAATCGGAATGGTAATGATAAACGCGGAGTTGATTTTCCCGATCAGCTTTGCGTTTCCGCGCTGCAGGAGACGGATTTGTGGTGCGGTTTGAAGCGCCACCATCCGTGCCATGTCAAGATCATACACCCGTTCCTCAAGCGCCTGAATGCCGTTGCGCAGTGTATCGAGCTGCATTTGCGCCAGCTGGTTTCCGCTTGCCGCTTTTTCCTCATATGAAGGAAGGATCGACTGCATCTCTTCCAGTTTCATCTGCCCGGCAACGACGTATTTTTCAAGCTCCATATAGTATTTGATATTGTTTTCATACATTTCATCGAGCGTGTAGTTCGTCTTCGTCATCTCATCTTTGTATTTCGAAATCTCAACGTTGATTTTTTCAATCTCTCCGCCAAGTGTCTGATACTTTTTAAAGATTTTTTCAATCATGCTGCCGCCGCGTTTGAAAATTTTCGCCATTAATCCCTTAGGCTCATCAAAATCATTTTTGTCGAAGCGGTCCATGATTTTTCCAAGCTGGGTCAGCATTGTGCCAGAGTCTGTCACACTTGTTGTTTTCATCATCCCCAAGATGCGGTCAGAGAACTTGGAAATTTCAACGGCCGGCTCCTTGCCGTACTCAAGCAGCTCCATTTGGTTTTTGACGTCAATTTGTTGAGCAAGCCGCTTTACCTCTGGTTCCTGACGGAGCTGAAGACGGATATCGTCAGCTTTTTGCTGGGAAATCTCTTCATTTTTATCGAGAACAAGCGGATTTTGATTTTCTGTTGTCATGCTTTTCTTCTCTCCTTATTTTTGGGTAATGTTTCTGAAGAGCCTTTTCACAAGCGAAGGCTCTTTGTAGTCCTGCTGGAACACCATGTCGTCCAGCCAGTGGATATCATACTGATCCTCTTCAATAAACTGCTCAATATCTTGGTGTCCGGGCGGATTATAAATGATGATATCGATTCCGATTTCATTCAGGAACAGCAGGGCGGCAGCATCCGAACGCGTGAGTCCGCCGCTCATTTCCGTATGATATAAAACGAGTTTCGGAACGGTTTGCGCATAGTCAAACATTTGAATTAATTTCAGCAGATTAGCAGGCAGGTTTGTCGTTTGTTTAAACAAATAGATTTGAACATCCTTGACTTGTTCCTGATGCAAAGCCTTAAGCCGAGGATGCCTGCACATTCTCGAAATCGTTTTGGCAATGGCGGTCTGAACGCCCGCCGGCAGCTGTTTGTACTGCCACACATTGCTTGCCATCAGCTTGTCCGGATCAATATTCCCTTCTTGATCAAGTGCGTGGCTGTAGTGAAATTGATAGTTCGACTTTATTTCTTCTGTAAATGGAAAGCTTCTGACCATTTCTGTTTCCTGATAATCCGCTAGAGTATGAAGCCTGTTCCAATATTCCTTATTGTCTTTCGACACGCCCATAATTTTGGCGAATACATTCGGAATTTCAATGGAGTGTTTATCTGCTTTGAAATTCGGCCGAATAAAGGCGCGTTCTTTCGTGATTAAAAACAGTTCATCATAGGTCGTTTTCAGCGTAACGGACACCGGTGTGTGATCTCTGAACTGCCATGGCTTGTACAGCATGGACTCCTCGTGATTCAGCACATGTTCAATTTCTTTTGTTGAGCGGTAAGCCACTGTTGATTTACGGTCTGGTTTTTCTTTCGGAAACGGCTGAAGCTCCGAGACATCCGGGAGCTTTTCCGTAAAACTGAGCTCCTGCTTTGGATCAACAAGCGCCAGCTGATCGGTACCCGCCGGATGGAACAGCAGAACATCACAGCCAACCAGCATCAGATAATATAAGAAATAGAGCTGGCTTTTCGTCGCATCTCCATACCAAACAACCTTTGGCATCTCACGCTCTATATCGGTTTTTTCCAGCCACGGATTCAGGTGATTTAAAGAAAACTTCGAGACATCAAGCAGCACTCTGCGAAAATCAGGATGATTCAGCCCCTTCTCATGACTGTCCGCAAAGGTATGTAAAAGCGTCATCAGCGCTTTTCTTAAATGGCGGTGCATCAAGGGGTTTGAGTGCTTCGCAATCAGCTTTTCCCCGTCCAGAAAGGCAACAAAGCGGCTGACTGACAGCCCTTTTTCTTTCTGATTGATGGAATGAATATGCTGAAGCTTTTGAAATGTTTCCGGTTCGATTGTTTTATCAAGCGTTTCACTCAAAATAGTCATGCGGTCATTTACAGACAGCTCATACAGCTCGTTATAGTAGTCTGTCTCATCAATAGGCGTGCCTAATATCTGTCCGGCAAGGCGGGAAAACGAAAGGCCCTGTGCTGTTTCATAGTGATCCCGCTCCGGCAATGGCTGAAACAGCAGGCTTTTCCAATCCCCATCAGCCGGAAGTGCTTTATGAATGATTACTTCTTCTTGTCTCATCATATCCTCCTTTCCGGTTTGTCATTGAACGATATTTCGGTAACAAAAAAGGAAGGACATTGAACCTCCCTCCTTGTTTTGTTTTATTCTTCTTTTGAAGCGGCTGTTTGTTCACGCACCTGCTTTTGTTTGTTGATGTAGTGAATGATCAATGTTACCGCAAATGCAGCGATAATGATGATGAAGAATACAGAGTGCGGCATTTCGTAATGGAAAGCGCTCCCCGCCATTTTGAGCGCGATAATGCCGATCAACACGAATGCTGTGTTTTCCAGCTCAGGAATTTTATCAATCAGCACAAGGAACACTTTTGCCACTGTACGCATCATTAAAATACCAAGCATACCGCCGATCAGAAGCACCCATACTTTTTCAGATACCGCAAACGCGGCCAGGATGCTGTCCACAGAGAAGGCAAGATCCATTAATTCTACTGAAACGACAGTCGCCCAGAAGATCCCGAACGTGCGGACCATCCAAGAGTTTTTCTTCATGCCGTCCGCTTCTTCTTCTTTTTCGCCTATCCAGAAGTGCTTAATGACGAGCCAAGCCAGGTAAAGCGCGCCAAGCACCTTGATCCACCAGAATTTAATGAGGAGCATACCGAGCCCGATGAAAATAAACCTGAAAATATAAGCTCCAAACAAACCATACGTTAACGCTTTTTTACGCTGTTTTTCCGGCAGGTGTTTGACCATGACCGCAAGAACAAGCGCGTTATCGGCCGATAAAAGGCCTTCCAGAACAACAAGGGAACCGATCAGACCCCAGGAAACAGGATCAGTCAGAACTTCCCCCCACATTTTCCAATCGAAAAATGAAGCATACGTAGACATGATATGATGTAAAAAGTCCAAGTTTTTTCCTCCTATTAATTTGAAACGGTGACTTCTCTATTTGTCACTCGCTTACACTTGCAAACCGTAATTCCGGCACAATGCAGCCAGCCCGCCGGAAAATCCGCTGCCGATCGCATTGAATTTCCACTCGCCGCCGTGTCTGTAAAGCTCACAAACGACAACAGCTGTTTCAATGGAGAAGTCTTCTCCCAAATCGAAGCGAAGAAGCTCATTCTGCGTTTCTTCATCCACAACGCGGACAAATGCATTGGAAACTTGTCCAAAGTTTTGGCTGCGTGCTTCAGCGTCGTGAATGGTCACTGTGATGCCGATTTTCTCAATGTGAGCAGGGATTTTTGAGAAATCAACGATAATCTGCTCATCATCTCCGTCGCCCTCACCCGTGCGGTTGTCACCCGTATGGATGACACCGCCGCTCGGATGTTCAAGGTTATTATAGAAGACGAAATCGAGATCATTTACGCAGTTATCATGCGCATCAACTAAAAAGGCCGAAGCATCCAGGTCAAAATCGTGTCCGCCGGAGTACTTGTTTGTATCCCAGCCTAAGCCGATCACCGCTTTAGTCAGTCCCGGATTTGTTTTTGTTAAATCAATGCGCTGTCCTTTTGATAATTGAATGGCCATACTGCCTCTCTCCTTTCTGCTCTTCGTATTTGTCTTAACCGACTTGCAAACCGTAGTCTGTTGCAATGCGGGCAAGGCCGCCTTGGTAGCCTGAGCCGATTGCTGAGAATTTCCACTCGCCGTTATGTCTGTAAAGCTCCCCTGCAATGATTGCCGTTTCAATAGAGAAATCTTCTGCAAGATCGTAACGGATGAGCTCTTCATTTGTTTCTTCATTTACGATGCGGACAAACGCGTTTGATACTTGTCCAAAGTTTTGGCTGCGCGCTTCTGCTTCGTGAATGGTAATAACAAATGAGATTTTATCAATGTTTGCCGGTACAGCGCTGAGATTTACTTTTACATTCTCATCGTCGCCTTCGCCAGCACCAGTCAGGTTGTCGCCTGAATGAACGACTGAACCGTTGCCGCCTTCAAGTTGGTTATAGAAAATAAAGTCGTTTGGTGACGCGCATTTGCCTGCAGCGTCTAACAGAAACACACTTGAGTCAAGATCAAAGTCGTGTCCGCCGTCATACTTGTTCGTATCCCAGCCTAAACCGACAACAACCTTTGAAAGACCCGGATTTGTTTTTGTTAAATCTACTTTTTGTCCTTTTGCCAATGAAATTGTCATGTTTCATCCACTCCTTTTCTTTTATACGTATCGGCTGATAATATCTTCTAATCTCGTATCGTTCGTGCCTTCACCAATCGCCGCAAACTTCCACTCACTGCCGCTGCGGTAGATTTCTGCTGTAATCAGGCTTGTTCTGCCGGCATAATTGTCTCTCAAATTGTATTTGAGCATTTCCTCGTGATTAGATTGATCCACTACGCGGATAAACGCATTTTGAATCATGCCGAAATCTTGTTTTCTTCTGACACAATCGTAAATGTTCACTACAAATACAAGCTTATCGATGTTTCCAGGCACTTTATCTAAATCTATCATAATTTGCTCGTCATCGCCCGCACCGTCACCCGTCAGGTTGTCGCCTGTATGCTGTACACCGCCGCAGCGGCTTTTCAGGTTGCCGAAATAAATCAGATTTTTCTTTTCGGTGAATTTTCCGTTTTCCAACATCAGCACTGAAGCGTCACAGTCGATATTCGGACCGCCTCCGCCAAGCAGTTTGCTGAAGAATCCTCCGCCTGAGGACACTGGGTCCCAGCCGAGACCGACCATCAATTTTGACAGACCGGCTTTTCCTTTTGTTAAATCAATTCGTTGACCTTTTTCTAAAGAAATTGCCACACGATTCACTCCTACTCATCAAAATGTGAAGATAGTCACATTTATTTTTACGCTCACAAGGAAAATAAGCCGTAAATTACTAATATATACGTTTGTTATTATATCAAAGTTTCGTAAAAGTTAAGAATAATTGACGAAAAACCTCGAAAAAAAACTTCCATATTTGATATATGATTTGCAAATGCTATAAAATGCACTTCTTAAACAAACCATTTGACGTGAGCGAGTCATTTTGCCTATTCTTGTGTCACATTGTAAAAACAGACAGAAAGGAAGCGGCCATTTGATTCATGTAAGCATACTTGATCAGGCACCTGTTTCTAAAGGAGAAAGCCCTGTGACAACTCTTCAGCATTCGGTTGAGCTTGCTCAATTAAGCGAACAGTGGGGCTATAAGCGTTATTGGTTTGCCGAGCACCACAGCACGAAAGGACTGGCAAGCACAGCGCCTGAAATCATGATCGCCCGCATCGCAGCACAGACAAACACGATTCGTGTCGGATCAGGCGGCGTGCTCCTGCCCCAATACAGTCCGTTTAAAGTGGCTGAAACCTTTCGACAGCTTGAGGCCCTGTACCCAAACCGGATTGATCTCGGCGTCGGCCGTTCCCCCGGAGGCACGACAAAAACCCGGCTTGCGCTAACAGACGGGGTGAAAAGAAGCTTAACCGAATTTAACAGACAGCTGCAGGATGTCTCTTATTTTCTCACAGATTCCCTTCCTCCCGACCATCCGTATGCCGGAATCAAAGCGGCGCCCCTGATTGATACTGCACCAGAGCTATGGGTGCTCGGTCTTGGCGAAAACAGTGCAAGACGTGCAGCGCACCAGGGGATTGGATATGTATTTGGGCATTTCATTAATCCAGAACGAGGAGAAAATGCGTTCCGCATCTACCGAGAAAGCTTTCGGCCCTCAGCCCATTTCTCAAATCCGGCCGCCCTTTTTACGATTTTTGTCATTTGCGCAAAATCAGATGAAGAGGCAGAGGAACTCGCATTAAGCCAGGATTTATGGCTTCTTCACGTCGGAAAAGGCTTGGACAGCCGCGTGCCGAGCATCGAGGAAGCGAAAGCGCATCCCTACACTGAGTCCGATAAAAAACTCATTGCAGAAAACAGAAAGCGGATGGTAGTCGGTTCTCCAAGCACTGTCAAACAGCAGCTGTTAGACCTCACAGACCGCTATGAAACAAATGAAATCATGGCTCTGTGCAATGTGTTTGATTTTGAGGCGAAAAAAGAATCTTATGAGCGCCTTGCCGGATTGTTTCTATAAAAAAAGCAGTTTTCCCTAGGGAAAACTGCTTTTCATGTTATCGGCTTCTTTTTTTGCGCTGAGCTTCTTTTTTGATAAACATCCAAACTCCCTGAACTGCAAATCCGAGCAAAAGCAGAACGATCAATAGCAGGGTAATAGATGGCCCTGGCGGCGTCCCGAGCTGATAGGATGATGTCAGTCCCGCAAATACGCTGAATAACGAAATGAGTATGGCTGTAATGAAGACCAGGTTAAAGCCTTTTGCAATTCTAATGGCGAATGCTGCCGGCAATACGAGCAGGGCTGATACAAGAAGGACCCCGATGATCGGTATAATGACTGAAATCGCAAGGCCTGTGACAATACTGAATGACAACGAGAGAACGTTTGTATTGATTCCCGATGTTTTGGCTGTTGCTTCATCAAACGTCAGAAGGTAGAGCGGTCTTCTCAATACGATAAAGTAAAGCAAGATCAGCAGTGTGATAATACCGATAATATAGACCTGCTGCTGGTTGACTGTCACAAGCGATCCAAATAGGTATTGATCGATGCTCATATTGGCTGTGCCTTTGGAAAGGCTGATTAAAAACATCGCGAAGGACAAACCAGCTGCCATTAAGATGGCAATGGACACTTCTGAATAAGTCCGATACGCCCGCCGCATGTATTCAATTCCGATCGCGCCGATGGTCACGACGACTATGCTCGCTGCGGTAATATTGGTGCTGAGAAAAAAGCCGATGGCCACACCTGACAACGAGATATGTGAAAGTGTGTCAGCCATTAAGGCCTGTCTTCTGAGAACGAGATACACTCCCAGTATCGGAGCCATGATGGCAATCATGCCGCCTGCTAGAAAAGCTCGTCGCATGAATTCCAAGTCAAACATTTCCATCCGCCTTTTTCTCCTCTCTCTAACCGAATCACTTTATCTAAAAATTGCTGTACTTCGTTTTGTTCGTGAGTAACCATCACAACTGTGCGGTTGTGATTTTTCACGAGGTGATGCATAAATTCGTAAAATCCTTTTCTGCTGTCGTAGTCAACTGCAGTTGTCGGTTCGTCCAGCATCAGGAGATCCGGGTTGCTGGCGAGCATTCTGGCGATACAGATTTTCTGCTTCTGTCCGCCTGATAAATCACCGATTTTGCGATGGCGGAGCTCCCACATTTCCACCATTTTCAGTGCTTTTTCTACTTCAAGATGATCTTCTTCATTTAAACGTTTAAACCATTTCCCTTTTGTGTATCGGCCTGACTGAACAAGCTCCAGCACCGTGCTCGGAAAGCCGGCGTTAAATGAAGAAATTTGCTGCGGGACGTACCCAATGGTCAGGCGTTTCCCTTCTGTGTTTCTTTTACTGATCGTCACTGTGCCTTCCCACGGTTTCAGCATGCCGAGCATTACTTTTATGAGCGTCGATTTAGAGGCGCCGTTTGGTCCAGTGATGCCGACGAACTCACCGCTTTCAATATCAAGTGATACTTTATCTAAAACAGGCGTATGGGAATAGCCGAAAACGATATCTTTCAATGAGACGAGATTCATGTTAATCTTCCTTTCTCACAAAGAAATAGTGTGCACCCCTTCGGCGCACACTATCTTATGATTTAACCAATAGTGAATCTTTCAGGGCATCGAGGTTTTGTTTCATAATGTCGATATACCCTAAACCTTTATCCTGTTCTTCTTTGCTTAAGCCTTCCAGTGTATTCAGCACTTCTGTCTTCGCGCCGATTTCACTGGCGAGCGTATCTGCGACCTTTGAGGATGCAATTTCTTCAAAGTAAATGACTTTTACATTATGTTCTTTGGCATATGTTTTCAGCTTTGCCAAGCTGGCTGCGCTCGGTTCTTGGTCAGGAGAAAGCCCTGCAATCGGAACCTGCGTCAGGCCATATTCTTTTGCGAGATAGCCAAAAGCAGTATGCTGCGTGATAAATTCTTTTTTCTCCGCTTTTTTTGCGGTTGTACGATATAGTTTATCAAGATCCTGCAGTTTTGCAATATATTCTTTACTATTTTTCTCATAGTATTCTTTGTTATCCGGGTCTTGCTTTACGATTTGCGCCGTAATATTTTTAACTTCCTTTTGCGCCAGAACAGGGCTTAGCCATACGTGAGGGTCCATTGCATGACTGTGCTCATGCTCCCCATGATCGTGGTCTTCGTGTTCATCTTCAGAGCCTTCCATTAAATCAATGCCTTTGCTTGCGTTAACGAAAGCGGCGTGGCCTTGGCCCATGCTTTTTTCAGCTGACGGAACCCATGTCTCCATGTATTCACTATTATAAACGAACAGATCAGCATCCTGAATATTGGCAATGTCTTTCGGCGTCGGTTCCCAATCATGCGGTTCAACGGAAGATGGGATTAACAGATCCACATCGCCTTTGTCTTTTACAATTTGTTTTGTGAATTCATACATCGGATAAAACGTTGTGACAACGTGCAGTTTATCACCCTTTGAATCCGCCGACCCTTTTGTTGATGAGTTGCCGCATGCTGCAACCAATAAAAAGCACGCTGCAATCACAAACAAACCGCTCCATTTTTTAAACATATCGTATATCCCCTCTTTTTCAGTAGCTTTAAATCAAAATGATAACGATTTTGTAATCCTATATCATAATAAACCGAAGTCATTACGTTTTGCAAGAATAAATTTCATTTTCTTTTTATTCTTCCCGCCTGCAGAGCGAATATATGTACTAAAAAAACCCGGCTGAATGCCGGGCTGCTAAATCATTAGGTTGTTTTGTCCAGAAGGTACACCCTGCTTTCATAAGGCTGGAACACCATTTCGTCAGCAAGGTCGCCGTTGTTGTTATAGTTGCTGAGAAGCAGAGATGCCTGAGCTTTGCAGCAGTTCTTAGGCCATGGGAAAACAGCCTGCTCTTTTGAAAAATTATTGACTGACAAAAGCTGCTGGTTACCGTTTCCTCTCATATATACAAACAACTGCGGATCGTCCGGAAGCAAAAGATCATAGCTTCCTTTTATAAGGTCAGCATACCGCTTTCTCAGTCTGATCAGCTTTTTGTAATAGATTAAGACCGAATCGGGGTCACTCAGCGCTTCCTCCACATTGATGGAGGTGAAGTTCGGGTTGACCTTCAGCCATGGCGTGCCGTCAGTAAATCCGGCATTTTTGCCGCTGTTCCACTGCATCGGGGTCCGGGCATGATCCCGGCTTTTGGCTAAGATTGATCTCATCACATCCTCTGGATCATAGCCTTTTTCAAATACCCGTTTATGATACATATTGATCGTTTGGATATCTTTGTAGTCCTCAATCTGGGTGAACGGCGCGTTTGTCATCCCGATTTCTTCTCCCTGATAAATGTACGGCGTGCCCTTCATGAAATAAAGTACGGTAGCCAGCATTTTCGCAGATGCTTTGCGGTATTCTCCATCGTCCCCGAACCTGGATACAATCCGGGGCTGGTCGTGGTTGCACCAATATAATGTATTCCAGCCTTGATGTTCAAGCTTTTTTTGCCATTTTGTCAAAACCGATTTTAAATCAGAAAGCTCAAGTGGCTTTACATCCCAATGTTCTTTCCCGGGCTGCTGGTCAAGCTCCATATGCTGAAAGTGAAAAATCATATTCAGCTCATGCTTATCTGTTCCCGTATATTTTAGGCCTTCTTCCGGCGTGACATTGCCGACTTCTCCGACAGACATGACATCATATTGAGAAAACACTTCATCTGTCATTTCTTTCAAATAGTCATGGATTCGATCGCCATTTGGCTGAAAGGGCTTCGGCTCTGCCTGCTGATTGATATAGTCCTCATACGAAGGAAGATATTCTTTCTTAGAAATGAGGTGGAGCTGATCAATGCGCAAGCCATCGACCCCTTTATCGAGCCAAAACTTCATCATGTCATACACCGCTTGGCGAACTTCGGGATTTTCCCAGTTTAAATCAGCTTGTTTGACGGCGTTCATATGGAGATAATATTCTCCGGTATGCTCCTCGTATTGCCAGACCGGACAGCCATAGTTTGAGAGCCAGTCCGTCGGCGGGCCGTTCTTTGTGCCGGGACGCCAGTAATAATAGCTGCGGTATTTGCTGTTTTTGTCCAGCTCCGCTTCTTTAAACCACGGATGCTCGACCGAGGTGTGATTTAACACAAAGTCCATCACCAGCTTTAATCCCCGCTGATGCACCTGGTCCAGCAGCTCGTGAAAATCGTCCATTGTTCCGTATGAATCCATGATTGCCCTATGGTCTGTCACATCATAGCCGTAATCAACATTCGGAGAAGGATAGATTGGGCAAACCCAAATCACATCCGCCCCGAGCTCCTTTATGTAGTCAAGACGGGAAATAATCCCCCGCAAGTCCCCAATTCCGTCTCCATTGCTGTCTTGAAAGCTTCTCGGATAAATCTGGTACACCACCGCATCCTTCCACCAGTCTGTGTTCATCCCGCAATCCCCCTGTATTTGATGTTCTATTCAAGCTGAGACGGATAAAGTGTCATTCCGCCGTCGACGAAAAGTGTAGTCCCGGTCACATAGCTTGCTTCCTCAGATACGAGCCAAGCAGCTGCTGCCGCCACCTCTTCCGGTTTTCCGAAGGCTTTCATCGGGATTTTTTTCAATTGCTTTTGCCTGCTCTCTTCCTTTTTCGTATCAACATTTGATTCTGTGGCAATGGTGCCTGGCGCTATCGCATTGACGCGGATTCCCTTATCCGCATAATTGAGCGCCAGCGTTTCCGTCATCATCTTGATGCCGCCTTTGGATGTGGAATACTGAACATTGACTGGGCGCGGAATCTGCTGATGAACACTTGAGATATTCAGCACATTGCCCTTGATATTGTTTTTCATCATGTGGTTAAGTGCCGCTTTCGCTCCCATAAAGGTTCCAGTGACATTGACATCAATCACTCTCTGCCAATCTTCAATACTCATCTCGTGCGGCATCGCCTCAACGCCGTTAAAACCGGAGTTGTTTACCATCACATCGAGCGTTCCGAAATGCTCTAAAGCGGTGTCCAAGAGCGCCTGAATCCCTTCTTCTTTGGACACATCCGCCTCAACTGCAACGGCTTTCCCTCCGTTCTGCTTAATGATGTCCACAGTTTCATCGGCTCCAGACGGGTCGCTGTGATAGTTTACAACAACATTCATTTTCTCCTGTCCGAACCGTTCCGCAATGGCTTTCCCGATTCCTTTTGAAGACCCTGTCACAATCGCTGTTTTTCCAGTTAACTCTTTATACATACATGATATCCTCCTCTGATTTCTCACTATGCAGTGGAAAATACCCTGTTTTTCCGAGTTGAAAACAGCACAAAAAAAGCAGAGAACCTGTAGTTCTCTGCTTTTTTCTATTGAAAGCGCTGCTCGGCTAGCTTCTTTTTAATATTCATCAGCCTGCGGTAAAAGAAAGCGGCGGACTCGTAATGTTCCACCTGATTGAAACGTTCCGCTGTATCATGCAGCAGATCTTCGGCGTCGGCAAGAAGCTGCCTGGATTCCAGCAGGTCAAAGCATTCTGTAAGCACGGTCCGGTCGCCGCTTCCAAGATACAGCTCATGAATGAGGCGGAATTTCGTCAAGTACATGTCATCTTTCCATTCAGCCGCGCTCTTTATCCCGCGTTCATATGTCGCTACTGCTTTGTCGTATTTTTCTTCTTTACAGTACATATGAGTCAGTGAAAATACAGCTTGAACAGCCTGCTGAAAGTTGTGCTCCTCAAAAATAGCGGCGGCTGTTTTGAAATAGCCCTCCGCTTCTTTGTAATCGCCCAGGCTGTATTTACAGTGGCCGACATTATAATAGGCAGCGGCGATCATATACGTTTCTTCCAGCTGCCTGGCATGATCTAAGGCACTGCACAAGTGGGTCAGTGCTTTTTCATGATGATACACATCCGTCAAATTTCCGGCGATGATAAATTCACACTGCACGCGGCGGCGGCCGTACAGTTCATATTTCGTATAGATATCAAGCGCCTGGCTCGCATAGTTCATGGAAAAATACGTTTGTTTGATGTGGTAATACACTTCTGCAACCTTAAAAAGAAACTCAGCTTTTTCGATCTCATCCTCAACATACTCGAGCTTCTCCTCAGCATGTTTATAATGGTCAATCGCTAATATGAAATTTTTCTGCTTAAATTCGTACATTCCTCTGAAGTAATAAAAGTAGTATTCCAATAAGCCCGTGAGTTTTTGCTGATTGCTTTCAATTTCATTCAGCATATCAGAGAACGGAGGCTTGGTGTCGCTGTCTTTCACCGGCATCAGCTTATCAAGCATGATTCGGTGCCGGAATTCCATCAAAGAAAAATATAAAAGCAAGTCCTGGTTCTCTTCCATATCTTCTAAATCGTATTCAATCTCCTGCTTTAACGCTTCTGCTTGATCTGCTTCAAATGCGCGAATGAGCTTGTACCATTCATTTAGCTTTACTGCTACTTCTTCAGATGGAATCTTTGCTCTCATCAGTCTGCCTCCTTCCTCCTGCTACTATTTATGTTATATTTTATCATAGCTGTCCGCTTTTAGAGAGAGTCAATCACTTAAAAGCGTTAACATTCAGCACATCTTGAGAAAGTGAGACCGATATGAAGTTGGCCGCAAAAACATCTGTTATCTTATGTATTCTATTTTTTCTAAATCTTTGTGTTAGTTATATTCGGCATGAATGGCATTCTCAAAACGCCTTGCAGCACATGCCTGTCCCTTCGGATCTTCACCCGATTGTGAAGCAGAATGCCGATGCACTCAAAGCCGCTGCAGCGAATAAAGGCATTACCGTCGTTATTACTGAAGGATTCAGATCCTTTAAGGAACAAGACGAATTATATAAACAGGGACGTACAAAAAAAGGGAATATTGTCACCTATGCAAGAGGAGGGGAATCGTATCACAACTATGGTTTAGCGATTGATTTCGCCCTTCAAAAAAAGGATGGCAGCATCATATGGGATATGGAATATGACGGCAATCAAAATGGAAAATCGGATTGGCTGGAGGTTGTCGAGATCGCCAAGCAACTCGGTTTTGAATGGGGCGGGGATTGGAAACGATTCAAGGACTATCCCCACTTGGAGATGATTCCCAACTAGACATCCCTCACAGCCTTTTCTTTTTCCTTATGTGCGCATCAATATAGGAAGGGTAAACCGGCTTATAGACAAGTTTGCAGTGCTGGTCACTGCCTGCTGTAAAATCAGGCTGCCATTCCAGCTTCACATCAAAAGCGGCTAAAAACGCTTCTCTCGCTTCTTCAGCGGAAATATCCGGCCTGTGATTTATTGCTTCCAATTGTTCAGGTTCAATATCAGGCGCCATAAAAGCATCAATCAATCCCGTTTCCGGATTGACAATGATACGGGCGGCGCCGAACCGCAGCGGCACTCCTTTATACCAGACAGAAAAATGATTGCGGATTCTCCCTCTTTCATCAATTCGGACGGGATTCAATTTGAAAAACTCGGCTGCTCTCGGATAAAGAGCATACAAAAATTGAAGCGCTATTGTCTGGCATTCTTCCATTGAGCATTGGCGGTTGTTGCGCCGCTCAATAAAAGAAAGCGCTGCTTTTAATTTTCCGGTTCTTTTATCCGTCTTCATTTTGATTGTGTTTTTATTTCTCATTTCAAAATAGCTTCCTATGCTCAGATCCTTACGCTCCGGTGCAGTGCCCCTGCGCCACGTGCTTCCTATTTGTTCCCCAAAGTCTTTTTCACTGACTTTCTGCATATCAGGGGTAAGACCCAGCAAGGCAAATATATCGACTTCTTCGTTGTTCCGAAGCTGCGGCAATGGCGCCGCGTTTTCTATTCTTTCATCTCCGATATGCTGGTCGGGCACAATTTCGTCTATATCCGCGGGATAACTGTATCCCGGCAGAATCGGTTCATATACAAGCCTGGGTGCCTGATCGCCATCAATAACATCGTACATCAGCTGAAAAGACATTGTATTTAAGTAATGGGACACAACCTTCTCTTTCGCTACAAATTCTTTTGGAACTTCGGCTTTATGCCCTTCTCCGTAATATAAAAAATGGATGATCTGACCGCTGCGTGTCACATCAATTAAAAAGCCTGAATTAGGAAGCGGAAGCCCTAATTCCCTTTTGGTATACATAAAACGAATGTGCTGCCTCCGTTCTTCCTTGCCTTGAAAATGAAAATTCATAAATGTGCCGGGATGGTTAGCAGCGGCGAACTGAAGAGCCGTCAGCTTCAGCTCGGCGTCTGGAAGTTGTTTGTCTGTCTCGGAGCGGACGGATGTTGAAAAGGTGAGCAAAGCACCATCATTTCCGAGTTCCACTGTAATGTGCTTTTCCGGATCTTCAGGGTCCCTCCAGATGAAGTATGCCCGCCCCTTCTTCTTTTGTTTTTGATCATAATCTTCTATCTCAAGCTCATAATGCGGCGGTACATTCCCGATCTCTTGCGCCTTCTTTTTCAGCTGTTTATTTACCAATGAAGTCATCCTTTCAAAGAGTCTACGACAAAGAGAATCCAGTTTATTATATAAAAGGACCTTTCTTCTTTTAAAGTGAAGAAAGGTCCTTTTCTATTATTATCATTGTTTTTTGACATTCCTCCTGTTACTTTCATCACATATCCCTTTATAAATCTAAGGCAATTGTGTGACTTTTAGCTGTTTTACCATGAGCTAAAGACAGGCTCTCCTGTATGGGCTTCGATAAAACGGGGATACACCGGCTGATAGACGAGCCGGTAGCTGTGTTCTTCATCATCCCCGTACTCTCTTTCCCAGCCAAGCTCAACTTTAAAATGCTGCCAAAAGATAGACTTGGCTTGTTCAACTGAAATGGCCGGAACGGGATCAATGGCTGCCAGCTCATTTGGATTAATATCCGGTCCCATATAAACGGTGATATCCCCTGTCTGGCGGCTGACGCAAATTCTGATCTGCCCAAATCGGAGCGGAACTCCGTGACAATGCGCTTCAAACGTAAAACCAGCGACTGCGTTCTCTTCTTCATCCTTTTCGTCGTATCTGATCCTAAAATATTGATCGGCATTTGGAAATAAAGCAAACAGAAAGCGCAGCGCGATTTTTTCGCACTCTGCCTCAGTTACTGTCAACGGCCCTTTTTTCTCCATAAATGACATGACGCCTTCGAGTTTTCCGGTTTCTTTGTGATAGATGGTTTTCAGCACTTGATGCGTCCGTCCCTTGAACCAACTGTACAAACTTTTATCCGCCGGCTGATACATAGGTTCATTCGGATTCCGCCAAACGATCCCGATTCTCCCATCGTCCAAATCCACTTCCCGTTCTTTGACAAATCCTTTTTCGATTCCAATCATGCTGACAGGATCGGCCTTTTCGTAAATCTCCTCGAATAAAGGGAGAGGAAAGCTCTCCGGCTCCCTGTAATCATCGTCATCATCAACTGCCTGTTCTTCTTGAACCAAATCCGCAGGTACGGTAATGGCCCTGCATTCAGGCTCATACACCAAATGCGGCTGATCATCTCCGTTTTCGTAAACAGAACGATGGAGAACTTCAAACAAAAGGTCAAACTCCACATCCTTCTTGAAGAAGGCAAGTGCCTCTTCAACATCCGCTATCCGTTTTGGCTTGATGATGCTGCCCGCTTTGCCGTAATAGCGGAAGGAAACGATCTCACCTGATAAAGAAACATCAGCCATAAATCCGCTCATAGGGAGAGGAAGCCCGGCCTCCATTTGAACATATGAAAATCTCACTTTATCACAGGATGTACGGTCATTTTCTTCACGAACAAAGGCAGAGAGTGCTCCCGGATGATGGGTCTCTACAAATTGGCGCATGATATCCTCTAGTTTCTCCTCAGACAGCCTTTCTCCGCTTTCAGGCTCCATATCACGGGAAAGGGATTCCAGCTCCCCGCCCGGTCCAAGTTCCACGATAATGCCGATATTCTCATCCTGAGGATCTGTCCAACAAAAATGAGCTCTTTTGTCATCATCGTCAAAATCTTCAATTTCCAGTTTTAAGTGTGTCGGCACCCGGCCGATTTCCAGTGCTTTTTGTTTCAATTCCTCTTTCTTCACAAAGACAGCCCCTTTCATCCTTCATATGTCCCCTTCAACAGGTTAAAAAGTAATAGTCTAAAATACACATTTTTCTGAGTTTACCAGTTTTACCAGAACATTTTTCGCCAAAAATAGGATGATGAACCTATTCAATATAAAAGCTAATAATCTTAAAATTAATTCCGTTGTAACTTTTTATAGGTCCATTCATGACAAAGGAGGGCGGAGTTTCCAGAAAATCCGGTGAAAACCGTGAGAAAAGAACTGATTTTTTTGGTTATATGATGCTAATCCATTCAAAAAGATCCATTTCTCAAAGACAAAAGACTCCCCTTCCCTAAACCATTTGAGGAGGAAAAATGAATGTTTCAGAAAAAAACGTACGCTGTTTTCCTAATTCTTCTGCTGATGATGTTTACAGCTGCTTGTTCCGGCAGCAAAACAAGCGCGGATAAGAAAGAATCAGAAACAGAAAAAAGCTCAGATATAGCTCAAGTCAAAATCAAGGATGTTTCTTACACGCTTCCGTCTAAATATGATAAGTCCACTTCAGATGACCAGCTTGTGTTAAAAGTGAATGTCGCTGTGAAAAACACAGGAAAAGACCCGCTGAATGTAGACAGCATGGATTTCACTTTGTATCAAGGTGATACGAAAATGTCTGACACAGATCCTGAAGACTATAGTGAAAAGCTTCAAGGCAGCACGATTAACGCTGACAAATCCGTTGAAGGAAATCTGTTCTTCGTTGTAGATAAAGGCAAGCAATACGAGCTTAACTATACGCCGGAGTCTTACGGTGATAAAAAGCCAAAATCAGTTACTTTTAAAATTGACGGAAAAGACAAAAAAATCCTAGCGACGGCAGATAAGCTCCAAGATTCTGCAAAAGCGTTATCGGCTTATATTGATGTCCTTCTTTTCGGCAAAGATAACGCCGATTTCGAAAAAATCACCGGCGCTAACAAGAATGAAATTGTCAATGACTTCAACGAATCAGCCAAAGACGGTTATCTATCAGCTTCCGGCCTTTCCAGCACATATGCGGACAGCAAAGCGCTTGATAATATCGTAAACGGCATTAAAGAGGGATTAAGCAAAAACTCTTCCATTCAGGCAAAAACGACTTCAATCTCTAAGGACGAAGCCATTGTTGAAGCCACAGTGAAACCTGTAGATGCATCTTCTCTTTCAGACCGTATCGAAGACAAAGTGAAAGACTACTATAGCAAAAACTCTAATGCCAGCTATGAAGAAGCTGTGAAATACGCGCTTCAAGTCTATCCTGAGGAATTCAAAAAGCTTGGACCGGCTTCATCTGAAAAAACAGTTGAAGTGAAAATGAAGAAAAATGACATCGATCAATGGCAGCTTGATATGGACGATTACAGAGCAGCAGAATTAGTCGAAGCATTCATCAAAGAATAAAACACCAAAAGGAAATAGCCTTGACGGCTATTTCCTTTTTTATTTGAAAATGTCGCTGATGAAATTCACTTCATCCTCGGTCAGATCAACGTTTAAGGTTTTCAGGTTATCCTGTAATTGCTCAGGTCGTTTAGCTCCTGGAATAATGGCATCAATCGCTGGTCTCGTTAACAGCCACGCCAAAGCAACATGTGCTGTCTCGGCTTGTTTTTCCTCCGCTACCGCTTTCAGTTTATCTACTTTTTTGAGATTGTGGATAAATGTTTCACCCTGAAATTGCGGTTTATCCTTTCTGAAGTCATCAAAGACTGTGTCTTGCGAGAATTTTCCTGTCAGCAGTCCGGACGCAAGCGGAAAGTAAGGAATAAAAGAAATGCCGTGTTGTTCACAGTATGGAAGAAGCTCCTTCTCGGCATCACGCTGAATGAGAGAGTATTCGGCTTGGAAGACCTCCAAATAGCCGTCAGCATTACATTCCTGCAATTGCTGATAATTAAGGTTCGATGCGCCGATCGCTTTGATTTTCCCCTCATCCTTCAGCTCTTTCAAAGTGCCCGCTACTTCAGCGAGAGGCGTTTTTCCATCCGGAAAATGAACATAATACAAATCAATGTAATCTGTTTTCAGCCGCTTCAGGCTCTTTTCCACCTCACTGCGAAGAAACTCCCGGCTATTGTCTAATTCAATGCTGCCATTCACTTCTTTATGGGCACCTTTGGTGGCAATGATGAGCTCATTCCGTGCGCCGCGCTCCTGCACAACTTCGCCGATTAATTCTTCAGATCGCCCCAACCCATATATAAAGGCGGTGTCGATAAAGTTCACGCCGCCATCCAATGCCGTGCGCACTAAATCCTTCCCTGTTTCATCATGTAGATTTGGAAATAGATTATGCCCGCCGACCGCATTCGCGCCGAGTCCGATCCGCTTCACCTTCAGCTTCGTTTTGCCGAGTGTACGTGTATGATCCATTGTTCCTTCTCCTTCGAAACCAATTTTGATGAAAAATAGTGCAGGTTCACTTTTTGTATTAGATATCCTTTTTCTATTTTCCTTCTTTTTTCAGGATATACAAAAAGGAGAAAGTGTATTTCTCCTTTTGCAAAGTTTATTTCGGAAGAACCCATTTGTCTTTCAGGAAGCAGGCTCTGGCCAGTAAAAAGAAAATGGCGATGAGCACGGCGATGGTTCCTGACGTGCACCAAATGGCAGCCGGGTCAACCATCCCGAATAAAAGCTGTTTGAATAACGCATGCAGGTTCAGAAACGGGATAAGAAAGTACGATAAATCAAATTGATTCGGTGCCTTGCTGAAGATGAAAAACATCGGGAACACAGGCAGAAAGACGACGAGAGACATATAGCTTTGCGCTTCCTTTACCGAGCTCGAAATGATGCTGATGAAAAGCTCCATCGCAGAGATCAGCAATGCAGAAAGCACGATGATTAAGGCTGAAGCGCCGATTACACTCCACATATGATCTCCCAGCTGGAGGGCCGTTTTTAAATTCTCAGTAAATAAGACGGTGGACAAAATCAAAAACACCAAAGCAAATACACCTGAAGCAACGCCAAAAGTAGAAACCGCAAGCCACTTGCCGACCAGCATTTTGTTTCTGCTGACTGGCGTCAATAACAGCGCCTCAATTGATTTCCGGTCCTTTTCCCCGGCCATGATATCAAGAGCGATCGGCATTGCGCCGGAAACAATGGAAGTCAGAATCAGCATGGGCAGGATGGCGGAAAGCATAATAGCGGAAACCCCTTTCTCCTCATCCGCTTCCTTTTGCTGAATCGTAAATGGCTGTATGACCGATTGATCAATGCGCTTATTTGTTAAACGTTCCTGCACAATTTCATTTTTATACTGATCTAAGGCAGATTGCACAAGCTGCATCGCATTTGACGACCCTTGATCGACTGAATTGCCGTAAACATCAATCTTAAATGGCGTCATGCTGTTGACATATGAGTCGAACTCTTTCGGGACGTTCAGATAGGCATCTGCTTTTCCTTCGTCAACCGCTTCTTTAGGCTCAGCAAACGTTTTTACGCTGATCTCGTCAATCGCATGAAGCTTACTTTCCAGTGCGGGCGGCAGAGAATGGCCGACAGCCAGCGTGTATTGCTCCTCTTTTTCGGACAGCATGCTTTCATAAAAGAATACAAGCCCAAGCATCATAATCATCGGCACTAAGATTGTGAGTAATATCGTTTTTCTGTCGCGCAAAGCGTCGATCATTTCTTTTTTATAAATATGGCTCAGCATTTAAGAAATCCCCCTGACAAGCTTAGACATAAAGATGTAATTCAAATCCTCACTGCGCTCGCTCTCGTATAGTGATTCAAGCGCCCCCCGGTAAATCACCTCTCCGCTGTGAATCATGATGACACTGTCACAGAGCGCCTGCACTTCCTCCATAATGTGGCTGGAAAAAAGAATGGTTTTCTGTTCTCTTTTCAGCTGCTGGATGAATTCGCGAAAGATATTGCTGGATGTAATATCAAGCCCTGTAGTCGGTTCATCAAATAAAATGATGTCCGGATCGTGAATCAGCGCTCTGGCAATGGCGACCTTCTGCCTCATCCCTTTCGAAAACCCGCCCACTCTGCGGTTCATATAATCGCGCATGCCAAATCGTTTCGATAAATCTTCAATTCTTGCTTTGATCTCGTGGCGGTTCAGCCCATACAGCCTGCCGAAGTATTGGAGATTTTCTTTAGCGGTCATCCTGTCGTAAAGCCCGGTTTCTCCTCCGAATAAGACACCGATTCTTTTTTTGACCTCAGCCGGCTGCTTGACCGTGTCAAAGCCGTCTACCGTGATTGCCCCTTGTGACGGTTCAAGCAGGGCAGCAATCATTCTCAGCATCGTCGTTTTGCCCGCACCATTTTCTCCGAGAATGCCGACGACTTCTCCTTTTTGAATTGTTAAGCTTACATCTCGCACCGCTTTGACTACTTTTTTCTTATCCTGAAACCTGCGGCTGCAATCGGTCAGTGTAATCATGTCATAATCTCCCTTTTCTTTTTTCTAATAATGACTATATACGAAATGCTGGATTTGTTGGATAAAGTTGTCGCGAAGAGTTCTTTTTATGTCGCGAAATGGGATAGAATAAAGATGATTCTATGTAACTAGGAGAATGATAATGGTAAAAGTCGGACTTGTCGATGATTATCGAGTAGATTTAGAGAAGCTGGAAGCGATCGTATCCAGAATGCAAAATGTCGAAATTGTCTTTTCCACCGATTCAGCGGAGGAAGCCTACAGCCGGGTAAAGAATGAAGACATTGATCTGCTGCTTGCCGATATCGAGATGCCTCATATGTCTGGCTACGAGCTTGCGGATTTGATCAGATCCCATTCACTTGATGTGGATGTGATTTTTGTTACCGGCCACAGCGGTTATGCGGTTCACGCCTTTGACCTGAACGTCCACGATTATATTATGAAGCCTTACTATGCTGACCGTCTGGCCGCTTCCTTCGACCGTTATTTGAAAAAGAAAACGGAAACGAGTTTGAATGGGCGTATATTGATCAAGCAAAAATCTGAAATGCACGTCCTGCAAAAGAAGGATATTATTTTCGCAGAACGGACGGGACGTTCCACGACGATTGTGACAACCGCTGAAGAGGTGCAAACGTATCAAACATTAAATGATATTAAAGGCGACCTGCCCGAAAAGGATTTTCTCCGTTCGCATCGTTCCTTTATTATCAACATTCATTACATAAAGCACTTTTCCGCTTATACCAAGCATTCATTCACGGTTTCCTTTGAGGGAACGTCTAAAAAAGCGATGATCACCAAGCAGCAGCTTGATTATTTTCAAAACTACTATTTTTGAGGAGTTTAGTACGTGGTTACCCTTTTTAAAGGTCTTTATCTGATTTTATTTAGTTTCATATGTTATCAGGGGGCTGCTGCTCTTTGGCACAGTACAGCCGGCTCTTGGCTCGCCGCTGCTTTAGGTGCGGCGGCAGCAGGATTGTACCTATGGAAAACGAAGCTGGTGTGGGACCGCTGTTCCTTCCAGCTTTGTGCGTGGATTGCGGTGATTCAAGCGATGGCAGCGGCGGTAGTGCCGTTCAGCTCTGACATAATGCCGGCATTATTTGCGATCGTGATATTTGCAGGGTGTGAAGGGCTCCGTATCGGACAGTCTGCCCTGCAAGCAAGGCTTTCTGATCAAATTGATAGGCTGACACAAGCTGAACAGCACGCCAATCAAATGCTGATCGATGTCAGAAGCCGGAATCATGACACAATGAAACATATCACAGCAATCAAATCAGCTCAGCCCAAGGCAGATACACAAGCATATATTCAAAACTGGACGGATCAATACAGTCAATATGACCGTTTTTTGAAAGGAGAGAACGCGTACGTTGCAGGGGTGCTTTATGATTTTCTAGAAAAAGCCACCGCCTCAAATGTGAGTGTTTCACTTCATATGCATACACCGCTTTCTTCACTTCCATTTTCAGCTGCTGATCAGGTCAGCTTGGTCGGCAACATATTGGAAAATGCGCTCGACAGCGCGGCGGAGGCCCGAGAAAAAGCGGAGATTAAGCTGGAAACTTCACTGCGAAGCGGGCTTTATGTGCTGATTTGTGAAAACAGCACCCCCGGCATGGACCCTACGGTGCTCGATACTCTGTATCAATCGTTTGGCCGCTCCACAAAAGGCGGTGCTCATGAAGGCATGGGCACATATATCATTCAAAAACTCGTGAAGAGCGCTTTTGGCAGGCTGGATTTTACCTACCGCCACCCCGTCTTCCGGTTAGAAATCAAAATTCCGTTTCAGAAATAAAAAAACCTTGAAAAGCCTGGCTTTTCAAGGTTTTTTTCATTATGAGGATAACGCTTGGGCAAAGCGATCCGCTTCGTCCTGCAGCGTGCTTTCAATTTCTTTGTAACGGCTGGAAATGGTTGATGCGCTGACGCCGTATTTTTTCGCCAGTTTAGCCTGGGAAACGGACGCGCCGTTAAGAGAAATCGCGTTTACATAATATTCAACTGCCGCCGCAAAAGCTTCCGGCTTTCTGATGACAGGTGATTTTTTCTCGCAGAATGTTTTCCAGATGTCAATAACAGCCGGAATCAACTCAGTCGGATACTCATCCCCGCTCATGCCTTCTTCGATAGCCGCAGCGGTTTCTTTCTCCAAGTCGTTTGCCCACTCAACAGAGCTTTCCTCCGCTTTTTCTGCTTGCGGTTCTTCATCCTTTTCAGCTAACAGCGCGAACAGAACGCTGTTGAATTCCTGCTTCATGAAGTCCTCCGGCGTTTTGCCGTTCTTCACAGCGGCATCCGCATATTTCTTCACCTTGCTGATCAGCGCTTCTGTTCTCTTCACCGGGAAGATTGTGAACTGCATGAAGAATTCTGCTTTTTCGGCTTCGTGGATTGGATATCCAAGAATCAGGCTTCCCACTGGAGGAAGGTCTTGATTGCTGGCGTCCATTTCCACTTCGAATTGTTTTGCCGTAATGACATCTTCAAAGTGAATGATGCCTTCTTTCAGGTCCTTCAGCAACAATAAAGCTGGCGTCATGCTGTTCCATGATTCAACGATCTCACGCGTTTTTGGACGAGTGATCGAATCGCCTTTTTTCTGCAGGTACTCTTCGAAGATTGTCTTCTCACCAGCAAGCGGATGGAAGAAGATTCCCCAGATACCCAAGTTAAATACGCTGATGTCTTTCGTCTGTCTGTCCATAGCAGAAAGAAAATCATGCTGGTTGATAAAGCCTGAAATGCTTTCTCTATGTACTGTGAAGGCATACTCCACTAAGTCTTCCTGAATTTGTTTTGCTTCTTTTGCCGCTAACTCTGCCGGGAAGTCGACTACTTTACTTCCGCAGCATTTTTTATATTTCTTGCCGCTGCCGCACGGGCAAGGGGCATTTCGTTTCACTTTTCCCACAATAAACCCTCCGAATTCTGTTGTAACTTTTCTATTTTAACAAAAATAACTTCTGAGGGCTTGGTTTCGGGCTAAAAAAGAATTTGGTAATAGGATAAGCTGGTTGATCATGCCAATTTACCTATGACAATTTCATCAAATTTTGTGATTTAAGACTTATCACCTATTCCCACTTTAGACCCTTCTTTTTTACAATCATTAGGTATTTATTTAACATTTTAAGGAGTGTTTCTATTGGAACTAGCTGGTTTTATGCTGCGTGCCTGCGCTCTTGTACTTGATGTGGTCATTGCCGCAGCAGTGATTTTGGCAGCCGGATTTACGTTTGGCGACGGGTCCGCCGGTGTCATTATAGTCGCTATATTGATGCTGATTGTGTACCCGTTGCTGATGCCGCTGACAAAGTGGAAAGGGACACTGGGCAAAAAAATCATCGGACTGCAAATCGTAAGAGATGAAACACACGAGAAAATTTCTCTCCTACAGGCAATTGTCCGCTACATCATAGCGTGGGTGCACGTGTTCTCCCGCCTGATCTATTTGACTGCCGCATTTACGAAGAAAAAACAAACCGTTCATGATATGGCTGCAAAAACCATTGTGCTGAAAGCAGAATAACCTTGAAGAATAGCATTCTTCAAGGTTTTGTTTTTCATTAGTTCGTATTCTGGCCTCCGCCGTTCAGCCCTTCTTTGATCAGGCTGTTGACTTGGCTGTTCATCAATAAACCGATGTGTCCCACGCCATGAATTTGAACGTTTTTGGCACCATCTAATCTTGATAAGTAATTCATGACAATCATATCGGCACTGCTGTAAATAGATGTGTATAAAATCTTTTGATTTGGATCTGTTCCCGGAAGCGCCTTGCCTGTCGTCAAACGGTTCGCGCCGCCAAGCGTCACGACGTTTGCAACTTTATTTCCGCCGTCCAGATTTTTTATGTAGTAAAGTGTGTTCGCGCCCCCCATGCTGTGAGCGACAATATCCACTTTTTTCGCACCTGTTTCATCTAACACCTTTTGCACAAATCGTGATAATACCGGGCCATTGTTATAATTCGTGCCTGTCTTGTCCCAAAAATCAACCGCATACAGCTTGTCCCGTGACCAGCCTTGAGATACGAGATAGCTCTTAATTCCAGCAAAATTGAATGATGCTCCTCCAATACCGTGAACCATAACAACTGGGTTATGTTCAGCGGCTTTTGCTGACGGCTGCAACGCAAACAGCGATGTAACAGCCAACATCAAAATTGTTACAACTGCAATGAACTTACTTTTTACAAATTTCATAATATCCTCCTTTTTTTGTAACAAATTCTCCAAATATATTACGTTACCAAATTAATTAAGTAAAGGGTAATTTTGGCTTATTTTTAAAGAAATTTTAAGATTCAGAGGTCATTATTGGTCCTAAAAAACAAAAAAAGAAGGCTTATTCGCCTTCTTTTCTTCAATACTTATTGAAATAAGCTTGGATCTTTTTAGGATCGTTGGTTTTGGTAAGCGCAAGCATCAGCAATATCCGCGCTTTTTGGGGGTTTAAAGAGTTCGATGCCAGGAGGTTCTTTTCCTCATAGTCTTTATTTGGCGTTACGACACCATTTCCCGTACGGCTTGAACGCACCACAGTTACGCCTTTTTTGACTGCGCTGCCCGCTCCTTTTTCGGCTGCGTCAGATAAAGACCCGTTCCCAGAACCAGCAAACACAATCCCTTTTGCTCCGGCTTTTACAGCTGCGTCAAACAGGTAGCTTCCATCATTTTGGTATCCATAGATAATGTCTACTTGCGGCAGCTCATCAAGATTAGAAACCGAAAAGTCCGTATCCTTCGTATGCTTGCGGGTTATTTCATTATTAAAATAAATATCATCGGCAATTGTTCCGACAAAGCCCATTTCATCTGATTTAAATGTATCTGTTGTGGTTGTGTTTGTTTTGGTGACATACCGTGCTGATGCAATCCGGTCGTTAAGAACGACGAGCGCACCTTTTCCTTTTGCCTCAGGTGCGCCTGCCACTTTCACTGCATTGTACAGATTAGACGGCCCGTCGGCGCTAATCGCTGTGGATGGTCTCATCGAACCGACGACAACAACCGGTTTATCGCTTTTCACAGTGAGGTTCAAAAAATAAGCTGTTTCTTCCAGCGTGTCAGTTCCATGAGTCACGACGATTCCGTCTACATCATCTGAAGCAAGCAAGTTGTTGATGCGTTTCGCCAGCTTCAGCAATATTTTATTATCAATGTTTGTGCTGCCGACGTTGACAATCTGCTCGCCGCTGACGTTCGCGATGTCCTTCATTTCCGGGACTGCCTCGATCAATGATTCAACGCCGACAACACCTGCTTTATATTCAGTTGTTGAGGTTTTCGATTGATCGGCTCCTGCAATCGTGCCTCCTGTCGCTAAAATTGTAACGTTTGGCAGGTCCTTTTTGTCAGAGGCGGACGCCGAAGAGACTTTTTGTGTCTGCGTTTTTTCTTTCGGGGATTCTTTTGTTTCAGGAGAATGTGAACATCCGGCAAAAACAAACAGTAGTGCGGTAAAAAGTACAAGCAGTCGTTGTTTTTTCATCTCTTTCTCTCCTTACATCCTTATGATGATTAATCATTGAATATTTTATCTATTCAGTCAAAAGTCCAGTCAGCTTTTCTCTCACTTTTTTGTTGTAATATACTTCTTTTTTTGTCTTTTCATACAATGAATTTCTCTTGACAATTGATGAACGAATCAAGATAATAGACCAGTCACTATATTTTTGATTGAATTCAGTAAGGTGGGAATGTTATGAGTTATGGAGATTCCCGTGAGAAAATCCTTTCGGCAGCTACCCGGCTTTTTCAGCTGCAGGGGTATTACGGCACGGGGCTGAACCAGATTATAAAGGAAAGCGGCGCGCCTAAAGGCTCTCTTTATTACCACTTTCCCGGCGGTAAAGAACAGCTTGCGATCGAAGCCGTGAATGAGATGAAGGAGTATATCCGTCAGAAAATCGCGGGTAGCATGGAAGCCTACACCGATCCGGCGGAAGGCATTCAAGCCTTTTTGAAGGAGCTCTCCTGCCAGTTTTCATGTACGGAAGACATTGAAGGCTTGCCTGTGGGCTTGCTAGCGGCTGAGACGTCATTGAAAAGCGAACCATTGCGTGAAGCCTGCCATGAAGCCTACAAAGAATGGGCCTCTGTATATGAGGAAAAACTGCGGCAGGCTGGCTGCAGCGAGAGCCATGCAAAAGAAGCCAGCACTGTAGTTAACGCGATGATTGAAGGCGGCATTCTTTTATCTTTGACGGCAAAAAACAGTACGCCGCTCCTTCATATCTCCAGCTGCATTCCTGACCTGCTGAAGAGATAAAAAACGACATCCTACATGCAGTTGATAGAGAGGGGAAATGATTTTGGAAACAACAGCTAAAGCATCTCAGCAATACAAAGTGATGCCGATTATGATTTCCTTGCTGTTGGCCGGTTTTATCGGCATGTTCAGTGAAACAGCGCTGAATATTGCGTTAACCGACCTTATGAAGGAATTGAACATTACAGCGGCAACCGTTCAATGGTTAACGACGGGTTATCTGCTTGTACTCGGTATCCTGGTTCCTGTTTCTGGACTGCTGTTGCAGTGGTTCACAACAAGACAGCTTTTTACCGTATCACTTATCTTTTCAATTTTAGGCACATTCATTGCGGCGCTTGCGCCGAGCTTCCCGTTTTTATTGGCGGCAAGGATCGTTCAGGCACTTGGAACCGGTCTTTTACTGCCGCTGATGTTTAACACAATCTTGGTGATTTTCCCGCCTCATAAACGGGGCGCCGCAATGGGAACGATCGGGCTTGTCATTATGTTCGCGCCCGCCATCGGCCCAACTTTTTCAGGATTGGTTCTGGAGCATCTCAACTGGCACTGGATTTTCTGGATCTCTCTTCCGTTCCTTGTGCTGGCGCTTGTTTTCGGTATCGCATATATGCAGAATGTATCTGAAACGACAAAGCCGAAAATCGATATATTGTCTATCATCCTGTCGACGATTGGCTTCGGCGGCATTGTGTTCGGATTCAGCAACGCGGGTGAAGGCTCTGGGGGATGGTCCAGCCCGACTGTTATCGTGTCGCTGATTGTCGGCGTTGTTGGCCTTATCCTATTTTCAATCCGCCAGCTGACAATGAAGCAGCCGATGATGAACCTCCGTGCGTTCAAATACCCGATGTTTATTTTGGGTGTGGTCATGGTGTTCATTTGCATGATGGTCATTCTGTCATCTATGCTGCTTCTGCCGATGTACCTGCAAGGCGGCTTAGTCCTGACAGCATTTGCATCTGGTCTTGTTCTCTTGCCAGGCGGTATTTTAAATGGATTTATGTCCCCTGTTACAGGCCGTTTATTCGACAAATACGGGCCGAAATGGCTTGTCATTCCTGGATTTGTGATTGTCACTGTTGTTCTTTGGTTCTTCTCAAATGTCACAACCACATCAACGGCTGTGCTGATTATCATCCTGCACACCTGCTTGATGATCGGGATTTCTATGATCATGATGCCTGCGCAGACAAATGGTTTAAACCAATTGCCGCGCGAGTTTTATCCAGACGGCACCGCCATTATGAATACACTGCAGCAAATGGCGGGCGCTATCGGAACAGCGGTTGCGGTCAGCATTATGGCTGCAGGCCAGCATGATTATATGAGTACAGTTAAAAACCCTGCCGATCCGGCAGTCATCCCGCAAGCTTTGACAGCGGGTGTGCAGCACGCGTTTGTGTTTGCGATGATTGTTGCCATTATCGGTTTAGTTGGCGCATTCTTTATGAAGCGCGTTAAAGTAGACCATTAATATGAAAAGCCCCTGACCTAGTGTTCAGGGGCTTTTCTATGTTTACTTATCAATCATTTTCGCCGCGATTTCATCAATCGCGTGCCGCATTTCCTCCTTCGTATTATAAAAGTGGGGAGCGAGACGGATGACTTCGTCCCGCGGCGCGCAAATCACTTTTTTCTTCTTCAGCAATTCCGCCGTTTCCGATGCCCGCTCATCACGGATCGCAACCATGCCCGGCTGAACCCCGCCTTGTGCAGCCACCAGCTGCAGGCCTTTTGCAGCAGCATATTGACAAGCATCGGCACAGATCGTTTTTACATGCTTCCGGATATGAGAAACCCCGATATGATTCAACAGCGACAAAGCCGCTGCAGCTGCGTATACGCTAATAAAAGCTGGGGTGCCCGTTTGAAAACGGCGCGCGTCTTTTGCATAAGCCCCATCAAATCCGTTCTCTCTGCCGAACCAAGCTGATGCTTTCGGCTTCAGTGCGTCTGCCAGCTCCTTTCTTACATAAAGAAACGCCACACCCGGTATGCCGAGCAAATACTTCCGGGAGCCTGCCGCCAGCATATCTACGCCCCACTCCTTCACATCAATGGGAATGTGACCCGCTGATTGATAAGCATCCACAAATAATAGAGAGCCTTTTCTCTGAGAAATCTCGGCGATCGCTTTTATATCCTGAACATAGCCGTCACGATAATGAACGTGAGGAATACACGTCAGCACTGTTTCTTCTGAAATATGCGTTTCATACTGTTCGAGCGGCATCACGCCGTCTATTGATGGAATGACAGATATGTGATAGTCGCATTGTGCCTGCCAGACATGAGACACTGCCGGAAAATCCATCTCCGTATACACAACATGTTTCTTTCTAAAAACAGATAGGGCCGATGCTACGGAAACTAGCGCATCAGAAACTGACGGCACAATCGCCACTTCATCCGGTTCAGCTCCGATCAGCTTAGCAAACTCGTTTCTCGTACTCTCTGTTTTTTCAATCGCTTCTTTCCAGTTCGTCCCCCTATGCAGCAAGCTGTCATGATAATCCTGGATCGCCCTTGATACAGGCTCTGCCAACGCGCTCTGAGAACAGCTGGCAAGCATCATATGTGTCTGCAAGGTTGGGAATAACTGGCGATACTGCTCCGGCAAATGTGCCATTATGATTCACTCCTTTACATTATTTTGATGAAAAACCCATAAATAAACAATAGAATAAAAGAAAAAGGAGATGAGTAGATGAGAAAAAAAGTGCTGATCACAGGCTTTGATCCTTTTGACAAAGAAACCGTCAATCCATCATGGGAAGCGTCAAAACGTCTTAATGGTTTCGAGACGGATGAAGCCATCATTACAGCGGAACAAATTCCAACCGTCTTTAGATCCGCTCTGGACACTCTGCGCCAAGCCATTCAAAAGCATCAGCCAGATATCGTGATTTGTGTCGGCCAAGCAGGAGGACGGATGCAGGTCACACCGGAACGAGTGGCGATCAACCTTGCAGATGCGCGAATCCCCGATAACGAAGGACAGCAGCCAATTGATGAGGAGATTTCTCCAGACGGGCCCGCCGCTTACTGGACGGGACTTCCCGTGAAACGAATGACTGAAAAAATGAAGGGAAACGGCATTCCGGCCGCTGTTTCGTATACAGCGGGGACCTTTGTATGCAACTATTTGTTCTACGGATTAATGGATCACATTAGCCAGACAGCTCCGCACATTCGCGGAGGGTTTATTCATATTCCTTACATTCCGGAGCAAACAACAGACAAAACAGCGCCGAGCCTCAGCCTCGACACGATTGTCCGGGCATTGAGAATCGCCGCTGTTACGGCCGCACAATATGATGAGGATGTGAAGTCACCAGGCGGTGCGCTGCACTAAGCGGCCGCCGTTTCGTCCCTCAGCCTCTTTTTGTACACAAACGCTGATAGGGTGACACTTACTTCAAACAGGACAAGAAGCGGGATCATCACGAGAAAATCAGAAATGAAATCCGGCGGTGTAATCAATATAGACACAACGATCAGCAGAAAATAGGACAGCTTTCTCGCTTTGGCCAGCCTGTAGGGATTTAAGATGCCCAGCCTTGTTAAAAACATCACCACCAAGGGCATCTCAAACAACAAGCCGAACGGCAGGCTCAAATTCACCATAAACCTGAAGTAGCGATCAGCCGTAAACATCGTTTCAAAATGGCCCGAGGATAAATGAGTCAAAAAGCTGAGCACGATTGGAAACAAGACAAAGTAACCGAAGGAGATGCCCGCCAAAAACAACGTAAATAAACCTGGTATGTACATGAGCGTCACCTTCCGCTCCGTTTTCGTCAGCGCCGGGGCAACGAAACGCCACAGCTGGTACGCGGCAACAGGGATGGAGGCTGCAATGGCACAAATGCCGGCAAGCATCATATACACCCAAAGAATTTCACTCGGACCAAGCACAGCCAGCTTTCCGTCCAAATCCCTGATCAGCCAGTCATAAATGTCCTGTACAAATAAAAAAGCTGTGATGAGAAATAGAAGAAATGCCGCGAGGGTTATGATCATCCGGCGGCGAAGCTCTTCTAAATGCCCGATCAGATGGGTTTCTTTTTTATCCATTCAAAAAAGCCCTCCCTTTCATAAAAAAAAAGAGGCAGACCCGGTGTCTGCCTCCTCAGCATTCAGCCCGCGTTTTTGTCCTGCTTTACCGCTGTCAGCTCAGCTGATTTCTCTTCTTTTTCATCACCAGACACAAGTGATTTTGTGGCGCTTTTAAATTCCAGCAGTGTCCGTCCGGCGGCTCGTCCGATTTCCGGCAGCTTGGAAGGGCCAAAAATAATGAGGGCGATGACGAAGATCAGAATCAAGCCCGGTATTCCAATGTTTGAAAACATAATTTTCACTCCTTAATTCGTGATTTTTGCACGCTTCTTAATCATTTGTTTCTCGTGGGCTTTGTTGTGCGCAAAGAAACGATCCTCTTCGACCTCATCGGATTGCTTCACCCCGCCTTGGATTGTTGTAGATGATACCTTTCTCAGCCCGGTTTGATCTTTCTGGTAAACGAATGAAGCCCGCGTGGAAATGGCTGCGCCCGGCTCGGTCACAAACGGCATCACCCGATAGTCGGCTTTCCACTGGTGAGGCGTCACTGTACATCGGACATATCCGCGATAGTCGTTAAAGAACTTGATGTGCGGATTTTCTTTTAGAATTTGGTCTGTATCCGCCCGCTTATCTGAGCCGTTTCCTCCGGATGTGATCGAGGTTCCGACAAATTCGGCTCCAAATATTTTTGAACTTGTCTTCTCGAAATCGACATGCAAATTCGATGCCCAGCTTGCGTGTACATCACCCGTCAGTACGACAACATTATTCAGATTTTTGCTTTTAATGAAATTGATAACCCGTTCGCGCTGAGCCGGATAGCCGTCCCAAGAATCCATGCTGTAGATCGGGCTTGCGCTTGTCCCAAAATTCCATTTCGCAAAGAAAATTTGCTGCGCCAACACATTCCAGTGGGCGGTCGAGCTGCTCAAATTGTTGAAAAGCCACTGCTCCTGTTCTTTTCCAAGCAGGGTTCGATTCGGATTTCGTGATTCATCAGAAGGCGGCTTATTGCCGTCGTTATTGGCTTGGTCATCCCTGTACTGGCGGGTATCAAGCACATTGAAGGACGCCAGGTTTCCGTACGTAAAGTGCCGGTACAGCTGCATATCCGGGCCATTCGGCAAAGATGAAATGCGGAGCGGCATATGTTCATAGTATGCCTGATATGCTGCCGCGCGGCGGAGCACGAATGCTTCAACCGACTGTCCTTTTTCCGGTATTTTATTGGCATAGTTGTTTTCGACTTCATGGTCATCCCATGTCACAACCCAAGGGAACGCAGCATGTGCTGCTTTAAGATTGGCATCAGAGCGGTATTGGGCGTGACGGTTTCGATAGTCTTGCAGCGTATAGATTTCCGCGCTGTTGTGCGTGCGGACATTGCCCGTTTTTGATACATACTCATTTGGCCCGTATTCATATATGTAATCACCGAGATGGAAGACAAGATCAAGCTTTTCCTTCGCCATATGCTTGTAGGCCGTATAATATCCATGCTCATATTGCTGGCAGGAAGCAAACGCAAAGGTCATTTGCGGCACATTGGCGCCAGGGGCAGGCAGTGTTTTTGTTTTTCCGACAGGGCTTAGTTCATGTCCGGTTTTGAAACGGTAATAGTACACTTTGTTCGGCTCAAGCCCGTCCGCTTCCACATGAACGGAATGGGCAAGACTCGGTTTAGCCATTTCAGTGCCTTTTCTTACGATTTTGCGAAAATGCTCATCCTTTGCAACCTCCCATTTGACAGGCACCGCTTGCTTCGGCATTCCCCCGCCATTCAGCGGATCTGGTGCCAGGCGCGTCCAGAGCACGACACTGTCAGAAAGCGGATCACCTGACGCTACCCCTAATGTAAACGGATAGCTTGAGAATTTAGGCGCAGCATTTACTTCAAAGGCTCCAACCGACTGGGCAATCGTTAATCCAAGAGAAAGTCCTGCAATCTTCCCCGCTCCTTGAATAAATTTGCGGCGGTCAAACGTATTGTTTTGAAAGCTTTCCTCTTTCAGTTTCTGTACCCATTCATCAAAACGACTGTCGTATGCCATTCAAGATCCCCTCTCTCCTCATTGATCGTCTCCATTATAGGAAATCATTGTTAAACGACTGTGAAGAAGTGTGAACCGATTGTAAGCGCTGAACATCAAAAACAGGTCTTCCCTCACAAGCCTGCCGCTGAAACATGCCGAAAGCTGGCTGAATTGCGCGTTTCCTGCATATCCTGTCGTTTGCAAGCCGCCCATTCGGCCTATTTTTCTTCACATGAACTTAAAAAAACAAAAACACTGAGCCATTTCGCAGAATGGCTCAGTGCCTTATCAGTTATTTCGAAAACAATCTGCTGAAAAAGCCCTTCTTTTTCGGGTTTTCAGCAGGGGGCTCTTGATCTCTTACAATTCCTTTTTCCTTCGCTTCTTTCAGCCAAAATGGAAATTCAGCAAGCAGAGCTTCATAAAGGCTCATCATCAGAAATGCGGTCAATTTCTTCGATATACAGGAAGTTCGTGTTACCAACGACACGCCCTTCTAGCGTATGGAGTTTATTGAGAAAATCAATTTTCCAATGCCGCCAAACTGCCAGAACACCGTTTTATCAAAGGAGGCTTCAATAATTGGTTTGATTGACTTTTTACAGCCTCCGTCATTGATAAAAACAATGAAAGCGGGATACGAGCTCGGTTCCTCCGCAACATATTTGCGCAACATGTCCTTCATGACCGGCGGCTCATCATTTCTGCCGAATTTATGCAAGCGGTCATTATTTTAAATTCCACGCTCGACATAGCCCGAAAAATCCTTTTCTGAAACTGGCTTTTATCGGGAATATTCATTATCATACACACATACATCCAGCAACTCATCAAACTGATCAGCCACTGCCAAATTCCGCTCCACCACATGTTGAACCGTCCCGTTATATCAAGAACCAGTCCGACACGAGCCATCACCTTCGTTATTTGCTTTTTTCCAGTACGATCATTACACTTTTCTTTTGCAGGTCGATTGTTACCATTCTGTCATCTCCGTCAGTTCTTTTCACAGGAATATTTTCCATTGCATTTCTTCAAAGAAAAACACCGTTCAATTTGAACGGTGTCCTGTCTCTAAAATGTGTTATATACATTTTCACACGTCTCCGCCGTCGGCTGATAAAAGCAGTGTGACTTAAACCTGGCCACAAACGGCTGGTTATACCACTGGGCGGGACAGTTTCCCTCCGGCCTGAAGTACCATAAACTAAATTTTGCAGGCCAGCGCCTTTCACCATTAATCGACCGGCGTGCAAGGGCACGCTCGCTATCTCGCGCCCTTTGATAAAAATATCCATGAGTCACAGCCTCAAACGCGTGTGGCTGATAAATCATCTGCCTGATGGTGCGGAGGCCTTTAAAATCTGAGCAATTCGCCCGCAGCCGATTAATTCCAACATTGCCGACAAGCAGCATCCCCTGCTTGCCTTCGCCTTCCGCTTCCGCTCTGAGCAGCCTTGCCATCAAATCGACATCCGCACTCGTTGCTCTCACGACCGCCATCACGTCACCTCCCCTTGATCTCTTTTCATCATATTTCATTACTTCAGAAGTGATGACGGAGGGACAGGAGAAGTTTTTAAATTAATTCATCTAAAAACACCAAACATTTTGTTTGCTGCAAAGAAAAATGGGCGGTTGGCCGTCAAGGCAGCGTCTGGTGCGAGACGGCCGCCGCAATTTCCGCTGACGTATGGGCGCTGGCCCCCCTCTCCCAGCAATTTTTGCACCCGCCTCCGAAAAGCATAAACATCAGCATCACTGTGATCTCCTCCTATATATGGATCCGAAAAAGTACGAAATAAGGTTTAAGTTTTTACATTTGAGGAATTATACATAACAAATCAACTGACAAAAGGAGGAAATGCAATGACACATGTGAAAGCGCTCGCGATTAAAGGTATTATGACGATTATTGTGTTGTATCTGGTGCTTGGTCTGGGCTTTGGTTTCACGTTTGGAGATACGCTGTTAATGACGATAGTGTTAGGGGTTATTTCTTATTTGCTTGGGGATCTGTATGTATTGCCGAGATGGAATAATATGATTGCAACTTTGGCTGATTTTGGCTTGGCCTTTCTCGTGATCTGGCTGATGGGCATGCCGCTCTCCCTGGGGATGACTGGCGGTGAAGTTGCGTTGGCGGCTTTATTCGGCGCGATCGCCATGGCAATCGGTGAATATTGCTTCCATTTCTATATGATGAGCAAAGAGATTGGCAAGAAGCATTATCTTGAAACAAGAACAGACTCATAATAGAAAGGCCGGCGCTGACAGCATCGGCCTTTTGTGATTTTGCGGGCGCGTTATTTCAAGCATCCTGTTTGTCTACATTCCTGATCGCCAAACAGGAAAAAATGAAACCGAGGGCTGCTAGAAATAATGGGATATACACAACAGATGAAATTGAGAAGCCCGGACTTGTTTGACTAGTGAGTGTTACAATCACTATAGACGAAATGATGGTTGCTGGAACGGAGTGTTTACGCATCCCAAAAAAGATGGGAACTAAACTCGTTCCAGCGGCGCCAAAAGTGAAAACCGCCATTTTTACCGCCTGCTGAGAAATGATTTCAGAAGTTAACTCACCTGGTGTAAAATGGTATATCGAGTTCAACCCAAAGAAAACTGCGGCTATGAGTATATTCGAAAGTAAAATCGTGATAAACGTCAGTCCGGCCGCGATCATGAGCTTAGCTGTAAGCAGTTTTTTACGGCTGATCGGGTACGTGAACATCACAAGAATGGTTTTGTTTTTATATTCCGAAATCACCAATTTTGCGATCAGCACTGCGCCAAAAATGATAAATACTGATCTGACAAAGGTGCCGATGATGAGAAACGCTTCCTCCATGCTTTGGAACGAAACCCCGCCATCAGCTTTTTCGGAATAACTGATCAGCCATAAAAATCCCATAATAATCAGGTTGGCAATGAGAGCGCCTCTGACATACCAGCCTATTTTTATTTTTCTTAATTCGATTCTGATCAAATTCATCAACGTGTCTCTCCTCCTTTACGCACTGATGCTATTGCCGTTGATCAAGTTGATAAAATAATCCTCCAGCGACGTATACTTTTTGTTCATTGATTCAATGTCTACATCATTCAAAATCAACGCTTTGGATATGTCAGACTGAGAGGCTTCAGCCTCGTAAATTCGAATCGTTTTCTCATTTAAGATTTTAAAGTTCGTTAAATGCAGCTCTTTCTCAAGCACAAAGCAGGCCTTTGTCTGATTCGATGTAACAAGCTCAATGTATTCAGTGTTCTGGCCTCTGACATCCTCCATTGATACCTCTTCAATCAGTCTGCCGTCCCGAATGACGCCAATCGTGTCCGCAATTTGTTCGATTTCACTCAGCAAGTGGCTTGAAATCAACAGTGTCATCCCATACTCTTTGCTCAGCACTTGAAACAATTGCCTGATTTTTTTAATGCCGAGAGGGTCAAGCCCATTCACCGGCTCATCCAAAATAAGCAGTTCCGGCTTTGTGAGAATGGCACGCGCAATTCCAAGGCGCTGCTTCATACCGAGCGAAAATGTTTTGACTGGCTTCTTGTCGATTTGTTTTAAATTCACCATATCCAGCACTTCTTGAATGGCTTTTTTATTGTGGTATCCCATGTATTCACAATGCAGCTCTAAATTTTCTTCAGCTGTCAGGTTTTCATAAAAAATCGGATATTCAATCATGCTGCCGATGTTCCCCAGCACCTCATATGACGTGTGGGTGAGCTTATTCCCAAGGATGCTGATTTCACCGCTTGTCGGTTTAACAAGGCTAGTCAGCATTTTCATAATAGTTGTTTTCCCCGCGCCGTTCGGGCCGAGAAAGCCATAGATTTCACCTTTTTTAATATGCATGCTGACATCGGATACAACCTCTTTGCCCTGATACGTTTTGGTCAGTCCGTTTGTTTGTACGATATAAGTCAACTTTGTTTCTCCTTCCCTCTCTTTTCCTGTTTTCTATTGTAGCGGCGAGCCCTGTCATTTTTATTTCTCAAACCTTACGAAATTCTTACGTTTAAAATGTCATGCGTTTCAATGTGATCGTAAATGCAGTCCGTTCGTACGGCTTGCTTTTGACAGATATAGCGCCCCCCATTTTTTCTGTAAGCCGCTTTGTGATGGTTAAACCGAGACCGCTTCCTTGAAATGCTTTATTTCTGGATTCTTCAAGTGTGTACAGCCTTTCAAACACCCGCTGCTGATCGGTTTCACTTATGCCTTTTCCGCGATCCCATATGGTGATGGCAATGTTCGTCTCATCATATGACAGCGTCAGTCCGATTAACTTGCCGGCCGCGCCATACTGAATCGCATTTGACAATAGGTTTTGCAGGATTCTGTCCAGAGCCTCTTCATTCGCCTGCGCATACACCGGCGTATCCGGGATATCAATGGCTGCACGAAAGCCTTTAGACTGAACTGCGTCATAATAATGCAGGATATTGCGTTTGCATATGTCGTTCATATGTACTTTAGTGATTGGGATGTCTTTATCTTCAGATTCTAATTTCGCTAAATCAAAAAAGGAATTGATCATCTGAATGAGTTCATTTGTTTTCTGGCGGAGCTTCCCCAGCAATCTTTCCCGCTCTTCGTCTGGCATGTTCGGATCACTTTGGATGGTTTCGATATAACCGAGAATGACCGTTAACGGCGTTTTCAGGTCGTGCGACATATTGGTCAGCATTCGCTTCATGGAATGCTCTGTTTTCGCAAACCGGGCACTGATCTGCTGACGATTCTCAAGGAAAAGATTGATGTTAACAAGCAAGTCTTTGAGCGCTTGATCGTCTGTAGGAAGCAAAATTCGCCCCGCCGAATCCTGCCTGAGCATGGAGCCAAGCTGTTCTGCCATATATGCCAAATTCCCGTCTCGCTTCTTTTTCATTATGAATTGAATCACATTCAGGCACGCCAGAACGATGACGGCGGCCACCCATAGCACTGTCATTCTAAAACTCTCCTAATTTATAACCGATGCCCCATAGCGTTTTAATATATTGAGGGGAGGAGGGGTCATCTTCAATCTTTTCTCTAAGCCGCCGCATATGTACGTTAATAATGTTTTGATCGCCAAAATACTCTTCATTCCAGACAGAACGGTAGATTTGTTCTTTCGTAAACACTTTTTTAGGATTTGCCGCAAATAGGCACAGCAGCTGCCATTCTGTTGATGTCAGCTGAAGCGGTTCTCCATTTTTCATAACTGAGACATTGTCTATATCGATCGCAAGCTGGTGAATCCGGATCACCTTATTCTCAGCCGGTTCCTCTGCTGAATATTGCGTCGCCCTTCGTATCGCGGCTTTTACTCTTGCTGTCAGCTCAATCATCGAAAACGGTTTGGCGATATAATCATCCGCCCCAAAACCCAATCCCAATGCCTTGTCAACCTCTCCGTCTTTTGCCGAAATCATTAAGACCGGTATATTGCTTCTTTCCCGGATGATTTTCAGAAAATCCATGCCGTTCAGCTTCGGGAGCATGATATCGAGGAGGATCAAATCGTATGAACTCTGCTGAAACAGCCGGATGCCCTCTTCTCCGTCGAAAGCATGTACAATCCGAAAGCCTTCTTTTGTTAAATAATGATCCACCATTTCACTGATTGAGTGGTCGTCTTCCACAAGCAATATGCTCTGCATCTTCTCACCTAACCTTTACAAAATCAAAAAACACACACGTAATTACACTTATTGTAATTGAAAAACGTGTGTGTTTTATAAAAATTATTCATTTTTTCCTGTTTTCAGCTTCCTGTATTCCATCACCGTAATGACAAAGAATACGGCACCACATCCGATGGCTTGAATAAGCCGAAGCCGTTCATCAAGAAATAAAGCCCCAAAGAAAATCGTCAGGACAGGCCCTGCCATTGAAATGACGGCGGCCCGCTGCGCCCCGATTCGTTTAATCCCCTCAAGCATTAGCACAAATGGAACCACAGTGGTAGCGACTGCAATGACCGCAAAAACACCGTACATAGCAAGCGGGTATGCTGCTATTGGCGTATTCATGCCAGCCGCCGATTTGATCCCTGTGTAAAGCATCATGGCCGCTCCGGCTGCTGTCATCCCGTATGCATTAAGACGGATGCCTCCGATTTGATGGACGAGCCGCCCGGAAAGAACAAGATAACCAGCATAGACGGCCGAGGATAACAAAATGAATGCAGATCCAATCATATTTGCCTGAAAGAGCTCAGTATCCCATCCGCCAAGCGCAAAGAAAAGGCCAAACATGACCGCCAGCACTGTGAAAAGGTCCTGAACTGTAACCATATTCCGATCACGACACGCTGTAAATAGGATTACAAATATCGGACAGCTCATAAGCAAAATACGCTCAACCATTGCGGATACATGGTTCAGCCCGATAAAATCAAGCAAGGGAGACAGAAAAAAACAAAACACGCCCGCGACACAGGCCTTCACTAGGTCTCCTTTTTTATTGCCGTCTGGCATTGAAGGACGGTAAAACAAGAAAATCAGCCAAAACAGCGGAACAGCAAACAGCTGTCTGTATAACAACACCGCGTCTGGCTCAGCACCCATTTGATAGGCCCATTTAATCCAAATTGACTTAGACGCAAAACAAACCGTTCCGATCAGCAAAAAAATTGTACCTGAAGCGGCCTCGCGAAACTTCCTCTTCTCTTCTTTTCTCATCTCAGCTCAGCTATTCTCCTTTACTTATTCAAATGCTTTTGGATAAAATCGAGAAGCGTATATCCTTGGGCAGTCAGAATAACACCTTTCCCGCTGCAGGCCGGGCATGGTGTTCCTTCAATTTCTCCCGCTCTTTCACATTTAGGACATGCGACCTCAAGATCATCAGTTGCAATGACCATTTGACATCCTCCTTTCCTATTCATCTGCTATGCACCACCAGCCATCGTCCATTGGCCGTCACCTCCTTTAAGAAACACAAAAAAACCCCCATCCTATGCAAAGGACGAGGGTCTCGCGGTACCACCTTTATTAACAGCTATACAGCCGTTCACTCTAAGTACAGAAAACCTATGTTTCAATACTCCTCTCTTGGTAACGGGGAGAGAAACCCGGCATCGCCTACTATCCGTTCAGCAAAGCAATTCAGAAGCCCATTCAGCATCAGGGGAGGATCGGTTCACACCTGCCACCGACTCTCTGAACCTCCATTCTGATGCGTACTTACTCTTCCTCACGATTGTTGTTCCGTTCTATTATTTGTAAAGTTTATAATACTTGGTTCATGAAATGAAGTCAATTCTTAATCCGATGTTACACCGAGCGCTTCCAGCGCCATATGAACGTGCTCCTCCTGCTGTGTTTGCAGAGCGAGCTTGGCGATTTCCAGCGGATACGCCGCCTGCATCTCTGAAATGTGCTCCTGCATTTTTGCCCATATCCGGCCGCCTGCTCGATCATAGTGTTCAAGTAAACGGGCAGTTTCTTTTTCCCCGAAAATGGTTTGATAAAGAACAAAATCCTTGGCTGGATCGGCAACCTTCGCTTCTGTCCAATCCAGAAGCCCTGTGACACGTTCATTTTGGTCGATAAGAATATGCGGCGGGTGGAGATCGCCGTGTATCAGTGCAGAAAAACCAGGCCAGTATGCATCATCATTTATCCACGTTTGCCATCTTTCCCAAAGCTGACTAGATACACCAAGCTTATTTTTCACATCAACCATAGAGTCTGCTGTCATTTGCCTGAAATCTTCTGGCTTTATCACTTCTATTCCCGATTGTCCGGCAGCTGTTTGATTTGTGTCATGTAATTCTGCCAGTATGCCGGCAAGTGTATGAACAAAATCGTCTGATGGCGGCTGATGATTCATGTTCCATACATATTGTTTCTGTTCCAAATCAATTTCAGCCGCCGGCGTTCCTTTTAACATTGGGTAAGCGATCAATTCCGGTGTGTGAATTCTCCAATCCGGCACATCAGCTGTAAGATTCGCCCGGAGAAAGGCAAGCGTTTTGCCTTCCGCAGATGCTCTTTCCACAACATCACTGCGACGCGGCTTTCGCAGCACCCATTGCATACCTGTATCGTCCTCGGCAAATACAACTTGAAAGTCCATTCCGGTTTCATTCAATTGCGCGTTCTTAGAATGAACCGTCAAACCTTGGCTGCGTGCAAGCCCGACAATCTCTGTAATTAGCTGTTTTTCGGTAAGGTTTGTCATCCCCATTTCCCCTTTCTCATGCTCCTGCCTGCTGTAGAGAGAAGGGATGTTTGAAGGCACAAAAAAAGAAGGCAGGTATCGCCACCCTCTTTTTTGATAACCATATAAGGGCTCATACATAGGCGGATTCATCCCGATTCTCCCGCATTCAGGCGAGATTTGTTCACTATTGAATTCGTGTCACTCGGAATCTAATGAATGCCATGCTGTAACCCCTCCGTTTCCTAGACGTTAATTGCATTTTACAGCATATTCCATCTCTTCGCTATAAAAAATGAATCAAGTCACTGGAGCAGGATTGAACAAGCACAAATCATTATGAAGGCCCCAACGGTCAGCCCACGTTTGTTTGCGGCCGCTTGCCACATCCAAAATCGTTCTGAAGATTTCCCAGCCTACATCTTCGATACTGGCCTCTCCTGTCGCGATTCGGCCGGCATTGATATCGATTAAATCCGCCCAATGCTCTGATAATGAATGCCGCGTCGATACTTTCAGCACCGGTGCAGCCGCCAGGCCGTACGGTGTTCCCCTCCCTGTCGTAAACACCTGCAGATTCATGCCCGCAGCCAGCTGCAGGGTGCCGCACACAAAATCGCTTGCCGGTGTCGCCGCGAACAGCAGGCCTTTTTGCTTTGCCCTTTCACCTGGGCCGAGCACGCCGGAGATAGGGCTAGTGCCTGATTTCGCCACCGAGCCTAACGCTTTTTCCACAACATTGGATAATCCGCCTTTTTTATTGCCTGGTGACGGGTTTGCGCTTCGATCTGCGTCTCCCCGCCGGAGATAGCTGTCATACCACTTCATCTCTTTGATCAGCGATTGTCCGACCTCTTCACTGACAGCCCGCGGCGTTAATAAATGAATGGCATCACGTACCTCTGTCACTTCAGAAAACAAAACCGTCGCACCTGCGCGAACCAATAAATCAGCCGCATACCCCACGGCAGGGTTCGCCGTCACGCCGGAAAACGCATCACTGCCGCCGCATTGCAGACCGATAACCAGATCTGAAACAGGGCATGTCACACGGGTTCTGCTGTTCAGCCTGATTAACCGCTCCTCCGCCATTTCCAAAATGGATTGGATCATCGCCGCAAAACCTTGATGATCCTGGAGCGATAGAATGTCATCATCATTCCCAGAGGCAATTCTTGCCGGAAGGAGCTTTTCACACCCCAATCCGATTACCATTACTTCTCCGCCGAAGTTCGGATGCTTCGCGAGATTTTGAATCGTGCGGATCGGAATGACGGCGTCGGGCGCATTGATCGCCACGCCGCATCCGTATTGATGATGCAGCGGCACAACGTCATCGACATTTGGGTATTTCGGCAGCAGCTCTTCTTTGATCCGTTTGACCGCATAATTTAATACGCCAACGACACATTGAACACTTGTGGTGATGCCGAGAATATTTTTTGTCCCCGCACTGCCGTCCGCATTCCGGTAGCCTTCAAATGTATATCCTTCAAGAGGGGGCAGCGGCTTCTGCACTCTGTTTGCGAGAGGAAGATCGCCTAACGCCGGGGGATCAGGCATTCTCACAAGGGATTCCCGTATCCAGCTTCCGCGCTTGATCGTCTCATCAGCAAACCCGATCACCTCTCCGTAACGCACGATCTCATCCCCTTGATTGAGATCGGTTAAGGCCACTTTATGGCCTTGAGGAACATTCTCTTCAAGGACGAGCCCGCATGAGAAAACAGTGCCCTTTGGCAGTCCTCCATCATTTACAATAATCGCCGTGTTATCTGTGTCATTCACTTTGATGTAGAGAGGCGCTTGGTTTTGCCTGAGGTTCATCGCCATATGAAAATCACTCCTCATATCTTAGTAAGCGTTTTCTAAATTGGTTTTAAAAAACCGCAGCTCTTACGTTTCAACTGCGGTTGTCTCACGATTATTTTTCATCCAGCCCTTTTAAAATTTTGTCACGGACAAATTTCAGATGCTCATACATGTGGTAATGCGCTTTGTAAGGATCTCTGTTGGCAAGGGCGTCGTAGATTTTTTTGTGATATTCGACCGTTATATCTCTCTCCCTGTACGGAATTTGGCTGTCAATTTTCGCATGGGTGATTAAGAGGGATTGAATCATCCCCTCTACAACGGGATTATTGGCACTTAACGCTATAATTCGATGGAACTCTTTATCCGCTTCACCATAAAGATTGTCAGTGCTGTTGGCAATATCGTCGATCGTCTTCTGCAAACGCTGAAGCTCATCCTCGTTGATTTTTTCTGCGGCAATCGTCACGAGTCCTAGTTCTAACGCCATCCGCGCTTCAATGATTGCCGGAAGATTATCAGTCGCCAAGGCAAGCATGACGGAAAATGGCTGCATGCCGATTTTATCGTTGAAATATGTGCCCCCGCGTGTTTTTCTCGTAATGACGCCCAGCGTTTCAAGTGAACTGAGCGCCTCCCGAAGCACCGGCCTGCTGACATGCAAAATGTCCATCAGTTCCATTTCTGTCGGCAATTTGTCTCCGGCCCTCAACTGGCCGCTCGATAATAAATGGACAATCCGTTCGATGACCTGTTTGGCTAATGTTTTCCGATTGACTGTATCGACTTTCAAATCCTCTAAACCTTCGTACACGAACAACTCTCCCTTCAGTTGTTCAATTGTAAGACAAAATAGCCGATATGACAATATTTACAATAAAACTTATCGTACAAGACACGGGCGCTTCCGGTCAAATTCCCAGTTGCGGATCAGGAACTGCATAGAAATCGCGTCATTTCGGGCGCCTACATTCATTTTCCGGTATATCTCATGCGCTTTTTCCACTTGTTCCATATCAATGTCGACGCCTAGCCCAGGTTTATCCGGGACTTTGACACAGCCAGCGGTAATCTCAAAAGGCTGTTTCGTTAATCGCTGGCCGTCCTGCCAGATCCAATGGGTATCAATCGCCGTGATGCGCCCCGGAGCCGCTGCTGCCACATGGGTAAACATCGCAAGGGAAATATCAAAGTGGTTGTTGGAGTGTGAGCCCCATGTCAAACCCCAATCATGGCACATTTGCGCAACCCGCACCGACCCTTGCATCGTCCAAAAGTGCGGATCAGCCAGCGGTATATCCACCGCATGAAGCTGAATCGCGTGACCCATTTCCCGCCAGTCTGTCGCAATCATATTTGTCGCAGTCGGAAGCCCTGTCGCGCGGCGGAATTCAGCCATCACTTCGCGAGCGGAGTAGCCGTTCTCATCCCCGCATGGATCTTCAGCGTACGCGAGTACATCTTGCTTTCCTTTGCATAATGCGATAGCCTCCTCTAATGACCATGCCCCGTTCGGATCAAGGGTGATTCTTGCCTCCGGAAAACGTTTCGATAAGGCGGTAACAGCTGCGATTTCTTCTTCTCCCCGCAGCACCCCGCCTTTGAGCTTGAAATCCTGAAAGCCATAGCGCTCCTGTGCGGATTCGGCAAGACGCACAATGCCCTCCGGCGTCAGCGCTTCCTCATGGCGCAGACGGAACCACGCACAATCTGACTGCTCATCGCTTTGATACGGCAAGGTCGTCCGCTTTCGGTCACCGATGTAAAAAAGATAACCAAGCATTTTCACTTCATCGCGCTGCTTCCCTTCGCCAAGCAAAGCTGCGACAGGTTCCTGAAGAAATTTTCCAAGTAAATCTAACAAAGCCGCTTCCAATGCGGTGACGGCGTGCACAGTGGTGCGCAAATCAAAAGTCTGGATTCCGCGTCCTCCCCTGTCCTGATCGCCAAACTGCTTTCTGACCCTTTGCAATATCGCCTGGTACGCACCAATAGATTTTCCGACAACAAGCGGCTCTGCCAGCTCCAGTGTGCGGCGAATACGCTCTCCGCCTGGCACCTCACCGACTCCCTGATTTCCGCTGCTGTCTGTTAAGATTACGATATTCCGGGTGAAAAACGGGCTGTGCGCTCCGCTTAGATTCAGCAGCATGCTGTCATGTCCCGCAACCGGAATCACCTTCATTTCTGAAATTGAGGGAATATTCGATCTCTTTTCTTTTTGAACCTGCTCTTGTATCGATGAACCCATGCTTTCTCCTCCTTTTATAAAGCGCTTTCATAAATATTAGACAGGCAATGATTGATCGGGGTCTTGTTCTTGTTTCTTTAACACGACCCGTTTAATCGGGCCGACCAGCAGCAAATAGCTGAGGATCGCAACAATCGCATTAGCGCCGACAAACACGAGCGCGCCATTAAATGATCCTGTGGCATTGACGATGTAACCGATAATAATCGGTGTTGTAATCGAGGCAATATTTCCGAAAGTGTTGAACAAACCGCCGCTCAGTCCTGCACACTCTTTCGGAGACGTGTCCGACACGACAGCCCAGCCCAGTGCGCCGAAGCCTTTTCCAAAAAACGCGAGCGACATAATAACAACGACGAGCCACGCTGAAGCTGTATAGTTGCAGACGATCATACTGCAAGACAGCAGCATGCCGGCAATGATTGGCACTTTTCTAGCAAAGGTCAGTGAACGGCCTTTTTTGAGTAAGATGTCGGACACAATACCTCCAAGCACGCCGCCGGCAAATCCGCACAGCGCCGGCAGGGAGGCGACAAACCCAGCTTCTAGAATAGACATGCCGCGGGCCTGAACCAAATATACCGGAAACCATGTGAGAAAGAAATAGGTGAGAGTCGTAATGCAATATTGCGCGATGTACACGCCAATCAGCATGCGGTTCGTTAACAGCTGTTTGATATACGGCCATTTCGATTCTGTTTCTTGTTTGCTTTTACTGTCATCCATGGAAATCAGCCCGCCGCCCTGTTCGATGTACGCAAGCTCAGCTTCGTTAATCTTTGGGTGTTTTTTCGGTTCATACACCGTTTTTAGCCAGATGACAGCCAGAAGAATCCCCGCAGCCCCCATGACAACGAAGACGGAATGCCAGCCGAAAGAGTGGGTGAGCCAGCCCATTAAAGGAGAAAATATGACGATTGCGAAGTATTGTGCTGAATTAAAAAAGGCTGAAGCTGTCCCGCGCTCGGAACTTGGAAACCATGAGGCAACAACTCTGCCGTTTCCGGGAAATGAAGGCGCTTCTGATAAGCCTACCAGAAAACGCAGTGCAAATAGCAGGATAATCGCTGTGCCGGCTGAGAAAAAGCCAATCGCCCCTTGCAGCAGCGTAAAAAACGACCAGAAAAAGATGCTTAACGCAATGATAGTCTTTGAACCAAAACGGTCCAGCAGCCAGCCGCCCGGAAGCTGTCCGATGACATAGGCCCAGCCAAAGGCAGAAAAGACATATCCCATGGCGACCGAATCCAACCCCAAATCATGCTGGACGGAATCTCCGGTGATGGAAAGCGTCGCTCGATCCGCGTAGTTAATAGAGGTCACAAGAAACAGCATAAACACGATGAACCAGCGCACAGACGTTTTTTTGCCCGCCGGTGTAACACTCGCATAGTCTTTTTTCATAGTATCTTCTCCTTTTCAAAGTAGAGAATCATATGCTGGCTGTGATAAAGCTGGGAAAGAGACATACGCCTCTTTCCAGCACCATTACGGCTTCACAAAAACGGTTTTGATCGCTGTGAAAAAGTCCTTCGCTGCCTCGCCCTGTTCGCGGGAGTGGGAGCTCGACTGCTTCATGCCGCCAAAAGGCGCCTGCAGCTCAACGCCTGCGCTTTCTGCATTCACCCGAACCAGCCCGGCATCAATTTCATCAATGAAAGAAAGCATTTTGCCGATGTTTTCCGTGAAGATGGATGCACTTAAACCGAACTTCACATCATTGGCGATGTCCAGCGCCTCCTCCATCGAATCAACCTTGATCAAAGCAATCACCGGACCGAAGATTTCCTCCTGGGCAATCGTCATCTCAGATGTCACATTGTCAAAGATGGCAGGCTGAACATAATAGCCGTTTTGATACTTTTCGTTCTCCAGCTTTTCTCCTCCCATTAAAAGGGAAGCGCCCTCCCGCTTGCCTTTCTCAATGTATGACAGGCAGTTATCAAGCTGATTCTTGCTGGCGATCGGTCCCATCCAGACATCCTCTTTTAAGCTGTCTCCGATTGTAATATCCTTTGTGCGCTGGAGCAGTTTTTCTTTAAAGCGCTCATAAATGCCGCTTTGTACGATGACACGGCTTGTCGCGGTGCATTTCTGGCCGGTTGAACGAAAGGCCCCCGTAATGACAGCTTCAGCCGCAGCTTCAAGGTCAGCGTCATCAGCTACGATGACAGGGTTTTTGCCGCCCATTTCAAGCTGATATTTAGCTCCCCTCGCTAAAGCGGCTTGCCCGATGATTTTTCCGACTTGATTTGAACCGGTAAACGTAACGGCGTTTACACTGTCATGCTCAGCAAGTCCCTGCCCGACAACAGAGCCTGGGCCTGTCACCAAATTGATGACCCCTGCCGGCAGCCCCGCTTCCTCAAAGCAGGCAATGATCTTTGCGCATGTCACAGCTGTTTCTGTCGCCGGTTTGATGACAACTGTATTGCCATATACCAGTGCCGGCGCCATTTTCCAAATCGGTATCGCCACAGGGAAATTCCACGGAGAAATCACGCCGACCACACCGAGCGGGACACGGGTGGTAAACATGAGGGCGTCTTTGTCAGTAGACGGAATGACGTCACCCGTTTTGCGCATGCCCTCTCCGGCGTAATAGCGCAGAATGGCAATCCCCCGGGCTGTTTCTCCCTTAGCTTCCGGCAGTGTTTTGCCCATTTCACGCGTTGCACAGGCGGCGATTTCCTCCAAGCGCCGCTCCATGATATCCGCTGTTTTGTATAAGTATTGGCCTCGCTCGGCACCCGTCAGCTTTCTCCAAGCCGTTTTGGCTTTATTGGCGGCGGCGACGGCACGTTCCACATCCTCAGCTGTTGAGTTCTGTACATAACCGACAATATCATTCACATCGGCAGGGTTTTCGACCTTAACCATATCGCCTGATTGAGACTGAACCCACTCTCCGTTAATAAAGTTGAGATACGTGTTTTGTTCCGTGATCACAGACATGTCCATTACCCCTTTCGTGTTTTTTCTGGTCAAACCGTTGCGGCTTTTTTCGGAAAACGGTCAGCCGCCTGCTTCAAAATCGCTTCCAATTGCTGATAATGATCCTTTTCAACCGGGCCGACAGGCGGTCTGGCTGTATTTCTTACATTCAGCCCCATGATCTCCATCCCCGCTTTAATCAAGGATACGGCGTAGCCTTTTCGTTGTTTGCGAATGTCGTTGATTGGGAGAATCACATGCTGATAGATTTCCTTCACCAGCTCGGCATCTCCGTTTTTCAATGCATCATAGAACATTCGCGAAATATGCGGGATATAATTTGAAATCGCTGAAGAGTAAGAGTGGAATCCGATCGGCAGGTAAGCCGGCATCGTCACTTCAGCCATCGGCATTCCATTGAGCCATCCCAAGCGGTCGCCGATCGTATAGACGAGGTTGATATTTAAATCCATATTCCCTACCCCGTCTTTGACACCGACAAGCTGTTCACATTCGGTCAAGCGTTTGATCTGTTCTACAGCGAGAATGGCGTTATCACGCTGATAGAGAATCGCATTCAAGTCAGTGCTTTCAATAATCGTTTTCGCATACTGATACAGTCCCTCCTGTTCGCCATGCACCAAATACGGGGGCAGGATCAAGTAGCCGTCGGCGCCCTTTTTCTCCGACAGCTGCGCCCATTCAAGCGCTGTGCTGAGGTTGCCACCCACCCCAGTGTAAACCGGCACCTTTCCCCCGGCTGCAGAGACTGCGACTTCCACCATTTGCTCATATTCCTTCTGGCTGAGAGATTGAAATTCACCAGACCCGCAAGCGATAAATATCGCTTCTAAGCCCTCTTTCAGCAAAAACTCAATGTTTTGAAAAAGAGCTTCTTCCTCCAGCTTTCCTTGTGTGTTAAAAGGAGCAACCGGAAAACCTAAAATGCCAGCGGGTGCTTTTCTGATACGGCTCATCAACATAACCTCCTGTTATTTGTGTATACAGCCCCTAACTGAAAGCGCTTTATAAATCTTTCTTTCACATCCGCTCCTTCCCATATATCCTTTTGTTTAATTGTAAGACAAATAAACAATAAGTCAATATCTTTATTTTCTGATATTTTATAAAAAACAGTAAACCGCTGTCCCGCCGGGATTCTGCGCAGCAAAAAAACAGCCGGATCAGCCGGCTGTTTGGTTTATATCCTTCTTTGTTTCATCGTCTCGTGCAAAAGCTTCGCTTCCAAAAAAAACACGTGGATGAATTTTTTCATATTTATTCTAGCAGGGGCGAGAGGTTTTGCATCCTTGGATTGGAGTTCTTTCATTTTCTGGCTGACTACCGGAAAATCAAAGAACTTCGACGCATAGGTTTCAAATTTTGGATTCGAAAAATCAGTTGTCCCCAGTGATGCAAAATGGTGCAGCGAATGAATAATCGCTCTGCGGATACGCTGCTCTGAGGCTTTCATTTCCCGATTGACCTCCGTCTGAGAGGCCCCTGTCCCCAGCTTCCGTTCGGCTACTTGGGTGAATATTTGTTTTAGCGAAGGGCTTTGTTTTTCGTGCGGCTCGGATTGCTCGTATTCTGCTAAATACTGCAGGACCGCCATGAGATCCTGCGCGCCGCCTTCTCCCATCATGCCCAGCTCGGACAGCAGAAATGCTCCCGCCTCTTTTAAACCGCTGTCACTCTTCTGCTGGGGACGCGCTTTCCGATCAGTCCGATTGACAAGCCGGCTTAGTGAATGCTGAATGGCTCCAATCGAGTGTTCAAGCTCAATCCGCTCCTTCACCTTTTGGAGAACCGTAACAATTTCAATGCGGTTAATCGGCTTATGGATAAAATATTCGATGCCAAGCGAGTACGCTTCTCCGACCATTTCCTTTGCCTCCACTTGAGAGATCATGACGATTTTGCCGGAGTACGTATGCTGGATCTCACGAATGGTCTCAATGCCGTCTCTTCCGGGCATTAACAGATCGATTAATAAAATATCAATCTGTTTGAACTGCAGCATATGCCCTTCCACTTGGCTTCCGTCGTCTGCTTCACCAGCAGCCTCCCCAAGATCCTCGTCCTCAATGATCTGCCTTAAAATCGACCGTACCGCACGGTCATCATCAGCGATAAAAAAACGCATAGCTTTCGGTTCACCCTTTCTGAATCAAATGCCGGACAGGCAGCCTGATGGCAAACACCACTCCCCGCTGCTGATTATTAAACGTAATATCCCCATCTAGTTCAGTCACGATTTCCTTCACATAGGAAAGTCCTATTCCCGTAGAAGGCGTGCCGAATTCGTCATATTTTGAAGTAAAGCCCGGGTCGAACACAATCTCCCCTATTTTTTCAGATATACCGGGACCATTGTCTTCCACCTGAAATTCTACCATACTCTCATTTAACTTATGGAGCCTCAGGCTGATCATTCCCTCTTCATCCATAGCCTCTACCGCATTTGCCGTTAGATTATTAATGATCGAAAGCACAATAAATACGTGATATTCGTCATGCTCTCCCTCTATGGAGCAGTAAAAATCAATCTGCTTTCCCAGTGCTTCAGCGTACTTTTCATTCATTCGAATCACGAGCTGCAGCAAATCAGAGGCCCTCATATAATCTCTCAAACTCTCATTCGAAATCAGTTTTGAAAGCCCAGCGAATATCCGCTGGTTGTCCTTTTTCACTTCATGAATCTCCCCGGCCAGTCTCAGGATTCTGCCGCTGAGCTGATGATCCTTGCCCTTCATTTCCCGATAGAGCTGATACGAATCGTTTGTCACTTTCTCTGTCGTTTTCAAAGTCTTTTTTAGGTGCACCGTTTCTTCATATAAATTAGAAACGATCATCAGCATGTGCTCATGCTGCTGCCTTGTCTGTTTTTCTCTCGATTGTGTTTCATACAGCTTCAGCACACTATAAAAGCTCATCACGATAAATGTGTGAGAAATCGCAATCACCGCAATGTCAGTAATTTCCTCAGGCGTGACAACCGTATGAAAAATGAGAAATTGCACAGCCAGCTCGACACAATCTGACACAACTTCAATCATAAACCCAATGAAACCGAGCATAATCGGCCGTTCACGGAAACGATTGGCCTTTAGTATGTAAAACAGGCAGGCGTAAGTCATATAAAAGAAAAAGCTAGACGCTTGGTCATACAGAATCGGAGTCAATCCGTTGTGCCCTCCGCCCCATAATTCCAGAAAGACGCGAAAGATAAAAACAGCCGCTCCAGTCAGAAAACCCGGCAGCACAGCGGGCACATGCCGCAACAACGATAAAAAGAAGAAAAAAACCGGTGCGCCAAAGCTGACCCGGAATTCTTCATTGAGGGGATAAAATTTCAGTTCACCGGCCAGCGGCACCGTAATCAGCATGAGAGCCAGTATATATCCGTCTTTTTCGATAAAACGTTCCAGTTTTATGATGATCACATCCTCGCTTTTTATTTTGGAGAAACGGGAGAAAACCTGCAAATTGCTTTTGACCCAGAAAATCAGGTTTTTATAAATCTTACTGCTTATTTTCAAAATGTTTTTGTCGTATTTTGTATGATTCTGTAGTCGCCATTATACAGTAAATATACCATCCGCTTTTATGAAAGCGTTTAACGCCCCTTCAGCCTTCGCTTTGATAAACCTCAGTCCTTAAAGAAGAAAATCAGTGAGGAGGAATTCGATGAAAGAATTGATAAAAGAGACTCTGAAAGAAATAAACCCGGCGTCACAGCTGCATCATTGGGTTGAGCATTATCGCCCCTTTGCCGCCAATGGACAAAGTGCAAACTATATCCCCGCTTTAGGAAAAGTCAATGACTCACAGCTCGGCATTTGTATATTGGAGCCTGACGGAACGATGATACATGCCGGAGATTGGAACGTCCCTTTTACCCTGCAAAGCATTTCCAAAGTGATCAGCTTTATCGCCGCCTGCATGAGCCGCGGCATTCCCTATGTGCTGGACCGCGTAGATGTCGAACCGACAGGCGACGCCTTTAATTCAATCATTCGGCTCGAAATCAACAAGCCGGGAAAGCCGTTTAATCCCATGATCAACGCGGGTGCCCTTACCATCGCCTCGATTCTTCCCGGTGAATCGGCATACAAAAAGCTCGAGTTTCTATACTCGGTGATGGAAACCTTAATAGGAAAACGTCCGAGAATTAATGAGGAAGTGTTCCGTTCTGAATGGGAAACCGCCCACCGCAACAGGGCGCTGGCCTACTATTTAAAAGAAACAAACTTTTTAGAAGCTGACGTAGAAGAAACACTTGAGGTGTACTTGAAGCAATGCGCCATGGAGAGCACCACAGAAGACATCGCGTTGATCGGCCTGATCCTTGCCCATGACGGGTATCATCCGATTCGACGCGAGCAGGTGATTCCAAAAGATGTGGCAAAATTGGCCAAGGCGTTAATGCTGACGTGCGGCATGTACAATGCTTCAGGCAAATATGCGGCGTTTGTCGGCGTGCCGGCCAAAAGCGGCGTCTCCGGCGGCATCATGGCGCTGGTTCCTCCAAGCGCCAGAAGAGAACAGCCTTTTCAATCCGGATGCGGTATCGGCATTTACGGGCCTGCCATTGACGAATACGGCAACAGCCTCACCGGGGGTATGCTGCTGAAGCATATGGCACAGGAGTGGGAACTCAGTATTTTTTAAACATAAAAAAGAGGTGATTGTATGCAGCAAATCCTGGAACATATCGTCGGTATCGCAAATGATCTTTTGTGGTCAAAGCTATTAATTGTATTGCTTCTTTCTCTTGGAATCTATTTTACGTTCAGGCTTAAGTTTTTACAGGTTCGCATGTTGAAAGAAATGGTGAGAGTGTTAAGAGAAGGTGCTGCTTCCCGGTCGAAAAACACCATTTCTCCGTTTCAAGCCTTTTGCATCAGCATGGCAGCCCGTGTCGGAACGGGAAATATTACGGGCATTGCCATCGCCATTGCACTCGGCGGGCCCGGTGCAATCTTCTGGATGTGGATTATCGCCATTATCGGATCAGCATCCAGCTTTGTGGAAAGCACACTGGCTCAGATTTATAAAGTGAAAGATGTAAACGGCTTCCGCGGCGGGCCGGCGTATTACATGGAAAAAGGGCTGAACAAAAGGTGGATGGGCGCGCTGTTCGCTGTGTTAATCACCCTATCGTTCGGTATCGTCTTCAACTCGGTTCAATCCAATACAGTCAGCCTTGCCTTTGAAAACGCGTTCGGCACAAACCGCCTGACATTGGGACTCATTTTAATTGCTGTATTCGGCACGATCATTTTCGGCGGAGTCAAGCGCATTGCAAAATTGGCTGAATCCATTGTCGTCGTATTGGCTGTTCTGTATATCGGAGTTGCGTTTTTCGTCATTTTCACCAACATTACGCAGCTGCCAGATGTGCTTGCGCTAATCGTGAAAAATGCGTTTGGTTTTGACCAGGCCGCCGGCGGGGCTTTGGGCGCGGCACTCATGCAAGGCGTCAGACGGGGAATCTTTTCAAACGAAGCGGGAATGGGGAGCGCACCGAATGCCGCTGCCACCGCCACAACAAGCCATCCCGTCAAACAGGGGCTGATCCAAGCTTTTGGTGTGCTTACTGATACACTGGTCATTTGTACAAGCACCGCCTTTATCATTCTGTTTTCGGATGCCTATCATACTCCGGGTCTGAGCGGAATCGCCTTGACACAAGCCTCTCTAAGCTCCCATGTCGGATCATGGGCATCAGGCTTTCTCGCCATTCTGATTTTGTTATTCGGATTCTGTGCTTTAATCGGAAACTATTATTATGGCGAAACCAATATTGGCTTTTTGAACAAAAGCAAAAAACTAATATTCGTTTACCGTATCGGCGTGCTGGCGATGATTGTGTTTGGCTGTGTCGCCAAAGTCCAGCTCGTCTGGGATCTTGCTGATTTGTTCATGGGCTTGATGGTCGTCGTGAATTTAATTGCAATTTTCTTATTATCAAAGGTCGTTTTTACAGCGCTGAAAGACTATACACGCCAGAAAAAAGCTGGCAAAGATCCGGTCTTCTATAAAGATGTGCTCAAGAACCACAACGGCATTGAATGCTGGCCGCTTTCTGATACAACGTCAGACTCACACAACAAACAAATATCATAAAAAAGAGGTGTTCAGACATATGGGCTGAACACCTTTCTCTATTTGCGTTTATTGACAAACACGTAAGCCTCTATTACGATTTTCATATCTTTTTAAAAAATCAGAAAGAAGGCATCGGTACATTCTATGAATCCTATCCAACACATACTAGATACATTCCCGCTTATTGTGCTAGACGGCGCCATGGCGACCGAGCTTGAACGCAAGGGCTGTGACTTGAACGACAGTCTGTGGTCGGCAAAAATCCTGATGGAAGAGCCGGACCTGATTAAACAAGTTCATACTGATTATTTCGCAGCAGGTGCCGATTGTGCGATCACCGCCAGCTATCAGTCCACATTTGAAGGCTTTGCCGCACGCGGGCTGAGCGAAGCGGAAGCACGCCGGCTCATCGAGTTGTCCGTCAGCATCGCAGCTGAAGCACGTGATGAATTTTGGTCGTTTGAAGAGAACCGTTTGAATCGGCCAAAACCGATCATTGCGGCTTCTGTAGGCCCTTATGGCGCTTATCTTGCAGATGGTTCTGAGTATCGCGGCAACTATGCAATATCAGAAGATGAACTGATTGAATTTCATCGTCCCCGGATGAAAGCGCTGATTGAAGCCGGAGCTGATGTTTTGGCATGCGAAACGATCCCGTGTCTGACTGAAGCAAAAGCGATTGTGCGGCTGTTGAAGGAATTTCCCGAAACGTATGCGTGGATCAGCTTCAGTGCCAAAGACGGCCTGCATATCAGTGACGGAACACCGGCCGCTGACTGCGCGGCTTGGCTTGATGAACATCGCCAAATTGCAGCGCTCGGCATCAATTGTACGCCGCTTCAGCATATTTCTTCCTTGATAGAGGAGTTAAAAAAGAACACGTCAAAGCCGATCATCGTCTACCCGAATTCAGGTGAGCAATATGATCCGGAAACTAAAACGTGGAACGGCGCAGCATGCGCAGAATCTTACGGGGCAAGCGCCCGCATCTGGCATGAAAAAGGTGCGAAGCTGATCGGCGGCTGCTGCCGGACAAAACCCGAAGATATTCAAGAAATCGCGGCTTGGGTCCGCTCTTTAAAAACAACTTGACTTATCGGAATTGTTTGTATATTCTAACTTAAAGCCGGTTCGCCGGAGTCTCGTGTCACTTCCTGACATGAGATTTTTTATTAGGAAGGAAATAAATCGCCGATAGAAAGTTGGAAAAAGATGAACTCTGCTCACAACAAGAATGAGACAAACTTTCAGAGAAGTATGAAAAGCCGGCACCTCTTTATGCTTTCCTTAGGAGGTGTCATCGGAACAGGACTGTTTTTAAGCTCTGGCTATACCATTCAGCAGGCAGGACCGGCAGGAACGATACTTGCCTACTTAGTCGGGGCCGGAATTGTCTATCTGGTCATGCTATGCCTCGGTGAGCTGTCAGTCGCCATGCCTGTGACCGGCGCCTTTCACACCTATGCGGCCAAATACATAGGGCCCGGCACCGGCTTTACGGTCGCTTGGCTGTACTGGCTGACATGGACCGTGGCATTGGGATCAGAATTCACAGCAGCCGGCCTGTTAATGCAGCGCTGGTTCCCCCATACATCGGTTTGGATGTGGAGTGCCGTCTTTGCGCTGTTCATTTTCTTGCTTAACGCATTTTCGGTCAGGTTTTTCGCTGAATCAGAATTTTGGTTTTCCAGCATCAAAGTATTAGCCATCATATTATTTATTCTTTTAGGCGGTTCTGCCATGTTCGGCCTCATCCCCATCAAAGGCGGAGAAGCCGCTCCGATGCTGTCTAACTTCACGGCGGAAGGCGGGCTCTTTCCCAATGGATTTGTTCCGATATTGATGACGATGCTGTCCGTCAATTTCGCCTTTTCGGGAACGGAACTGATCGGAATCGCAGCGGGTGAAAGTGTTGATCCGGACAAGACGATACCAAAAGCGATTAAAACAACGGTCTGGCGCCTCTCACTCTTCTTTGTCGGAACAATTTTTGTGCTGTCAGGGCTGATTCCGATTCAAGATGCAGGTGTCATCAAAAGCCCGTTTGTCGCTGTCTTTGATAGAGTCGGTGTACCATACGCGGCCGATCTCATGAACTTTGTTATCCTGACAGCGATCCTGTCAGCGGCTAATTCCGGACTCTACGCTTCTTCCCGGATGCTGTGGTCTTTATCAAAAGAAAAAACGCTTCATCCGACATTTGCAAAGCTGACGTCAAAAGGAACCCCGTTTAACGCGCTGGTGTTCAGCATGATCGGCGGCATTCTGTCGCTGCTGTCCAGTGTATTTGCACCAGACACTGTATACGTTGTGCTCGTGTCGATTTCCGGTTTTGCTGTCGTTGTCGTGTGGATGGGAATCGCTGCATCTCAATTCATGTTCAGAAAACGTTATATCGAAGCGGGAAACAAAGTTACTGATTTGAAATACAGAACGCCTTTGTATCCGATCGTGCCGATTGCAGCGTTTCTGTTATGCCTGGCTTCCGTCATTGGCATTGCCTTTGATCCGAATCAAAGAATCGCACTGTATTGCGGCGTTCCGTTTATGGCCATTTGCTATGCAATGTATTATGTGAAAAACCGCAAAAGCCTGCCGGCTGCTGATATGACCCATTCAAAATAAAAGAACCTGCCTTCAGGCAGGTTCTTTTTCAATTTTTACACTTCCACTGTCCAGTTGAACGGGCCTTTTACCTTGCCAAGCTGAATATCTGTTATCGTTTCATACAGCTTTTTCGAGAGGTCCCCGATTTGCCCGTCGCCTACAATCACCGTTTTTCCATGAATGTTGAGTTCACCGACAGGCGTAACGACGGCTGCCGTGCCTGTGCCGAAGACCTCTGTCAATTCTCCGCGTGCAGAGGCTGCATACACCTCATCAATTGATATTCTCTCTTCACGAACCGGAATGCCCCAGCTTCGAATCAGTTCAATTGCAGACGCGCGTGTCACCCCGCTTAAAATGCTTCCGCTTAAAGCAGGTGTGACAGCTTCCCCGTTTATGACGAAAAAGATGTTCATGCTCCCTACTTCTTCCACATATTTCTTTTCAATGGCGTCCAGCCACAGTACCTGGTCATAGCCCAGCTCATTCGCTTTTCGCTGTGCCTGAAGACTGGCCGCGTAGTTCCCAGCCGTTTTTGCAAATCCGACTCCGCCGTTGACCGCCCGCACATACTCATCTTCGACATAGATCCTAACCGGCTTCAGCTGATCGTCGCCATAATAGGAGCCGACAGGCGAAAGCACGATCATAAATGTATAGCTCCTGGATGCCTTCACACCGAGACTCGGTTCTGTGGCAATGACAAAAGGACGAATATAAAGTGACGTTCCTTTTTCCTTTGGAACCCAATCTTTCTCCAGCTCAACTAATTGCGTCAATGCCTCAAGCACAAGCTCTTCGTCTAAAGGGGGCATGCTCATTCGCTCACACGATCTGTTCAGCCGTTTGATATTTTGATCCGGACGGAACAGCAGCACCCTGCCATCCTCTGTTCTGTATGCTTTTAATCCTTCAAAAACAGCCTGGCCGTAATGAAAAACAGATGAAGACGGATCGAGCGTAAGCGGTGCGTACGGTGCAATTCTGGGATGATGCCATCCAATTCCCTCTTCGTAGTCCATCACAAACATATAATCTGTAAAATATTGTCCAAACCCCAAGGAAGACGGGTCGGGCTTTTCCTTATAATATCCAGTTTTTTCTCGTTCAATAAGCTTATTCAATCTGATCAGCACACCTTTCATACAATTGTTTAAATATTCAGTCTTTTTAAAGCTGCAAAAAATATACAGCCCTTCCTTTCATGATACGCCGCTCCACACCGATAAATTTCAGAATATTCTTTAGGATCATCAGCTATTATACACCACATTCATTGTCAGATGAAGCTGAAATTAAAGAAAAACAGCCAGTTTTATTCTGGCTGTTTGATTTAGACCGCTAAACAAAGGACGACAACGTGGCAAATCAGCAAAATATACACTGCGAACACTAATTGCCAATTGATCTTCCGCGCCCATGCAAACACCACCATCAAAACAGGCAGCAGCACAGTCCCCGCCAGCTTGTTCACTGTCAGATCCGGGCTGTTCGCTACATCATAATGAATCGGCATCTGCGCCGGCAGAAAAGGGTAAAACACGATTGAAAGGATGAATGCAACAATTACAGCTCCCCACAGCACTTTTTCATTCGTCAATAGAAACATAGAACGACCATTCCCTTCTTATCACGTATTGCTTTATGAATGATATGACTGTTCTACGGTGAATTTCGTTCGGTCTCCCCGCGTAATAATTTGTGCATATTCCACCACTTCTTCATTTTTATCATAGGTAAGGGATTCTGATAAAAACGCAGGCGCTCCGACATTGGTTAATAAGTGGCCGCTGATCGTTTCATCCGTTAAAATCGGTTCGATCGATTCCGTTCCCCTGCTGATTTCAATATTGTATTTTGTCCTTAACAATTCAAACAGCGATCCGGTGCATTCCTCCTGCGCCAGCCCCGGTGCCGCCTTCCAGGGAATATACGAGGTATGATACTGCAAAGGCTCCCCCTCGGCGTATCTGACTCTGACAAGCTTGTTGACAGGTTCATTCTCTTTCATTTTCAAAAGCTCGGCAATGGAGTGATCAGCGGGTATCACCACAAGCTCAAGCACTTTTGATTCGGAACGCAGGCCTCTCATTTGTTCTGCAAAGCTCGTAATCTTATGCGGAATCGGCGTTTGTATTTTTGCCGCCGATACAAACGTCCCTTTCCCCTGAATTCTCTTAATATATCCTTCAAGCTCTAGCTGCTGCAGGGCCAGTCTCACAGTTGTTCTGCTGACATCATATTGTTCGCAAAACTCACTCTCCGTCGGCAGCTGATCATTCGCCTGATATTTGCCCGACTTAATTAATTCAATGATTTTAAACTTGATAACAGAATATAAAGCTGTCATTTCATTCTCCCCATTCTGTATGCAATCCGTTCTTTTTCATTGAGACCATAATACCATTTGCCATCCCAATATGAAAGATTTGTATCCTTCCTTTATAACAAATTTTCAGAAATTTATATTGACAGTTTGATAACGCTGGTGCTAAATTCGTAATGACAAGTATCGAAAATTGGTCATAACAAATATGGTGCTTGTCTATCTCTTTGAGGGGGTGTCACATGAAGATTCTGATCGCTAATCACTACGATGAACTCTGTAAGTTAAGCGCTACCATTATTAAAGAGCAAATACAAGCTAAGAAAGATGCCGTTCTCGGCCTGGCAACCGGAAGCACGCCGGTCGGCTTGTACAAGCAGCTGATTTCAGACTATCAGGCAGGTGAAATTGATTTTTCAAAGGTTACTACATTTAATTTGGATGAGTACGCTGGTCTCTCTCCATTTCATCCTCAAAGCTATAACAAATTTATGTATGAGCATCTTTTTCAGCATATCAATATGCAGCCTGATCATATTCATATCCCGCAAGGAGACAATCCGCAGCTTGAGGCTCAATGCAAGGTATACGAAGATCTCATCCGCCAGGCGGGAGGCATTGATGTCCAGATTCTCGGCATCGGCGCCAATGGCCATATCGGTTTCAATGAACCGGGATCTGATTTTGAGGACCGGACACGTGTTGTGAAGCTTTCAGAAAGCACGATACAGGCAAATGCCAGATTCTTCGGCGGTGATCCGGTGCTGGTGCCGAGACTCGCGATTTCAATGGGCATTAAAACCATCATGGAATTCAGCAAACATATTGTGCTTTTAGCAAGCGGCGAGGAAAAAGCAGACGCCATTCAAAAGATGGCTGAAGGTCCTGTCACGACAGATGTACCGGCCTCCATTCTTCAAAAACACAATCATGTAACCGTTATCGTCGATAATAAAGCAGCTCAAAAATTAAAGAGTGCACCATACTCATAACACAATAAAAGGAGACTGTCATGTTTAAAAAGGCATTTCAAATTCTGCAGCAGCTTGGCCGCGCGTTGATGACTCCGGTTGCCGTCCTGCCGGCAGCGGGCCTTTTGCTCCGTTTCGGAGACAAAGACTTACTGAACATCCCTATTATAAAGGATGCGGGCGGCGTTGTATTCGATAATCTTCCGCTGATTTTCGCCGTCGGGGTCGCGATCGGATTAGCCGGCGGCGAAGGTGTAGCCGGACTTGCCGCTGTCATTGGATACTTAATTTTAACCGTTACCCTCGACAATATGGGAAAATTACTCGGCCTTCAGCCTCCGTATGAAGGAGCCGAGCACCTGATTGATATGGGAGTTTTCGGAGGAATCATCATCGGGCTTCTCGCCGCCTATTTATATAAGCGGTTTTCATCAATCGAGCTGCATCCGGTCCTTGGATTTTTCTCTGGAAAACGCTTTGTCCCGATTATTACGTCCGTCAGTTCATTAGTGATCGGTGTCATTTTCTCATTCGTTTGGCCGCTGATCCAAAATGGAATTAACGCAGCCAGCAGTTTAATTGCCGATTCAACAGTCGGCCTGTTCTTTTATGCAACGATCTATCGTTTGCTGATTCCTTTCGGCCTGCATCATATTTTTTATACACCTTTCTATTTTATGATGGGAGAATACACAGACCCGTCAACAGGCAACACCGTAACCGGCGACCTGACAAGGTTTTTCGCGGGAGACCCGACAGCAGGGCGCTTTATGATGGGGGATTTCCCTTACATGATTTTCTGTCTGCCGGCAGTTGCTCTTGCCATTATCCATACCGCGCGTCCGGAAAAGAAAAAAATGATCTCCGGCGTTATGATTTCTGCGGCGCTCACATCTATGCTGACCGGAATTACAGAACCGGTTGAGTTTTCTTTCTTATTCGTTGCACCCGTGCTCTATTTTATTAACTCTATTCTTGCCGGCGTCATCTTTGTCGTTTGTGATTTATTCCATGTCCGCCACGGCTATACGTTCTCAGGCGGCGGAATTGACTACGTCTTAAACTACGGACTGTCAACAAACGGCTGGGTTGTCATTCCTGTCGGGATCGTGTTTGCTTTCATTTATTATTATTTGTTCCGATTTGCGATTCTGAAATGGAATTTGAAAACGCCCGGCCGTGACACAGATGAAGACGGTCAGAATGAGGAGAAAGCTCCAGTCGCAAAAGACCAGCTTGCCTTTCACGTGCTGCAGGCCTTGGGCGGACAGCAAAATATCGCTAATCTGGATGCGTGTATCACAAGGCTTCGCGTGACCGTTCATCAGCCAAGCAAAGTCAGCAAAGATGAATTAAAACGGCTTGGCGCAGTAGGTGTGCTCGAAATCAACAACAACTTTCAGGCGATATTCGGAACAAAATCCGATGCCTTAAAAGACGACATCAAAACGATCATGGCCGGAGGCGTCCCTGACACCGCCGCCGCGCTGGACACGGAAACGGACAAGCAGCAAAATCCTGTTTCCGGCGAGGCCTTTATTTATCCGCTCAAAGGAGAAACAGTCTCTCTGGGGGACGTGCCTGATCAAGTCTTTTCAGAAAGAATGATGGGCGAGGGGTTCGCGATTAATCCAACAGAAGGAAAAGTCGTTGCACCTGCGGACGGCGAGATCGTCTCGATCTTTCCAACAAAACACGCCATCGGCTTTATGAGCGCCGGAGGCACCGAAATCCTGATTCATGTCGGCATTGATACTGTCAAATTGAATGGGGAAGGCTTTGAAGCACATGTCACGAGCGGACAAGCCGTCAAACAAGGTGAACTGCTTCTCACATTTGATCTTGATTACATCAAGCAGCATGCCGCTTCAGCCGTAACACCGGTTATTTTTACAAATATCTCTGAAGATAATATGAAGCACATTCAAATGAAGTAAAAAAGTCCCCCCTGCTGCGGGGGACTTTTTCGCCAACATAATGAAAGCGTTACCAAAATAAAATAACTTGAAAAAAGGGGTTTGCATTAGAATCACGAATGATATGAATATGCCTTCATTCTAAAGGGGGATTCATTTGAAAAAATTAATCGCGTTTCAAATTTTAATCGCTTTGGCTGCCGGAGCGATGATCGGCCACTTTTTTCCTGATTTCGGGATGGCACTCAGGCCTGTCGGAGATGGATTTATCCGCTTGATTAAAATGATTGTTGTGCCGATTGTGTTTTCTACCATTGTCATCGGAGCCGCAGGAAGCGGGAGCATGAAAAAAATGGGCAGCCTCGGTATCAAGACAATCATTTGGTTCGAAGTGATTACCACGCTTGTATTGGCGCTCGGTCTTTTATTAGCAAATGTCTTAAAACCAGGTGTCGGGCTTAATCTTTCCCATTTGGCGAAAAAAGATATCAATGAACTGTCAGGCTACACTGAAAAAGTTGTTGATTTCAAACAAATGATCCTCGATATTATCCCTACAAACATTATTGATGTCATGGCCAGAAATGATTTGCTTGCCGTAATTTTCTTTGCGATTTTATTCGGTGTCGCCGCTGCCGGTATTGGCAAAGCCTCTGAACCCGTGATGAATTTCTTTGAATCCGCCGCTCAAATTATGTTCAAACTCACGCAAATCGTTATGGTCACTGCTCCTATCGGCGTGTTAGCCCTGATGGCAGCTTCTGTAGGCCAATATGGCATTGAACTCCTCCTTCCTATGTTTAAGCTGGTTGGCACAGTATTCCTTGGCCTGTTCCTAATCCTCTTTGTCCTCTTTCCGCTTGTCGGTCTCATCTTTCAGATTAAGTATTTCGAAGTATTGAAAATGATATGGGATCTGTTTTTAATTGCATTTTCCACCACCAGCACTGAAACCATTCTCCCTCAGCTGATGGATAGAATGGAGAAATACGGCTGTCCCAAACGAGTGGTATCATTCGTCATTCCCTCCGGCTTGTCATTGAACTGTGACGGCTCGAGCTTATATTTATCGATTTCTTGTATCTTTCTGGCGCAGGCCTTTCATGTAGACATGACATTGTCCCAGCAGCTCCTCATGATGCTTGTGCTTGTGATGACCAGTAAAGGCATTGCAGCTGTTCCCTCTGGCTCGCTTGTTGTGCTGCTGGCGACTGCCAATGCTGTAGGACTGCCGGCTGAAGGCGTTGCCATTATCGCGGGTGTTGACCGTGTCATGGACATGGCGCGAACAGGCGTGAACGTTCCGGGACATGCGATCGCCTGCATCGTGGTGTCAAAATGGGAAAAAGCCTTCCGCCAAAAAGAATGGGTTTCCGCAAACAGCCAAACCGAAAGCTTATAAAAAAAGAACACCTCATTCCGAGGTGTTCTTTCCATTATTCAACAGAAGCATGTTCTTCTGTTTCAATCGCTGCCAGTCTTGCATTTACTTCTTCTTCTGTCATATTATGCTCTTTCACATACAGGTTTCTTGGATTCGTGCGGCACTCGTGGCTGCAGCTGCGCATATATTTATACTCATTTTCCGGTGTGCATATCATTTTTTTATTGCAAGATGGATTCGCGCAGTTCACATAACGCTCACACGGTTCTCCTGTAAAGTAGTCTTTTCCGACAATCACATGCTCGACACGGTTGACAGGCACGCTGATTCTTTCATCAAATACGTAGCACTGGCCGTCCCAAAGCTTGCCTTGCACCTCAGGATCTTTTCCGTATGTCACGATGCCGCCGTCAAGCTGGGCTACATCTTCAAAGCCTTGCTTCACCAGCCATCCTGAAAACTTTTCACAGCGTACGCCGCCTGTACAGTACGTTAAAATCTTTTTGCCTTCAAGCATATCTTTGTGTTCTTCGATCCATTCCGGTAATTCGCGGAAGGCTTCGATGTCAGGACGGACTGCACCTCTGAAATGGCCAAGGTCGTACTCGTAATCATTACGCGCGTCGATTACAATTGTGTTTGGGTCCTGCATCTTCTCATAAAATTCTGCTGGCTTCAAATGTTGACCTGTTGTTTCATTCGGATCGACATCATCTTCAAGACGAAGCGTGACAAGCTCTTTTTTATGGCGCACGAAGATTTTTTTGAAGGCATGGCCTTCTACTTCATCAATTTTAAATACCATGTCCGCAAAACGAGGATCAGCTTTCATTGTTTCCATATATTTTTCAGTCTGTTCAACCGTTCCTGATACCGTACCGTTAATTCCTTCAGAAGAAACAAGGATACGGCCTAACAAACCAAGCTCCTTACAAAAAGCCAGATGCTGCTCTCTAAACGCCTCTGGTTCTTCAATCGGAACATATTTATAGTAAAGTAATACTCTGTATTGTTTTTCCATGTTATAAACACCCTGTTCAATTATAGTTAGTTGCTATGCACACTCTTACTATATCATACAGGAAAATGCCGCAAAGATGAACAGATCCGCCCAGACTGATAAAAATATCCAAACTCTTACAAACCTGCGTGGCTCAAGGGTTCCTGAATGACGGATAGTATTTTCCATTAACTTACTAATAAATATAGTTGTCTGAAAACTATTATTATCATTCCTCTTCAAAAGATAAATTTACCGGTTCATCTAAAAGCTCTCCCGGCATTTCAAGATTTGTTGAAGGTACGCTCTTATCTACCTCTTCAAAAACAACATGATCCATCCACACCTGCCCCGGTCCAGATAATTGAACGCCAAAGGATATCACTGCGCTATTTTCTGGAACATCTAAAACGATAGCATAATGATTCCAATTGGTTGTTCCAGTAATAGGTCTGTTGCTCATATTATCAAATTGGAGAACATCATCAGCGGCACTGTCAACCCTCATCCAAAGCGAGGCAAAATGCTGCACTCCTTTTGTTTTGATAAAACTTGATAGACGAAGCCTTTTTCCAAGATAGCGGCCTGCTTTGAATTGCTGCATCATCGTCGCAAATTCACCGATATCCTGCACCATTGTTGACTTTAAATACCCTGAAGCTTTTCCCTGATGTACATTTTCCCGGTCAATCCCCATTTCGAATTGGAACGGATGGCTCCCGCTCAATACCCAGCCCTTCATTTTTTTCTCCATGTAAGATTCCTCCTTTTTTGAAGTAAAGCGTTTCATAAATGTTCGGTATGCACCTGGCGGCATGTGATACATCTTTTTGAACGTCCTCGTAAATGCTTCTTGAGATTCAAACTGAAAATACAAAGCAATATCGATAATACGAAGATCTGTATAAAGCAAAGCCGCTGCCGCATTCGCAAGACGTCTTAAGCGAATATAAGAAGCAACCGACATACCGACTTCTTTTTGAAAAATCCGATGAAAATGGAATTTTGAAAAGCTTGAAACGTTTACAATATCCTCGTTTGATATTTGCTCATGTAAATGTGATTCAATCCAATTGATTGTTTTCTGGACAGCCTTTTCATAATACATTGCACGCTCTAATCTCCTTTCTGTTTTAGAATAATGGATCACTGATTATATGTTTTGATTATTTTTGCGATATGTAAAAATCCCCTGTTAGAGCACAGGGGACACTGGTCACTTGATAATGACTGACGGCGTGATATGCTCCAGCCAAATGACACCGTCATATTGTTCCTTCAGGATCATCTGCTCTTCCATGTTCCCCCAATAGAGCGCAGTCCGCGGGGTATACATCCACGAAGTGCCTTTCTTGTTTTTTGTATGGAGAAAATCAACAAAGAGAGCAGGATGGTCCGCAGCTTTTAGCAAAGCTTCAAGACTTCCAGACGGCGGCGGGCTTGTAACCGGCATAACCGTCTTATTATCGGAACTATTCAGACTTGCACCAGAGTAAGCATAAATGCCAATCGTATATGTTTGTTTCTTCAGCCGCTCCGGCAAATAATCACCCATGTTAGGGCCGTTTAGCTGTACCCAGTCCTTTATCATTTTCGTATTCTGTTTGCGAAGATGGTAATTGTGGCCCCAGAAAATGATTTTCTTTTTCGGATAAAGGGTTTCGGCTACCCACTGAAATTGTTCAGCCATCATGCGGTCTCTCATAAAGAATGAAAAATCCTCAATATTCTTGGGATAGTCCTCTAGTTTTTCTTTCATTTCTTCCAGCATATACGTTTCCATGACATCAATTCTCAGCTGAAGGGAATGCATAAACATCTCATAAGCTTTCGGCTCTTTCGGAAGGTTAGCTCTTATCTCTGAGGCACGTGTTTCAGCGAATTGGATCAGCTCTTGATAGTTTTTCACAAGCTTTTCCTTCTTTTGCGAAAATTCATCAAACGTATTGCTGTCTGTCACTAATGTTGAAAAATCATTTTCTGATTGGGAGAGCAACTCTGCTTTCTCAGGGTCCACCGCTTTTACCCATTGAGTCGCAGCATCATTGAATGAATTCTTCATGCTTTGAATATCAAAACCGGTAAGGATCAGCGGATCCCCTTTCTCTTTTTGCTCTTTCATGTAATCAAACAATTCAACGACATCTTCTGTGTGCCATACAGCGTAAATGGAGTTTTTCATCGTGCTTTTAGGAGTTAATTGGTCCATATTAAGGTAGGATGCATTTGTATCAGGAAAGCCAGACTCAAATGCCAATACATCGTATCCCAGCTCTTCGTGGAGGTATTTGATCATTCTGACCTTTGTGGCATTCATTTCGCCAGCGCCATGTGTCGTTTCTCCTAACTGAACAATTCGTTTTCCTTTCAGCACCTTCTTCAGAAATCGAAAGTCTTTGTTTGAAGCATGGGAAGCATCCAGTGGCTGTGCATGTCGTTCAATCCAGGAATCCCAATGTTTTTCTTCAGAAGCAGCACGAGCAGAGGCTAAAAAAGAAGAAAACGCCAGACAAACGATCAGCAGCGGCAGGGTCATTCTCACTATGATTCGTTTCAATTCTATCTCTCCTTTTCTATTAGGTTCTCTAGTCGTTACGAGATAGATATTGAAAAAGTTTCCTTTTTTCCGCCAACAAAAAAAGCTTCTCTGTTGAAAGAAGCTTTAGCTGGATTCTCTCATCACCTGATGAAAGTAAAACCGATATGTATTTCGTAAAAATGTCTCAACCGGAAGCTGCACATCCGCTTGGTATTTGCTGATGATAAAGGGAAACCGCTCGATTCCTTTTTCGCGCAAATTGTTCGCTTGCTCTTCATCTATTGCCGTCTCTTGCAAAACCGCTTCAATGATCGGCCAGCACGATTCCCGCACTAGCCTCAGGACGGCTTCATCTGCGGTGTTTTGATAATCTGTAATCCAGCTGATGATTTGTTTCTCCATGGGTCTCACCTTTCTTCAAAAAAAGAGGCGCTGCGTCTATGCAAGCTCCTCTTTTTACTCTTCGTAACCTATCAGTTCTCCGACTTGAACTTCTTGGCCTTCTGTTAAATTGGCGGACGGCTGGAACGCGTCTTTTTCAAAAATCAAAATGACGGTTGATCCAAATGAAAAGTATCCCAGCTCCTCGCCGATCTCCAATTCAGCACGGGTATTTGTCTGCACGATAGAATTAATATTCATCGCGCCGACAGGAATCATCAGGACATTTCGGCTGCCGCCATTCAGTTCGTACACAAACCGATAATTTTTCGACAGCACATCTTTTCCGTATTTCAACCCTAATTGATTGACCGGATATGAGCGATTTCCGAGCTCGGCCAGCTTTTGATACCTGCAGCTGATCGGAGAATGGAAACGGTGATAATGACGCGGGCTTAGATACAGCACAACGAAGTATCCGCCGTTGTATTGATGGTCTGCGCTTTTACAGCCAGTCAGCTCAGCGAATGAGTAATCTTTTCCCTTCACCGTAAAGGTTTGATTCGGGTTGATGATTCCTACCGTCTGAACCACACCGTCAACAGGGCTAACCACCGCATGCGCCTCTTTTGAAACAGGGCGCCGCTCCAGATTAATTTGTCGAATGAACAATTCGGACAGCGATCCGTAATCAGCAGCCGTCCCGTCCACATCATCCCAATTCAGCCGAAAATGTTTTGAGAACAGCGGAATGACCGGTTTGCTGATTTTCGACTCGCAAAATCCTTTAATCAGATAGGATGACAGACGATGATTCGTCAGCTCTATCAATGATCGATACAGAATCTTTACAGCCGTATTAAACATGAATAATCCCTATTACCCTTCCGATTGTAATAAAAACAAAGCACCACAAAAAGGCGCCGATTGCCGCAAACGCAATATACGTTTTCAAATCCATTTTGCCGATCCCCGAAAAGTAGCATGTCACATGTCGGACGCCGGGAATAAAATAACCTAAAATAAGAGAATATGGACCGTATTTCTTCATCCATTTTTCCACTTTCATCATTCTTTTTTCTTTTAAGCCGACCCACTTGCCGTACTTATCGATAAACGGGCGTCCGGCTTTTCTGCCAATCATGTAGCTGATCAGCATACCTAACAAAGCCCCGACAAAACTGATCAATATCGAAAGCTCATAATTCAATACATCGGTATGCGTGAAATAGCCAACAACGGTCATCATCACTTCATCTGGAATCGGCAATCCTACAATCCCTAATACGAGCATCAAAAAAATAGCGAGATAACCGTAATCCGCTATGAGCAGCTGAACTAATTCCATCTCCCGGACTCCAGGTTTTCTGCCGCATGTTTTTTAAAATGAGGGAATTTTATTTTACTCACCATTAAATATGAAAGTCCGCAAGCGCCGATTGCCAGAAGGATCGGGTTATAGGTGAAGCTTAGAATAACAAGGCACATGCCCGCAAATGGAATCGGCATACCAATAAATGTCGGGAGTTTGCTTTGTTCAATGTTAAATTTAGAGAGACGAAGCATTCCGCAAATGCTGTACGTCAATGCGCATAAGATCCCTATAAATGGCAGGGTATACAACGCGACACTGTAAGCAAGCATAGAGGGAGCCACCCCAAACGTAACCAAGTCGGCAAACGAATCCAATTCTTTTCCCATATCAGAAACGGCATTCAGCTTACGTGCAGCCATTCCGTCAAAGAAATCAAGGAACATGCCGGTAAAAATGAATAGCACTGCTGAATGAATGTTGTGATAGAGCAAGGAATGAATCGCCAGCAATCCGCAAATGAAGTTTCCTATCGTAATCATACAGGGGATGTAATTCACAGTGTAACCAAACCTCCAATTGTAAAACCATCTATATTATTCGACGATAGTAATCGAATAGCGTTTCAGGAAAAAATTTCTTCAATAAGCATGATAACATAAAATGCCCCCAAAAAAGCAGCATTCAAATTCTATTATTATACAACATTTGTTACCATTTGAAAAATGAATGCCAATCTTTTCATGCCTTTTACTCATTTATTCTCCGCCCAAAAAGGACAAAACGCGTTGATTGACGTACTCTGGCTGCTCCAGAGATAACAGGTGCCCGGCGTCCTTTACGATTTCAGCCTGAATTCCCGGCACCAGCACCGACGCCCGCTCATAAGCCATTTGCTGATGGTACATAACCTCGTGCTCACCGAACATCAGCAGTACCGGGACTTGTATTGATTTCAATTCCTGGTCTGTGAACACGTACGGAAAGCCATTTTCTGTCGGCTTCAGGCTCCTTTGTTCATCCTGCCACGCCGCACCCTCCATAATTTGGCTTTGCAGTAAAGGATGCAGGTCATATCTGTTATCTGTGATCCACTTGATATATGCTTCGGCTCCTCTTGCCCCTGTAAGCGCCGCAGCGTATTTATAGACATCCGGATGAAATGAAATAAACGCTTCAGCGGGACTCATAACAACCGCCCGCTCTACTCTTTCAGGCGCTTGAAGCAAAAAATTCACGATATGGGAGCCGCCAAGCGAAAGACCGGCCAGGTGTGCTGTCTCAAGTCCAAGAGAATCAAAGACATCTTTCATCCATTCTGCAAAATCAGCTCTTGTTTCCATCGCTGCTGATGGTATACTTTTATTTTTGTCTCCTATTATATCGACCGCATATGTACGAAATTGACTGCTCCACGCCGCAATATTCGGATACCACATCGCAGAGCTAAAAAGGCCTCCGTGAAGCAAAATGAGCGAAGGTGCGCCCTTTGGCCCACTTGCAATGATATGTGTTTTTCCAAAACGAGTAGAAACATAGAATGCTTCCGACTCAATCGGCCACAAAGAAAGGCTTTGATTATACGCCTTGTAAAAGCGAAGACCGCTTTCTACCGCGGCAAGCTGCATCGAATCTTGTGTCATCTTCTTCTTTTTCCTCCGGGTTTGATTGATATAAATGAAAGGATAGCGCCCCTTTTGTCTCGTAAGAAAAAATACCTATTTCTTATTATCTCATATTATAAATTTCCAGTATATAGTTTGGCTTCCTGTGATCAATAAAAAAGGCAGTTTCCCTTAAAATCAGGGAAACTGCTATTCTTTGAAGACCAATGGAATGGCGTGATCTTTTTTATCCTCTGTTAATGAAATTTGATGGGTTACTGATGTTTCACCCTTCGTTAACGCGACTGAATAATCGCCTTTTTTACCGGTATCCCATTTGATGTCTCCGTTTTTGTCTGTTTTACCGAGTATCTCGCCGATCTCTGTACTCGGCTCCTCATCTGACGCAGGCGCTTTGACAATTGTCACTTGAACCCCTTCGACCGGAAACCCCTTAGCATCCTCCACATGAAGAGTGACAGGAATCGTCATTTCTTTTTGTGAAGAATGCGTCTGCGAACTGCATCCGCATAAAAACAAAATAGATATGAATATGGCTAGTTTGCTGTATTTATTGATTTGCCCAATATTGAATATTGTTGAATACATCGTTCGTCACCCTTGTTCCCAAGTTATATGACGATCCCCCGTTCGTGTGAATGGCAATAGCTGTCTGCCCTGTATCACTGTAGTTTCGATATACAGGCGATCCGCTTTGGCAGCCGTACGTATCGGTTGTATAGGTCAGCTTATACGTTTCAGCTGAGCGAATCGGCTTTGTATCAGACCACATCGTGCCAAATACCTTGTCACACGGGTATCCTGTCACTGACGAGGAAAGGCCCACGGGACTGCTGCTGTTTGTAGTCCGATAGCCGTACCAGCCAACCGTGTTTCCAGGAGAACCGTTTAATTTAATAGCTCCGTAATCATAATTGGTGTCTTTGCTTTCCGTCCATCCTTTGACTGAATAAAACATCGTGCCGGAATAAGTTCCGTATGGATATGACGAATCATTGCGTCCCGGCGCGGCGGTTATCGTCGAAGCCCATCCATGATCCTGGCTGTACACACAATGTCCAGCCGTGACGACTGTATTTGGATTGACTAAAAATCCGGTACATCCATAAGTGCTTGAAGTGTTGGGATACTTGATTGATAGCTGAACGGTTGCTCTATATGGAAAAGAAGTCGTGCTGGAGATTCTGGTGCGTTCATCAGTTCCGATAATGCTCGAAGGCTGTAAGGTTTGAATGTTTTTTTCCAGTTGCGTTTGGCCGCCGTATAATGATTTGCTTGTTTTCCCAGTTCCCTCATAAGGTGCGGAAACCTGTTCTGCTTTTGACGTTTGGTTTTTCGTGGCATCAGCTTCTTTACCGGTATTCGATACAGAAGTTTGCGGATTCTCTGCTGCTTTTGCCGGTACACCGAAAGATACCGCTGCCGCCAAAGCCAAACACAAAACCGTTAAGTAAGCGAACCATTGTTTTCTGAATCTTGGAACTAATTTCATTTTGTCATCTCCCTCCTTTAGTGTCAACCACCCGCATTGATGGAAGACTTTTACATTATAATCAGGTTTCGGATTCTTATGATAAAACTTTTATGGAGAAAGAAAAAAAACAGGCCTTGCGCGATAACAAAGCCTGCTCAAACTCTATTTTATCGTTAGCTGATCCAATGCTTTCTTAGCATTCTCTCTCGCCGTTTCGACTGTATCAGCAGCAGAAAGCGCAACTGCCATACGCCGTCCGGCTTTCGTTATTGGCTTTCCAAAGACGCGCACTTGTGTCTGTGGGACTGCCAGTGCGTGTTCCAGTCCTTCAACAGTGTAATCCGCTAATTCTTCTGGTGCTTTGAGGGGCCTGCTGGCGCCAGGAGAAAGCTGTGTGATTTCTGTAATCGGAAAGCCGAGAATCGCCCGGACATGCAGCGCGAATTCTGACAAATTTTGCGTTACCAGCGTGACAAGGCCTGTATCATGCGGACGGGGAGATACCTCACTGAAATATACCTTATCTTTCGCAAGGAACAGTTCAACACCAAACAAGCCGTATCCGCCAAGCTCATCCGTGATTGCTTTTGCAATATGCTTCGCTTCTTCTATTTGCTGCTCTGTCATATCATGCGGCTGCCACGATTCGGTATAATCCCCGTCCTTTTGCACATGACCGATCGGCTCACAAAATGCCGTACCGTTAACCGCACGTACGGTTAAGAGTGTGATTTCTGATTCGAAAGGGATAAACTCCTCAACGATCACGCGGCCGTTTTTCACCCGTCCGCCTTCCATCGCCGTCTCCCAGCAGCTCTCTAAATCCGCTTCAGAGCGGCACACACTTTGGCCCTTTCCAGAAGAACTCATCAATGGCTTAACGACACAAGGAAAACCGATCTGAGCTGCCGCTTGTATAAATTCATCATATGTATTCGCAAATTCATAGCCAGCCGTCGCAAGTCCAAGCGTTTCCGCCGCAAGCCGTCTGATGCCTTCTCGATCCATCGTCAGCTTGGCCGCACGGGCATTCGGGATAACGTGAAATCCTTCTTCTTCAAGCTTCAGCAATTCATCCGTCGCAATCGCCTCAACCTCAGGCACAATCAAATCCGGCTTTTCTTTCTCAATGATGGCTCTGATCTGCTCGGGGTCAAGCATATCAACGACATAGCTGTTATGCGCCACCTGCATCGCCGGAGCATGCTCGTAACTGTCAACTGCCACCGTCTGTACCCCAAGACGCTGGGCTTCAATCACTACCTCTTTACCTAACTCACCTGAACCTAACAATAAAACCTTCTTTGATTGATACATCTTTGCCCCTCCTATCTGTTCCAAACCATTATAACTGAAATATTTGAAAAATAAATTTTTATTAAAATAGAAAATATTATTATTTGATTCCTAAACGAAAGCAGCCAATAAAGGTTAGCTTTTTTAAACAGCAACATCATACAAGAAATCCCCCAAAACCATGCTACACTTAATCCAAGACCACCATACCGACAGGAGGCATCCCATGCAAAACGAAACCCGCACACTGCAGCTTGACCCACATCTTCATATAGAAGCCTACCGCTTCAAGGGGATTATGCAAAAGTTCCCGAACCACTTTCACGATTATTATGTGATTGGATTTATTGAAAAAGGGCAACGGTATCTGGCCTGTCAGGATCAAGAATATATCATCAATCCAGGTGATCTTCTCCTCTTTAACCCCCGTGACACGCATAGCTGTGAACAGATTGACGGCCGGACGCTTGATTATCGGTGTATCAATGTCATGCCGGATGTCATGGAGAAGGCAGTGAAGGAAATTACCGGCGCCGGGCATCTCCCTTATTTCTCCCAGCATGTGTTATTCCGCCATGAGCTGACAGCCAGCCTGCAGGAATTGCATATTTTGATATCAGACGAAAAACAAGCTTTGCGTAAGGAGGAGCTGTTTCTTCATCTGCTGGAAGAGCTGATTCGCCACTATTCGGATGTTACGTTCCTTAATAGCGTTCCCGAACCATCCGACGAAGTCAAATTGGTTTGCGAATTTTTAGAAGAGCATTATGCCGAAAACGTCACGCTCAATGATTTGAGTGAATTAACAGGATGGAGCAAGTATCATTTATTGCGTTCGTTTACAAAACAAAAAGGAATTACGCCTAATAGCTATATGGAAACAATCCGGATTAATCAAGCGAAAAAACTTCTTGAACAAGGGGTAAGACCAATTGATGCCGCATTTCAGACAGGGTTCAGTGATCAGAGCCATATGACGAAGTTTTTTAAACGGCAGGTGGGGCTGACACCGAAGCAATACATGAAGATTTTTGAAAAGGAGCTTCACAGATGAACATACAAAGAGAAACTTCCGGGCATATCGCAGCCATTGTGACCATTCTGATTTGGGGGACGACCTTTATTTCGACAAAGGTTCTGCTGGCTGACTTCTCTCCAATGGAAATATTATTTTATCGGTTTTTGATGGGCTTTATCGCTCTGATCCTCGTTCGTCCCAACATGATTCCGTTCAGAAATTGGCGGCAGGAGCTGTTGTTTGCCGGGGCTGGTTTATTTGGCGTAACCTTATACTTTTTATTAGAAAATATAGCTCTCACCTATACATACGCATCCAATGTCGGCATGATCGTGTCCATTATACCGATGATCACTGCGGTTTTGGCCCATTTTCTGCTCGAAGGCGAAAAACTGCGTCTGACTTTTTTCATTGGATTTGTCTCGGCACTGATCGGGCTTTTATTGATTACGTTTAACGGCAATGTGGTACTGCGTCTGAATCCGCTCGGAGACATCATGGCAGCCGGGGCCGCTCTCGTGTTTGGAGGCTACTCGATATTCATGAAAAAATTAAGCGCTTACGAATACCACATCATCGAGCTGACACAGAGAGTATTTTTGTACGGCTTATTGTTTATGGTGCCCGCCTTATTTTTGTTCGACTTCCATTTTGGCCTGAGCCGATTTTCATCCGCTTCGAATGCACTTAACATGCTTTTCCTAGGCATTGGCGCTTCCGCCCTGTGCTTCGCCACTTGGAATTATTCAGTTGGCGTGCTCGGAGCCGTCAAATCCAGTGCGTATATTTACATGGTCCCGGTTATCACGATCGCCGCTTCTGTCCTGATTCTGCACGAAAACATGACATGGATCGCTCTTCTAGGAGGCGCGCTTACACTTTTAGGCCTCTACATTTCAGAGCTGAAACCGAAAGCGAAGCTGATGGAGAACGGATCTAGAATGGATGCTTAACGGCATCTATACACGGGGTGTATGGGCAGACACAAACGGCGCTCACTGGGTTCCAAATCCACTTTATCAAAATCTATCTAACAGTCTTAGCTTACCGACTGAACTTTATGTCATTCAATAACTCAAACATTGAATACTTAATTTGTACCTTTTTGACGTTGCAATATGTAACAGCGCTACTTCTGGACTTAAGAATTGGATTACATTTAAAATAGGTCCTGAAGCAGGAGCAGTTGCAGGACTCTTCCGTACATTATTAATAGTCTTGATCTCCATGGATCCTTTTAGAGGATTCATGGAGATCTTCTTAAAAAAGGGGGGATACTGTATGAAAAACAATATACATAAATATCAGGAAATCACCAAAAAATAGAAACCGATTTGTACCCTATCAGTCAAAGCGATAACGATTTACTTTCTTACCTAATGAAACAAGACTCTTTCACACTCAACCAAATGAAAGTGTGTTTAATTGAACCACAGCTCACATTCAAACACACTGTCAAAATCGTATTTACAGTGACACTAATAACCTTATATATTTATTTTTTCAGTTCTCATTACAATGATTTAATAGAAATGGGTGTACAAATGTTTTTTGTGTTAATTGGCCTAATATGGGTATTTGGTGTTTCCCTATTTTCAAGAAAAGTTCAAATCTCTGAGCGTTTCAAGCAAAAATCCGAAAATGCCCGCATTGTCGGTATGATCGACTTCGTGTTAGAACAAAAATACAAAAAAAGCATCTCTGAATAATTCCGAAATCAGAGATGCTTCCCCTCTGCCCTTATCATTTCTCTATCACAGCCGTACTGTCACGCGTGACCGCCGCGGGCTCCCTCAGCATCACATTCATCACGCTCGCCAGCACGAGCATTCCAATCGACAAATAAAAAGCCAGTGTATACTCACCTGTTATCGTATAGATGACGCCAGGCACGTACGCGCCAAGTGCCGATCCGATCTGGTGGGCGAGTGAGAGCCAGCCAATCATGAGGCCGATCGAGTAGTTTTGAAAGTACTGGGTGGCGAGCATTTGAGTCGGTGCTACCGTTGCAAAGTCCACTAACCCAAACAGAATCGCAAAGGCTAAAAGCAAGTAGGGCTCGTGGCTGTAAATGAGAATCACGATCGACATCGCGCGCACCGCATATAAAAAGCAAAGGATTTTCCGGCTGCTCCACCGGTCCGCTACAATTCCCGACAGTAAGATGCCGGCAATATTAAAGCCTGCCAGCAGACTGACAGCGGCACTCGTGACCGTCGTGGAAAAGCCGTGATCGTGAGAAAAGGGAATCAAATGGGTATCCATCAGCCCCACGGTCGTAAATCCGCAGATCAAAAACGGCAAAATCAAAAACCAGAATTGCCTCATTCGAAACATCCCGGTCACTGAAAGAGCAGTTGTTTTAGGTGCCGTTTCTTTTTCTGAAGCAGCCAGTCCGCCTATCGGCTCTGTCTTCTTTTCTGAAGGATTGTTCCTCAGCATCAGCAGCGCAACCGGAAAAACAATCACGATTAACAGCAGCCCCAACACCACAACCGTCAGCTTCCAGCTAAACCAATGGATCAGCATGAGTGAGCCAGGGACGAGAAGCATTTGCCCCGCGCCAAATCCTGCTTCCATGATCCCAAAGGCTAGTCCCCGCTTTTTGCTGAACCAATTGACGACCAATACACTTGCTGCCACATTCGATGCTCCGCCAACCCCAAGCGAGACACCCAGCCCATAAAGCAAAAACAGCTGCCAAGGCGAAGTCACAAGGTATGTTAAGAAAATGCTGACGCCTGTCAGTAACGCACTCCATGCCAAAACAGCCCGAGCACCCCACTTGTCCACAAGCCGGCCGATCACAGGCTGTGATATGCCGTAAACAATAAAGCTCATCGTCGAAATCAACGAGATGGTGCTTCTATCCATTGAAAATTGCCGTTCCCACGGCTCCACAAATGCACCAAACGACAGCCGCACCCCCTGAACCGCCAATAAGATCAAAAAGGTGACGGAGACGATGATCCAAGCATAGTGCAGTCTTTTCATGCCAGCTCCAAATCCCACCGTTCTTCTGTCAGCTGCTGTCCCCATAATGGCGCTTCTTGTTTCACTTCACTTATCCTGAATCCAAATTTTTCGTAGAGCGGACGAGCCTCAGCCATGGTGCTCACCGTCCAAAGGAAAATGCGGTCAAATTTCATGTCTTGGCAGTATGCAACCAGATGCTCCAGCAATTGAGTGCCGAGCCCCCTGCCCCGAAAAGCCGCATCAACCAGAAACCATCTGAGCTGGACTGTCTTATCATCATGCTTGACCAGCCCGACAGAGCCGGCAAATTTCCCGCCGCTTTCCGCAATCCATATGTTTTCGATGTCAGCGTCAAATGTCTCCTGAAGGTAAGCTAAAAACGTGTCATCCCAGCCGTGAGCCTCCGCGTAAAATTGTCTTTGTTTCTCAATAAGGAGTTGAAGATCATCCGACAGAAAATAATCTCTAATCGATATCTCTGATGTTCTGGCAGAAAGCGACTGTGAAAGGATCACTTCAATCTCTGCCATCGCCTCGGCAAGCTTGTGCTGCTCCTTTTGGTTGATTTCCTTCAGCATCAGTTCCACTTGTTCGTTGGCTTTCTCCTCCAGCTTTTTATAAATCGTTTTTCCTGTTTCTGTGACAAAAATATAATGGTGGCGGGCGTCATCTTTGCTCCTCTGTTTATAGATCAAACCTTCTTTTTCAAACTGCTTCACAATCCTGCTGACATATCCCCGGTCAAGCCCCAGCTTATCCTGAAGGGCTTTTGCCGTACAATTGGGCGTATTATAAACTTCAAATAATATCCGTGTTTCCGTTAAGGAAAACGGGCTGTCGTAAATGTGCTCATTAAGGAAACCAAGGACGTTTGTGTAAAATCGATTGAACTTTCTGAATTTTAATCCGATAGATGATTCACTTGTTTTCAAATCAATCCCCACTTTCTAATATCGTTGACTAAGCCAATTATAATCACATATAGTTGCCTTAGTCAACAATCTGTTAGAAAGTGAGGATTTTTATTTTCCTGATTCTTTCTTTTTCCTTATCACAATCAATGTGATATAGGATAAAGCCAGGGAAATCAAGCTATAGACTACAACCCACCCCAAAAATGATTCATTAAAAATGGTAAAGGTGAGCACTAGAGAAATCACCAAACTAAGCATTGGCATCAGATACGCGTTTTTACAAATACAAGTCCCGACAATCGACAACAGCATAATTCCTAACGGTAAAATACCGAATGCGATATCTAATTCATCCACCTGCAACAGCCTCCCTCAAGATTTTTATGCTGCCAGTAAAAAAACATAACTCCATTTAGTAAAAGGATTATATTTACTTTCTCAATACCCAATTTGAAATTACCCGTTTACATTCACTCTAGACTATGATAACTTAAGAAAGCGCTATCATAATAAGTTAATAGCTTGGATGGAGATGAGGAGAGCCAGGAATCCAACCCCTTTTGACAAGGGGTGTTTTCTGGCTCTTTTTGTTTTTCAGAAAGGAGGCACGCATACATCCAGCACAAACAGCAAAGGGGGATAATTTTTGATGCTTCATATATTTAAACCGGCTCCTCACATTGAGAGACTGGATGATTCAAAGATGGATGCGGCTTATAAACGGCTCAGGCTGCAAGTATTCATTGGTATTTTCATTGGCTACGCAGGCTACTACCTGCTGCGGAAAAACTTTGCCTTTGCCATTCCTTATCTGCAGGAACAGGGATTTTCCAAAACAGAACTAGGTTTGGTGCTGGCCGCTGTGTCCATTGCGTACGGCTTCAGCAAATTCATCATGGGAATGGTGTCTGACCGCTGTAATCCGCGATATTTTCTCGCAACAGGCCTATTTTTATCAGCAATCGTCAATATTCTATTCGTTTCAATGCCGTGGGTGACTTCGAGCGTCACCATCATGTTTATTTTTATGTTTATCAACGGATGGTTTCAAGGAATGGGCTGGCCGCCATGCGGCAGGACAATGGCCCATTGGTTTTCTATAAGTGAACGCGGCACAAAAATGTCGATCTGGAATGTCGCACATAACATAGGCGGCGGTATTCTTGCTCCGCTTGTCACTCTTGGCATCGCGATGTTCGTCACTTGGAAAAGCGTGTTTTTCTTCCCTGCCATCATTGCCATTATCATTTCATTTTTAATTGTTTTATTGGTTCGTGATACGCCTCAATCTTGCGGACTCCCGCCAATTGAAGAGTATCGGAATGACTATCCAAAACACGCTTTTAAAAATCAGGAAAAGGAATTAACAACAAAAGAAATCCTTTTTCAATATGTGCTGAATAACAAATTTCTTTGGTATATCGCGTTTGCCAATGTATTTGTCTATTTCGTGCGATACGGCGTGGTTGACTGGGCGCCTACTTACTTAACAGAAGCCAAAGGCTTTTCTCCTGAAGACTCGCGCTGGTCCTATTTTCTTTACGAATATGCCGGCATACCGGGAACCATTTTGTGCGGCTGGATCAGTGACCGATTCTTCAAAAGCCGCCGGGCACCGGCAGGCGTTTTGTTTATGGCGGGTGTTTTCATTGCCGTATTGGTGTACTGGCTGAATCCGGCCGGCAACCCGCTCGTAGACAATATCGCCTTGATCAGCATTGGCTTCTTAATCTACGGACCTGTTATGCTGATCGGCCTGCAAGCGATTGACCTAGCACCGAAAAAAGCAGCCGGAACTGCAGCCGGTTTGACCGGATTTTTCGGATACATCGGCGGATCTGCTTTCGCAAACGCCATTATGGGCTTTGTCGTTGACCGGTTTGATTGGAACGGCGGCTTTATCATGCTGATCTCTTCCTGCATTCTTGCTATCGTCTTCTTAGCTTTGACATGGAATACAGGCAAACGGGCAGAGCACGTTTAAAAAAGCCACATAAAAGATTAATCATTTTCCAACACGCCGTTTACATCCGTTTTTTAATATGAAAGACAGGTAGTCTTTATCAATAAGGAGGAGAAATCATGAGAAAAAATAGAATACTTGCCTTGGTTGTTCTGTCGCTAGGCTTACTCTCATTTATGGTAACACCAGTGTCGGCAGCGTCAAAAGGAAACCTGCTGTCGCCTGACCGTATCCTGACTGTTGCGCATAGAGGGGCTTCTGGATATGTGCCTGAGCACACGATTCTGTCTTACGAAACCGCTCAAAAAATGAAAGCAGATTATATTGAATTGGATCTGCAAATGACAAAAGACGGGAAATTGATTGTCATGCACGACGAAAAACTGGACCGTACCACAAACGGAACGGGCTGGGTGAAAGACCATACGCTCGCAGACATTAAGAAGCTGGACGCCGGTTCTTGGTTTAATGAAGCTTATCCGGAAAAAGCGAAGCCGCAGTACGCCGGCCTTAAAGTTCCTACATTAGAAGAAGTATTAGACCGTTTCGGAAAGCACGCGAACTACTACATTGAAACAAAATCGCCTGACACCTACCCTGGTATGGAAGAAAAACTGATCGCTTCCTTACAGAAACATAAATTACTAGGCAAACATTCTAAGCCCGGCCAGGTGATCATTCAATCGTTCAGCAAAGAAAGCCTGTTAAAAGTCCATCAATTACAGCCAAAACTGCCGACCGTTCAATTGCTGGAAGCCAAACAAATGGCGACAATGACAGATGCTGAACTGGAAGAAATCAAATCATACGCTGTTGGTGCAGGCCCGGATTATAAAGCTTTGAATCAAGAAAACGTCCGTATGATCCGCAGCCACGGCCTCCTGCTGCACCCTTACACAGTCAATACAGAAGCAGATATGCGCCGCCTGCTTGATTGGGGCGTGACAGGGGTGTTCACAAATTACGCTGATGTCTTCCAGAAGGTGAAAAAAGACTACAAAAAAGCATAGAATCCTAGGATTCTATGCTTTTTCCTTATCAATTTTCACCAATAACAGCTTCAGCAATATTGACCGCATGATCGCCGATACGCTCTAGGTTGCTGATCATATCAACAAAGACGATGCCCGCTTGTCCAGTACACAGCCCTTCATTCAAACGGATAATATGCTTTTTGCGAAGCTTCCGTTCCATTTTGTCAATGTCATCTTCTTTTTCAATGACTTGTTCAGCTATCTTTGCATCATTGTGGTGCAAAGCTTCAATGGACGCCTTCACAGTAGAAATCGTCAAATCCATCATTTCAGTTAAATCCGTCATGGCAGATTCAGTTATAACCACACGATGCGCCTGCTGGTATTCTATCAATTCAATCACATTTTCGAAGTGATCTCCGATTCTTTCAATGTCTCTGACCGTATCCATCAACATATGATGCTCCTCAGACTCGTGCTCTGAGAGAGAACTTGAAGAAAGTTCGATCAAATAATCGGTAATTTTCCGGTCGAGATTGTTAACCGCATCCTCTATCTGATAAGCATTGGCCGCATATTTTGGCTGTTTTGCTACCAAAAACTGCTTTGTGACTTCCAGCCCCTGCACCGCAAAATTCCCCATTTGGATCACTTCTTCTTTTGCCTGTCCGAGAGCAATAGATGGTGATTGTTCAATAAAAATCGGATCAAGATGCGACTTGTATTCGACCATTGAATCCTTGCCCGGAATCAGTTTTGTTACGATCAAAGCCAATATCCCGACAAAAGGAAGCTGTATAATCGTATTGGTCGTATTAAAGATTCCATGTGCGAATGCAATTGTCATTTTCGGATCAAGCCCCATCGAAGCCTGAAGTGACAAAATCAATGCTGTAAACGGCTTAAGAAAAATCAGGAAAATTGCTGTCCCGATTAGGTTAAACAGCACATGAGTAGCAGCAGCACGTCTCGCCGCAACAGATGCACCTAAAGATGCAAGAACCGCGGTGATCGTCGTCCCGATATTATCACCGAATAACACTGGCAGCGCACCGTTAATATCAATCAGCCCATCTGAGAATAAACCTTGCAAGATGCCGATCGTGGCGCTGGAGCTTTGCACAAGAACCGTAAACAAAGTCCCAATGACAGCACCTAGTAACGGATTAGAGCTCATACTGACAGTTAAATCATGAAATGCCTCAAGTGAACGGAGCGGTTTCATGCCGCCGCTCATTAACTCCAGCCCATAAAACAGAGCCCCAAACCCAAACACAATCTGGCCGGCATTTTGCACATGTTTATGCTTAAAGAAAAACAGTAAAAATCCGCCGACAGCAATAATCGGCAATGCATAAGCCCCTATGTCAATCCCGATAATAAACGCGGTAACCGTTGTTCCAATATTGGCTCCCATAATAACGCCAATGGCCTGACGAAGCGTCATAAAGCCCGCACTGACAAGCCCGACGGTAATTACCGTCGTTCCCGAGCTGCTTTGAATCAAAACCGTCACAATGATGCCCGCCAATACGCCCATCAGCGGATTGCTTGTAAAACGGTCTAATATATTTCTCAATCTATCCCCAGCCGATTTCTGAAGTCCCTCTCCCATGAACTTAATTCCAATTAGGAAAATACCGAGACCCCCAAAGAATTCGAACAGTAATGTTTGGATATCAATCGTCAACGCTTTCACCTCTGTCTCGACATATATCAGCAAAACTCCCTATGATTATGTTTCAAGTTCATATGAATGTAAATGAATCTTCTAACAAATTTACACTAACTTAACAATGGGCCTTTAAAACCCAAATTGAATTTACAATGGTGTAACATTTCGATATGGACCAAATCAACAAAAAAACCTTGCGCCCTCCGCGCAAGGTTTTTCATTTATTCTTTTCCTGCAGCAGCTTCTGACTGTCCATTAAGCAGCTGAGAATTTATCTCTTTCGCATCCTTTAAGTATTCTGTCTGGTAGCCGCTCTTCAGCGCCCACACATAGAATACAAGTGATACCATCGCAATCAGAACCATATCCCAGCCATAATGAATGACATTCAGGCCGCCGAATTTATCACTGCCCAAATAAGAAATGACCATCATGGCCAGCAGATAAAACACCATCCAGACGCCTGCTTTAAAGTTTCGGCCAAAACCTTTCCATTTCGCCTTCGCCTGATAATAGAAGTAAATCGGCAGACCGATCAGGATAATAAACAGCACCTGTCCTGTTAACGGCCAGCGGGCCCAATACAGCACCAGCGACGCAAAGATAAATCCAAGCGGCGCAATCACGTTTAAGCCTTTTAAACGAAGAGGCCTGTACAGGTCTTTCCCCGTCCGTCTCAATGTCATCACTGTAACCGGGCCGGTGATATAAGAAATTAACGTAGCAACAGAAATAATTTCCGCTAACACGCCCCACCCTCTGAACAGGAATAAAAAGATGAACGAAACAATCAAGTTAAAGAACATGGCTTGTCTCGGCACACCGTAAATCGGGTGAAGCTTCCCGAATATACTCGGCATATATTTGTTTTTTTCCATTCCGTAAATCATTCGGGACGTTGTCGCCGTATACGTAATCCCAGTTCCAGAAGGTGATACAAATGCATCCGCATATAACACGATCACAAGCCAGTTAATATTTAGCGCGATCGCCAAATCAGCAAAAGGAGAATTAAAGTTCAGGTGGCTCCAGCCGTGAGCAATATCAGAAGGATTCACCGCTCCGATAAAGGCGATCTGCAGCAGGACATAAATGACTGTTGCTACGAAAAGAGAGCCGACAACTGCAATCGGAATTGATTTTCCCGGATTTTTTGCTTCCCCCGCCATATTAATCGGGCTTTGGAAACCATTAAACGCAAAAACGATACCGGAAGTGGCCACCGCTGTCAGCACACTCGCCCAGCCATTCGGCGCAACGCTTTGACCGTCAGTAAAGTTTTCTCCGTGGAATCCGACAAACAGCAAAGCTCCAATCGTCAGGCCCGGAATAATAATTTTAAAAATTGTAATGAATGAATTCGCTTTAGAAAATAGATTGACTGTCCAGTAGTTCAGCAGGAAATAAATGAGAAGCAATACAGAGGCAAATGCCAGTCCCTCCCCAGTCAGTGTTCCATTCTTCACCAAACCGCTTGTCCATTTTGCCCATTCCCAAGGCCAAGAGCTCATATATTGAACAGAGGCAACAGCTTCAACCGGAATAACTGACACAATCGCAATCCAGTTGGCCCAGCCTGCGATAAAACCGATAAACGAACCGTGTGAATATTGCGTATATTTTACCATTCCCCCGGCTTCAGGGAACATAGATCCTAATTCACTATAAGAAAGAGCAATAAATAAAATGACGACCATTCCAATAATCCATGAAATAATAGCAGCTGGTCCTGCTATTTGGGCCGCACGCCACGCCCCGAACAGCCAGCCTGAGCCAATCATCGACCCGAGCCCGACCATCATGAGGGAAAACGTTCCCATTCTTCGATGCAATTGATTCATATCGTAAACACCTTTCATGTATGATGGCATTCTCTTGCTAGTTATATTATTATTCTGATTACTTGACCTTGTCAATATTTATCGAATTTTGACTAAAATAATAATAAATCAATGTATATTACCTTCCAATACAGGAATGAAGTCACTAGTTTTTCAAAAATGGAATTTACTGAAAATGCGAATGATAAAAACTTAATAGGTTTAGCTATAACCAAAACGGGAATGATACAGGAAACACTACTCTTAAAATAGAAAGGAGTATCACCATGAAACAAAAACTGTTACTTTCAGGTCTCGCTGTTTCAACTGTCGGCATCACTTCTTATCTATTAAAAGACCCGTCAAATCGCCAAAAAGCAAGAGAATTCATTCACAGCATGAAGATGAAAATAACAAAACAGCCAGACATGGAAACGTTCCCAGTCGATAAAGCCGGCCACCCGGACCCGCAAGATATCGAGGACAACAAAATGGTATCAGAAGGCTCCATGTATCCCGTCCAATACTACGATGAAAAAAAGAAGTAATCAAAAAAGCTCTCTTCGATAAGGAAGAGAGCTTTTGATTTACCTTTTCTGCCTGATTCCGCTCATGATAAAGCCGCTTTCAGGCAATGACGGCATTCTGGCGAGACTGTAGTGCAGTGATTGTTCCGGAACGTCGTATTCAATCTGATTGACGAGAAAATCCAGGCTCGCTTTCATGACTTCAATTGTAATGCCTTCCCCTGGACAGCGATGGCCTTTCTCGGCGTGCCCCCCGCCTTGAGGAATCAAATCAAACGGATTTTCCTCCCTCTCCGCAAATCGTTCCGGCCGGAATTCATCGGGATGATCCCATAGACGAGGATCGTGATTCGTTCCATATACATCAAGTAATACCGATGTTCCCTTCTTAAACTCACAGTTATTCCATACAAAGTCCTTTTTGACAAGCGCACCTAAAAACGGGCCGAACGGATAATATCTGCGGACCTCCTGCACAAACATTTCTCTTTCCCGGCTGCTTCCAGCCCGCAGCCATTCCTTATACTTCGGATGCTCATGAAGCGCCAAGGCTGAAAACACAAGAAAGTAAGAAATGGCCACAATAGGCCGCAGTACATTAATCAGCTCAATGGATGCCATCCGGGAATCCAACTCGCTTCCATCTTCTTGTTTGTGAAACGCCATTTCATGCAGCGCTGTTCCGGCAGGTGTTTTGAGCAAGCCGGCACGCACATCTTCAATCATGACTTCAACCCACTCTTCCGCACGCGGCCTTGCTCTTCTTCCCTTCCAATGCCGCGGTCCCACAGCACCGAACGCATCGACCATGTCAATGAAGTCATCCGCTCTCTCTTTGACTTCCGTTTCCTTCAACGGAACACCTGCCCAATAGCAGGCTACCCGGCACAGGATTTCTTTGGCTTCTTCAAATAACACAACCTGATCTGCCTTCTCCCATCTTGTGACTGCTGCTTTCCACTCCTCTGTCATCAACTCAGCCAAACGTTTTTGATGCGGCGGTGTCATCAATGACAGAAAAAGCATCTTCCGATGGATATGCGCGCTGCCATCCATTCCCTGAATCGCATTGACACCAAACAGCGATTTCTGCACCCGCTTCGGCAAAGCGTTCTGCCGCTGGAATCGATCCGTATCATAAAACACCTTCGCCGCCTCAGCGCCAGTCATGCAAATAAAGTTTTTTCCCAACAAACGGGCCTGAAACAAATCTGAATTGTAGCGCTCTGTTCTGTTTTTAATAAATAAATACCCTTCCTTCAGCAGTGTCAGGCTGTTATCGAGACTTTTGTCATGTGGAATCTGCTCATTCATCCGCTTACCCTGCCTTCCTTTTTACCCTCTATTTTCACGTTATCTTCCGAATATAAACCCAGTAACAGTATTTGTTTGCAAATCCAAATTTAAGCGCTTTTTGATTATTTTTTAAAGGAAGAACAAACGAAAGAGAGAAAAGGTAGTTAATCAAAACAAAGGGGAGAACAAAATGAAGAAATGGATATATGTTGTGCTTGTGCTGAGTATTGCAGGGATCGGTGGTTTTTCCGTGCACGCAGCATCATCTGCTCATGAAAAACACTTGAATGTCAGCAGAATGAATGTCGATGATGAATTCAAGGATACGGATGGAACCTTCATTCTCCACGATTTGCAAAAGGATCAGACATTTGTCTACAACAGAGAACGGGCAAATCAACGACAAACTCCGCAGTCCACCTTTAAGGTCGTAAATGCCTTAATCGGTTTGCAGGTCAAAGCTGTACGCGATGAATACGATGTTAAACGATGGGACGGGGTCAAGCGTGAATTCGAATCATGGAACCGCGACCATACGCTTGGCTCGGCCATGCGCGAATCCGCAATCTGGTATTATCAAGCATTAGCACGGGATATCGGCGAGGAAAGAATGAAAACATGGCTTCATACACTATCTTACGGCAACGAGGATATCAGCGGGGGAATCGATCAGTTTTGGCTGCAAAGCTCTCTGACAATTTCGCCGCTGGAACAGGAAGCCTTTTTGAAGAAGTTATTTAAAGAGGAGCTTCCATTTGACAAACCGGTGATGAAAACCGTCAAGCGCATGATGATTCAAGAGGAAGGCGATCATTACACGCTTTACGGGAAAACCGGAACCCGCCTGACCGATATGGGATTAGGCTGGTTTGTTGGATTCATCAAAACTGAGCATGGCTCTTATGTCTTTGTCACCAATGTCGATGATTCCGGCACAAAAGCCAAAAACATCACCGTGAATATCCTGAAAAAGTATGGCTTGATCACATCATAAATGAAAGAGCCCTGCATAGCAGGGCTCTAAATCTCATGCTCAAAACAATAATGATTCACAAGCTCTTCAATCAAATCATGATCAGGATATTCTCCATTAAATTCAAATTCGATTTCTTCCACAAATTCTCCTTGATGGTACACATGGATGGCTCCGTTTTGACGGACAACGCTAAACTCCGGCTGAAAAGTATATCCGCTTCGTTCAATTGCTCCCATTCCTTTTTCCCGCCTTTCTCAAAGCAGTAATTCATACACCTCATTTAATTCCTTAGCCCGCTTTTGATCCTGTTCATTCTGCGCATACTTAATTTCCTTTTCTAATACACGGTTCAAAAAAGACATTTCATTATCATCTAAGTCTTTTACAAATTCCTCTTCATTCGCATACCGCTTCGCCAGCATTTTCTTGCAAATCCGCTGGCAGACTTCATTTTCAAGATGATTCGAAAGTGATTCACGCAAATAACCGAGTGTAACATCCATTTTATGAACACCTTTCCTTCTGCTATCTTTACCCTATAGCTTGCTAAAACAGGGAAAATCCATACGCGAAAAATAAAAAAAGAGACATCCGTAAATGTCTCTTTTTTATCGTTATTCAGCTACTTGTTGGCTTTTGGTCAAATTGGCTTGTGTGCGTTTGCCTATCCCAAACACATAATAACTAATGACCACAAGCGCTAAGAAAATCACGCCTACAATCAGAGAGATACGAGTATCATCGTTAAACCACATGCCGACCAGAACCATCAGCAAGAAAGCAATCGTCAAATAGTTTGTAAAAGGGGCAAATGGCATTTTGAATGGATGTTTATCTAATGCGGCGCCCTTCGCTTTTCTGAATCCGATATGGCTGATCAAAATGATAAACCAAGGAATCATCCCAGGAAGCACGCTTGCGCTGTATACATAGACAAAGATCTTCGGCGGCGCGATATAGTTCAGTACAACACCGACAGCCAAACCGATCAGCACCGCAATTGTGCCATACAGCGGCACACCGTTGCGTGAAATTTTCGTAAAAAACTTCGGTGCTTGTCCATTTACACCCAGTGTATACAGCATGCGGCCCGCACTGAAAATGCCGCTGTTACAGCCCGACATTGCCGCTGTAATCACGACAAAGTTAATAATGCCGGCCGCTGCCGTGATTCCGATTTTCGAGAACGTTGACACGAACGGACTTCCGAGTGAATTGAGTTCATCCCAAGGATACACCGTCACAATCACAAAAATAGCGCCAATGTAGAAAATCAAAATACGCCAGATAATACTTTGAATCGCGTTTCTTAGCGTGTTTTGCGGGTCCTTCGCTTCACCCGCTGTAATCCCGATCAGCTCAACTCCTTGATAAGCCGCAATGACAAGCGACAGTGCAAAGAAGAAACCTGAGAAACCTCCTGCAAAGAAGCCCCCGTGAGACCACAGGTTCGACAATCCGATAGCATCTCCGCCGTTGCCAAAACCGAAGAAAATAATTCCGATCCCCGCAATAATCATCAAGATAATCGTCACGATTTTAATCATCGCAAACCAAAATTCAAATTCACCAAACGACTTAACAGAAATTAAATTCGCTGCGCCAAGAATCACCATTGCCACGATACCAGGTATCCAAGCAGGCAAGTCCGGGAACCAATACTTCATATAAGTACCGACAGCGATGATTTCTGACATGCCGACGATAATCCATTGGAACCAGTTGCTCCATGCTGTTATATAACCTGCCATCGGATGAATATATTGATGGCCGAATGTCGCAAAAGAACCTGTGCTCGGCTCGACATACAGCATTTCACCCATCGCACGCATAATAAAAAAGATAAAAATTCCGCATATTGCATAAGCCAGAAGGACAGATGGGCCAGTCCATGAAATTGTGCTGGCAGACCCCATAAACAAGCCAACACCGATCGTGCCGCCCAAGGCGATCATCTGAATATGACGCGCGCCCAGGCCCCTCTTTAATTCTTTATTTGCCACTCCTCTTCCTCCTCCTCACAAAAATACTCACAAATGAGAAAACAGCAGATCTGCTTGCCCTCACATCACTCAGTAATAACAATCAGAAAATTCAAACTCAAAATTGTTATATAATCTCCTAAATTACTTATTTCATCATAATAAATTTCTCTGGAAAATACAATTGTTTTTTTCAGGTAAACACCTTTGTGCTAAGTTCTGAATCATTCACTTCATTTAAAATCTTCTATATAAAAATAATAAAATTATTTGAATATTAAAATTATAATTTTTAGATTTTCATAAAAAATAAGCTGTTCTACATGAACAGCTTACCTAATAATTTACGCCCGTTTGACGCTTTAATGCTTCAAGCCACCCGGTATCTCCGGTTCCATAGCTCTTGCTTTGTCCCACATCTCTCAGAGATCCATTGCTGTAATCAATTGATAGGATGAAATCCGGAATGGCATCATACCCAGCTTCCGCAATTTCACTAAGCTCTGAACGATAGTGAGATATAGCATAAGAGGCCGTCTCTTTTTGCACAGGATCTTTTTCAAGCTCTTCTTTATAGACGTCTAACAAGTCACGTCCATCAGGCGTTACATACCGCCCGTCAATCACTTCTAAATCCTTCAAATGGTAGCCTGTGACTTCGTACATCTCACGAGCTGCCTGATACTTTTTATAGGCCTCTTCGGAAAATTGTGTTGAATCACTGCTTTGGCTTTTCATGATGTGTAAAAATAGTTCTTTGCTGTTGTCTCCAGATTGCAGTACTTGCTCAATTTGCTTGATCAGATCCTGATCGTCTGTCCCGCTCACACGCACCTGATAGTCAATCGGCGTAATCGTAAACGTCAGCTCCGTCCCCTCTGGAATGTGAATATGGTTCCGATTCAAAAGCACTTGCAGCTGCTGGTTCACCTGGCTCCGCTGATACACCTTTTCATTCTCAGCTTCCACTTCCCCATTAAATGTAACATTGCGAAACGCAGCATCCTGGAGGTTATAGTTTTGGGCTTTGCCTTTGAATAGCCATTCTGTTTCATTATCGTAAGCAGCCTGTCTTTCTGCGGCAGACAGATCACTTCTGAAATAAGGAGACTTTGAATTTTGATACTTATCCTTAATATAGCCTAAGGGATCAGACTTTGCTTTGTTTATGGCATTCATCCTGCTGTATTTTTCATCTAGTATTTTGATTCTGATATCACTCTCAGAGTCATAGGGGTTATTGGATTCGATCACTGTTTCTTTCCCTGTATCTGTCACTGTTCGGTCATTCGCTGATTGATACACTTTGCTGAACGTCCCACTGTTTCCCGACACGCTGGTTTTAGAATAGTTGAACTGATCGATTCCCACACTTGAAGATCGCGGCTCAAGCCTGCTGTATGCCTTTTCCAGAACTGCCGCTGTACTTTCAGTCAAATTCTCTCGTTTGGCAGGCGCATTCTTGCTTAATATATTCTGTGCCATCAGCTGAGTGCGGATAAATTGCCGATTCAGACGCATTGAATTCCCTCCCGAGTATTCTCTCTTATTCTTTTTTATCGGCAATGGTTATGTATATATTAACCTCTAAAAACATTTATTTACACCCATACAGTTATTATGTATGATGGAAATAAAAGGAGGTTGTTTACATGGCGAAAAAATGGCTTATTCCATTTGCTATCATGCTGTCTGTCTTATTCACCTTTACGTATTCGGCATCAGCTGCCGGGGTCACTGCGATCACAGGAAACAATTCATTTGATACCGCAATGCCTATCGGTTATTGGAAATATAAAAATATCGATACAACGATACTGGAAGCTGGTCAAGATGAAGCCTATTTCACTTTTACGGCTAATAAGGGAGAAAAGGTATACGTGAGGAGTACATACCAGAGCGCGTATACAGGGATGAAAATTGAAATTTACGATAAGAACAGAATACCTGTTTCTCAAGGCACAGAAGTCATTAACCCCAATACGTTCTCCTCTTTTATTTATGCAAATGCAGACGCCCAAAACACGACGGATACCTTCTATGTGAAGGTGTCACGAGGCACCTATACCGGAAACATGTACTTTACGCTTTCAATTGAAGACCGAATCAAATCAGGCAGCGGAACATTCCAATTCAGCGGCATTGCTGAAAATAAAGGAAATACAAGCCTTAGCCCCTCAGGTTCTGACTCCAGCGTGATCAAGGCTGATTTAACAAACCAATCCGGGATACCGCGTGATGCCATTGTAACCAGAGTGCAAACAACCGCCACTCAAACACCAAGCCAAGGAAATACACGCCATCTGATCATGACAAGCGAAAATAACGAATGGCGCCGTGCCCTTGTAAACAGCTCGACTTCAGGGTCTTATGATATCTCTTTGTCGGATCAACTCAGTGTGGCAAAGGTATGGAGTTTTAAATATAATACATTAGCGACTGCCAGATCGACGATGAGCAATGTTAAAGCAAAAATAGATTATGAATACGACGTAACAAAGCAGTTTTAACTTATACCGAGCCGGTTATCCGGCTCTTTTTTATTCTCAGTCTAGAAGGTAAACTATAGATCAGTACAACTCTCATAGTGCTCCTTTCATGTGATACGGAAAGATACAATATGAAAATAAATTTCTAATAAACCTTGCAAATATTCAATTCTAAGCAAAAAGACCGCCTCTTATGTACAGCGGTCAATACTGCTAATTGTATATTTACTAACTATTAGAACTTTCTTCTAATTCTTTCTTAGTCTCTAACACTCGATCTTCAACCTCTTTCAAAGCTGCATCATATTTATTTGCACCAACTATTTTTCTAATTTTTTTCTTATTAGAATTTGATAGTGAGAAGTCTTCCACTTCAATTACCTTATCATTATTAATTACGTTCCCTTTATCATCAAAGGAAATACTTATGTTAAAATCATCAGAGTCATTTTTAAAACCAGGGTTAAGCTTTTCAGGCACAAATGATGAGCCTGTTCCATTCTTCTGTTTTATATAGATGACATAGTATTTATTATCTTGATCAGATACCATATTATCTGAATATGAACTATCTTGTTTTTGTGTTTTTCCAACTTGATTTTTGTTAATATTATTTTCATTATCCGGTTTATTCGTTGAGAAGGAATAGGCAGCAATAATTAGACATAATAATGCAAACGCTAAACAAATCGTAAGAAATTTTATTTTTCTTTTCAAAAATATTTCCCCCCCATTTGTATTATTCACTCTTTAATTAAGACTTGTTTAGTAACATTATATTCTCTCATAATCAATAATATACTTGTTAATAATATGTCTAAAATCGCCAACCATAAGGAAATTCCACCCAATAACGTAATATTTCCAGATACATAAAAGCTAACCATAAAAGTCAGACTCCAGAAAACCAATACCGAAAGATAGACCAAACTATGCTTCTCAAAAAAGCTATAACCAAATATCCATTGTATTGATAATAGCTTTTTGTTCATTTCTAAGTAATAAACTGCCGAAAAAATCAATAATACTACAGCTAACAAAAGAAATACCCCACAATATATAGCCGTTAACTGCAATGCTTCTTTATCATTGGCTATCTTTAATTCGACATTTGAATAAGCAATAGATACAGGACTCCAAATGTTGTTTAATTCATATTCCTCTAATGTTCTTTTTATTATTTTGAAAGGATCTTTACCTTCACTAATCTTGGTATAAAAACCATACCCCATAGAAATATTATTAGCTAGTATTAATGGGTCAAATTTATCATTAACTATTACTGCAATCGGATCTACAATCTTATAGTTACTGTTTTGAGCTGAATTTGCAGAAAACGTAAAATAAGATTGGTTATTCTGAACATAGATAATATCTACTTTTACAGGAGCGGCGCTTTTTATATCGTATATACCTTTATAATCTTCTGCTAATGATCTTTCAATATCTTCTTTATACATTTTAAATTTTATTGGTACTAACACATTTATTACATCTTTATTAGAGGAAGGTATCCCCACATCTTTTCCATGTACATCTTTTATCATATTAACCGATAAATAATTCTTATTTATTTCTACTTTTCTTCCCTCTTCTCCCCATGGATTTATGTCTTGAGATGTAATTTGTGAATCATTCGAATAATAGTCCGAAGGATATATAAAAAACGCCCCTTGGGATTCTAGTTTTTTATAGAAAAGTTGAATTTTTTTTCGCTCTTCTTTATCTTTTTGAAAATTAAGAGTTTCTTGTTTTTGCTCTGGTGAAGCTATCATCCCTAAATAAGAATAATGTTTTAACAAAGACCATTTTTCTTGATTCGAAACCGTGCTTTTTAACACTTGAAGTTTGCTAATTCCCTGCTCTAAACCTAATAATAGAAAAACTGCTAATACAAACCGCACAATAATATTTAAATAAAAAAACATTCTTACTGGTTTTTTATTTTTAATCATTTGTGGGATATTGATACTTACAGTACTAAACCATATTATTAATAAAATGATTGTAAGTACTATTGATAACAGAGCAATGTTTTTCGATAAAAAATATGCGAATTCAATGAATTGTTGATAGTGATTATACCAATATAAATATAATATTAAACCTAAACTTCCAACAAGCAAGGAACTTATAATGATAGGAATATATTTTCTGAATAGATATATTCCTATATGAAATAAATTACATCCTAACATATACCTAACAGCAATTTCTTTATAGTTATTACTTAAATCATATAATATTGTAAGCATTATTAATAAGCATAAAATCAATGAGCTTATATACATCATTTCCTGATAAGGATATGGTGTACTCACACTTTGTGAATCTTCATTTTTGGATAACTTAATTGAAAAACCATGCTGTAATGCGATTTTCTTAAAATTTTCAGCATGTTTTTCACCTATTACAGTATAGGTACCTTTAATATCTTTTGTTTTTTCCGCAGCAATCATTGGCCTAATTTCAATAGGTTCAAAACTATGAAATATCTCTAATGTTCCTATCTGATGCTTATTCTTTGTTTGAACAGTAGATAGAAAATCATTAGAACTACTATTACTTTTCAAAAATTCCCCATATCTTAGTTTTAGATCTTTAAAATATTCTGGTGCATTATAGAGAACAACATAATACACTACTTTATCTTTATTATTATCATTTTCATATGATATGCGTTGCAAATTAACTTTAGATTCAAATGCTATTTGTTCTAACATTTTAAAATTATCTTTTTTACCGATTTTAGAATTCCCTTCATCTATAACAACATTCCATGAATCATGAACATTATTATGATTAAAAGATTGAAACTGTAAATATTCAAATTGCTTTATCGATAGGAAACTTACAACTATAAAGGTAGTAATAACGAGAAGGAATAATAATTTTTTCACAATCTATTCCCCCTTTATAATTGTAGAGTTCTTGAAAAAATTTTTATTAGTTCTTTATCGTGAGTTACCATAATGATTGTCTTCTCTTGTTTATGTAGTTTTTGAAAAAGAGATATTATAATATCTCTGTTTTCAGTATCCAATGATCCCGTAGGTTCATCAGCTAAAATCAAAGTAGGATTTTTAAGCAGCAGCCTTGCAATGGCAACGCGTTGTTGTTCCCCACCACTTAAAGTATGAACTTTTTCTTTACCATAGTTATCTAAACCCACTTCTTTTAATGCAGAAGACATAGCATTTCTTTTTTGTTGTCTATTCATCTTCTTATGTTTAAGTGCGATTTCTAGATTCTCATTCACAGATGCATTATCAATTAATGCATAGTTTTGAAATATAAATCCTAGGTGATGTCTAAGTAAATATCTTTTATTTTTTTTTCTATTAATATCCCTATCTAATATTTTTATAGAACCACTATCTGCTTTTTCTAACGTGCCAATTATATTTAGCAGTGTAGTTTTTCCCTTTCCACTCTTTCCTATAATTCCAATAAATTCTCCAGGTTCAATAACCAAATTTAAGTTTTCAAAAATTTTTCTTTCATTGAAAGATTTGTTCATATTTTTTATTTCAATCATATTTTCTCCTTATTTATCTTAATACAAAAGGGACTTATATATTATAATATAAATCCCTTTCGAAAAATTTTCTATTTGTAAACGTGTTTGTGGTACGAAACTTTATAAGGACCAGTATAATCAAGTCTTAATTTGGACCAATATTTAGGTTGTGCAATACGACCTGGATAATTTATACCTTTTTTTGTTATTGACGAATTGTGACGATAAAGCCAATGGTAGTAATCATTGTAATCCTGCATTTTCTTTTTGTCATAACCATAGTTCCACTTTTCCCCGCTTCCAGCAGATACTGTGACAGGAATTATCGTGCTTATCGCTACTATTGTTAATAGTAGAAATGCAGCAAATTTTTTCTTCATTTTCGTTCCTCCTTAAGAAATTAATGACTTATATAGGTAATAATATCATTTTTTATGCCTTTTTTCAACATTTTTTTCAAATATTTAACTTATTTTTCTCTAACCGTATCTAATTATAATTATTTAAAATTTAGGTTAGGGACTTTTTTGGATTGTTTTCACTTAATACTCATCAAATAGTTAAATTGTTAAGCTATAAGCAATCAAAACTATTTTTCAAAAAATAATATATCTCTTTCGTTAGCCTATATATATTAGTTCTTTTGATTTTAACGTTTTTATAGATCCATTTATTAGATTTGGTTTCTTGGAGCTGGATTTATTCGGAAAACACTGCTTCTTTCCCAGAATGTGTCGAATACTCCTAATAAACAAAAACAAGACACCACCTTCTCACAATGACAGCTCCCTATCCATTTGAAGACTGCAAGAACCGCTCGATAAGATGTGCATGCAGCCAGATTGGATCGCCTATACGCTCGGTATGCTGGATCAAGAAGGAAAAATCGGCACATTTAAATACTCCACCGCAGGCGTACACCTGCTGTCAGCCATCATCACCCGCACCACAGACAAAAGCGCCCGCGAATTTGCCAACGAGTACTTATTTAAACCGATCGGCATGAAAGAAATTCCGCATTATGAAATGAAATCATTCGGCTTTGACGATCTATTCGGTAAACATGTGAGAGGTTGGGAGAATGACCCGGACGGCAACTCAACCGGAGGATGGGGGCTTACGATGACTCCGCGGGATATGGTTAGGTTTGGTTATCTTTATTTTGAATCATGGTACTTGGAACAACCAACAGATCACTTCCTGAATCATGGATTGACCAATCAACAAAGATGAACGCCAATAACTATGGTTATCTATGGTGGCTTCGTGATGAGGACAGTGTTTTTTCATACTCAGCACTAGGCGATGGCGGGAAGTGATTTGCTGTGTTCCAGAGAAAAACCTGGTTGTAGCCATTGCATCGGAGTTCATCATGAATGCTCGTGACAGGTGGCAATTGATTAAGGAGTATTTAGTTTCTCAATGAAATTATGAAAATTGGCAAACGAGAATTCCTTATTGGCAGCCTGCTCTAAGGAGCACGATATTGAGAAGGCTGCCATTCTTTCTTATGTCAATTAAACTTTCACAAAACAGAATTCAGCGATATTTTATCCATGTAGTAACATAAAGTCACCACAAAGCCTTTTTCTCTTCTTCCTGCTCGATAAACAGATGATTTTCAGGACGGCCCAAAACAGAAAAAAGAGCCAAAAGCAACTTCCATCCTCGAAGCGGACTTCCGCATCTAAACTTCAACACTTCCCCTTCCGTTAAAGTAAACCTCAAAGTTGGGCTTGTACACCAAGCAATCTTCACTTGAATAACATGCTCACCAGGCGGCACATCAATTCGCAGCCTCCCTCCATCTTTGATATTTCCCATCTCAGCCCCATCAATTAACACTGAAAACTCTCTCAATTTGTTGATGTACTGCGATGTCCTGCTCATTTCAATGTACGTCTTTTGATTCACGATGACACATCCTCAAAGTAGTGATTACAGGCGAGAAGCATTAGAATCCTTCCGCCATATCGTTATTTCCATTCCTAGTATATTATAAATTGCTGTACCTCAGATCTCCGTCGGCAAAAATCTCTTTCAGCTTCAGTGTGCCTTCTACTTGGGCTTATAAAAAAACACCCGCTTGTATAACGAGCGGATGTTAGATCTTTCGAAATTATTGATTAATATCTTTTAGCGCTTGTTTCGGTTGCGAATTGAAAATCATCAATGATGCAATAATGGCAATCATAACCCCTAACGCACCAACCCAGGTAATCGAGGCCAATGATACGTTTTCTACAAAAACCCCTCCTATTCCTGCGCCGACTGCCATGGCGAGTTGCATCATGGACTGATTCATGCTGAGCAAAACACCTGACATTTCCGGTTCTATTGTAGCCAAGTGAAATTGCTGTGTCGGACCGGTAGACCATGCGGCAAACGACCATAATATGAGAATCACCAACACGCCGATATAGGAATGAGTAACAAGTGACAGCAGAATCAGTGTGACGATATGCAATGTCATCCCGCCAACAAGTGTAAAGGGCACTCCCCATTTGTCGGTGCTATATCCCCCAAACTTCGACCCAACCAAACTGGAAATTCCAAATATAAGCAAAACACCGCTAAGCAGCTTGCCGTTTATACCTGAGATGTTCAAGAGATACGGTGACAAATAAGTGTAAGCAACAGAATATCCCCCGAGCCAGAAGAAAGTGATTGATAACCCCATAGCCACTTTCCGTTTTTTGAAAAGAGCAAGCTGTTGAAGCAAAGGCACAGGCTTATCACCTTTAGTATGCGGGAGAGTAAAGAAAATAACGGCGATTGCGATCAATCCCAACAAAGCAATGGCTCCAAATACAGACTTCCAGCCTAGTGCAACTGCTATCATTCTTCCAAGCGGAACACCTATGATTAAAGAAGCGGTAAATCCCATCACGACAGTAGCGATGGCACTGCCCTGCTTTCCTTCCGATGCAATCTTAGCGGCAATGGTTAAAGCGGTAACAACAACCACACCTGCTCCCATCGCCATAATGATCCGCGCTGCAATAAACCATCCATAACCAGGCAGTACAAAAGCCAGGACATTACCGAACACAAACAAACCGAGGGCATACATCATCAATTTGCGTCTATCCATACTTGCTGTCAACGCCATAAGTACGGGTGTAGAAAGAGCATACACAAGTGAGAAAATGGTAATAAGCTGGCCCGCGGCAGCTATAGTGATCCCGAGAGTATGAGCAATTTGATCCAAAATTCCCGAAATGATGTATTCTGAGGTTCCAACTAAAAAGCTGACAATGGCTAAAATATAAATTTTCCAAGTATTAGACATAAAGCATTCACTCCTTAATTGTTAATAAACATATCACGATATATCGATATGTTATTATAAAAAATAAACACATCGTAATATGTCGATATGTATAGTGTAAAAATAAACATCTTTTGATGTTTATTTTTATATCTCTGTTTTAAGAAAGTCAGCAAGTTTCCCAATGGCTTCTTCATCTCTTTTGTAATATGTGTACTTTCCAATACGCTCCGCCTTAATCAAGCCGGCTCTTAAAAGGATGGTAAGATATTGAGAAGCTGTCGATTGCGTCATTTTCAATTTGTCTGTTATTTGACTGACACATACCCCGATTGTGTTCATATCAATCCCTTCATGGGGTGCAAAATGACGATCGGGCTCCTTCAGCCATTGTAAAATTTGCAGCCTTGATTCATTTGATAAAGCTTTGAATACTTCAATTGGCTCCATACCAATTATTATATCGTTATATTTCGATATGTCAATTCGTTTTTTGGTACTCAGCTTTTTTCGAGGAATGAAACTGAAGACAGCATATCAAAAACCCTACACTTTCGAATGGGTCTCATTATCATGTTATTCTTGGGGGAACTCGGCGGTGACTTTGTTAACCGAAGCAAAGCTTCTAATTTAAATCAATAAAACATTTTGATTTTGGCTAAGGGAGTAAACAACACTATTCGCTAGAGGCTTACGTTTCACAGATGTTTGGGTTCGGGTATTTTGGATGTTTATAATGAATTTGGCATTGACTAATCACCAGCATCAAATTCATGCATTTTAATTAGATGTGAAAAAACATCCGCTCGTAACAAAAGCGGATGTTAGATCTTTCAGCAGGAATAACAAGTCCGCTCGTGGGTTATGAATTAAAAATAGTAATGATGACATAACTGTAAAGCAAAAGAAGCGGCAGGTAATATTTTGAATGCCCTCTCCCTGGCTTGAATACCAGGGATTATCAAACATTTATATTAAAGATTTTTCTCTAGATCATTACATAATTTAAATACCATTACTCGTTCACCTGTCCGGGAGCTTAAATCAGTAAAAAAACTTATCACTTTTTCTCCGGTGATTTTTAGGATAATATCCTTAAGACCTTCTATACCTGATTCGACTAACTCCGAGCGAGTTTGTTTAATAGATAACATACCCTCTTTTGATCCACACACTACATATTCAGCTGGTGTTAAAATCCCTTTTAAATTGACGATGACCATATCCCGGAGTATATCAGTTTTAACAGATACAGACCCGCGCCCAAGATAATCTTTCTCCCATTGAGTAATGGACTTACTGATCTCTGATTCAATAGAACCTTTCGATTTTTTCATATATCATACATCTCCTGAGCAAAAAAATTGGCATATTCTATTTGTGATTTCGTCTCATTAATATTCTCTTACAACATGTCCTTCATATACACCTTCAATATCCAAATCAGTATTACCGTTTCTTGTGACCACTATCATTTTGGATAACATATTTTCCTCCATCATAGAGTGTATATGCAAAAATCGAATGCTTCCTAAATGGGTTTCCTCAACTTCTTCATAAGATTGTAGATGATAAAAATCAATTGCTTTTCTTATTACTTTTTTCATACATTCCATATTTTCACGATCAAACGAGTTCATGTCCTCTATTGTTTTCGTGACAAAATCAGTTAAATTAGAGTCCATACCTTCTCCTTAAAGCTGTTTTTTCATATATAGGTGTATAGAAGTTCTTCCATTTCATCATGACAAGCAATGATCAGGTGAGGTTTGACCTGTTTTCATAGCAGGAACCTCCACCATTGATGATGTTCCATCCTCTTGATTAATGATTAAACCTCGAACTTTAACATATGACGGCACTAATGGATGATGACGAATGATATCAACACTTTTTTCAATGGTGTCACTGCTATTTTCATGTAGCCATTCATCGACCGTACCACCTAAAAATTCAGGTTTGCAATTCTGAAAGAGATAATCCAATGTTTGTATTTTATCTTTCATTGCTTCAAGTTGAGTAAGTCTATGACCTGTGGAAGTTTTCTTATCTTTTGTTCCTACTACAAAAATCTCCTCAACATCTTCCTGGAAAATCGCAAAAATAACAGACCTCATGATTTCTCCATAAGGATGTGAAATACTGGCACCATAGCTTTGTATAGTCAACATACTTTCTGCAGGAGTGTTAGTCACTTCTTGTAAAATAGACTCCAAGCCGTTTTCAATGTCCGTCAAAAATAATACTTTTTTATTTTGATTTCCATTCATATAGCACACCTCTTCCTTATGTTTAGTATTGAGTAACAAATCCATTTAATAAATGTTTAGATTCATAATTACCAGCTTTCCCAACATCCTTCTGGATCAATACTAGCCAGTCGGACCCATCCATTTTGAACTTTTTGCATAAATGCTGAGTCATTGTTTAATAACCGTTCTACATATTCTTTAGGTGCTTGAATGAGTATCAACAAACGAAGCGGAGAATGATAGGCTTCGTGATCTGATTTCATGACGGATTGCCAAGGCAGTCCGGCTAACAAGTCACTTGCATTCCCCTGCATAACTCCGAGACCTGCTGTAACGGTTTGAGTTGCTTTATTTCCGCTGCCATAATAATGAGGTGCTACCGTTGATGCGTAATATTGTAAATTAATCCATTGGGCCACGGTTCCAGGCCCTGCAATAATATTTGCTAGGATTTCGCCGCTTTCATCCTGCTTCCAATCATAATTATGGAGAAAGGCTCTTCCTTCCAAATCACAATCCTGGGTTAATTCACGTTGGCCGATAATAAAAGCAGCATTACGAGCCAGCCCCCATTCCGGACGTATCTCACTCCAATCCTCCGCAAATCGGTGTGCCTCAGCCTTCGGATTTTTAAATTCCGATTGGAAATTCGGTAATTGGGCTAGACGTTCTGCATTTACATGATGTCTCACTTTCGGCATAACAGCTTCAATTTGCTCAAATGCTTCTTGTGCAGCTTCAGAAAGCTCCGGTACATAAAGCCAATGTAATTCATCCACCGTTGTATTATGTTCAGCTGCTGCAAACACCGTATCCTCAGGGATTTTAATTCCTTCAGTTAAAAGTGCTTCTCTCACCTCTGAAAGATTACATAAAGCAGCTAAAACTCTTGCATTGAATCCACCGGCCGCTCCACCGCAGGCGCCACAGTCAAGTGCTGCGGAATAAGGATTATTGGTACTTTGACTGCCGTGCCCGCATATCACAACCAATGGTGCGATATTCTCTGTTAACCCCATCATTTTTAACGCTTGGCGAGCATAGTTCACTTTTTCTTCATCAGTAAAACCCACAGGTATTTCCGCCTCTGTAGCATCATGATGAAGCGAGAGTTTTGTATCAGGTTTGCGCAGCCAAGCCTCACGGAGATTACGAATGAAACGACCCGCTTTTCTTGGCACAAAGCTACGTGCTGCCATTTGCAGAGTAAGCCAAGGTCCGCTTAGCTCAGGCAGAAGTAAGCTTGAAAGCACATTCTGTTTCATCGTTTTAAATGTATAGCTTAACGAATGAACTGCTTGCTTCCGTTGATTGTATTTGTTGAATACATCCTCATCCGCGAGCTCTTTTATTTTATTTTGCGGTTTTTGTATGATCGGCAAGGAGGCATGACTGTGTTTACTGCCAAGTTCACAAGTTGCAATCGGCACCCCGAAGAAACCTGCGATGCCAATCGTTTCAAACGGACCTTGTTTTTCTAGATGACGGCGAAAAGGTTCTGATCGTACATCAATGCAGAATGCTAATTGAGCTAATGCAGATTTTTTACCGGTTTCACGTTGTTTCGAGATGATCTTCTGGCTCAATCGATCAGTGTAAGTTTGTTCCCAAGCTTCTAACCAAAGTTTCCTGTGCAGTTTCTCATCAAAGCTGTAGGCAAATGATAAATATTCATTTTGTTCACTGGCCGACATCTGTGACCATTCCTCTAATGTAAGCCCACCCCAATGAATCCAAGCTGCTATAAGGGGAGCAATCGAAATTTTTTTCTCAGCTCGTTCATTAGTCAAAGGCAAATATGGCTTTATCAGAGCCCACTCCATGGATAATCGAACCGCTAAATATTCTGTTAAGAGTGCATGTTCATGGCTCGATTGTTGGGAGCGCCAAAGCATCATCCCTGCCCATCCAGGTAAGGAAAGTAAGTGAGCTTCAAGATAAGCCTGGATTTCTGATTCAGGGATTCCTAGTGCGAATAAGGCTTCTTGTAAAGCCAAATGCGCCTCTTGCGGCAAACCTTTTAACCTTTCACGCTGCTTTTTGCTAAGTGCTGGATCATATTGTATGAGCTGCTGCCAGGCACGATAGAAGCCTTCCTCACGATTGGGCATTGTCCAACCGGCTTGAGAGTCATCAAGATATAATTTACTCCACTTAATGACATGATGATCTAGTATAGTGACTAACCTTTCACCATCTTGATTCTCTATATACGAACTTAGTGGTTCCATAAAAACATTATCGATAGGATCCAATCCTCTACATCCACTTACTAATTTCTCCAGCTCGTGTGATGATAAAAGGTCGGAAGGTAATGGATCTAATTGTAATCCCGCATGACAAAACCGTTCTGCCACGTCCCGTGGGATGTGAAAGGAATGTGAATCAAGCCAACGCTGCAGCCCCATTTCCACAAAAACTTCATCAATCTCACCTTTATTCTTTGCTGAACGGATCATAGACGCACTTGGGTATATATCAACATCACGCGTATTTTTCAACCAGCTTGCAACCTGATCAAAAGTCTGGTTTTCAAGTCCCATCCACGGATTGCGTGCAGCAAATGTAGAAATAGGCCAAAGTGGCGCAATCACTCGGCTGGCAGATGTAATCAAAACGTTAAGATCCCTTTCTTGAACATCAATATCTGTATCTATCTTTTTTACATTTTCTTTCGTTAATACGGATGTAATGCCCATCTCAGATTAGCTCCTTATGATAAATATTGTTTAAGGTAGTCTGGGTGACTCTCCACTGACTTTGGTTTTGCTTCACCTAACCGAACTAGCCAAAGATAGAGTATCGTGAAGAAAACGGAAGAACGATGACGAGCAATCCACGAACCTAAAGCACTGCCAAATAGGAAGAGGCATACGACAATGATGACAGCTGGCATTGGAGGCTGAACAGTTTGAGAAACGGCTGCATGCAGCCAATCATAGAAAAGGTTATGAATGATAAAATATATAAAGGCTGCTCCTCCTAAAACGATTAAGCCGGCAATTCGGCCAATTCGCCCCTCTCCAAAAGCTACAAGCTGAGTCCAGGAAACGGACAATGACCACCCTAAGATCAGCGCACTCATTAATTGATATCCGTCTCCAGGAGCAGTGAGCCAAAAAGCAACGCCTATAACTAAGGCTAACGTACGACCAGCCACGAGCCATAAATAGGATGATCTCTCTTTAACACGAGTCGATACTTCATGACGCTGTACGGCTGAACCAGCCTGTAAAAACAACGTAGCTTTAAATAAACCATGTAAAATAAGATGAATAATGGCTGCTATATAGGCCCCTAGTGCACACTGAATGAGCATAAATCCCATTTGTCCAATCGTGGAGCCTACTAATTGGCGTTTATAATCAACCTGGACTAAACTAATACCAGTTCCAATCAATACAGAAATGCCAGCAAGCAGAAGTAAGATAATCGAAGCGATACCACCATGAAATAGAGGTGAAAATCGAGTTAGTATTATTCCTCCTGCATTTACTAAACCTGCATGCATAATTGCAGAAACAGGGGTTGGAGCAACAATAGACTCAACTAACCATCTTTGGAATGGCCATTGACCTGCAGGAATAATTACCGCTAGTACAATCAATAGCTGAATCCCTGTTCTCTCCCATTCTCCCAGCCCAGCTAAACTTTCATTTGTTACAACCAATGATAACTGCCATTGACCTGTGGCATGAAAAAGCCACATCATCGCAAAAAACAAAGAAAACCAACTTAACAAAAATAACCGGCCAGAAATCTTGGCTGCTTCACTAGCCACTTGCCAAGCACTGTTTAACCTTATCAGTAAAGTTAAACCAACAAGAGTTGCTCCCCAAAATAGAACCATCAAACGGAGATCGCCACTTAACCACGTCATTGAAGCAGCACCTGTTGTAAAAGTAAAAAGCGCAAAATATTTGCGATAAGATCGATCCCCCATTAAGTAACGTACAGAAAAACGCTGAATAACGAATCCAATTGCAAGAACAAAGAAGGTCATTAAACAAGCTAAGGTATCTAAATGCCAAGGGCCAACGTTTCCACTCACGCTGCTATTGGCAAGGATCAGTAAGGCAACCAAAAGTGGTAAAGCCAAAATCCCAATATGAATGCGGACAAAACTCAAGGGCACTCGGGGATGTAAAAACAAAAGTCCACTTATCCCAGAAGCAATAAGCATAATAAAAAATAATGTTAATAATGATGACAAACTCAGCGAAACTAACATTTCAAATTCTCCCTTTTTAAATGTCGTTATTGCTCATACGACCTTTAAATCAGATCATATTTTTCTATAATGGATACAAATTTTATGTATCTCTATTTTTTTCCAACAAAAAAACCGACAACCTCAAAATTTCAATGATGATTGCAGATCATTGAATCTTGAAAATTGTCGGCTTCACTTCAACTAACTTCAGCGAAGTTTTTTGAAGAGCTACCTTATTATTGGTCATTTTATTTTATACAATATTTTAAGTTCATTCTAAAGGAATGAAATCACCGCTACACTTTAATATAGTGCTTGATTATAGATAAATCGCCTTATGTTTCTCTTTCATTTAAATTAGGATACTTTTTCATCCTGTCAAGATTAGTTGAAAGAATGCTAAAGTCCTATTCACAAACGAAAATAAACATCTGGTTGCGATTTTTAAGTTAAGTATAAGATATGCTAAATCTTAAACATTGTCAAGATGTTGGATTACAGAGAAAGACCAAACCCCTGCATCGCGGTTTAATATCAGCTTCACAAACTGCATTCATTTGACTAACTCTGGTGCCTTTTGTTCTTCGATTATAAAACATTTCATATTTGCACCTTATAGGGCAGCTGTCCTCATCATTGTGAAATGAGATCCATAACCAAAAGTGGTCCGGCACAATTACTCATTGCTAGATGAAGCTCGTTTTTCCAGATCAAGGAGCAGTGCCTTCATTTCAAATCCGCCCCGATAGCCAGTTAACGAGCCATTCTTCCCTATTACACGATGGCACGGTACAGCAATTAATACCGGATTAGCCCCAATAGCCGCGCCTACAGCACGAACAGCTGCTGGTTTATTTATATCATGTGCAATGTCGGAATAGGATTTCGTCTGTCCATAAGGAATTTCACAAAGTGCATTCCAGACTGCTAGCTGAAATGGCGTACCAACGTACTCAAATGGCACAGTAAAGTTTTTCCGCTTTCCTTCTAGATACTGAGTGATTTCAGTAATGTAGGGTTCAAACTTACTATCATCTTCAACAAGAGGACTTCCTGGAAAGTGTTTCTGAGCCCATTCGAATAATTCCTCAAATGGTTTGTTCTGTGAACCTACAAACACAATCCCCTTTGAAGTGGAAGCAATATAAAAGCTCCAATCCTTAAACATCAGTAAAGACCAATAAAGGGTTGGCTTATTCTTTGTTTCCATTGTACGTTTCCTCCATTTTTCTCATTTGGCGAAATTGTGCTGGTGTCTGTCCAGTTTTCTTTTTAAATAAAGTAATAAAATAAGGTGCGTTAGCGATACCCACACATATAGCGATATCTCCAATCGCTTTATTTGTCTGAATCAAATACTTTTTAGCCGCCTGAACTCTAACCTGTTGTATATACTCAACCAGCGTAATACCTTTCATCTTTTTAAATGTTCGATGCATATGATACGGACTCCCATGGCAAATATCTGCTAACGATTCTAGAGTTAGTTTTTCTGTGAAATTTTTATCAATGTATTCAGTAATGAGATCAACCCACTCGCTATCAGGCATTTTTTCATTAGTAGGCTTACAGCGTTTGCAAGGGCGAAAATTTGCGCGGAGAGCTTGTTCTGCGTTTGGAAAAATGCATACATTTTCTTTTTTCGGAACGCGAGATTTACAGGATGGTTTACAAAATATCCCTGTCGACTTCACAGCGTAGAAAAATTGATTATTGTACGCTGCGTCATTATTTATAATTGCTCGCCACTTTTCATCTGTTAGCATTTCTACATCATTTAAAGTTCTCTGACCATGGCTCTCTTTATGTCCGTTATTGATACTATCCGACATTTATCTCACCCCTCCTTACAATGCTCATCTAATTCATTTTGACTTGAATCCCAATTTACGTTTTCGACACGCGTTTTTATAACTTGGGCGATTTTAATCCACTCCCGTTTAGCATTCTTGATAACTAACACTATAACCTCATAAATAGAAAAAATTAAGGTGGTTAGAATGTAATAGCAAGATAACAAAATGAGTAAAGCTTATTATGTGATAAAGTAAAATTCAATCAGTGTGAGTTTTCTATCATTATTTAAGATAAGGAGAATGAATAAGTGACATGGCATGAAATCAATGACGTTATTGTCATTACATTACCTGAAATTTTCGACATGAATGCGAACCTAGGCTATCTAACTAGGGAAAAAAATGAATGCATGTATGAAATAGAGAACGATATCATTACAAAAGTTATTGCCATAGGGGAAATTCGGTCCTTAGTGCAGGTAAGCGTAATCAATAATAAACAAATGGTTGTCAAATTCCTAAACGATTCTAGACCTATTGAAAAGTGGAAACGGGAGGAAATTGTAAAATATATTCATGAATGGTTTGATCTTGATAACGATTTAACACCATTTTATGAAATGGCAAAAGCAGATCCATTACTTAAAATGCCTGCCCGAAAATTTTATGGATTGCGGCTTGTCGGCATTCCCGATTTATTTGAAGCATTATGTTGGGGAGTTTTAGGGCAACAAATTAACTTAGCCTTCGCGTACTCCTTAAAGAAGCAATTTGTAGAAGGATTTGGCGATTCTATCGAATGGAATGGGAACAAGTATTGGGTGTTCCCACCGTACGAACGAATAGCACGGTTAACACCTACCGACCTAGCAGATATTAAAATGACGGTAAGAAAAAGTGAATATATCATTGGAATTGCCAAATTAATGGCCAGTGGAGAATTATCGAGGGAAAAATTAATGAAAATGAACTTTAAAGATGCTGAAAAATACTTAATTAAAATACGGGGAATCGGTCCTTGGACAGCCAATTATGTTCTAATGCGCTGCCTTAAGTTCCCGACAGCTTTTCCAATCGATGATGTGGGTCTTATTCATTCGATAAAAATATTACGTCATATGAACCGAAAGCCTACGAAAAATGAAATCATAGAAATATCGTTTCCTTGGAAAGAATGGGAATCATACGCTACCTTTTATTTGTGGCGTGTCCTTTACTGAATCATTACGACTTAAACCACGAATGCACTCAATAATAAGGTTATTATTACAATAGGTTCTCCGGTTATTCCAAGTTCACCTGCAATTACATTAGAAAAAAGCCGTTTCTCTCCACTGAAAAATTCATGCAGCCTACTAGTTTTAAAGCCTTTTAAGCTCGTTAACTGGCCTTATGTGAAAACATCTTAAATCTATAGCAACGGCCGATCGATAGTCGGGTCCTGTACCACACTTTTTTTAATCCATTTTTCCACTGTAGATGTTCTTTTTCTTTTGGACATAAAAACACCCCTTTAGACAATCATATCCAAAGGGGTAAAACACTTTATTCTACAGTAACACTTTTCGCAAGGTTACGCGGTTTATCAACATCACAGCCGCGATGAAGCGCAGCATAGTAAGCGATCAGCTGCAATGGAACAACAGATACCAACGGAGCAAGCGCTGGGTTTACTTCCGGCAGTACGAATCTGTCATCCGCATCGTCTAGGCCTTTCAGTGAGATGATGCATGTGTTGGCTCCGCGAGCAGCAACTTCTTTGACGTTTCCACGGATGCTTAGGTTTACGTGCTCTTGTGTTGCCAGTGCGAATACCGGTGTGCCTTGTTCGATCAGGGCAATCGTTCCGTGCTTCAGCTCTCCGCCGGCAAAGCCTTCTGCCTGGATGTAAGAAATCTCTTTCAGCTTCAGTGCGCCTTCGACACATACGAAGTAGTCAAGGCCGCGTCCGATGAAGAAAGCGTTTCTGGATACAGTCAGATATTCACGGGCGATCATTTCCATTTCGTCTTTCTGGTCGCATAAAGCTTCCATTGCGTTTGCCGCGATACCGAGTTCTTTGACGAGGTCAAATCCGATATCGATGCCGTTTTTGTCAGCAGCCACAGAAGCAAGAACCGCAAGAACTGCGATTTGTGCAGTGTATGCCTTCGTTGACGCAACAGCGATTTCAGGGCCTGCATGAAGCAGCAATGTATAGTCAGCTTCACGAGAAAGCGTTGATCCAGGTACGTTTGTGATTGTCAGGGCTTTGTGTCCGAGCGCTTTGACTTGAACGAGAACCGCGCGGCTGTCTGCTGTTTCTCCGCTTTGAGAAAGGAAAATGAAGAGCGGTTTCTTAGACAGAAGCGGCATGTTGTAGGAGAATTCACTCGCTACATGCACTTCAACCGGCACGTTTGCCCACATTTCAATATATTGTTTACCGACAAGTCCTGCATGGTAGCTTGTTCCGCAGCCAATGATATAGATGCGGTCCGCTTCCGCTACAGCGGAAGCGATATCGCCAGGCACAGACAGCTTACCGTTTTCATCTTGATACGTTTGGATGATTTTGCGCATAACAACTGGCTGCTCATCCGTTTCTTTCAACATGTAGTGAGGGTACGTGCCTTTTTCGATATCACTGGCATCAAGCTCAGCAATATAAGACGCACGTGTAATCACGTCACCATCAAGGTTTTTGATGACAACTTGGTCATCAGTGACGATAACCATTTCTTTATCCATCAGCTCAACATATTCGTTGGTTACTTGAAGCATCGCCATCGCATCAGATGCTACGACGTTGAATGTGTCTCCAAGGCCTACTAATAGAGGGCTTTTGTTTTTCGCTACAAAAATCGTTTCTCTGTTGTCGTTATCGAATAAAGCAATTGCATAAGAGCCTTTTAACAGTGTAAGTGTTTTGCGGAACGCTTCTTCCGTCTCAAGTCCTCCATTGACAAATTGCTCGATTACTTGAACGACCACTTCTGTATCGGTGTCACTTTTAAGCTCTACATCTTGCAAATACTCTTGCTTCAGCTGAACATAGTTCTCGATCACGCCGTTATGAACAAGTGTAAAGCGGCCCAGTGCGCTTTGATGCGGGTGAGCGTTCAGATAGCTTGGTTCGCCGTGTGTTGCCCAGCGAGTATGCCCAATTCCGGCTTTCGCTTCTACATTGGCATCCACAACTTCACGAAGATCTGCAATGCGTCCTTTTTCTTTGAACACATGGATTCCCTGTTCATTGGCAACAGCAATACCAGCAGAGTCATATCCGCGATACTCAAGCTTTTCTAACCCTTTTAATAAAATTTCCTTCGCATCAAGCTGACCGATATAACCTACGATTCCACACATATTTTTCTTCCTCCTAAGATGGTAAAAGGAGACGAAGAAAGTCAAATTTCAAGGGGACTTTCAATCGTCCCCTCCTACATGTTTTTTGGAAGATCATGTGATTTCTCTTTGTTCAAGGAGTCACCCCCTTGGTTTGAAGAAATCCTTACGGCTGTGATCTGTATACTCAGCCGGGAGGCATCCGCCGAAAATTCGATAACCTCCATCCTCGTCAACTAAGCCTTTTTCCGGGCGCTTAGTTCGGGCGCTATAATTATAGGTAAATCCATAATCCCGTCTACTTTTTCCTATTAAGAAAGCAAGAACAAGACAAGCTTGATTTTACAGCATGTGGCATAAACGGTCAATTGTTTTTTAAACAACTTTGCCGTATGTCTCACAATTATCATATGTAAACGTCGCTTGTCTTGTTCGCTCTCTGATTAGAGACTTCGTTACTCTAATCCCATTTCTGACCGGACGACTTCAACAATGCGATTGACATACTCATCGCACAGCTCTTTCGTCTTCGCTTCAGCCATGACACGGACGAGCGGTTCAGTTCCTGAAGGGCGAACCAAAATCCGTCCGTCGCCGTTCATTTCTTTTTCAACTTCAGAAATAACTGCTTTTACTTTTTCATTTTCTTCAACTTTATATTTATCAGTCACTCTCACATTGACTAACAGCTGCGGGAACTTCTGCATTTCAGCTGCAAGCTCTGACAGCGGCTTGCCTGTTGCTTTCAAAGTGTTCATCAGCATGATAGCAGACAATAATCCGTCCCCTGTCGTGTTGTAATCAAGGAAAATAAGATGTCCTGACTGCTCTCCGCCGACATTATAGCCATCTTTTTTCATTGCTTCTACTACGTAGCGGTCACCGACAGCTGTCTGCACGCTTTTGATGCCTTCTTTCTCGAGCGCCTTATAGAAGCCGAGGTTGCTCATCACGGTTGAAACCACTGTATCATCCTTTAAGCGGCCCTCTGATTTCAGGTGTTTTGAGCATATGTACATGATTTGGTCGCCATCAACGATATTTCCTTTTTCATCAACAGCAATCAGGCGGTCGCCATCACCATCGAACGCAAGGCCGAGATCAGCGTTTTTCTCTTTGACAAACGCGCTGAGCGCTTCAGGGTGAGTCGATCCGACGCCGTCATTAATGTTTAATCCGTTCGGGGAAGTCCCCATTGTTGAAACATCGGCATCTAAATCAGCAAACAGGTGTGTCGCCAAGGATGACGTTGCGCCATGAGCACAGTCAAGTGCCACATGAATGCCTGTGAAATCTTCATCGGCTGTCTGTTTTAAGAATTGCAGATATTTTTGTCCGCCTTCAAAATAATCGTTAACAAGCCCAAGATCGGCTCCGACCGGTCTTGGCAGCTTATCCTCAGGTTCGTCCATCAGGCGCTCAATTTCAGCCTCCTGTTCATCAGAAAGCTTGAATCCGTCTCCCCCAAAGAACTTGATGCCGTTATCCTGCACTGGGTTATGAGAAGCGGAAATCATGACGCCCGCCTCTGCATCCATCGCTTTTGTCAAATAGGATACACCCGGTGTAGAAATGACACCCAGACGCATGACTTCTGCGCCAATGGATAAAAGTCCGGCGACAAGGGCTCCCTCCAGCATATGGCCGGAGATGCGTGTATCGCGGCCTATCAGCACTTTTGGACGTTGTTTGTCTTTTGTCAGCACATAACCGCCGAAACGTCCGACTTTAAAGGCCAGCTCAGGTGTAAGCTCACTATTGGCGACACCTCTTACACCGTCTGTTCCAAAATACTTGCCCATTTTGTAATCGCTCCTTTTTTATTCCGATGAGGATTGTGAATCCGCAGTGGATTCATCCTCATCCTGATCTTGGTTTTCGTCTTGGTTTTGATCGTTGCTGTTTTTATCAGTGTTCTTTGTATCTTCTTTCTGATTGTTCTTTTGATCATTTGTTTGTTTGTCTGTGTCATCCTGATTTCCTGATGTATTGCTGCTGTTATCATTCGTTGATGTATTGCTTTTTTTGGATGTCAGCTTGATTTTGGCGTTTTTCTGCCCCAAGGACCAGGTTACATTCTGTGGTCCGTTTACTTCAAGCTTCACGCTATGCTCCCCGTCCTCTAAATCTGAAACATTCACATACAATTCGATATCCGATTTTTTCAGTTTTTTTATATTCGCGGGAGAGCCTTTAGCCGTTACGTCTATCGCTTGTGATTCAGGATCAAGAAATTCAATGTTTTGTGAACTGCTCAGCCCTACAGTCTTGATAGAGACATTCTCAAACTTCTGATCCGCTTCACTATCGACTTCTATATGCAAAGTCACCTTTGACGGCGAGATTTTTTTGACGCCGTCAGGAAGCGGAATATCTGCCTCGATATCGGAATCCTTGTTAATTTTGCTTAAGTCTAGGCTGACGCCATCAATAAATTCAAGAGAATCCAACACATCCTGTGAGCCGTAAACCGTTACCTCACTGGGGCTGGATTCAATATTCGCTATGCTGACACCGTCAGGAAGGCTTCCTGTCCGTTCAATTTTAAAGGGCACTTTTTTACTTGGGCTTGTCACCGGAACGGTAATCTTGATGACCGAGGGCTCAACGTCGACAGGAAGCGCGTTTCCGTCTTTATCATAGACAGTCACTTTCGCTTCCTTTTCAATCGTTTCATCTGCATTCTCCAAATTCACTGAAGCTTTGACAAGAGAAATATTATCGATCACATTTTTAGATCCGGTAATCTGCACATTTTTCGGACTGACAATCGGCTGCTGCGGAGAATAGCCTTTTTTCATCTTGCTTTTATTGTAGTACTCCACTTCTACAGGAAAGCTTTTGGTCGTCCGTTCCTGTATGGTCACTGTCGTAACAGACGGATTAATTGAGATTGTCAGCCCATCCGACACGTTTTTGGCCTTAAGCTCAACCTTATGTGTGCCGGTTTTCAAATGTTCCATATCGGCGTATATTTCAAAGTTCTTGGTCTGCCTAGCCTTTTTCACGGCACTTGTCGAGCCTTTTATCGTGACATTAACCGTTTGCGGAACACCTGTCACGACGTAATTTTCATCATCATAATACGCTTTAACCGGAATATCGGTCAGAGTTGCTTCATCAGTTGTTGATGTCGGAAAGAAAGATTCACCCGGTTTTTTCGGAGTCGGTGCTTGGTTGCTGTTAACCGCCACATAAAGCAAGAGCGCGAAAAGCAGAGCAATGATTTTCACAGCCCAGCGGTTGTTTAAGAATTTATCCATTTTTCTTGCCCCTCCAATACCAGCGGATAGAAGAAGTGTCTCTGGTGTTTTTCTTAAACTCGGCTTCAAGCATTTCTTTCAGCGCTTCTTCTGTCAGCTCTCTGTGAAGGTCGCCGTTCTTTGCCACACTGACGCCGCCGGTCTCTTCAGACACAATAATCGTCAAACTGTCTGTTACTTCACTGATGCCGACAGCCGCTCTGTGCCGCGTGCCCAATTCTTTTGAAATAAACGGGCTTTCAGAAAGCGGCAAATAACAGGCGGCCGCGGCAATTTCATTATTCTTCATAATCACCGCACCATCATGAAGCGGGGTGTTTGGGATAAAAATATTAATCAGCAGCTCAGAGCTGACTTTGGCATTCAGTGGTATGCCGGTCTCAATATAATCCCCCATTCCAGTATCCCGCTCAATGGTCAGCAGGGCGCCTATACGGCGTTTCGCCATATAATTGATCGCTTTTGTGATGGCCTCAATCGTTTTCTGCTGCGCTTCTTCTACAGGCGTGCCGCTCCTTGAAAAAAATCGGCCGCGGCCTAGCTGTTCAAGCGCTCTTCTCAGCTCAGGCTGAAAGATAATAATAATTGCTAAAAATCCCCATGTTATCGCTTGGTCCATCAGCCACTGAAGTGTGCTGAGGCCCAAATATTGGCTGGCCATACGAACAAGCACGATGACTACAATTCCTTTTAACAGCTGAACCGCTTTCGTGCCGCGTATCACCATAATCAATTTATATATCACATACCAAACAAGGAGAATATCAACGGCATTGCCGAGGTACTGCAAAAAAGGGATATCCTCAAAAGCCATTTCCTCGTCCTCCAAGATTTCAGTCATTTCGTATTTTGTGTTTTACGTGTTACGCATATGTACTTTACATAGCGAGCCCATTATACCACATATCGATTTAGCAAGTGAAATGAGCCAGCCGCTCAGCCCGCAAAAAAAGAGCAAAGCGGCTAACGCGCTTTACTCTTCTCCGTTCGGATTGAATGCATTGAGTACACTTTTCCCCGCAGACTTCATCTTGTACCATGTCCAGTCGAATAATTGATTGATTTCTTCAATTTGACCGGTGACTTGTCCAGCAGAGGCCATATACTTTTCGCCGTTCACGACGGTTACATCCCCGTCTATTTTGCCTTTAATAATCAGCTTGCCGTTTTTGACAGTGACATCACCTTTAACCGTCTCACCTTCCGGCACGGTCACAGTATGGTTATGAACCACAAGATTTGGCTGCTTGGACACGCTGAAATTGTGGTCATTATGCCAGCTGTTAAAAAAACCTCCGCCCATCAAAATGATGAATACCGCAGCAGCTGCGATAACGGGATGGCTTCTGAACCATCTTTTCACAGAAGCTCTTTTCTTCTCCTTAGGCAATTTTGCCATGACATTAGCGGTAAAATCCGCGGGGGCTTCGACATGCGATGTGCTCCGTACGAGCGCTATAGATTTCTCCATCTCGTAAAAATGCTTTCTGCATGTCTCGCATGTCTCCAGATGTTCATTTAATACGTGTTCATCTTTTGGAAGGATATCTCCATCAAGATGCATATGCATAAGCTGCACAATTTGTTCAGGACAGCTCATTTCATCACCCCACTTAAAGATCCCTTAATTGTTTTCTAAGAGCCTCTCTGCCTCTGTGAATCCGCGTTTTCACAGTCCCCACAGGAATGTTTAGAATCTCCCCGATTTCAATTAATGAGAGTTCGTCAATATACTTTAATACGATGACTGTTCTGTATTTGTCAGGAAGCTTTAAAATTTTCTGCTGAATCGTGTTTGAGAGCTCCAGCGACACAACTGCATCTTCAGGCAAAACACCATCTGCGGCGATTTGGGAATACATGGTCAAGCCTTCTGTACCAGCCACCTCTGCATCGAGGTAATAATCCGGCTTCTTTTTGCGAATGCGGTCAATGGTCAAATTGGTCGCGATTCGATAAAGCCAAGTTGAAAATTTCCGGTTAATATCAAAACTGTCGATATTAACGTACGCTCTGATGAAAGCCTCCTGTGCAATATCCTCCGCCTCATGCACATTGCCAAGCATACGGTAGCAAAGCTGATAAATTTTATCTTTGTAAATATCTACGATGTCCGCAAATGCATCCTGGTCGCCTTTTTTAACTTGTTTAATTCTTTTTTTAATCATCATTTCCATATTTATCTAACCTCTGCCTTCACCGGTCTGTATGTATACGAGCTTCGTTTCAAAAGGTTTCAATTTTTTTATAAAATAAGTTTATCAAATTTTTGGCAGGGTGTAGATGGTAATTCGTGAATAAACTACCTTAACATATTTTTAAAATTATTATACAGACTGAACAGTTAGAAGTTGGAATGAATTTTAAAAAAGAAAAAAGACACCTTTTGGTCAAAGGTGTCTGTGACTGGGCTAGCTGGATTCGAACCAACGCATGACGGAGTCAAAGTCCGTTGCCTTACCGCTTGGCTATAGCCCAATAATGGTGGAGGGGGGCAGATTCGAACTGCCGAACCCTGAGGGAGCGGATTTACAGTCCGCCGCGTTTAGCCACTTCGCTACCCCTCCACATTAAATTTTGAAAAACAGTGCCGGCAAGAGGACTTGAACCCCCAACCTACTGATTACAAGTCAGTTGCTCTACCAATTGAGCTACACCGGCAAGATGGTGGAGGATGACGGGCTCGAACCGCCGACCCTCTGCTTGTAAGGCAGATGCTCTCCCAGCTGAGCTAATCCTCCAAATGGTGACCCGTACGGGATTCGAACCCGTGTTACCGCCGTGAAAGGGCGGTGTCTTAACCGCTTGACCAACGGGCCGTTGTGTTCTCGTCGAGCTGACAAAAGTTATTATATACAGGTCACCCCCTGTTTGTAAAGAGAAAAATTAAATTTTTTATTTTCAAACTTTTTAACTCCTTTTTTAACTGAAAAAGCCTCCCAACTAAAGTCATTTATTTTATGATAGAGACAAGCAAAGCAAGAGAGGAGAAACCAATATGATTCTAGTCAGTTCTTGCCTTGGAGGCATTGAGTGCAGATATAACGGCTCTCACGCAGCGTCTGAGAAAATCAGAAAACTCGTCGCTGAAAATAGAGCAGTCATGGCTTGCCCTGAACTTCTTGGCGGCTTTTCAACCCCCCGGGAACCCGCAGAAATCATAGGAGGCAAAGGCGAGGATGTCCTCAGTGGAACAGCGAAAATCGTGACAGCTTCAGGTGAAGATGTCACAGAGCTATATATGGAAGGTGCCGCGAAAACATTGGCTTACGCAAAAGAAATCAACGCCACTGCCGTCATATTAAAAGAAAACAGTCCATCTTGCGGAAGCGGCTTTATCTATAACGGTACATTCTCTGGCAAAAAAATCCCCGGCAGCGGAGTAACCGCCGCACTGCTAAAACAAGCGGGCTACCGCGTCATTTCAGAAAACCAGCTAGACGACATATTGTAAGGAGGCCACCCATGACTCAAGACATTTCTTTATCCTTCTATAAGCCTGAACACTTGCCCGAGCTTCAATCATTCACGCTCACCAATGATGACAAACGCTTTACCTCCCTCCCGAAAGAGGTGCTGTCTCAGGCTCTGGGCATACAGGACCGATACCCGGTTGTCATCTTAATAGACGATCTTCCAGTCGGTTTTTTCATTTTACATGCATCAAAAGAAACGCTAGCTTCCTATTCTAACAATCCATTTGCTTTACTACTCAGCTCCCTGTCTTTAAACGCTGTGCATCACGGAAAAGGGTACGCGAAAAAAGCCATGCTTTTGCTTCCCTCTTTTGTGAGCGGATACTTTCCATGGTGCGACGAAATCATCTTGGCCGTCAATCATCTGAACACACGCGCAAAACACCTTTATATGAAATGCGGGTTCATTGATAAAGGACGGCGAAGAATCGGGCCGCTTGGAGAACAGTTGATCCTTCATCATTTCTTATAGTCTTGAGTGAAATAAAATTTCAAAAATGTAAAAACATAGTTGAAATATCATAACAGAAATGAATATACTGAATATTGAGATATATCATTTTAAAACAGGGGGCATCCTCATGTCAGAATCACTAAACCTTCATCATCTTACAACGGAATCACGCAATAGCCAAACGGTTGAAATCCACAAAGCAAACACTCTCGGCATCCTCAAAATGATCAACAACGAAGATATGAAAGTCGCTGCAGCCGTTCAGGAGGTTCTCCCCGACATCAAAACAGCTGTAGACTGCGCATATGATTCATTTCAAAGTGGAGGCCGGCTCATATATACAGGCGCAGGCACAAGCGGCAGACTCGGCGTCATGGATGCTGTTGAATGTCCTCCCACTTACAGCGTAAGTCCTGATCAGGTCATCGGAATCATGGCTGGAGGTCCCGAAGCCTTTTTACAGGCAGCAGAGGGCATTGAAGACAGTGAAAAAGCAGGGGCTGAGGATTTAAGAAACATACAGCTCACGTCAAATGACACCGTCATTGCCATCGCAGCAAGCGGCCGTACACCTTACGCCGCAGGCGCCCTAAGATACGCCCGCGAAGTCGGAGCGCACACCATCGCCCTTACTTGCAATGAAAATTCCGCCATCAGCAAGGATGCGGATCACAGCATTGAGGTTGTCGTCGGACCTGAGGCCATTACAGGATCAACACGTATGAAAGCTGCAACCGCTCATAAAATGATTCTAAACATGATATCTACCGCTGTAATGGTCAAAATCGGCAAGGTCTACGAAAACTTGATGGTAGACGTCAACGTCAGCAACAAAAAACTAAAAGAACGCGCCATCAGCATCATCCAAAGCCTTACAAACGCTTCATACGAAACAGCGAGGAAAACCCTGGAACAAGCCGATCATCACGTCAAAACAGCAATCGTTATGCTCAAAACCAGCACAGATCAGAAACAAGCAAAGACATTACTCGATGAAGCAAACGGTTTCATTGATAAAGCAATCGAAAATTACCATCCATGATAAGGAGAGAACTAGAATGGCAACAGGCGGTTTAGCGATCATCCAATCAATGAAGCATAAGCTCCCTCCATCCGAGCGTAAACTTGCAGATTATATCCTAACCCATCCCCACAAAGCAATCGAAAGCACTGTCAGCGAAATCAGCGCCTTAGCCAATTCAAGTGACGCTGCCGTCATCAGGCTCTGCAAATCACTCGGATTAAAGGGATTTCAAGATTTAAAAATGAGAGTAGCGGGCGATCTGGCAAAGCCTACGTTTCAGGGCTACCGTGATATTGTTCCCCACGAGCCGCTGCCCTCTATTTCCGAAAAAGCGGCCGGCAATGCCATTCAAGCCATTCAGGATACTTCAGACCTGATGGACTACAAAGAACTGGAACAAGCGGTTTCTCTGCTTCTCAAAGCTCACACTGTGCATTTTATCGGCGTCGGGGCTTCCGGCATTGTCGCCAAGGACGCTCAGCAAAAGTGGCTTCGCATTCATAAACAAGCAACCGCGTTTACAGACACTCATCTTGTGGCCTCTTTAATCGCAAATGCAGATAAAGACGACATCGTATTCGCCATTTCGTTCTCAGGAGAGACGCAGGAAATCATTGAACTGCTTGCCATGGCTAAGGAAAAAGGCATCACAACGATCAGCCTCACACAATTCAGTCAGACATCCGTCTCCGCACTGGCTGACGTCCCATTGTATACAGCCCATTCCAACGAAGCCTTGATTCGAAGTGCAGCCACTTCCTCCCGCCTCGCCCAGCTTTTTATGATAGATGTATTGTTTTTAGGCATGGCGGCTGAGCAATATGAAGAAACAACCGGCTATATCGATAAAACAAGAGCAGCCATAAAATCTATGAGAAAAAAATAAAGCATCTTGAAGGGGAGGGGTTTTTAATGAGCAAAGAAAATAACTACCATCAACTCGCAAAGAAAATCCTCGAGTTATGCGGGGGGAAATCCAATATATCCTCATTTACGCATTGCATGACAAGGCTGCGTATTACACCTTACGATGAAAACAAAGCAGATGCTCAGGCTTTAAGAGCGCTTGACGGAGTATTGGGGGTCGTTGAGGCTGAAACCTTACAAATCATCCTCGGTACAGGAGTCGTCAATCATGTCACAACGGCTTTCTCCAAGCTCGTCTCAGCTGAAGAAAGTGTCGATGTGAATGAAGCAGCCGCCAAAAAGAAAGCCGATATCAATCGAAAGAACGCCACTCCTTTTAAACTTTTCTTACGTAAAATCGCCAGCATTTTTATCCCTCTTATTCCGGCTCTTGTCGCTTCCGGTTTAATTACTGGGATTACCAAAGCAAGTATTCAAGCCGGCTGGCTCTCTGCAGAATCACAAATTGCTGTTATCCTGACAATCATCGGATCAGGGCTGTTCACTTATCTCGGCATTCTCGTGGGTATCAACGCTTCAAAAGAATTTGGCGGGACACCCGCTCTTGGGGCTTTGGCCGGGATCTTGATTATCAATCCGGAGATCGCAAAGATCAGTTTATTTGGAGAAGAGCTTCTTCCGGGCAGGGGCGGCCTGATCGGCGTCCTTTTCGCTGCTATATTCATTGCTTACACCGAACAATTTATTCGCCGCTTTATTCCTCAATCACTCGATATCATTGTCACACCCACCGTTTCACTGTTAATCACCGGAATCGTAACGTATGTCGTATTCATGCCTTTAGGCGGATTCATTTCTGACGCCATTACATCCGGCCTTCTGTCCATCCTGGACATCGGCGGCATCGCTGCGGGCTTTATTCTGGGCGCAACCTTCCTTCCTCTCGTCGTAACCGGATTGCATCAAGGCTTGACGCCTGTGCACATGGAACTGATCAATTCAATTGGCAATGATCCTCTGCTCCCTATTTTGGCTATGGGAGGTGCAGGACAGGTAGGCGCGGCCTTTGCCGTCTTCGTGAAAACGAAAAAAACAACACTGAGAAAAGCAATCGCCGGCGGGCTTCCGTCAGGCCTGCTCGGCATTGGGGAACCGCTCATTTTCGGAGTCACGCTGCCGCTTGGCCGTCCGTTTTTAACGGCATGCTTAGGTGCTGGAATCGGCGGCGCCTTTCAAGCTTATTTTCAAGTAGCCACCTTTGCGATTGGTGTCTCCGGACTGCCGCTTTCCTTTCTAGTCCTGCCTTCGCAAATCATCCTGTATATCGTCGGGCTCTTCATTTCCTACGCGGCCGGCTTTTTATTGACCTATGCATTCGGATATAAAGATGAAATGGCTTCTCAGTTCGATTAAATTGTTTCTATTTTAGGGATAGTAAACGGGATAGAAGCACAGAAAGGGGATAGCCTGTGAAAACAAAGACACTGTTGTTATTCAGTGCCATTTTAACCCTATCGATATTGGCGCCAAATGAAACCTTCGCGCAAGCAGCAGACAGCTTGGTTGAGCCGAAAACCATAAATGCAGCAACTGCACAATTCTCGACGAAGAAGCTAAGGAAGGTAGATCAGATGATAGAACTGGATATTGCAGCAGGATTTCCAGGCGCCGTTCTTGTCATCGTGAAGGATGGACACATCATAAAAAAAGAAGCATACGGCTACAGTAAAAAGTACGAAGGATCAGAGCTGCTGCGCCGTCCGTCCAAAATGAAAACCCGCACGATGTTTGACTTAGCCTCAAATACAAAAATGTACGCCACAAATTTTGCATTGCAGCGCTTAGTCAGCCAAGGAAAACTTGACGTCTATGAAAAAGTTTCTGCATATTTGCCTGGTTTCAAGGATCAGCCTGGAGACCCCATAAAAGGAAAAAACAAGATACGTGTCATTGATGTTCTTCAGCACCAATCAGGGCTTCCATCAAGCTTTTACTTTTACACGCCGGAAAAAGCCGGCAAATACTATTCCCAGGAACGTGACAAAACGATTGAATATTTGACGAAAATTCCGCTCGATTATCAAACCGGGACAAAACACGTATACAGTGACATTGGGTATATGCTCCTCGGCTGTATTGTCGAAAAACTCACCGGAAAACAGCTTGATGGCTACGCGGAGCAAGAGCTCTACAAGCCGTTGAAGCTGAAGCACACCTTGTACAATCCGCTGCAAAAAGGCTTTAAACCAAAGCAGTTCGCAGCTACTGAACGCATGGGCAATACACGTGACGGCGTTATTCAATTCCCTAACATACGCACAAACACGCTGCAAGGAGAAGTGCATGATGAAAAAGCGTTTTACTCAATGGATGGCGTGTCTGGCCATGCCGGGTTGTTCTCAAATGCAGATGATATGGCCATTCTGCTGCAAGTCATGTTAAACAAAGGATCATACCGAAACATTTCTTTATTTGATCAGAAAACAGCTGACTTGTTTACAGCACCTTCAGCAACAGATCCGACATTCGCTCTTGGCTGGCGGCGGAACGGAAGCAAAAGCATGGAATGGATGTTTGGCCCTTACGCCAGCGCAAATGCTTATGGGCATACAGGCTGGACGGGGACCGTTACAATCATTGATCCGGCATACAATTTAGGTATCGCATTGTTAACAAATAAAAAGCATACCCCAGTTGTTGATCCAGAAGAAAATCCCAACGTCTTTGAGGGTGATCAATTTCCAACAGGCAGTTATGGAAGCGTTATAACCGCGATTTATGAAGCAATGGAATGAATGATTAGACGATAGGAGGAAGTTTCTATGAAACCTGTCTTTCCGCTTATCCTTTCAGCCGTTCTTTTTCTTTCATGTTTTCTCGTGGCTAACCAGAAAGAAGCCACTGCATCTAAAAGTTCAATCGATGCCAATCAGATTGTCAATCGTATGTCATTAGATGAAAAACTCGGTCAGATGCTGATGCCTGATTTTAGAAATTGGCAAAAGAAAGGCGAGTCCTCACCGCAAGCCCTTACGGAAATGAATGAGGAAGTCGCCAGCCTCGTCAAGAAATATCAATTCGGAGGCGTCATTCTTTTTGCAGAAAATGTAAAAACAACAAAGCAAACGGTCCAGCTGACAGACGCTTACCAAAAGGCAAGTCCTAAAATCCCGCTCATGCTTAGTATTGATCAGGAAGGCGGCATTGTAACGAGGCTAGGGGAGGGCACTAATTTCCCAGGGAATATGGCGCTGGGCGCAGCCAGAAGTAGAATCAATGCGTATCAGACCGGCAGCATCATTGGAAAAGAGCTCTCGGCCTTAGGCATCAATACAGATTTCAGCCCTGTCGTAGACATTAACAATAATCCTGATAATCCTGTAATCGGCGTACGGTCATTCAGCTCCAATCGAGAACTGACATCACGACTCGGTTTATACACGATGAAAGGGTTGCAGCGGCAGGATATCGCCTCTGCCCTCAAACATTTCCCGGGACATGGAGACACGGACGTTGACAGCCATTATGGACTGCCGCTCGTTTCCCATGATCAAGAACGGCTTCGAGAGGTCGAGCTCTATCCTTTTCAAAAAGCAATTGATGCCGGTGCTGATATGGTGATGACAGCCCATGTTCAATTCCCTGCCTTTGACGACACCACATACAAAAGCAAACTCGATGGATCGGACATTTTGGTTCCAGCTACACTTTCGAAAAAAGTGATGACAGGCCTTCTTCGTCAGGAAATGGGCTTTAATGGGGTCATCGTTACCGATGCGCTCAATATGAAGGCAATCGCAGATCATTTCGGACAGGAAGAGGCTGTGGTCATGGCCGTAAAAGCTGGTGTCGATATTGCATTAATGCCAGCCTCAGTTACTTCATTGAAAGAAGAACAGAAATTCGCACGTGTTATTCAAGCTTTGAAAGAAGCCGTGAAAAACGGAGACATTCCTGAACATCAAATCAACAAATCAGTTGAAAGAATCATTTCCCTGAAAATAAAACGCGGCATGTATCCAGCACGGAACGACGACAGTACAAAAGAAAAAATAGCCAAAGCCCAAAAAATTGTAGGAAGCAAGCAGCACCTGAAAGCAGAGAAAAAAATAGCTGAAAAAGCAGTAACTGTATTAAAAAATGAACAGCACACTTTGCCGTTCAAGCCCAAAAAAGGCAGCCGAATCTTAATTGTGGCACCTTACGAAGAACAAACTGCTTCAATCGAACAAACCATTCGCGATCTCGTCAATCGTAAGAAAATCAAACCCGTATCTGTCGACAAAATGAATTTTGCCAACCAAGTATTTAAGGCCGAGCATGAAAAACAAGTAAAAAAGGCTGATTATATCATTACCGGTTCCTATGTCGTCAAAAATGACCCTGTCGTCAACGACGGTGTCATCGACGACACCATATCTGATTCAAGCAAATGGGCTACCGTGTTTCCGAGAGCTGTCATGAAAGCCGCACTGCAGCACAATAAACCTTTTGTCTTAATGAGTCTGCGCAATCCCTATGATGCCGCCAATTTTGAAGAAGCAAAGGCACTGATTGCTGTCTATGGCTTTAAAGGATACACAAATGGCCGTTATCTTCAACCTAATATTCCGGCCGGAGTGATGGCGATATTCGGCCAGACAAAACCTAAAGGCACACTTCCAGTTGACATTCCGTCAGTCACGAAACCAGGGAACACCCTTTACCCATTTGGCTACGGTTTAAATATCAAAACGGGAAAACCGCTTTAATGAGGAGGAACATATGAGAAAAACAATATTCGCTTTTCTCACAGGGCTCATGATGTTCGGAACGATAACCGCTGCCTCTGCTTCACCCGATTCAAAGAATCAAACGGCTAAAAAACCTAAAGTCCAGACCGGCATAGACACGCTTTTGCCAGATTACAAAAAAAAGCTCAAGGGAAAACGAATCGGACTGATCACCAACCCAACGGGAGTAAATGCATCTCTGAAAAGCAGTGTCGATATACTTTTCGAGAATCCAGAAATCAAACTGACAGCTTTATTCGGCCCTGAACACGGCGTCCGTGGTGACGCCCAGGCTGGAGACGAAGTAGGCTCTTACATTGACGAAAAAACCGGGGTTCCCGTATACAGTCTCTACGGAAAAACGAAGAAACCGACACCAGAGATGCTGAAAAATGTTGATATTCTACTATTTGATATACAGGATGTCGGGACCCGTTTCTACACGTACATTTATACAATGGCATACGCAATGGAAGCCGCCAAAGAAAACGACATTCCGTTTATGGTGCTGGACCGCCCGAACCCTCAAGGCGGAAATCATATTGAAGGACCAATCTTAGAACCTGAATACGCCTCATTTGTCGGATTGTATCCCATTCCGTTGAAGCATGGGATGACGATAGGCGAATTGGCTATATTGTTCAACAAAGAGTTTGACATTGATGCCGAGCTTACAGTCGTGAAAATGAAACACTGGAAACGAAAAATGGATTTTGACGATACCCGATTGCCTTTCGTCCTCCCTTCGCCTAACATGCCGACAGTGGAGAGCACATTTGTTTATCCTGCAACCGGGCTAATTGAAGGAACAAATATATCCGAAGGGCGAGGGACAACAAAACCATTCGAATTGATCGGAGCTCCCTTTATCAAAAGCACAGAGCTTGAAGAAACTTTAAACAGCCTCCATTTGCCGGGCGTGACATTTAGGGCAGCATCCTTTACCCCGACGTTTTCTAAACATCAAGGAACGCTTTGCCACGGTGTGCAGCTCTATGTGACAGACAGAGATAAGTTTGAAGCCGTTAAAACAGGTCTTTCAGTCATTAAAACCATACACGATCTCTATCCTGAGGATTTTGAATTCCTCTCAACAGGTTCATTCAATAAACTGGCAGGCAACGGCTGGATCAGGACAAAAATCGAAAATGGAACTTCTATTGAAGACATCATAGACAGCTATGAAAAAACACTCCAACAATTCAGCAAAACAAGAAAAAAATATCTCATTTATTAAGGCGTAAGCATCGTATGTTACACGTGTAACATATTCTTACTGAACGAAAGACCCTTACTTTCACACACGAGTAAGGGTTTTTTTCGTGCTAAAAACCCACCCGCTTTATATAGGAAAACTTTCATTTATTTGGTACAATTTTATTGAAAATGATTATCAATTGAAAGTTTCTGAAAAGGTGGTCTACTCTTGCCAAACGCAGTGATTTATCAACCCATACAAATTGAATATCTAAAAAAAACAAGTGATCTCTTCTCAGAACAGCAATTAGCCGATTCATTCGTTCTGATCTTTCATTTAAAAGGAAACGGCCATATTTCGATCGGAACAAACACCAATCCTCTGCAAAAAAAGACACTTTATGTTTGCCCGCCTAACGAGACCTTTGGCTTTACACCAGCAGCCAATGGACATATAGATGCCTGTCTGATCAGGCTTCAAAGCTATATCAAGGAAAACGGCCAAGATATTTTCACACCATGCGCAGAATCAGAATTAGCCAAACTGAAGCTTGTGAATGTTTCGCATATCGAAAACCTTGCAGTCCGGCTTCAAGAGCTTGCAACACTATGGAATGAATCGTCTCAGCTTTCTCAGCTTAAATGCGTGATTGAAGTACAAAGCCTGATTTATGACCTCTTTACTGCCAGTTTATCTGAGCAAACGGATACACATTCAGCAATCGAAAAAACAAAACACTATATCGAAACCCATGCCCATTCAAAAATCACCCTTGCCAAGCTGGCACAAATCGCAGGAATCAGCGCCAAACACTACAGCGAAAGCTTTAAAAAATGGACTGGACAGAGCGTAACAGAATTTATTACGAACACAAGAATCACCAAAGCGAAACAGCTCATGGCAAAATCAAACTGCAAATTGAAAGAAATCGCTCACCAATCCGGTTATCAAGATGAATTTTATTTCAGCAGAATCTTTAAAAAATATACAGGGTGTTCACCTACAAGCTATATGAAAAAACGACGAAAAAAGATCGCCGCTTATGGAAGGGGGACAATGGGCCATCTCATTCCTCTTCATCACATACCCTTTGCCGCTGCTCTGCATCCGAAATGGACGTCTTACTACTATCAGCATTATTCGGCAGATATACCCGTCCAGCTCAGTGCATACCGCTTTAATGAAAAGTGGGAAGAAAACCTGTACACATTATCGCAGGCAGAACCAGATGTGATTGTCAGCATGGATTCTATTTCTCCGGAAGAACAATATCACCTGAATCGCATCGCAGAAGTTATGTACCTTCCTTCAGAAGAAAGCTGGAGAACCCACTTTCTGCAAACGGCCTCATTTTTAAAGGAAGAATCCGAAGCAGAAAAGTGGCTCTCGGCTTATGACCGGCAGACAACAACCGCCAAAAAAACACTTCAGCACGTTCAAGGGCTGCATTTTCTCTTTTTGAGGCTGCATAAGCAAAACTTCTATCTGGCACATAACCGAAGCGTCCGCGAAGTTTTCTTTGGAGATTTAGGATTCAGCTCGGCAAAAACAGCTGACACACCTTCAGAGCAAGCGATTCCGTTAGAAAATATCGCAAATTACCAAGCTGACTGCATGATGCTTTTTCTTTTTAAAGAACCAGAGACCATAGCCTATTATCAGCAATTACAGCTGACAGAAGCATGGCAGAACCTAAGCGCCGTAAAGAATAACCGTGTTTATCTTTTATCCCTTGACCCGTGGAATGAATACTCAGCTTGCGGGCACGAACGCATCGTTCAGCAAACTATTTCTTTACTATCCGGAGATTGTCCATGATAAATCAGAAATTTGTCCATGGTGTTATATCTATTCATTCTCTATAATTCTAATTGATAATAGTTATCAATTGACAGGAGGCCCTATAGATGAAAAAAATATCTCTAACCTTATTAATCTTGCTTCTCGCACTGACAGCAGCAGCCTGCGGCGGCAAAAACGAATCGACCGCCAGCAAGGCAAGCGGCACAGCATCTGAAAAGAAGAAAATTGAATACCTGGATAAAACATATGAAGTAACTGTACCGACAGACAAAATTGCCATTACAGGAAGCGTTGAATCAATGGAAGATGCCAAACTGCTTGACGTTCACCCGCAAGGCGCGATTTCATTCTCAGGCAAATTCCCTGATATGTTCAAAGACATTACTGATAAAGCCCAATCAACCGGAGAAAAAATGGAGCCAAACATTGAAAAGATTTTAGAAATGAAGCCAGACGTCATCCTTGCTTCAACAAAATTCCCGGAAAAAACACTGCAAAAAATAAGCACAGCCGGCACAACGATCCCAGTTTCTCATATCTCTTCAAACTGGAAAGAAAACATGATGCTGCTTGCCCAGCTGACTGGAAAAGAGAAAAAAGCGAAAAAAATCATTGCAGATTATGAACAGGATCTAAAAGAAACAAAAACTAAAATCAATAATAAAGCGAAAGATTCAAAAGCGCTTGTCATCAGAATCAGACAAGGCAACATTTACATTTACCCTGAACAGGTGTATTTCAACTCCACGCTATACGGTGATTTAGGCCTTAAGGCGCCGAGCGAAGTAAAAGCTGCAAAAGCGCAAGAGCTGATTTCATTAGAAAAATTAAGTGAAATGAACCCAGATCATATCTTCGTCCAATTTTCTGATGATGAAAATGCAGACAAACCTGATGCCTTAAAAGATCTGGAGAAAAATCCAATCTGGAAAAGCCTGAAAGCAGTCAAAGAAGATCATGTGTATGTCAACTCAGTGGACCCTCTCGCACAAGGCGGCACAGCTTGGAGCAAAGTCCGTTTCCTGAAAGCGGCTGCTGAAAAATTGACACAAAACTAATTCAGAGTAGGTTTTTGTATGTATTCAAAACAGTGGACACGTATCATATTGATTACTTCTCCATTTGCTATAGCACTGTCGCTTTTGCTTTCAATCCTTTATGGGGCAAAGCATCTTAGCACAGATATTGTTTTTACATCTCTTATTCATTTCGATCCGGGAAACACAGACCATCAAATTATATGGCATTCTCGGATTCCAAGGGCTGCCGGCGCTCTGCTCATAGGGGCAGCCCTTGCTGTTTCTGGAGCGCTTATGCAAGGCATTACGCGCAATTATTTAGCTTCGCCCTCCATTATGGGCGTTTCAGATGGTTCCGCGTTTATCATCACGCTCTGTATGGTTCTGCTCCCGCAATCATCGTCGATTGAAATGATCATTTATTCTTTTATCGGCTCAGCGTTAGGGGCTGTGTTAGTATTCGGCCTTGCCGCCATGATGCCGAACGGATTTACCCCCGTGCAGCTCGCCATCATCGGCACAGTCACAAGCATGCTGCTCAGCAGTTTATCAGCGGCCATGTCGATTTATTTTCAAATTTCTCAGGATCTCAGTTTCTGGTACAGTGCCAGACTTCATCAAATGAGTCCGGATTTCCTGAAGCTTGCCGCTCCGTTTTTCCTGATTGGCATCATAATGGCCATGTCTCTCAGCAAAAAGGTGACTGCCGTATCCTTAGGCGATGACATTTCTAAAAGTCTGGGCCAAAAGAAAAAAACCATAAAAATCATGGCGATGCTTTCCGTCATTATTTTAACCGGCAGTGCCGTAGCGCTGGCCGGAAAAATTGCGTTTGTTGGTTTGGTTGTTCCTCATATCACGAGATTTCTCGTCGGCTCTGATTACAGCAGGCTGATTCCGTGTTCCTGTATTTTGGGCGGAATCTTTTTAACCCTGTGTGATCTCGCAAGCCGATTTATCAACTATCCGTTTGAAACACCGATTGAGGTCGTAACATCCATTATCGGCGTACCTTTCTTCCTTTATTTGATTAAACGAAAAGGAGGGGAGCAAAATGGCTAAAAAATATGCATTGTTCATCGTTTTGATTCTCGTTGTCAGCTATTTCAGCTTAACGAGCGGATCATTTTCTGTTCGTCCGGCTGAGCTGCTCTCCACTCTTTTTCAAATCGATCCGAATCCGCAGTATGAAATTTTGCTGTTCGATCTAAGACTTCCGAGGGTTATCATGGCTGCTATTATCGGACTCGGTCTTGGCATTGCAGGCGCTGTCATCCAGGCCATCACAAGAAACGGGCTTGCTGACCCGGGAATTCTCGGAATCAACGCAGGGGCGGGAGCCGGTATTGTGGCGTTTATGCTCTTGTTCCAAGGCCAGAAGGAAGTTACATCCATAGCTGCAGCGATGGGGATGCCGCTCTTTGGATTGATAGGTGGGCTCATCGCGGCGCTCCTGATTTACATATTTGCATGGCACAGAGGCAATTTAGATTCAGGAAGAATTATTCTGGTAGGAATCGCGATCAATTCAGGATTCAGCGCCCTTTCTTTGTTTTTATCATTAAAAATGGACCCGCAAGACTATCAAATGGCCATGGTGTGGAAAAACGGAAGCATCTGGTCTGCCAACTGGACGTATATCACAGCCGTTCTTCCGTGGATGCTGCTGTTTATACCGATTCTTATTGCCAAATCCCGCTTGCTCGACACCATTCGTTTTGATGAAGACACAGTCAGAAGCCTTGGCATATCATCAAATAAAGAAAAAACCATCCTGCTCGTCGCCTGTGTAGCAATCATCAGTGCCTGTGTCTCCGTAGCGGGCAGCATGGCGTTTGTCGGCTTAATTGCTCCCCATATTTCACGGAGGCTGTCTGGCGTCGAACATCGCTATATTCTGCCACTGAGCGGTTTAATCGGGATGCTGCTTGTGATAAGCGCAGACTTTGCAGGAAAACTGTTTTTTCAGCCCGCGGAAGTGCCCGCAGGCATCATTTTGGCGATCCTCGGTGTTCCTTATTTCTTATATTTGCTTTTTAAGCAAAAAAAGGGGGAGAATGCTTGAAAGGATCTCTTTCAGAACACAAAGCCGGCAACAGGAGGTTCACGCTGTACCTCCCTCCTTCCTACAGCGCAGACAGCGGGGAATTCCCTGCTGTCTATGTGCAAGATGGCCATTCTTTGTTTCACGGCCAAATTGAATTATTAGAAAGCATGTTTCAACAGCAAAGGCTCCCTCAACTTGTACTAATTGGTATCAAACCTGAAAATCGGCTTGACGAATACACGCCATGGCCGGCTGCATCACTCAGTGATCGATTCCCGGACTTCGGAGGCATGGGATATGACTATCTGTCTGACATGACAAACCGGTTCATTCCGTTTATCGAAGAAAACTGGAACATCGCCAGGAAACCGCAAACAAGAGGAATGATCGGTGCCTCATTAGGCGGCCTCATCTCAATGTTCGCCTTATTAAAGTATCCGTCAGTTTTTGGGAAAATAGGTTCTATCTCAGGTTCATACTGGTACGAGAACGCAGCGGAAACCATTCATATTTCTTTTTTAACACCCGGCACTGCGCGTATTTTCATGTCTGTCGGCAGTGAAGAAGGCCGTGGAAAACAATCCATTCAGCGGCATATGCTGAAAAAAACAAAGCAAGTTCACCAAAGTCTAAAAGAAAAAGGCTTCACTGAAGACCAGCTTTGTCTTTCAATTGAAAAAGGGGCGGTGCACCACCGCAAGTATTTCTGCAAACAGTTCATCACCGCTCTCGAATGGCTATACGGAAAAAACCGCTCAATCCAATGAGCGGTTTTTTCATGCTTTCTGCAAAACAGGTTTTAATTCAAAACGATTCAGCATATAGCCAAACAAAGCAGCCAATATCTGCTGGAACAGCATGCCGATCACAACAGGAACGGCAACCTGAGACGGGAAGAACGTAACGGCAAGAACTGCGCCGGCACTGATATTCCTCATGCCTCCCGTAAATATAAGAGAGACTATTTCCTCTTGGCGCCTTTTCATCATTTTTCCGATCAGCCAAGCAGCGGCATAGCCTGTTAACGCAATAAAGAAGACCGTTACAGCTATTCCTGCAAATCTCAAATCAATGGCTTTGAAATAAGGAGCAATCGCTGAACTGTTAATCGCAATCACTGCCATCAAGCAAAGCTTTGAAAAAGGCGACAGCGCGCTGCTCACAGATGCAGTTCGTTCAGGAGATGACATCTGATTAAACAGCATGCCCAGAAAAGAAGGAATCACGACCATTACAATCAGGCCTTTCATCATTCCCCACACGTCCATATGAACCTGAGCGCCGGCCAGCAATGAAAGGCTCAGCGGTACGATTAGCGGTGACAGCACAGTATCAACTAAGATAATCGAAAGCGTCAAACCGACATTCCCTTTGTACATCGCTGCCCAAATCAAGCTTGTAATCCCAGTAGGAATTACGACAGCCAACGTTAAACCAGTGATCGTTAAAGGGTCGCCTTTAAAGATAAGATGGCCGCTGCCCCAAGCAAAAAGCGGCATAAAAATATGAAGAACAAATAGTGCAAGAATCATAGGAAGAGGGTGAGATAATGCATGTCTCAAAGATTGAAAGTTCGCGCTTAAACTGCCTGCAAACGTAATAAACGCAAAGATCCAAGGCACTGCGCTTTCATATCCATTTAAAAATTGAGACAACAGCACGCCCAACACCACACTAGTCGGGGTTAAAAGCGGCATCACCCTCCCCAATACACGGTTCAGCTTCTGAAGCATCATATGCAAGTCCCCTATTTTAAATTTCTCTTCTCTCTATTATATCAATGCTGCTTAACCGTATGTTATATAAAAAAGCCCAGATCTCGTTAATCTGGGCTTCCCTATTTTATGCCATCTGTTTCATTAGAGACTTACTCGCTTTATTCAAACCTTTTAACTCGGCTTCAATGCCTTGTTCTTTAAACTTCGCAACAATCTTATCAAGTGCTGCCGCTCCAGAATCATCCCATACATGAGCTTCAGTTAAGTCAATCACGACCCGCTCAATATCCTCTTGATAAATAAACGCATTTGCAAGATCCGTCACTGACGCAAAAAAGATCTGCCCCTTCACTTGATAGGTTCTAAGCTTTTGATCCTCTGCATGAGAAACGATTTTCAGCTTCGAGATTTTTGCCACAAAGAACACGGCACTTAAAAGAACGCCGACAAATACACCCTTAGATAAGTCATCCGTCACAACAACCGTTATCACAGTCACAACCATGACAATCGAGTCCGTGAGCGGCGCTTTTTTAAGTCCTTTTAAAGAAGACCAATCAAATGTGCCGACAGACACCATAACCATTACAGCCACTAACGCAGCCATTGGGATTTTCACCACGACATGACTTAGCACCGCAATTAAAAACATCAGAAAAGCACCGGCCACAAATGCTGACAAACGTCCGCGCCCGCCCGCTTTTGTATTAATGACAGATTGTCCGATCATAGCACAGCCTGCCATGCCGCCAAAGAATCCGGTCACGATATTCGCAATTCCCTGTCCTCGGCTCTCTTTATTTTTATCACTGTCCGTATCCGTCATTTCATCAATAATCTGTGCTGTCAGCAAAGATTCAAGCAACCCGACAAACGCTAAAGCAATCGAATAAGGAAAAATAATTTGCAGTGTTTCAAAGGTTAACGGAACATCGGGAATTAAGAAATGAGGCAACGAACTAGAAATATTGCCCATATCGCCAACCGTCCGCACATCCACATGGAAAGTGACCGCAATAATTGTCATCACAATAATCGCAACAAGCGGGGACGGAACAGCAGTCGTAAACCTCGGCAGCACATAAATAATAACCAGCGACCCGGCAAGCATCGCATACATACTCCAAGAAGCACCTTCAAACTGAGGAAGCTGCGCAGAGAAGATAAGGATCGCCAGCGCATTTACAAACCCGATCATGACAGAACGCGGGATGAATTTCATTAATCTCGCTATTTTACTGATACCTAAAATCACCTGAATAATGCCCGTCAAAATCGTAGCCGCAAATAAATACTGAAGCCCATGATCAGCAACCAGCGACACCATAACGACTGCCATTGAACCAGTCGCAGCTGAAATCATGCCAGGTCTGCCGCCAAAAATAGAAATAATTATGGCTATACAAAATGACGCATATAGACCGACCATCGGATCCACACCGGCTATAATAGAAAAGCCGATCGCCTCAGGAATTAATGCTAACGCAACTAAAATGCCAGCAAGAATGTCTTTTCGGATATTCCCGAACCATTGCTGTTGTAATGTAAAACTATTATTCAAATATAACGACTCCTTCTTATAAAAAAATAAAACCGCACCATATCTATTGTATTGGGAGCTTTTTTTATTTTACGGGAGAAAATGAAAGAAAAACGACCGGGGAAAACGGGGAAACGTTGAGTATATTGTATTGAGGCAAGGAGTTGTCATACAAAGTATCATAATAAATTTTCATCAATTACGCAAGATGAATGCTGAAGAAAAAAATGGCTCAAACATAGTCTGAGCCATTTCGCTGGATTATATCATATCCGGATGAGACACAAGAATCGTTTTAATGGCAGTAATATCTTTTCTCTCATTTGGCAACGCACCTATACCCATCAATTCCTGGATGGCAGCCTCGTAGTTCTCAAGCGGAGTTTTCTCCGTAATTAATTCAGAAAGCTGAGGCATGTCCACAGCACATGATACCGCATCCTCCATAATTTGGCGCGCCTCTCCGGTTCCAACAATCGTCACACCGTTAGAAAGCAGCTGGAAAGGCCTGATTTTCATCTCATACGTATCATCAAATCCCATAGGCACAAGTCTTCCGCCCTTGTTAATTAACGGATATGCCCATTCAAGCTGATTACCGATCGCGTCAAAGATCACGTCAAATGTTCTCCCTTGGTTAATCCGTTTGACCTCATCTACCGTTAAATCCTGAGGGTGATAAACATAGTCAGATATTCGGCGCGCCGCTTCTGAACGGTACTCACCAACCTCGGTCGCAACTGTCAGCCTAGCGAGTTTTTTTACCATGATTTGAACAAGCAGTCCAATCGGCCCTGAACCTAATACCAGTACAGAATCGTCAGGTTTGATAGCAGCCCGCTCAATCACATTTAACACACAAGAAAGCGGCTCAATTAAAGTGGCTCGTTCCCATTCCATAGCGTCCGGGATCTTATACATAAATCGGTCCTCGCCCACATAATAATCGGCAAATGTGCCATGTGCCCCTAATCCCAGCTGCCAGTCTTCAAATGTTTCACAATAACAAGTTAAACCTTTTCTGCAATAATAACACTTCCCGCAAAACTGAGTCGGATCGATCACCACACGATCACCAGGCTTAACGTTTTTAACCTCAGGTCCTGTTTCTGTCACCACGCCCACGGATTCATGACCAAGGATCATACCGTGAGTCGCACGCATCTTCCCTTTTAGAACATTTAGATCCGTTCCGCAGATGCCTGTCCCGTATATTCTTACTTTTACATCGTTCATTTTTTTAATTTGAGGTTCTTCTACTTCTTGCAATTCCAGCCGTTCATTAGGAGTCCAGACCAACGCTTTCATATGTCTCTTCCTTTCTGTCCCAGCGAATTTGATCCAGCAGCTTCTGATGCAGCTCCTTCGTGGACGCGGCGATGCATGACTGCTGGTTATTGTAGCTAAGATCCGTCAGAAGTGTGTCATCCAAGGACTTTCCATACGCGTCAGTAATGACAACACCCGCTTTTTTCGCCAAAAACACACTTGCGGCAATATCATAAGGAAACAGATGCAGAACCTGCCCATTTCCTACAGCCTGAAAATCTTTTAGCAGTGCAGGATCGTCCTTTAATAAACGATTGCCGATATCCACATAGGCATCCATCTGCCCTGTGATAATTCTGGAGATGGAATATGAAGCGCTATTAAAAACAAAAACGCCGCCATTATTCGCTGACTGATCTATCAAATGACCGTACGCATCAATCATCAGATTCGAGGGATGCCCATTAAACTCAAGGCTCCAAAACATATGTTTAATGTCTTCCACCTTGCTCAGGTTTGGCAGGGTGCCACGATAGCCTTCATAATAGATACCCTCAGAATAAACATCCGCGTACATATAGGCTCCTGTTTTCAGCTCTAGCAGAAAAGCAAATTCAATATCCTTAATTTTTGCGTCAGGCTTGTACGCTGCTAATGCGATAGAGATACAAGACATTTCAAGACCTGCAGCTGCCGGACGCGTACCGTCAATCGGATCAACAATCAAAATATATTGAGGATTGTCTCCAAATATCTTCAATCCCCCATCTTCCGTATAAAACGCGACTGACTCCTTTTTGCTTTGCACATAATCCAGCACTGCTTTCTCAGCAGCCGCATCAATATTAAACTGTGCATCTCCGCCTGGGGAGTACCCGTTAACTAACCGGTTTTTCAGTGTTCCTTTCTGACCCTTTACTTCCTCATAAACAAATTTTCCAAGCTCTACAATATATTCTTTCACTTGATATCCTCCAATAGCTTACGAAGTTTGAAACAAAGCACCTCAGCCTCACTAAGCGTAATCGTGAGAGGCGGACGGATTTTAAATACATTTCCGAATCCGTAACGGGAAGTCCGTAAAATTAACCCATAATCCATAGCCCGTTTTGCAATATAATTGGTCAGTTCTACATCAGGCTCATTATTCTCTTTTACAATTTCAACGCCGATCATCAAACCTACGCCTCTGACGTCAGCAATAAAGGTAAATTCTTTCTTCATGTGCTCTAAAGAATCCATAATGTAATTCCCGACAATTGTTACATTTTCTAAGAAGCCAGGACGCTGCATGATTTCGATGGTCTTACAAGCCGCTGCCGAGGCCATCACATTTGAACCATAAGTAAATGAGTGATTATGGCCGGCTAATCCCATGTACTTATCCTCTGTAAGAGTAGCGGCAACCTGGAACCCCGTGCCGCCCAAACCTTTCGCGACCGTCATCATATTCGGTTTCACATCAAAGTAATCAGCGGCAAACATCTTGCCTGTACGGCCGAATCCAGTTTGAATTTCATCAAAAATAAGCGCGATATCATGCTCATCACAGAGCTTTCTTAATTGCTTAAAGTATTCCTTAGGCGGAACGATGTTTCCTCCATTACCGGAGATCGGTTCAATAATCATCGCGGCAATTTTTCCGTTGCTCGCATATTCGATAAAGTCATTAATTCTTTCTACACAAAGCATTCCGCATGAATCTGGTTTCTGATTGTAAAAACACCGGTTGCAATAGGGGTCAGGCACCTGCAAGCCAAAAGAAAACTGAGGGGGGAACGGCTCTCTTCGAAACGAATTTCCGGATAACGCAGACATCATATACGTTTGGCCAAGATGGCTTCGGAATAAAGAAATGACATCTGTTTTCCCTGAATAGTTTTGAGCCATTTTGATAGCTCCTTCATTCGCGGCAGAACCGCTGCTGACTTTGGGGTGAACTTTCGTGAGATTGTCGGGGGAGATTTCTACAAGTTTTTCAGCTAGTTTATTAACGGCGTTGGTTTGGTAGGATGAAGTGACATGTATCAGCTGGTCAGCCTGTTCTTTGACTGTATCAATAACTTCTTTATTGGTATAACCCAAATTCAAATTGAAAGTAGCAGAAGCACAATCAATATACTCATTGCCCTCTGAGTCGTATAAATAAATGCCTTCTCCTCTTTCCATGACAACATCATCCACTTTGTAATACAAACTGTCTGGATTCGTAACTTCTTTAGTCCCCACTATCAACACCCCTATTTAATAAAATATGTAAAACTCGTTAACCATCGTATAAATTCTAGAAATTAATGTCAACTAGATAAATAGTAAAAATTGTTAATTATTTGTTAACGTTTGCATAGGGGGTTCCTATTTAAACAGCTTATGTTAAGATAGAAATAAATGGATTTATTGTAAAAAACTAAATATAAACTACATAAACGCTTATTTTGCTGCCAGTCCTATTAAAAATTGTAGAGAGTATTATTTTTATCAAAGGAGATTAATGAATGAAAACTCGTTTACTGTGGATTGGATGTTTATCTTATGGATCGATCGCCTTTACTCTCGTTATACTTGGAGCCGTCCTGCCGGAATTACTTTCCCATTACGCCCAAAACTACAGTAATGGCGGTGTATTAGTTTTTTCACAATTTATGGGGTTTTTAATCGGCGTATTAGGGATGCCTTATGCTGTAAAAAGAATGGGACGCAGAAAAGTCGTTGTAATTGGGCTAGCCATGATCAGCTGCGAGTTGTTTATTTATTTCCTCCCTCCATGGCCGTTGCTCTTTCTTCTTGTCAGTATGGCTGGACTTGGGGCTGGGCTGGTAGAATCCTGTGTAGGAACAATCATTCTAACAGCAATTAAAGAAAAACAAGCAATCGCTATGAGTAAGATGGAAGTAGCATACGGTTTAGGGGCACTTTTCATGCCATTGCTGTCTGGTTTTTTAATCAGCAATCATGTATGGGCATTGGCTTTTCTTGTATTGGGGGTAAGTTCATTTCTTTTAATGGTTGTTTGGAGCCGGATGAGTTTTGGCAGTTTAGACGATTTACTCAATCGTCAAACAGACACCTCGGCCGATGGAAAGCAACAAGCACCTACAAGTTTTCGAAAGCATGGCTTACTGTTTATTTGTTTAGCAGCTGCTTACTTCTTTTTTTATGGAGGCAGTGAAGTATCAATTGTTCACTTTATCCCTTCTATCTTTGCTGAGAAATGGGATATTTCAAACTCCTTAGCGACCATTACGGTAACAATATATTGGATCGGTATGATCATCGGCCGTTTACTGACCGGGCCGGTTTCCGAAAAATTAACCTATCATCGTTATCTTAGGCTGATAAATATCGGCGGCCTCATTTCACTCTGTATTTTGGCAATCAGCAAAACAGCTTTTGCTGGGTTTGTTCTTTGTTTCTTCTTAGGATTATTTATGGCCGGCATGTTCGCCATTGCTTTAATTATCACTAATCAATTTTACCCAGGAAAAACCGAACAAACGACAAGCATGCTGCTCGCTGCCAATGGATTAGGCGGCTCTATCCTGCCAATCGCAGTCGGATGGAGTCTAGATGAGTTTCCCGTACAAACTGCATTTTGGTTATTTACAACGCTCATGTTGATCATGCTTGGGATTGTATTGGTATTAAAAATGTTAGAGAACTTAAAAAGCAGAAAGCTCAATAAAATGGATACCGACGAAAACAAACCGGTACAGATATAAAACAAAAAACCCAACTCAATGAGTTGGGTTTAAACTTGCTTGGCGGCGTCCTACTCTCACAGGGGGAAACCCCCGACTACCATCGGCGCTGA
>NZ_JANYMN010000004.1:0-326275 GCF_030386235.1 Bacillus sp. B.PNR1
CACACCCGTTCCCATACCGAACACGGAAGTTAAGCTCTTCAGCGCCGATGGTAGTCGGGGGTTTCCCCCTGTGAGAGTAGGACGCCGCCAAGCTTTTATCTTAAATTACATCATCGCGGGGTGGAGCAGTTCGGTAGCTCGTCGGGCTCATAACCCGAAGGTCGCAGGTTCAAATCCTGCCCCCGCAACCAAATTATTTTGAATGAAAAAGGAGTGCCCAAAGGGTGCAACCGAAATAATACACTATATAAATATGGTCCGGTAGTTCAGTTGGTTAGAATGCCTGCCTGTCACGCAGGAGGTCGCGGGTTCGAGTCCCGTCCGGACCGCCATTAATGTAAACGAAACGATCATGTTTTCGTTTTTTTTGTGTTTTCTTTTACTGTATCTTCTGCTTGGTGTCTTAGCCAAGCTTTCTTTATATCGGCAACTTCTTGGATATTCTAGCAAAATTCGATAAACTAGGGGGAGCACATATAGGCATAACTAGGGTTGAAAGGAGGTTTTGCTTCATGGATGAATTTGATTTGATACATAGCATTACTCCACGGACCATTCACCATTCTTCCGTTGATGTAGGAATTGGTGATGATGCAGCGCTCTACACTGCGAAACACGGCGTTCAGGAAATTGTTTGTGTTGATACTATGGTAGAAGACGTGCACTTCAAATTACACTATTCCTCACCTGAAGATATCGGGTATAAGGCGTTAGCCGTTAATATAAGTGATATTGCCGCGATGGGCGGCATTCCTAAATATTATTTGGTATCAATTGCGGTACCTTCAAAATGGACTAAAGCTGAAATCAAGGCGATGTATGAAGGAATGAATGAACTGGCGAAACTATATCATATGGATCTGATTGGCGGTGATACAGTCTCTATCTCTGACAAATTAGTCGTAACTGTCACTGTGATCGGTGAAGTAGAAAAGGGAAGGGCCTGTTTACGCAGCTTGGCTAGACCGAATGATATAGTGTTTGTAACGGGTGAAATCGGTTCTTCTGCAGCAGGACTTTCTTTATTGCTGGAAGAGACTAATCTTCAAAACTCATCTGTGGAAACGGATTACTTTATCCACAGGCATAAACGGCCTCAGCCAAGAGTAAGTGTCGGCAGATTGTGCTCAAGTATGAATCGGGCGGCTTTAAATGATATTAGTGACGGATTGGCTAGTGAACTGAACGAGATTGCAGAAGCCAGCTGTGTTTCAATTGAAATTGATGAAAGCATGCTTCCAATTCATCCTGATTTGCCTAAGCTTCATCGTAATTGGAAAGAATGGGCTTTGTTTGGCGGTGAGGATTTTGAGCTGACAGGGACGGTTTCAAATGACGAGTGGGAAGTGCTGAAGCAGGAGTGCGAAACACGTCAACTGCCCATTACAAAGATTGGCCAAGTCAGGAAAAAAACAGAATCCAATGTGATCCTAAAAGCAGATAAAACATCAATGATTTTAGAGAAAAAAGGATATAATCATTTTAAATAAGACAGGTGACTCGTGTGAAGCAATTAAAGTGGAGAACCGTAAATCCTGAAGAAACAAAAGCAATTGCCAAGCTGGCTGCATCGTTTGCTAAACCGGGAGACGTCCTGACATTAGAGGGCGATTTAGGTGCAGGTAAAACGACTTTTACGAAAGGTTTTGCGGAAGGGCTGGGAATTACACGTGTTGTAAACAGTCCGACTTTTACAATTATAAAAGAATATAACGATGGCTCGCTTCCTCTTTATCATATGGATGTATATAGAATGGAAGATGAAAGTGAAGATTTGGGACTCGATGAATATTTTCACGGACAAGGTGTCTGTCTCATTGAATGGGCCCATTTAATTGAAGAACAGCTGCCGCAGGAGCGTCTGCAAATTGTCATCAAAAGAGCTGGTGATAGTGAGCGGGAAATCACCTTTACTGCTGTCGGGAATCGGTATGAAATGCTTTGTGAGGAGATAAGTAGACATGACAATATTAGCAATTGATACATCAAATTATACATTGGGCATTGCGCTGCTTCGAGGAGACACCGTTATAGCAGAATACATTACATACTTGAAAAAGAATCATTCTGTAAGAGCGATGCCTGCTGTTCATTCATTGCTGAGTGATTGTGATATGGCACCGCAGGACCTTTCTAAAATTGTCGTTGCAAAAGGCCCTGGTTCATACACAGGAGTAAGAATAGGTGTGACGCTGGCCAAAACACTTGCTTGGTCTTTAGACATTCCAATTGCTGCTGTATCAAGTCTTGAGACACTTGCGGCAAATGGCCGGCATTTTGAGGGTCTGATCTGCCCAATCTTTGATGCTAGACGGGGACAGGTGTACACAGGTCTGTATGAGTACAAAAATGGGCTTTTAGAGCAAGTTGCTCCGGATCAAAATGTGCTGCTGGCAGATTGGCTGGAGATGCTAAAAGAAAAGGACCGCCCAGTGCTGTTTTTAGGTCATGATACTTCTATTCACAAGCAGATGATCGAGGATGTGCTTGGAACAAAAGGGTTCATTGGAACTGCCGCCCAGCATAACCCGCGTCCTTCAGAATTGGCATTTCTCGGGAAGGAAAAGGAAGCAGCTGATGTTCATAGGCTTGTCCCTGATTACTTGCGGCTGGCAGAAGCTGAAGCGAAATGGATTGAAAGTCAAAAGTAGGGTGATAGGATGAAAACAAAAGCAGCGGTCAGAAATATGCGGCTTGAGGATATAGATCACGTATACGAAATCGAAGCATCCTCCTTTACGTCTCCTTGGACGAAGGATTCGTTTTATCATGAGCTGCTGGAAAACCCGTATGCTCATTATCTCGTGATTGAAAAGGACGGCCATCTAGCTGGGTATTGCGGGATTTGGATTGTGATGGACGATGCCCAAATTACAAATATAGCGATAAAACCAGAGTATCGCGGCCAGTCTTTAGGAGAAACGCTTTTTCGCTCAGCTGTTGAACTGTGCAAAGAAAAAGACGCAAGACGGCTTTCGCTTGAAGTGAGGGTTTCGAATCATCCTGCTCAAGGCTTATATAAGAAATTCGGGATGCAGCCCGGCGGAATAAGAAAGAACTATTATACTGATAACGGGGAAGATGCGTTAATTATGTGGGTGACGATAAATGAGTGAGCAAAAAGACATGTACGTATTAGGAATTGAAACAAGCTGTGACGAGACTGCGGCAGCTATTGTGAAAAATGGAAAAGAGATCATTTCAAACGTAGTAGCCTCTCAAATTGAAAGTCATAAGCGTTTTGGAGGCGTCGTTCCGGAAATAGCTTCAAGACATCATGTTGAACAAATCACTTTGGTTATAGAAGAGGCATTTCGCAAAGCTGGCATGACGTATAGGGATATTGATGCGATTGCAGTCACGGAAGGTCCGGGACTGGTGGGAGCGCTTCTTATCGGAGTGAATGCCGCTAAAGCATTGAGCTTTGCACATAACATTCCGTTAGTAGGCGTTCATCATATAGCCGGTCATATATACGCGAACCGTCTTGTAGAAGACATCGTGTTCCCGGCACTGGCATTGGTCGTTTCTGGAGGCCATACAGAACTGGTTTATATGAAGGAACATGGATCATTTGAAGTCATTGGGGAAACCCTTGATGATGCGGCAGGAGAAGCTTACGATAAAGTGGCGCGGACGATGGGTCTGCCATATCCAGGTGGACCGCAAATTGACAAGCTAGCTGAAAAAGGGAATGACAATATTCCGCTTCCTCGCGCATGGCTTGAAGAAGGCTCTTACAACTTCAGCTTTAGCGGATTGAAGTCTGCAGTGATCAATACGCTTCATAATGCGTCTCAAAAAGGGCAAGAGATTGCTCCGGAAGATTTGTCTGCCAGCTTCCAAAATAGTGTGATCGATGTCTTGGTGACCAAAACAGCACGCGCAGCAAAGGAATATGGTGTCAAACAGGTTCTTTTAGCTGGTGGAGTAGCTGCAAATAGAGGTCTCAGAGCTGCATTAGAAAAGGAATTTGCCCAGCACGAAGGGGTTTCGCTTGTCATTCCTCCGTTAGCGTTATGCACAGATAATGCGGCGATGATTGCTGCCGCTGGCACAATTGCTTTTGAAAAGGGTATTCGCGGTGCATACGATATGAATGGGCAGCCTGGCCTTGAATTGACTTCTTATCAAAGTCTCACGAGATAATAGCGTGAGACTTTTTATTTGTTATTAACAGATAATTCACAATTTATCCACATATCTGTGAGCAATTATAGAGATATAGATGGATAAAGGGCTGAAGTTACTGTTAATCAAGTGGATAAATTCAGAATATTTTGTGGATAATGTGTATAAAGCGCTTACTTCATCTGTTTATAAGGTTATTTTCTGTGGATAAAAAGCACCTCTAAAAAGAGGTGCTTGACTTTTTTAATCTTCTTCTGTGGATAGTTCTTCCCATTCGGACAAAAGGGATTCCAGCTCCTGATTGAGTTTCTCATTGTCTGCATGGATAGCTTGGACTTTTTCATGATCCTGATAGACTTCAGGATCACATAGCAATTCATCATTGCGGCTGATGTTTTCTTCAATGCTCTGAACAGTGGCTTCAATTTCTTCAATTCGACGAAGTCGTTGGCGCTCTTTCTTTTTCCATTCTTTTTCTTCCTCGTAGGAACGTTTGGAGTCAGACTTCACTGTAGCTGGCGTTGTTTCAGTTTCCTCTTGCTGATTCATTTTCTCCAATTCAAGCTGCTCTGTTTTCTTCTCTGTATAATAATCGTAATCTCCCAGATACTCCTCTATATGGCTTGAAGAAAGCTCCAGCACTCTTGTGGCGATTCTGTTAATAAAATATCTGTCATGTGAGACAAATAACAGTGTGCCTGGATAATCAATCAGCGCGTTTTCGAGAACTTCTTTGCTGTCTAAGTCCAGATGGTTTGTCGGTTCATCAAGGATGAGAAAGTTGGCTTTTTGAAGCATCAGCTTAGCTAGAGCCAATCTTGCTTTTTCGCCACCGCTCAGTGAATGGACGGGTTTCAGCACGTCATCTCCGGAGAATAAGAAATTTCCGAGACACGTTCTGATTTCTTTTTCTGGGAGCCCGGGGTACTCGTCCCACATCTCATCAAGGACACGTTTAGAGGAAGTCAGTTCAGCCTGTTCCTGATCATAATAGCCGACACTGACATTTGAGCCGAATGAGATCGTTCCTTGATCTGGTTTTAGGGTGTCTATTAATGTTTTCAGCAATGTCGATTTACCAATTCCGTTAGGGCCGACAAGCGCGGCGCTTTCTCCTCTTGTCAGCATGAATGACACTTCTGTTAAAAGCGGCGGCTGGTTTTCATAGCTGATTGTGAGATCCTGAACACGGAGGACTTCATTTCCGCTCTGTTTTGTAATATCAAAATGAAAGTTTGCGGATTTTTCATCACCAAGCGGTTTTGACATGACTTCCATTCGATCAAGCTGCTTTCTGCGGCTTTGCGCCCTTTTGGTGGTAGAGGCTCTCGCCAGATTTCTGTCTACGAAGTCTTGCAGCTTTGCGATTTCGTCCTGCTGCTTTTCGTACAGTTTAAGATCCTTTTCATACTGCGCGGCTTTTTGGTCGAGATAAGCGCTGTAGTTGCCGTGATACTTTTTGCTTTCGGCTCTTGATACCTCGTATACCTGGTTTACCACTTTGTCCAAAAAGTAGCGGTCATGCGAAACGATGAGAATGGCGCCTGAATAGCCTTGTAAATAATGCTCAAGCCAGGTAAGCGTATCAATATCCAGATGGTTTGTCGGCTCATCGAGAATGAGTAAATCAGGCTGTGTTAACAGAAGCTTACCTAAAGCCAGTCTTGTTTTTTGGCCTCCGCTGAGGCTTTGAACCTGTGTAGAATCGTCAAAATGGCTGAAGCCGAGGCCATGCAGCACAGATCTGACATCCGCTTCATATTGATAGCCGCCTTTATCTTTGAATTCCTGCTGAAGGCGGTCGTAGGTTTTCATGATGCTTTCTAATTCACCCGGGTCAGCTGCCGCCATTTTTTCTTCTATAGCCCGCATTTCCTTTTCCATTGCTTTTAAGTGGTCAAAAACAGTCAGCAGCTCTTCTTTTATGGTAAGCTTAGAATCCAAGCCAGTATGCTGGGCGAGATATCCCATTGTAATATCTTTCGGTTTAATAATTTCGCCCTTTTCATACGAAAGCTGGCCTGCGATAATTTTAAGGAGCGTGGATTTTCCGGCGCCATTTCTTCCTACAATGGCGATGCGATCACGATTTCTGACTTCCAGCTTTATATTGTTTAAAATAGTATCAGCACCAAACGATTTGGACAGCTGATTAACTTGTAAGATCATCATATTATTTCACCTCTGTTATAATAAGTTAAGTGTAGCTTATGAACCAGAAGTCAGCAAACAATACATTGGCCATATAAGACATAGAGAAGAAAATAGTGTATGATCTGTTTAAGGAGAGTTTTAATATGAATGGATTTTCTCATTTTAATGAACAAGGCAGAGCCCAGATGGTGGATATCAGCGAAAAATCTTCGACTGTCCGTACTGCGGCGGCTGTTTCAAGCGTACACATGAAGAATGAGGTGTACGAGAAAATACAGAGTCACGATATCGGCAAAGGAGATGTACTGGCTGTCGCACAGGTGGCAGGCATTATGGCCGCAAAGCAAACGTCGAATATCATTCCAATGTGCCATCCGCTTTCATTGAGCGGGGTAGATATATCGTTTGACTGGAAAATAAAAGAAGCAGAAGTTATACTTCATATAAAAGCACAGGTCAAAACGAAAGGGAGTACAGGTGTGGAAATGGAAGCGCTCACTTCTGCATCGGTGTGCGCTCTTACCGTTTACGATATGTGCAAGGCCCTTGATAAGGGAATGGTCATCGGTCCTACTTTCTTGCTTGAGAAGACAGGCGGGAAAAACGGTGACTTTAAAAGAGAACTATCCGAGTATAATTTGGAGGACCAAAAATGAATAAGGATCAATCAAAAATTCCGCAGGCGACGGCGAAACGGCTGCCGCTTTACTATCGCTTTTTAAAGAATCTGCATGCGTCAGGAAAACAGCGTGTATCATCCGCTGAACTCAGTGATGCCGTAAAGGTTGATTCTGCCACGATTCGGAGGGATTTTTCCTATTTTGGAGCTCTTGGCAAAAAAGGATACGGATATAATGTGGATTATTTGCTGTCTTTTTTTCGAAAAACGCTTGATCAGGATGAGATGACTGATGTCATTTTGATTGGTGTCGGGAACTTGGGAACGGCATTTCTTCACTATAATTTCACAAAAAATAATAACACAAAAATTTCTATGGCTTTTGATATAAATGAGAGTAAAATAGGAACTGAGGTAGGCGGCGTGCCCGTCTATAACCTTGATGACCTTGAACAACACGTAAAAGATGAATCAGTTGCCATTCTTACAGTGCCAGCAGTTGCCGCTCAATCCATTACAGACAGATTGGTTGCGTTAGGAATCAAGGGAATCCTTAATTTTACGCCGGCCCGTTTGAATGTGCCGGAACACATTCGAATTCATCATATAGATTTAGCAGTTGAGCTTCAGTCACTGGTTTATTTCTTGAAGCATTATTCAGTTTTAGAGGAAATCGAATAGAGGGAAAGGAGGAGCCCAAATATGCCGATCGGTCCTGGAAGCCTTGCTGTTATCGCAATCGTTGCTCTGATTATCTTCGGCCCCAAAAAGCTGCCTGAATTGGGCAAAGCAGCCGGAGACACACTTCGTGAATTCAAAAACGCTACTAAAGGATTAACAAGTGATGAAGAGGAAAAAAAGAAAGAAGATCAGTAAGTTAGGATGACACGAATGAAAGTGAATCAAATGTCGCTGCTGGAGCATATTGCTGAGCTTCGAAAACGGTTGCTGATTGTAGCGCTGGCGTTTGTCGTTTTCTTTATTGCTGGATTTTTTTTAGCGAAGCCGATTATTGTGTATCTGCAAGAAACAGATGAAGCGAAGCAGCTTACGCTTAACGCGTTTAACCTGACAGACCCGCTTTATGTGTTTATGCAGTTTGCGTTTATCATCGGCATCGTCCTGACCTCGCCGGTTATTCTTTATCAGCTTTGGGCTTTTGTGAGCCCGGGCCTCTATGAGAAAGAGCGCAAAGTAACGCTCAGCTACATTCCGATCTCTATTTTGCTGTTTTTAGCGGGCTTATCTTTTTCATATTATATTTTATTTCCTTTTGTTGTTGATTTTATGAAGCGGATCTCTCAGGACTTGAATGTCAATCAGGTGATCGGAATTAATGAATATTTTCATTTTCTTCTGCAGCTGACGATTCCGTTTGGACTGCTGTTTCAAATGCCGGTCATCCTCATGTTTTTGACCAGGCTCGGAATTGTGACACCGATGTTTTTAGCGAAAATCAGAAAGTATGCGTATTTTACGCTCTTGGTGATCGCTGCCCTGATTACACCGCCTGAGTTACTGTCCCATATGATGGTGACGGTCCCGCTTTTGATTTTATATGAAATCAGTATTCTGATATCGAAGACCGCTTATCGGAAAGCGCAGAAAAGCAGTGCTGCCGATCAGGACGTGTCTTCCGGGCAATAATAAAAAATCCATTTCTCGGAGAAGAGAAATGGATTTTCTTTATTTCTGGTTCTTTTTGATTTTAAATGAAAAGGCGAACATCTTAAAAGAAATGCTGATGTTGTAAGCGGCGAACACCATCAGCAGGATGGAGTAAAATGACCACATGCTGCCTGGCGAGCTTGCGGCAAGATAAGTAAAGATGCACCCTACGGCAAAGTAGATCATTCCCCAAACTACCGGGTTTCTCATAAAAATAATCCTCCAATAATCAGTTGCATTTGTGTACTCTGCTGTTCAAGGTATTTCTGAACAGGCTCAAGCTGCATGATGACAACGAATGTATTCATCATTAAATGGGCGAAAATCGGCACCCATATCCGTTTTGTTCTCGCATATAAAAAGGCAAAGGTAAAGCCCATTGCTGTATATAGAAGAAGATGCTTCAAATCAGCGTGAACAATACCGAAAATAACCGAGCTAATCAGTCCGGCAAAGAAGAAATTCGTTTTTTCGTACAGCGCCCCGAAAATGATTTTTCTGAAGATGATTTCTTCCAATATAGGCCCGATGATTGAAGAAACGATAATCATGAGTGGGACTGCCTGAATGACATCCAGAATCGCTTGTGTATTTTCTGATTCTCTTCCGATGCCAAATACATAGTATTCAATAGAGCCTGCAATTCCTTGAGAGAAAAGGGCAATGAAAAAACCGGCTATCGCCCAAAGGATAGAAAGTCCGATTGAGTCCTTCTGTCCGTTTCGCAGCGTTTCTTTCGGAACGGTTCTCAAAATGAGAAGAACAATAACGAGACAGGCGATAAAGCTGATGACGGACCATAATCCTTGTGCATGCAGCATATTTTCATCTGTAGGCTGTCCTCCGGCATAACCGAATTTAAATAACAAGGGAATCGCGATTAATGCGGAAAACTGCATGATGATATATGTCAAAATAATAAACCAATACTGTTTTCTCAAATGGTATGTACTCCTTTGTTAAGTGGGTTTCGTTCATCTACAGCTATTGTAACATAATCGGAACGGGGGTGAAAAAGCTAACGGAAAAGCGAGCGGAAAAGAATGATGTAAGCGTGAAAAATTTTTTATCTTATCACTTGAAATTGGAAGGGAGATTCTTTATTATAAGAATTGTGTTAGCACTCTTTAGTGCTGAGTGCTAAAATTACATATTCATACTATTGAGGAGGTTATTACATTGTTAAAGCCATTAGGTGATCGCGTTGTCATTGAACTCGTAGAATCTGAAGAAAAAACTGCCAGCGGAATTGTGTTGCCGGATTCTGCAAAAGAAAAACCGCAAGAAGGCAAAATCGTGGCAGCTGGTTCAGGTCGCGTGTTAGAAAGCGGAGAGCGCGTTGCTTTAGAAGTAAAAGAGGGCGACCGCATTATCTTCTCAAAATACGCAGGTACTGAAGTGAAATACGAAGGTACTGAATACTTAATCTTACGTGAAAGCGACATTTTAGCTGTTATTGGCTAATTCTTAAATAAAAACATTTAAAAATTCGAGGAGGTACTGTAAACATGGCAAAAGATATTAAGTTTAGTGAAGAAGCCCGCCGCGCAATGCTTCGCGGTGTCGATGCACTTGCTGATGCTGTAAAAGTAACTTTAGGACCAAAAGGACGCAACGTGGTTCTAGAGAAAAAATTCGGTTCTCCGTTAATCACAAATGACGGTGTAACAATCGCTAAAGAAATCGAGCTTGAAGACGCGTTTGAAAACATGGGTGCGAAGCTTGTTGCTGAAGTAGCCAGCAAAACAAACGACGTTGCCGGTGACGGTACAACAACTGCGACAGTTCTTGCGCAAGCAATGATCCGTGAAGGCCTTAAAAACGTAACAGCAGGCGCTAACCCTGTAGGCGTGCGTAAAGGTATGGAACAAGCTGTAGCGGTTGCGATCGAAAACTTAAAAGAAATTTCTAAGCCAATCGAAGGCAAAGAGTCTATCGCTCAGGTTGCTGCGATCTCTGCTGCTGATGAGGAAGTCGGAAGCCTTATCGCTGAAGCAATGGAGCGCGTAGGAAACGACGGCGTTATCACAATCGAAGAGTCTAAAGGCTTCACAACTGAGCTTGAAGTTGTTGAAGGTATGCAGTTCGACCGCGGATATGCGTCTCCTTACATGGTAACTGATTCTGATAAGATGGAAGCGGTTCTTGACAATCCTTACATCTTAATCACAGACAAAAAAATCACAAACATTCAAGAAATCCTTCCTGTGCTTGAGCAGGTTGTTCAGCAAGGCAAACCATTGCTTCTGATCGCAGAAGACGTTGAAGGCGAAGCACTTGCAACACTTGTTGTGAACAAACTTCGCGGCACATTCAACGCAGTTGCTGTTAAAGCTCCTGGCTTCGGTGACCGCCGTAAAGCAATGCTTGAAGACATCGCTGTCCTTACTGGCGGAGAAGTCATCACAGAAGATCTTGGCCTTGACCTGAAATCTACTCAAATCGCTCAATTGGGGCGCGCTTCTAAAGTTGTCGTTACTAAAGAAAACACAACAATCGTTGAAGGCGCTGGCGAAACAGACAAAATTTCTGCCCGCGTGACTCAAATCCGCGCTCAAGTGGAAGAAACAACTTCTGAATTCGACAGAGAAAAATTACAAGAGCGTCTTGCGAAACTTGCTGGCGGCGTAGCTGTCATCAAAGTCGGCGCTGCGACTGAAACTGAGCTGAAAGAGCGTAAACTTCGCATCGAAGACGCCCTGAACTCAACTCGCGCGGCTGTTGAAGAAGGCATCGTATCCGGCGGTGGTACAGCGCTTGTAAACGTATATAACAAAGTCGCTGCAGTTGAAGCTGAAGGCGATGCTCAAACAGGTATCAACATCGTGCTTCGCGCGCTTGAAGAACCAATCCGTCAAATCGCGCACAACGCTGGTCTTGAAGGATCTGTCATCGTTGAGCGCCTCAAAAACGAAGAAATCGGCGTAGGCTTCAACGCTGCAACTGGCGAATGGGTAAACATGATCGACAAAGGTATCGTTGACCCAACAAAAGTGACACGTTCTGCACTGCAAAACGCTGCGTCTGTAGCGGCTATGTTGTTAACAACTGAAGCCGTTGTCGCTGACAAGCCAGAAGAAAACGCTGGCGGCGCAGGAATGCCTGATATGGGCGGCATGGGCGGTATGGGCGGCATGATGTAATAGGGGTTTATAAATCCTGTTATATCAACGATTTGTCCAACTGATATATAAATTTGTGTGCTGCTTTGTGTGCATGGTGCACACATGCGACAAACAATAAAAAATAATACAAACGATTAGAGAAGGTCTTCCATTAGTTTATCGAACTTTTGGGAGGCCTTTTCTTCCATGTTGGTGGTCATATGAGCATAGATATTCATTGTGGTATTTATGTCGGTATACCCTAGCCGTTGTAGTATTTCTTTAATGCCTACTTCAGATTCAAGCAATAAAGATGTGTGCGTGTGCCGAAAAGAGTGAGGAGTGATATTCTTTTCAATTCCTCTGCCTTTTTTAGCAATCGTTTAAGACGGGTGTCCACTACCTTTCTTAATTGTGGGTGCCCATCTTCCCGAGCAAAAATAAATTGGTTATCCTTGAAAACAAGGCGATTTTTTAATTTAATCTCGTTTTGTTTGATCTAATGTTTTCAGCATGTTGACCAGCTTATCATTAATACGGATTATATTGTAGGATTTACGGCTTTAATGCTAAATGAAGAAATTGAAAAAGAATAGACCCGCTTCCTAGAGTATTAGGAAGAACTAAAGACACTAACGCACGTATAACAAAAGCACAAATGGAATAAACCCTACTTCCTTAATTGGAGGTAAGGGCTTTTTTGTGTTTAAAATTGACACAATGCAATAAAATATAACTATGTTTACTCTAATATGATAAAATTGACTTATTATTTTGTTTGTAGGTGATGGAAAATGCGTAATGAGGCGAAAACGGATTTGTGGGTTTACGACTTGCTTAAAGAAGCCAAAATTGATTTAGATCCACAAGGGAGCTCGATTAAATCAATCAACGAGGCTTTAAAAACAGCTTCTAAAAAAGGTACAGGGAATGTAGGGTTCCCTGAATATACAGGTGTGGTCAAAGATTTTGTTATTGTTATTGAAAATAAAGCCCGCACTTCAAATCATGAAAAAAGAACTGTAGAAAATATTTTATCTGAAGATCCTGCTTCAGTTACAAATTATGCTGTTAATGGAGCGTTATTTTACGGGAAACATATCGTGGATAAAACAAATTATAATAAAATCATCGCAATTGGTGTTTCTGGAAATGAAAAGAGGCATAAAATAAGTCCAATTTTCATTAACGAACGTGGTGATTATAAAGAACTTCCTGAAGTAGAGACATTCATATCTTTTAATGAAGATAATATCGATGAATATTATATGAGAGAAATTCTTGAAGAAGATACATATACAGAAAAAGAAACAAAAGAAATATTAAAAGATGCTGCCACTCTACATGAAGATTTGAGAAATTATGGAACGATTCAAGATAAAGATAAGCCTTTAGTTGTTTCTGGGATACTATTAGCTTTAAGAGAGATGGAGTTTGGCAACTTCTCTATTAATTCTTTAGTGGGTGATACTAATGTCACTGATGGCCAAAAAATATATAAAGCAATAGAAGATAACTTGAGCCGTTCAAATGTTTCTCCGACCACTAAAAAAGATAAAATACTTAGCCAGTTTTCAGTTATAAGAGATAATACACAAATAAATCAAATAAACTCTACTCTGGATAAAACTCCGTTGAAACATTATACAGAATTTTTATATAAAAATATCTATCAAAGTATTCGCTATAACAAAAGTGGCGAAGATTACATAGGTCGATTTTATGGGGAGTTTATGTCCTATTCAGGCGGTGACGGACAAACTTTAGGTATAATTCTTACTCCAAGACATATTACTGAATTGTTTTGTGACTTAGTTGATTTAAAACCGGATGATAAAGTTTTAGATCCTACTTGTGGTACTGGCGGTTTTTTAATTTCTTCATTGCACGTTATGCTTCAAAAAGCAGAAGATGATTATCAGAGAAATCGTATTAAAAAAGAGCAACTAATAGGAATAGAACTACAAAGTTATATGTTTACAATCGCAACTACTAATATGATTCTAAGGGGTGACGGAAAAAGCAACCTAGAAAACACAAATTTTTTAACTTCTAACCCAGCCCAACTGCAATTAAAAGGTTGTACAGTTGGCATGATGAATCCTCCGTATTCTCAAGGTTCAACAAAGAATCCAGATTTGTATGAACTATCATTTACTGAGCATTTATTAGATTCAATAGTAGAAGGTGGACGAGTAGCAATCATTGTCCCGCAAAGCTCAATGACAGGAAAAACAAAAGTAGAAAAAGAAATAAAAGAAAACATACTTAAAAACCATACTTTAGAAGGGGTTATCAATTTAAATAGAGACACTTTCTATAGTGTTGGTACTAATCCTTGTATTGCTGTCTTTACGGCTGGAGTTCCACACCACGAAGACAAGATATGCAAGTTTATTGATTTTCAAGATGATGGTTACGAAGTATCAAAACATGTTGGATTGGTTGAAACGCCTTCTGCAAAAGACAAAAAGCAAAAATTGTTGGATGTTTGGTTCAATCGTATAGAGGCCACGAATGATTTTTGTGTAGAAACCCGTGTTCAGGCTGATGATGAATGGCTACATTCTTTTTATTATTTTAATGAAGATCCCCCGAGCGAAGAGGAGTTTGAAGATACAGTAAGTGATTATTTGTCATTTCAATTAGATATGTTGCTGCATGGACGAGGCTACCTTTTTGAAGATGGTGAAAGTAATGAATGAAATAAAATGGAAGGACTTTAATATTGGAGGAGAAAATGGCTTATTTACAATCGAATCTTCCAATAGTGGGATTGATAAAAATAAACTAACTTCACTGACAGGGGAAACTCCTTATATAACTAGGACAGACCTTAACAATGGAGTAAATTTATTTATTGGTGATGACCAAAAATCACAGTATAAGAAAAACAATGGAAATGTCATTACGATAGGGCTAGATACACAAACAGTTTTTTATCAGGAAAAACCATTTTTCACAGGTCAAAACATCCAAATATTGTCTCACGAAAAGCTAACAAAAAACATTGCTTTATTTATAATTCCTTTATTAAAAATCCAACTTAAAAAATTTAACTGGGGTGGGAATGGTGCTACTTTAACAAGACTAAACAAAACTAAAATTGTACTTCCCTCAACAGCTGAAGGCAATCCTGATTGGGGATATATGGAGAATTACTCACGAAAACAACAAGAATTAAAAAAGCAAAAAATGATAAAGTTTTTAGAAAAGGAACTAAATAAAATTGGCGAGTACGAACTTGTGAAATTGAACGAAGTTAATTGGGGTACCTTTAGTATTTCGGATCTCTTTATCCTAAAACGTGGTAACCAAAATAACATGAGTAGTTTAGAAGAAGGAAATTTCCCCTTAATATCGGCACGAAAATTTAATAATGGGTACAAAGGTTTTGTGAATCGGAATGAAAAAGATTCTTTTGAAGGAAAAGTTTTAACAATAAATAATGATGGCGATGGAGGAGCTGGCATAGCATATTATCAACCTTCAGAAATGTTATTAGATACTCATGTTACAGCACTGAAACCAATTAAAGAGTTAAATGAATACTCTTCATTATTTATTGCATGTTCCATAACAAAACAAAGAGACAAGTTTGGTAATGGTTATCCAGTTAGTAACAATCGGCTAAACGCTCAACAAATAATTCTTCCATTAACAGAAAACAACCAAATCAATTTTGAGTTCATGGAGAATTATATAAAACGAATCAAAAAGAATAAGATAGAAAAGGTATTAAATTTTTTAGTGAATAATCTAGGATGAGTTGTTCGATTCACATTAGCAATAAGAAAAGATGACACCTACATATATTTACTAAGGAAGTCATCTTTTTTTGACCATTTACGGGGATGAGTTTTTGTGTGCTATTCGTTTTTGCCATATTTAATCGAAACGTATTAAAAAGTATTTAAAGGCCTTTTTAATTTCTATTTAACTTCTGTTATACCTTAAAATGAATGGACGGCATGATGTAATTAAAAGGATAAGACCCTTGATATACCAAGTTTTTTTTCGTTGATTTCATTTGAAATGTCATAGCGTTCTATCAGAAAGGCCATATTAGTTTACTCCACTGATATGGCTTTTTTGTTTATAAAAGAGAAGGTGTGAGATGTCTAGGATTGACCTCATACTTTCCTAACTACAATGTGATTTCACTTCCTTTAAGTGCCTTATCCAATGGTTCCACCTCTCCCCGAATCCCAATCCCAGGCTCCCAAGAATCAATCAAACGAATCGCTCTCTGATTAGATTCCATCGCTTTCGTTTTCTCTCCTTTACGGTTCAACAGCTGCGCCATCCCGTAAAAATAATAGATCAACTCAACCTGATTGGCGTTATGTTTGTCATAGAGCATTTGCTCAAAGGCTTCTTCCGCTTTTTCAAATTGACCACATTTCACGTAAGCGACACCCAGATTGAAATAGGCTTCTATCGTTTTTTCGCCGCCGTACGTGGAGCTGATTTCATTTGCTGCTTCGTATAATTGAATGGCTTCTTCATGATGACCTCTCGCAAAGCTTAAGTCACCGCGAACAAGCAGGACCCTATGTTGAATCGTGGGGGAAATTGGTTGATCTTCGATTTCGTTTAAAATGGTCTTTGCTTTTTCCTGTTGCCCGGCTTTTAAAAACAGCCTTGCTTTGAGTGCGTGTCCCCAAACCTTTAAATCATGGGCATCGTGAGCGTCTGATTGTTCCAGAGTCTTCAGTCCGGCCTCTATTTGCTGTAAGGCCCCGTCTAAATCATTGACTTCCATCAGTGCCCAGCCTGCTGTGTCGATTCGGAAGAACGCTTCTCGTGTGAGTTGGCCTACTTGATGGGCGACGTCGGCGGCTTTGCGTCCGTATTCGATTCGCAAGGGCAGGTTGATTCTGCTTAGAAAATGGCTGAAGCGGGTGATGAGTTCGATTAGGATTTCTTTTTGATCGGTTTCGCTTGCCCATTTGATGACCTTTAAGATGTTTGGCCATTCTTGTTTCATATGATCTAAGTTCCGTCCCAGCAGGTAGCTCCAATAGATAGAGTTGGGCTGTTCACGCTTTAAATGGGTTTCGGCATAATCAATATAATAGTGCGCCCAGCGATTGCGGGCTTCTTTTTCATATTCGTGCTGTTCGGACAAATGCTGTTCTCCGTAGGCGACAACGGTTTGGTGCGCTAAGTATTGCGTCCTGCCTTGGCGTCGTTCCGGCTGAATCAGCGCATATGACCGCATTTGTTCCATAGCGTAATGAAAACGGCGGGCGTCTAATCCGGCTGCTGCCGCCAGGCTTTTTTCATCAGGCGGCTTGCTGAAAAAGCAAAGCGCCTGCCATAGCTTTCGCGTATCTTCATTGCATCTGTCCCAGGTGCGGCCGAAGAGGAACTCAAACAATTCCAGCAGTGAGTAGCCTGCTTTTCCAAGTTCATGAATCAGCTGCTGAGCGGGTATGTCATCATCTGACATATAGGCGATGCTGAGTGCCATGGCTTTCGGGTTTCCGGCAGTCGCTGAAATGAATTCGTTTTTCAGGCCGGATGATAGATGTAACAGCTGCTCCAGCTTTTCCCGTTTAAGTGGAAGGTTGCATGTTTGTAAGCAGCGGTGCACTTCTTGCTGGAAAAATTCGTTGGCATCTGTTTGTTCAAGGCCGCTCAGCTGAATAGCTGTCATTTCTCCGAAGCTTTCCCGATAGGTTTGTTTTACGTTTTCCCGTGCAGTGAGGAGAACTTTTACGCCTTGTGGAAGGCTTGTGATAAATTCGTGAATGTCACGTTCTGCGGTATCGATGCTGTCAACGATCAGCAGGATCGGTTTTTCTCTAGTGTAATTGGCTAACGCATTGCGGACGACGAATCGTTTTTCATTGATTGATTTATCGATTTGTTCTGTGCGTCCGAGCTGATAGGCGATCGTATTTAAAAAATCGCTAAAGCTCAATCCTTTCCAATCAGCGCTAACCCAAATGATGCTGTTGAATGCGGGCCAATCTGAAGTATCGTCGACACAGGAATAGGCGGCTTCAAGAGCGACTGTGGTTTTACCCATACCGGCCCAGCCGGTAATTAAACAAACTGGTGACGGAGAAAGCATCCATTGCCGTATTGCTTCCATATCAAAGCTGCGTCCGATAAAGTGCACGGACCAGCGTGACGGTAGGTTATGCGTGATAGGCTGCTCTGTAAGCGCATTCGTTTCTTGGTTAGGTCTGTCATGAAAAAGCCGCTTTACTGCTTTTTCTATATCGTCATCATGGGGAGCTCCGAATGACCCGTCTTTTCGCAGCGTTTTTGCTTTTTTCAAACAAGACGCTGCCCATACAGGCAATGCGGGTTTGATGACTGGGATGGTGGTGGTTTCCAGCAGGTCGGTCAACCACTCAATATCGAAGTCGGTCTTTTCGAGAATGATCCAGATCATCCCGAACAGTTTTCCGTCCTCAATTCTTCCCGGAATGTAGTTTACCCCCATCTGACCGATCCAGCTTTTGATCGTGTTTGGGGAGACTCCCAGCTGGAGTGCGATTTTATCTATGTAAGACTGTCCTGTTTTTTCGTTCTTTTTCCTTCTGACTTTATAATCAGGATGAAGTTTTAGCGTTTTGACGCCAGGTGCCAGCAGTTGTGCAAATTGTTTTCGGTTTTCAAGTTCAGCCATAAGCCTGCACCTCCTATTAGTACTATTTTATCAATTCAGCGTTTTTTGTATATGAAAAAATAAAAGTACAGTGCCGCTGTCCTTTTATACAGCAGGAAAGGCTGTTGAACGTCTTGAAAAGCAGATAAAATGGGGGCAGTAACAGAGAAAACAAAAATGTATGCACTTACATTTTATTTTCTAAAGAAAGGAATTTGCCAAATGACTCACACAGTACCTCAGAACATGAAAGCGGCTGTTATGCACAGCACAAGAGAAATCAAAATCGAAACAGTGCCTGTGCCTGACATCAATCATGATGAAGTGTTGATTAAGGTGATGGCTGTCGGAATTTGCGGATCAGATCTGCATTACTATACAAATGGCCGAATCGGCAACTATGTAGTGGAAAAACCATTTATCCTAGGCCATGAATGTGCAGGTGAAATTGCCGCTGTCGGATCATCCGTCGATCAATTCAAGGTGGGAGACCGCGTCGCTGTAGAGCCGGGTGTTACGTGCGGACGCTGTGAGGCGTGCAAAGAAGGACGCTATAATCTTTGCCCGGATGTACAGTTTTTGGCTACACCGCCGGTAGACGGCGCGTTTGTCCAATATATCAAAATGCGGCAGGACTTTGTTTTCTCTATCCCAGACTCACTTTCTTATGAAGATGCTGCGTTGATTGAGCCGTTTTCTGTCGGCATTCATGCAGCGGCAAGAACGAAGCTGCAGCCCGGATCAACAATTGCGATTATGGGGATGGGACCTGTTGGGTTAATGGCCGTTGCCGCAGCTAAAGTATTTGGGGCAGGCAGAATTATCGTCACTGACTTAGAGCCACTGCGGTTAGAGGCTGCGAAAAAAATGGGAGCGACTCATGCCATTAATATCCGTGAACAGGATGCGCTTGAAGAGATTAAGACGATCACGAATGAAAAAGGCGTTGATGTTGCTTGGGAAACAGCGGGGAATCCAGCGGCACTGCAAACTGCACTGGCTTCTGTGCGCCGGGGCGGAAAATTGGCGATTGTCGGTTTGCCTTCACAAAACGAGATTCCGCTCAATGTGCCGTTTATTGCGGATAACGAGATTGATATTTACGGGATCTTCCGTTATGCCAATACGTATCCGAAGGGAATCGAATTTCTCGCTTCCGGCATTGTGGACACGAAGCATCTTATAACGGACCAATATTCACTGGAGCAGACACAAGAGGCGATGGAGCGGGCGCTTCAATTTAAGAATGAATGTTTAAAAGTGATGGTGTATCCAAATCGCTGAGTGAACAGGGAGGATCTTTGTATTCTCCCTCTTGTGTACTGGAAATGAAAACGGATTCTTGAGGTGGGAAATGATGATTGAAACGGAAAAAGTAACGGCAATGAAAGTGAAGCACCAGTCAAAATCCAGCACCGGACTGTCCTGGTTTGAACGAATCGGCTATGGATTCGGCGATATGTCGTATAATATTATCTTTCAGTTTGTAAACGCATACTTATTATTTTATTATACAGACGTCGGCGGCATTCAGCCTGCGGTGATCGCAACTTTGTTTCTTGTTGTGCGTGTGCTGGATGCTATTTTTGACCCGATCATGGGATTGATTTTAGATAAAACGAATACAAGGTGGGGAAAAGCAAGGCCATATTTGCTGTGGGTGGCATTTCCTTTTGCGCTATTCACATTCTTATGTTTCACGACGCCTCATTTCGGTGAGATCGGGAATATGGTATATGCGTACGTCACCTATATTCTGCTTGGGATGTCCTTTAGTATGCAAACAATCCCGGTGAACAGCCTAACGGGGCGGATGACGAATTCTGTGGAGGAACGGACGGTTCTGACCACAACCCGGATGATTTTGGTATATATCGGAATTCTTTTATCCATTTCCTGTGCGACACCGCTTGCAACTGCTATCGGGGGAGAGGATCAGGCGTTTGGATTTCAAATGACTGCGCTCATCTACGCGGCGGTCAGCATTGTTTTGAATCTATTCAGTTTCTTTACTGTACGGGAGCGGATTCAGCCTAAAAAGAGAAACAAACAAGGGATCAAAAAGACATTATCCGTTTTATTCCGAAATAAACCTTTGCTTATGTTAATTTCATCATTTTTGGCTTTTGCGATCGGGTTTAATATTAAGCTCAGCACGATGGTGTATTATTTTACGTATAACGTAAACCATAAAGAATTTGTGTTTATGGGAACCGTTTTATTTTTCGGAGCAGCGCTGATCAGCAATTTGTTTATTCCTTTCTTTTCTGAGAAGTGGGGCAGAAAACAAGTCATGATCATCACGGCGGCTCTATCGCTTATTTCTTATGCCGGCCTGCATTTTACGCCGTATTCATCGATAACACTCATTTTCATTTGGCTTTTTGCATCGGGATTTTTCACAACGCCTTTAAATACGCTTGCTTGGGGAATGGTTGCGGATTGTGTCGATTATGCGGAATGGAAAACCGGAATTCGCGCGGATGGTGTGGTGATTTCGAGCATGAGCTTTATTAATAAGCTGGGTGTGGCGTTAGCCGGATCATTTTCGGCCATTTATTTAGGAATCGCGGGGTATGTGGCGAATGCAGACCAGACAGTTGCGTCATTGAATGCGATTAAAAACATGAATGCTTTGATTCCGGGATTTTTCATTTTGCTTTCTATTATTCTCATCGCCTTCTATCCTTTAACGGAAAAAAGATATAAGCATATCATCTCTGAGCTGGAGCAAAGGTCTGCGAAATAAATATATGTAAAATTTTCAATATTCAATGTTGTATTTATAGCAGAAAGTAATATACTGAGACTATAATCTAGACTTTATAAATGAGTGTGATAATATGCGTAGTCAATCTGTTGTTTGTATTGGAGAATTGTTAATTGATTTCTTTTGTACCGATGTTGACGTTGATTTAATGGACGGGCGCCAATTCTTGAAAAGTGCCGGCGGTGCACCGGCGAATGTGTCAGCAGCGATTGCCAAGCTGGGTGGAGACGCCGCTTTCAGCGGAAAAGTAGGCAAGGATCCATTTGGGTATTTTCTGAAGCGCACATTGGACGCTGTACATGTCGATACCTCTATGCTGGTGATGGATGAGAAAGCGCCTACAACGCTTGCTTTTGTTTCATTAAAACAAAATGGAGAACGTGACTTTGTTTTTAATAGAGGCGCGGACGCTTTGTTTACGCTGGAGGATATTGACCAGGAAAGAGTAAACGAAGCGAAAATCCTTCATTTCGGCTCTGCAACGGCGCTGTTATCAGATCCATTTTGCTCAGCTTATTTACGGCTGATGTCGATTGCGAAGGATAATGGACAGTTTATCTCGTTTGACCCTAACTATCGTGAAGATTTATGGAAGGGAAGAGTCTCAGAGTTTGTAAGTGTCGCGAAAAAAGCGATCGCTGTAAGTGATTTTGTGAAAGTCAGTGACGAGGAGCTTGAGATTATCAGCGGTGTGAAGGATCAGGAAAAGGGAGTTGCGATCCTTCATGAGATCGGAGCCAAGATTGTCGCTGTAACCCTTGGGAAAAGCGGAACGCTTCTTTCCAATGGAAAAGACCGTGAAATCATTCCAAGCATTCCGGTGACATCAATCGACTCAACAGGAGCGGGAGATGCTTTTGTCGGTGCGGCTTTATATCAATTGGCAAACACGGGCCATATTCAATCTGTAGAAGCAGATTTTGCGAAGCTGCGTGAGATTGTGGCGTTTGCCAATAAGATCGGAGCTCTTGTGTGCACTAAAATTGGAGCGATTGATGCACTGCCAAGCATGGATGAGATTGAAGTTTCTTTGTAATCATTAAAGGTGTTTCTTGAAAGTCTTTGGACTTTTGGGAGCACCTTTTTTTATTGCTTACATTTTTGTTCAGGTAAAAAGTTGTATATTTTCCGTTTGAAATGTCATTTTTTATTAAAAAAGTGAAACTTTTAACGATAATAAATAGTATATGTAACAAGGGTTATCGAATAGCTTTAGGAGGAACGATATAATGAGTATAGTTGGAAGATTTAAAGATATTATGTCTGCGAATATCAATGCTTTATTGGACAAGGCTGAAAATCCGGAGAAAATGGTAGATCAATATTTAAGAAACATGAATAGCGATTTGGCTAAGGTTAAGGCAGAAACAGCAGCTGTTATGGCTGAGGAGCAGAGAGCAAAAAGAGAATATCACGAGTGCCAGGCGGATATGGAAAAGATGGAAAGCTATGCAATGAAGGCACTGCAAGCCGGGAATGAGGGCGATGCGAGAAAGTTCCTTGAAAGAAAAACATCTTTGGAATCAAAGCTTTCTGAGCTGCAGACGGCGAATCAAATTGCTGCAACCAATGCCGCGCAGATGAGAAAGATGCATGACAAACTGGTATCTGACATTGGAGAGCTGGAAGCACGCAAAAATATGATCAAGGCGAAGTGGGCAGTAGCGAAAACGCAAGAAAGAATGAACAAACTGGGCGCTTCTGTTTCGAGTACAAGCCAATCAATGTCTGCATTCGGCCGAATGGAGGACAAAGTAAATAAGGCGCTTGATCAGGCCAATGCAATGGCTGAACTGAACAGCGCTCCGCAGGATGATATGGCTGATCTGACTGCAAAGTATGACACTGGCGGTTCAAGCCAGGTTGATGATGAGCTTGCTGCGTTAAAAGCGAAAATGATGCTCGATAAGTAATACATAGGAGGCCGCAGCTTTCGGCTGCGGCGCCATTTTATCATAAGATGTGAGAGGGAACGGTAATGATAATATCTTATAAGTGTCCGAACTGCGGCAGTGATATGGCATTTGACAGTGAAACCGGCTCGTTATCCTGCGGCAGCTGCGGAAGACAGGACAATATTGAAAGCCTTCCGAAAGAAAACATTGCGGCGCGGTTTTCTGAAGACGAGGCAAAAGAATATCAATGTGAAAACTGCGGCGCCGTTTTGATCACGGAAGCTGAAACGACAGCAACGACGTGCAGCTTCTGCGGGGGTGCTGCAATACTTGCCGATCGTTTATCAGGACATTTGGCACCGGCAAAAGTCATCCCATTTACAATCAGCAAGCAAGAAGCCGAACAGGCATTTCGAAAGTGGTGCAAAAAAGGCCTTCTGACACCAAGAGGTTTCATGTCTGCTGATCGAATTAAAAGCATCACCGGCATGTATATTCCGTTTTGGATGTTTGATTTAAATAGTGAAGTACAAGTGAGAGCAAACTGTACCAGAGTCCACCAGTATGAAGAAGGGGATTATATATGCACAGAAACAGAGCATTTTGAAGCGTTTCGTGATATCAATCTAGATTATTTGAAAATTCCTGTTGATGCCTCAGAAAAAATGAATGATGAGTTAATGGATAAGTTGGAGCCATATTCATACGATCAGCTGAAGGACTTTCAAACGGCATATTTGGCCGGCTATATTGCGGAAAAGTACAATTATACCGATGAGGAGCTTTTTCCAAGGGCAAAAGAGAAAATAAGCAGTTATATAGATTCATACATCCATTCTACTTTTTCCGGATATACGTCAGTCAATGTGAGGGACAAACATATTCACACGAAAACTGTGAACAGCTTTTACGTTTTGCTTCCCGTTTGGATGGTCAGTTACGATTATGAAAGAGCGGAGCATATCTTTGCGATGAACGGGCAAACAGGTAAGGTCGTCGGAAAGCCGCCGATCAGTTCAGGAAAAGTAGCGGCATGGTTTAGCGGAATAGCAGGCGGGACATTTCTTGCATTGAAGCTCGTTTCATTGATGATGGGAGGCGGATTTTGATGCGGGGATTTTTAGGGAAAGCGATCTTTGTTGTGCTGGCTGTCTTCATCATGATGCCTTTACTGGGGATCGAAGCGGCAAGAGCTTCTGAATCACAGCAGCATGTGTATGACCATGCCCATCTATTATCAAAAACAGAAATCGAAAAACTTGAATCTCTCTCGGCAGAGCTGGGTGCAAAGAGAGACACTGATTTCATTATTATTACGACTAAAAGCACAAATGGTGAAGATATTGCCGATTATGCCGGCGATTTTTATGATCGTTACGGAAAAGGCAGTACAGCTATTTTAACGATTGATATGGCGGATAGAGAAGTATTCATCTCGGGCTACAAAAAAGCTGAAAAGTATTTGGACAACAACAGGCTCAACAGCATCAGAAATACGATTTCATCTGATTTATCCAATGAAAATTATTTCAAAGCTTTTGAGACATATATTAAGCTTTCCTATAAAGATATGGGCATAAAACCCGGAATAAACCCCGACAACATATTCTTCACATGGTGGTTTCAGCTGATTGCTGCCATCGCAGTCGGGGGAATTGCGGTTTCAATTATGCTTTATCAGGCGGGCGGCAAAGTAACGGTTAATGGGAATACATATATGGATCAGCGTACGTCTGATGTGATTGATCAATACGACACTTATATCAGAACGACTGTAACAAGAGAAAGAAAACCATCAAATGATAAAGACAGCGGCAGCGATGGCGGTGTGACGAAAGGCGGCACGTCATACAGTGGAAGCCGGGGCAGTTTCTAGTAGTAGAAAATAGAGAAAGGAAGAGGTAACATGTCGTTTTTCAGAAACCAATTAGCAAATGTAATAGAGTGGGAAGAATTTAGAGATGATATGATTTTTTATAAATGGAACAATCGTGAAATTAAAAAAGGGAGCCGTTTAATCATTCGTCCCGGACAGGATGCTGTCTTTTTGAACAATGGGCGGGTTGAAGGGGTTTTTCAAGATGATGGCGATTATGATATTGAATCAGAAATTATTCCATTCCTTTCAACGTTAAAGGGCTTTAAGTTTGGTTTTAACAGCGGCATGCGTGCCGAGGTGCTGTTTGTCAATACGAAGGAATTTACCGTAAGATGGGGAACAAAACAGGCGATAAATATTCCGGCAGCGGGAATGCCAGGCGGGATGCCGATTCGTGCAAACGGTACATTTAATTTCAAGGTGCAGGACTATATGAGCCTGATTGATAAAATCGCTGGCGTGAAGGATCAATATTATGTAGAGGATATTAAAACCCGTATCACTTCTATTCTGGACCAGCTTCTCATGAAGTGGATCACAAGAGAAGGGAAAGATATGTTTAATCTTCAAGCGAACGCTTTTGATATTGCGAAGGGAATTCAAGAGGACTTAGATATGCAATTAATAAGTGACGGGATGACGGTCACTGGTTTTCAAATCATGAGCTTTAATTATCCTCAAGAGGTTCAGGATATGATAACAAAGAACGCTTCCTACGGTATGGTTGGGGATGTGAACAGATACCAGCAAATATCGATGGCGGATGGAATGGCATCCGGAAAGATGAGCGGAGGCGGAGCGGCTTCGGATATGGCAGGAATGATGATGGGAATGAATATGGCCAATCAGATGATGAATCAAATGAATCAGAGTCATCAGGCACAGTCATCAGGCCCACAGTCAACTGGCAGCGGAAGTAAACCGAATTTCTGTCCAAACTGCGGAACAAAAACGGGCGAAGCCAATTTTTGTCCGAATTGCGGCCAGAAGCTTGTATAAGAATCATACAGTGAAAAGTCCCGAGTGATCAGCACTCTGGACTTTTTTATTTAGGAGAATATGCGTTATCTATTGCTTGCTCCTGAACAGGCCATTTTCGAGCACCCGCTTGGACAATTCCCAGCAGCAATTGACGACGTTCCTTTATTGAATTGACGGCAATTTGAAATGTTTGCTTAGATAAAGCCGGTATGCCTGATTGGTGAAGCTTTGAGATGTCTGGTTCCGGCGGCGCTTGTTCTGCAGGATGGATATAGGCAGTATGAACGGTGTCCAGGTAGTTTTTGATACTCGAGCGCGCTTCTTTAATGTGAAGCTGATTTGGCTGATATTGTTCAGGAATACCGTATTTGAAAATGGTTAGAGCCTCATCCAATACAGCAACAGCTATAATGGAGGATTCCTGATGCTGCGTGCTGTGGTAAAAATGAAGGATGGGGAAGGCGTTATGCTGAGCGGTCAGCTTTCCCAGCTCTGATGAGGCGGCGACAAGAAGAAAATCAATGTCGTGAAAGTCTTTGCCATTCCATGCATTATGGACGATTTCTGTTCCGTCACGCCCTAGACTTAATACACTTTGGGCAAAGGAACGCTTTTGATTCACCGCACTCAAGACGGAAATCAAATACGTGACGGAAAAAGTGATGGTAAGCAGTCCTTGAGCTGTTTCAATAACCGTGACAAGCTTCCATAGGCCTCCGTTTGGTGCGAGATCGCCATTTCCTAAAGTAAACATGACATAGCCGGAAAAATAAATTCGGTCTGACCAGGAAGCCGGTTCTTTCGATTGAACTTCCACAAGTGAATGAGGGTCGCTCGAGAAAATCAGCACCCATCCGCTCCAAAATAGAATGATCCATATCACTAACGTCAGGCATAACAGCAGTGGACCTGCCGTACTCAGAACCTTTGCGTGGTCTCCGCTGATTTTGCGGCAGCCTTTCCACAGCCAAGCAGACAGGCATCTTGTGATCGGGCCTGCACCGCTCTCTAACCATAACGTGGTCCATAAAAAATCAATCATCCCCGCTGTCAATAATAAAAGGCCTGCAATGATATAACCCTCATTCATTTTTTTTGCCTCCCTTAAGCCAGCCTTCTTTTATTTTCTTTTCTATTTCCTTTTATCTTGAGTCTGAAACAATTGACCGAATGTTTGATTTTAGATGAAGTTAACCAACACTTACCCATTTATCGATATGAACAGAAAATCACAGAGATTTTGACTTAATTCACACATTTTTCGTTCGTTTTCCCCTTGATTTAGTGATTTTCCTTTTGTTGAATAAAAAATTTTCAGAAATTTATATTGACTGAAAACGTTTTTATAATTATGATAATATCAGATATAACAAAAATGTCACTATCATATTACTATAATAGTACTATGAAGTGACTATAAGATAACAAAATAGCAAGGTTATGCTCAAAGAAATACTCATTGTTTTTTTAGCTAGAAATGAAATCGCTTCCAAGGAGGATGGAATGATAATAAGAAGGGAAGGTTATAAGGTTATTGGATAAAAACATGAAGAACTTTTTTCTGAAGCCTGTGACGAAATGTGAGGAAGACAGCAGCCCTGGAATAGGTTTTTGAAATACGCATTGATCGATTTTGAAAAAGACTGGGGGAAACAGTATGAATAAACAAGGCAATCAAATGTCATTTTTACGCACGATTATTTTAGTCTCTACTTTCGGCGGGCTTCTTTTTGGCTATGATACCGGTGTGCTCAATGGAGCTTTGCCGTATATGGGAGAGCCGGATCAGCTTAATCTCAATGCCTTCACAGAGGGCCTTGTCACCAGTTCACTTCTTTTTGGAGCCGCGCTGGGTGCTGTGTTTGGCGGCAGGATGTCTGATTTTAACGGCCGCCGCAAAAATATTTTATTCCTCGCTGTTATATTTTTTATTTCGACGATCGGGTGTACGTTTGCTCCGAATGTTACGGTCATGATCATTTCCCGTTTTGTGCTTGGTATTGCGGTAGGGGGCGCATCAGTGACGGTGCCTGCTTATTTAGCGGAAATGTCACCTGTGGAAAGCAGAGGACGGATGGTGACGCAGAACGAATTGATGATTGTATCAGGACAGCTTTTGGCCTTTGTTTTTAATGCAATCCTTGGAACAACAATGGGAGACAACTCCCATGTGTGGAGGTTCATGCTGGTCATTGCGTCGCTTCCAGCCGTGTTCCTGTTTTTCGGGATGATCAGAATGCCCGAGAGCCCCCGCTGGCTTGTTTCGAAAGGGAGAAAAGAAGATGCTTTGCGTGTATTGAAAAAAATCAGGGATGAAAAGCGGGCAGCAGCTGAGCTGCAAGAAATTGAATTCGCTTTCAAAAAAGAAGATCAGCTTGAAAAAGCAACGTTTAAAGATCTTTCAGTCCCATGGGTGCGCCGTATTGTGTTTATTGGATTAGGGATTGCGATTGTACAGCAAATTACAGGTGTTAATTCGATTATGTATTATGGGACTGAAATTCTAAGAAACTCTGGTTTCCAAACGGAAGCCGCTTTAATCGGAAACATTGCGAATGGCGTGATTTCAGTATTGGCAACATTCGTCGGAATCTGGCTGTTGGGAAGAGTGGGGCGCCGGCCGATGCTGATGACGGGCTTGATCGGTACGACAACAGCATTATTGCTGATCGGGATATTTTCACTTGTACTTCAAGGATCACCGGCACTTCCGTATGTGGTTCTGTCACTAACAGTTACATTCCTTGCTTTTCAGCAGGGGGCCATTTCACCAGTGACGTGGCTGATGCTTTCTGAGATTTTCCCGCTTCGCCTTCGCGGACTGGGAATGGGTGTCACGGTATTCTGTCTGTGGATGGTGAATTTTGCAGTCAGTTTCACTTTCCCGATATTGCTGGCCGCCATTGGGCTGTCCACAACGTTCTTTATCTTCGTTGGATTAGGCATTTGCTCTGTTCTGTTTGTGAAGAAGTTTTTACCGGAAACGAAAGGACTTTCGCTTGAGCAGCTGGAAGAAAACTTCCGCGCTTATGATCACGGCGGGGCCAATAAAGATTCTGGCGCTGAAGTGATTGGATAAAATAAAAAAGAATCCGCATACGAGCGCGGATTCTTTTTTATGCTGATTAGTTAGGTCTGACAAGGATTTTGACTTGGCTTTTCTCTTTAATAAGAGCCCCGAAGCCTTCCTCGATCAAATCATCTAACACGATTTTTTTCGTTACGAGTTTGTCGGCTGAGAAATAGCCTTCTTTCATTAATGACAATACAGCCGGGAAGATGTCGCGGTATCCGATAATTCCTTTTACTGTACGTTCCTTGATGACGATATCGTTCGGATGGATTTCAGCACCTTTTTCCCAAATGCTGACGATGACTGTTTCACCGGCAATTGTAGTGGACTGGATGGCTTGTCGCAACACCACTGGAACACCAGTGACTTCAAATGCTACGTCAACTCCGCCTCCTGTACGTTCTGCAATCTCAGCGACTACATCGTCTGTTTTAGATGGATCAACGATGATCGCGCCAAGCTCCTGAGCTTTTTGCTGGCGTTCAGGTGAAAGCTCAACAGCATAAATATCAGTAGCACCGGCAGCTTTCAGCGCTTCAATCACAAGAAGTCCGATCGGGCCGCAGCCAAATACAGCCGCTTTGTCGCCGGCTTTAAGTTTGCTTGAGCGGACAGCATATAGAGCGACTGCTGAAGGCTCAACGAGCGCACCTTGTTCGTATGATAATTCATCAGGGAGTTTGAACAAAAGCTCTTCATCTACAGAGACGTATTCAGAGAAACCGCCGCCTCCGCCGGCTAAGCCGAGGAATCCCATTTGTTCATCAAGGTTGTAGGCGCCTTGGTGGCCGTGTGTAGCAAAAATCGGTTCGACTACGACGCGGTCTCCAACTTTATAATTTTCAACGCCTTCTCCGACTTCGACAACTTCACCGGAGAATTCATGCCCCATTGTGACAGGTGCCGTTTCATTTGTTAATGGGTGCGGTTTGTCAACCGGAATAAAGATCGGGCCGCCCAGATATTCGTGTAAATCACTTCCGCAGATGCCGCACCATTTGACTTTGATCTTTACTTTTCCCGGCTCCGTTTTTGGCTCTTCGATATGTTCAATACGGATATCCTTTTGGTTATGCCATCTTGCTGCCTTCATGGATTACCACTCCTATAACTTTTGATGTGAGTAATTCCGCACCGGTCAATATGAACTGTTCACAAAATCGCCATTTTTAAAACCAAAAAAGAAATGAAATTTTTATATAATATAATCTACGTTTTTTGAAAAAAGAAACTTTGAAGAAAAAAGAGTCTCGCACACTCTTTTTTCTTTATATGAGAGTATCAATCGTTTACATAGCTATGAATTTGGTTTGAACAATACGGTAATGGTTCGTTCATATTGAATGCGACAACTACTCTATTAATAATTATAACGCTAATACCGCTATTATAATAGGATAATCTTCCATGGTTTAATTTAGCAGAGGTAACTTTTTTGACTTTGTAACATTACTGTAAGGATATTGAAATAAAAAATAGCTGGTTGATCGTGTATAATCTTCCTAGATGTTAACAAACAGGGGGACGAAATGTTGAAGAAAGTCATTTTAGCCGCTTTTATCTTAGTAGGAAGTACTTTGGGAGCTTTTAGTTTTTCATCAGATGCCAGTGCGAAACATGTGAACGGAAATATTACTTGGTATAATGGAGTCGGGAAAAAAGGCTCTTCAGGTAAGAAACTTGGACATTGGGATTGTGCGACCAAAATCGGATTTGATGTTCCTAGAAACGGGACAAAAATCAGAGCTTATGCAAAAGCGAAGCCTAAAAAGGTGATTACGGTTTATAAAAATGATGTTGGCAGAATGCCTAATGCGGTGCTTGATGTAAGCCCTAAAGCGTTTAAAGCGCTTGGATATCCATTAAGCAAAGGTAAGGTAGCGGGGCATTACAGCTATTAATTTACATATATAATCTGTAAAGCAAGAAGTCACATTCTTGCTTTTTCTATTGGTGGAGATAAAAGATGAAAAAAAGTATCATATTATTGTTAGCAGTGATAATAGCGGCAGCTGCCGCGGGGGTTGTGTTTTATGTTGCAAAGGATAAAGGCCATCAGAAGGCTGCTGATGTGACAGTCAATACCGAAAGCGGTGATGAGCTGCTGGTTTCCATTACAGATACGGATCTGCTGACAAAGTATTATGAAAATGACAAGGTGATCCATGAGGAAAAGCTGACCAGCTATCCGGCATTTGCCTTGGATCAAAAACAGCAGGTGCTCTATTATACGGGCAATAATGATCAGAATGAAATGAGGCTTTTTAGGCTGGATCTAAAGTCTAATAAAAAGACGATGCTTTATAAAGGCGCGGAGAGTGCGGACAGTTTGTTTTTATCAAAGGACCGTTCAACCATCTATTTCCGTTTAGGAAAAGCGGACGAAAGCAATTTCCGGATCGCCGCTTTTGATCTGAAAACGAAGAAGTACAAAAACATTTATCCTGCCGCTAATGATCAGGATGACACCGTCAGCAGCTTCTTTTATAACCCAAAAAACGATTCATTTGCATTGCTTCATTATTCTGTAGAAGAAGACTACAAGAAAACAGATGAAGCAAATGAAAAGGGCATCGACCCTGAACCAACAACGATTCATTTTGCGGAAGGCCGACAAAATAAATTTAATGAGCTTAAAAGCCTAAACCAATTTATCAGCGATATTGCTGTTTCTGATGATGATAAACGTATTTTATTTACATCATATACGCAGAGAGGGACGGAGCAAACCGCTGCTATTCAGATGCTTAATGCGGATACGAAAAAGTATGAAAACATCATCTCAAATCAAAAATCATTTAAGCTGTTAATTGACGCACAGCCTCAGTTCTCTAAGGATGGAAAGAACATTTATTTTCTTGCCGAAGCCAAGGGGGCTAAAAAGCTGAAGGACGAAACAGGGCGTGAAGCTAAAGTGCGGACGATTTATTCCTATAACCTTGAAAATAAGACCTTCAAAAAAGTATGGGAAAATCCGAACGGCATCATTAACAGCTTTTCTGTGATCAACTAATGAAAACCACTCGGCTTAGGCTGAGTGGTTTTTTTAATGGACGAGGTGCAGGGCTAATGATCCGAGCCATTTTAAAAAATGGATTAGAGGTATCGACAAAAACAGAAGTTCAACATAAGAGTTCATTGCAAGGTTCAGCTTTTTGAACGCAGCTCTTTTTTGCAGGTCTTTTTGCTGCTGGTTTGAGATCACGTTATCACTCCTTTTGTATCCATATTATACCATTAAAACAAACAAAAAAGCCCTAAACGTTTACAGTTTTGGGCTTCTTTCCTTTTGGCCTCTTGCCATGAGAGGCTTTATTCTGAAATATAGAATTTTGTCTCCGTTCGGGGTTTGTTTGCTTGAAGGAGACTGCGTTTGTTATAGGGAAGAACTAGCTTGTTTTCGTTTGGCTGTTATTTTGGAGATTCACTAATGAACGGATGCCGTCGACCATTTTACTTCCGCACAAAGGGCACAATGGCGTATCACTGCTGGCGAAGTTCTTTCTGGTCCAGCCGTTACAGTCTTCTTTTGTGCATTCCCAAGTACTCACATCTTCTTTTGGCAGCGGTTCTTGATTACGTTTGTTATAGTAAGACATAAAGTCACTTCTTCCCTCATGTATTTTACTGCACATTTCTTATTGTCTCATACTTTTCCCTAATCTCCTAATTCCTTTTTCTTTATGACTTTCCAGTCAGCCCATCTAAAAAGGAGAGGAGTGTGCTGTTAAAAGCGCCGGGCTCTTCTAAAAACGGGCAATGGCTGCTTTTAGAAAAGGTGACGAGTGTCGAGTTTGGAATGTGGCTGCGCAGGTGTTCCCCAGCTGCGGTAGAGAAAAATTTCCGGTCTTCCCCGAAGCACAGCAATGTTGGCACACTAATGTTTTGAAGAGTGCCGCGGTAATCAGCAGCCGTTTGGTTAAATAAAATCGTGCTTGAAATGGCGGCAGGCTGTTTGAGGATTTCTGCCAGCATCCATTCTGTTTCTGTTTCGGCAGGCGGCTCTGCGAACATATTCTGGATGAAGCTTTCGTAGAATGGCAGCGGGTCAGCCTGAATGGCGTGCATCGCTGTTTTTAAACCGTCAAAATCAAATGGGCCGTGTTCCCAGCCCTCCCATTGATAGTCGGAAGCAGATTGATCAATGATGACAGCAGCTTGTATGTTATCATTCCCAAATTGATGGAGATAATCCCATACGACAAAGGCCCCCATTGACCAGCCGGCAAGAACGACATGATCAAGCTCCATTGCGTTTAGAAATTCCCTTACGTCACGGGCGTATTGGGAAATGGTGTGTCCATGAAGCACTTTGTCAGATTCGCCGTGTCCTCTAAGATCAAGACGAATACATTGATAATTGGCAGAAAGCGCCGAAAATTGTTTGTGGAAAAATTGTCCGCTCATCAGCACCCCATGTATAAACAGGATCGGTGTCCCGCTCCCATGTGTTTCATAGTAAAGGCGTGTCTGATCTTCTAATGTGATGTATGGCATATTTCTCCTCCCTTAGTTTCCGTCATGAGTATGACTAGCTGCTGTTGCGCTTGAATGGCTGTTCAACCATTTCATTGTATACATCAATGAAAGTATGACATGTTTGTTTTGCCTCATGCTGAAAATGAATGTCCAGAATAGAAACAACAGTAAAACGGTGTATGTATTGAGTGTTGTGAAGCTGCCGATGTTTGATTTAATATCGCTGCTCAAATCATAAAAGCGCTGAAAAGCAAACTCTCTTTTATTCACAATATATGCAGAGGAAATGAGTATTAATATCTGATCGTGTGAAACTTTTCATTTTCATTTTGATTTTCATTCAGCATAAATGGAAATTTTTTGTGTAGATGGTGTTCAGAAAAAAGCAGCTCCTTTTGCAGTTTATACGTAATACGATAAATTGAGGCAAAGGTTTCATAAAGAAAAAAACTTGCCAGCTAGAGGCAAGTTTGTCGGGTTATTTGTTGGGATCAGTTATATCCATCGGTCTCATCATGTCGTAGTCCTCATGTTCAAGAATATGGCAGTGCCATACGTATCGTCCGCTGTACGGCCCGAATGTCGCCGCGATTCTCAGGACTTCACCCGCATGCGCTTGAATGGTGTCTTTCCATCCCTTTTCACTTGGCGGCGGCGGGATAGCCGGACCCGTATAGGACAATTCCCCGCTTTCTTGATAACGGGCGATATCAAACGGACGCCGGTCTAATACACGGAAGGAGACCAGATGCAGGTGAATCGGATGTGTTCCGCGTGTCGGGTTGATAATGGACCATATTTCAGTTGTGCCGGCTTTTGGTGCTTCTGTGACAGGATCGTGCCAGCGTTTGTTATTAAGCAGAAGGACGGGTCTGCCGTATTCGTCCTGGGTTCCTGCCAGTTTTAGTGTTCTGATGTTTTGTATTCTTTCATGCTGTACGGAAGGGTATGAGGCGAGGTACTTCGGCTTTCTGCTTTCGTCTTGTTGCGCTAATGGTTTTGTGACTCTGAATTGCATGATATTCGCATCTGTTTCAGGATTGACGTCACCGCCGCAGCCCGCGCTGTTTGCCAAAATGATCGATTCTCCTTCATACGCTGTGAAGTCAATGATGATATCGTAACGTTCAGCAGGCGCAAGACTGAAAGAATTCAATTTAACAGATCGCGGCAGGAGTCCTCCATCTGAACCGACCTGAATAAACTCTCCGCCATTATCGAGTGACAGATTATAGGTTCTGGTATTGGAGGCGTTGATGACGCGGAATCGGTATTTCCTCGGCTCGACTTCCAAGTATGGCCATACCTTCCCGTTGACGAGTATGGTTTCTCCGCAAAAAGCCGGAACGATTGAAGGATTAGGCAGTGACGGAGAAGGGTTTTCCGGTGCGCTCGGATAAAACAAAGAACCGTCCTCATTGATCGTGCGGTCTGTGATAAGAAGCGGCACATCGTATTCGCCTGAAGGCAGCTTTAAGCGTTTTTCCTTTGGATCATGAATGATATAAGCGCCGACAAGTCCGGCATAGACATTTAGCCTGGTGAGCGCCATGGCGTGATCGTGATACCACAATATAGCCCCGCGCTGCTGATTAGGATAATGATAAACCTCTCTTTTGAAATAAGGTCCTGTTTGTTCAAAGTCTTTGGAAAACCAAGCCTCCGGATATCCGTCGCTGTCATCTGGCGTGACGCCGCCGTGTAAATGAACAACAGTCTTTACTTCGGGTTCTTCATGCTGGCTGTCACTGTGATGAATGGTGTGATCAACCGGAAGGAAATGCGTGGAAGGAAGATTATTCATCCATTTCACATATACATTTTCATTTCTTTTAACCTCAATGGTAGGGCCCGGAAATAAGCCGTTGTAGCCCCACAGGCGGGTCGGAGGGAGATCGCGGTGAAGCTGATAAGTGCATTCCTCCATGGTGACTTCGTAGTATGTTTTTTCTTTTGATTGCTGCACTGGCTTTAGTGTATCTGGGATTGGGAGAGCATCCACAAATTTTTCAAGTGTCATTTTCATCTGTCCTTATCTAAATTTTCCAAATTGGTATTATAGTTAATGACAATAAGGACGTGATGGTTACAAAAAATCTTCGTGCTGAAGACTGCCTAATGAAGAAAATAACAAAATCCTAAACGGCAGGCCGTTTAGGATTTGATCAGCGTTAAGGCAGGATATCGGGCTGCTGCTGTGTGACTGGCTTTGCAGCTACTTTCTCGCCCACCTTGCGTTTTCTGAACACAAGGTAAGAAATCAGAACGATTCCCGTGATGACACCTGTCAGCAGAAGCTCATCTCGCATGGAATCAATAAACGCCATGGACACTAAAATTCCACAGATGGCGATGATGGTCAAGTAAGTGAGGAAAGGGAAAAGCCACATTTTGATTTTCAAAGCTTCCGGGTTTGTTTTTTCGAGTTTTTTCCGCATTCTCAGCTGGGAAACAGCGATGACAAGGTAGACGAGCAAAGCGATTGCGCCTGATGAGTTGACTAAAAATAGAAAGACAGTATCCGGTGAGAAATAGTTCATTACGACCGCGATATAAGAGAAAAATGTTCCGGCTACAATAGCTTGTACGGGAACGCCTTTTTTGCTCAATTTCATAAAACGGCGCGGCGCCTCGTTTCTTTCTGCAAGTGAATATAGCATTCTGGATGTGGTGTACAAACCTGAATTCAGGCAAGAGAGTACGGCTGTGAGGACGATAAAGTTCATGATCTGTGCGGCTGCCGGCACTCCTATATGCTCAAGTACAGCGACGAAAGGGCTTTCTAAAATATTTGCTGAATTCCAAGGCAAGAGCGCCACAACAACGGCGATTGAGCCCACGTAAAAGACGATGATGCGCCATACAACGGATCTGGTTGCTTTTGTCACAGATTCGATCGGGTTGGATGTTTCTCCTGCTGCAATGGCAACGATTTCAGTTCCCATAAAAGAGAAGATGACAACGACAATGCCGAGCAGTACAGTGCTGATGCCTTCCGGGAAAAACCCGCCTTTGCCTGTAATATTCGAAAAGCCGACTGGCTCACTGCCCGGTGCAAAGCCAAAAATAAAGGCAAAACCAACGATTAGAAAAGCAATGATGGTCACAACTTTAATGAGGGAGAACCAATACTCAAACTCACCGAAAGACTTAACGGAGTAGACGTTTGTCAGGGTGAGCACAATCGTCAAAATCAAACTTGTCAGCCAGAGCGGAATATCATGGAACCAGTATTGAATAATGCCAGCGCCGGCAATGGCTTCGATCGCGATAACGATCACCCAGAAAAACCAGTACAGCCAGCCGATTGTAAATCCTGCCCACGGTCCGATGGCGTCGTGAGCGTATTGAGAAAACGATCCGCTCGTCGGGTTTACGGCAGACATCTCACCGAGCATTCTCATAATAAAAATCACCAATAATCCGGCCAACGCGTAAGAAACAATCGCACCGGGACCGGTCGAGTGAATCACTGAACCGCTGCCTACAAATAGCCCGGCACCGATGACGCCGGCGATCGAAATCATTGTCATATGGCGCGTCTTTAATTCTTTTTTTAATCCTGGTTGAGACTGGTTCATAAGTTACCTCCTTTAAGAATGAAATCATTACTGAATATTATGATAATTGAAACTCTATCATAAATATACAGTTTGTCGAAAATTCATGTGAGAAAATATAACGTTTTATTTCAAATTTGTAGTTATTTGTTTGCGCTTTCATAAAATATAGGAATGAATATTTCGTTTATAATTCACTTTTGCAAGTTTGTTTGATATTTCCAATTCTAAGGATCGCTAATGTGTAGATTTTCATTAGGTTTAAAGGGCTTTTTAGAGTCACAATAAATTGGATTAGAGAAAAAGTGTTCCATCATCACTATTTTTCTGTGGCAGGTGAATCATGTTTCTGTAGACCCACTGCGGTTCAGCTTTGTATGATAATCATAGGAAAACGTGAGTGGAGAGGAGGTTTTTGTATGGAGAGATATGATGAATTGAAAAAAGGCGAATCCGGGGCGCTGGTCAGTATTGCCGCGTATCTTGTCCTTTCTGCGATTAAACTGATCATCGGTTATTTTTTTCACTCGGAAGCACTTACGGCAGACGGGTTAAATAACACAACTGACATTATTGCTTCTGTTGCTGTTCTGATCGGCCTGCGCATCTCTCAAAAACCTCCTGACGAAGATCATCCATACGGCCACTTTCGGGCGGAAACGATTGCATCGCTTATCGCCTCCTTTATTATGATGGTTGTCGGTTTGCAAGTGCTGTTCAATGCCGGAGAATCTATTTTTTCTGCTAAGCAAGAGACGCCGGATATGATCGCGGCTTGGACGGCAGCAGGCGGGGCAGTACTGATGCTGATCGTTTACCAGTACAATAAAAGGCTGGCCAAAAAGGTAAAGAGCCAGGCGCTCCTTGCTGCGGCTGCTGATAATAAATCAGATGCGTTCGTCAGTATCGGCACGTTTATCGGCATTGTGTCTGCTCAATTCCATCTGGCTTGGATTGATACGGTCACTGCGTTTGTGATCGGTCTTCTCATTTGCAAGACCGCATGGGATATTTTTAAAGAGTCATCTCACTCTTTGACAGATGGATTCGATACAAAGGACATTTCAGCTTATAAACAGACGATTGAAAAAATCTCCGGTGTGAGCCGTTTAAAAGACATAAAAGCAAGATACTTGGGCAGTACGGTTCATGTTGATGTGGTGGTTGAGGTATCGGCAGATTTAAATATTACGGAAAGCCACGATATAGCCAATGAAATTGAGCGGAGGATGAAGGAGGAGCATGCGATTGACTATTCACATGTTCATATGGAGCCTTTGGAACAAAAATAATGGAGCTTCCTGTCACAGGAAGCTTTTTTGCGTGATTTGTCCTGCTTGGTTGGAAACAATTTGCTAGAATCGTTTTTTTATACAAATCTCTTTTTGTGGTAAAGTTAGGTTACGATATGATGAATTTTGTAGATAAATAGGAGGAAAAGAATGGCATATCAAGAAGACCTGCATCCTTTGCTGGGGAAAGCAGTTGAACATATTAATAGAGTAATGGTTGGAAAACGAGACATCGCCATACTCAGCTTGGCAGCACTTCTTGCCAAAGGGCATGTGCTGCTTGAGGATGTACCCGGAGTCGGAAAAACGATGATGGTCCGCGCGCTGGCGAAGTCAATTGGCGCCGATTTCAAAAGAATCCAATTCACACCGGATTTGCTGCCATCTGATGTAACAGGGGTATCTATCTATAATGCAAAAACGATGGAATTTGAATATCGTCCCGGTCCGATTATGGGAAATATCGTGCTGGCCGATGAAATCAACCGTACTTCTCCGAAGACACAGTCGGCTTTGCTTGAAGCGATGGAAGAGGGAAGCGTAACGGTAGATGGCCATACGATGCCGCTTGCCGCTCCGTTTTTTGTGATGGCAACGCAAAACCCGGTCGAATATGAAGGGACCTATCCTTTGCCGGAAGCCCAGCTTGACCGTTTTTTATTCAAACTTCGGATGGGTTATCCGTCCTTTAATGAAGAGCTTGATGTCTTATCTCTTCAGGAAAAAAGCCATCCGATTGAGACGCTTGAGCCGGTTATTACTAGAGAAGATTTCATCCGTTTGCAGCTGGAAGTGCAAAATGTCCGTGCTGATGACAGTATTAAAGAATATATCGTTGAAATCGTGCAGAAAACGAGACAGCATCCCTCTGTTCAATTAGGTGTCAGTCCGCGCGGCTCAATCGCTCTCATGAAAGCGGCACAGGCCTACGCGCTGCTGCATCATCGCGACTATGTCATCCCGGATGATATTCAATATTTAGCTCCTTTCACGCTGCCGCACCGGATGATGCTTCATCCTGAGGCGAAATTTGAAGGGATTCAGGCAGAAGCGATCGTAGGGGAGATCATGTCAGCTGTGAAGGTGCCGGTTCAAAGGTCGTCGGTCCGCTGATGAATAAGAATTGGCAATGGCTTGTATATGGTTGGAAGCTGATAATATTAACTTTATTGACGGCTGCTGTTTTTTCTTATGCGATGTTTCAGGGCGGCTTTGTCAGCTGGTTTTTATTTTACGCGTTTTTCCCTTTTGTCTTGTATGCCGGGCTGCTGGCATTGTATCCGCTCCGCTCATTTCAGGCTTCACGGCAGATGGATAAAACACAATTGCATGCGGGGGACAGGCTGGGCGTGACGATTACGCTGAGACGGAAGCTGCCGTTTCCCCTGATGTATATGGTGATTGAAGATTGCCTGCCAGAAGGAATTGAGTCCTTGAAGCGAGACGAAGCCGCGGCCAAACGGCTCGTTTTTCCTTGGTTTAAACGGAGTATGACGATGTCGTATGAATTAGCTCGGGTACCGCGCGGAGAGCATCACTTTCATGCTGTCAGGGTGCGAACCGGAGATGTTCTTGGATTGATTGAAAAAACAGCATTTTTTGAGCTGGGGGATATCCTGTTTGTTTATCCATCCTTTCAGCGTTTTTCCTATCAGGTGAATGAGAGGCATCAGGAAGACGGTGTAAGCGGTTCTTCTCCTATTCATCAGCACCATTCCTCAGTCGCAGCAAGTGTGCGGAATTATCAGCCGGGAGACCGGTTTGCTGCATTAGATTGGAAGACTTCTGCACGGCGGAGCCAGCTGATGACGAAGGAATTTGAACCTTCCCGAAGCAAAAATCTGTTTCTTCTGATGGACCGTTTTCCCTCTGAAGCATTCGAAGAGGTCGTTTCAGCGACTGCTTCAATCCTTTATTCTGTTTTGAAAAACGGAGCGGGCGCAGGATTGGCTTCCGTCGGAAAGGAAAAAAACATTTTCCCCATTCAGGAAGGGGATCAGCATTTTAAGCACATGCTTCGGCATTTAGCAGTGGTTCATTGTGATGCGGCTGACCCGATAAGCCGATATGTACGGGAGGAGCTGGGAAAGCCATCTGTTCGCCAAGCCGATCAAGTGGTCGTCACGGGACAGGTAACGGAAGATCTGCTGCACCTCGCAGAAATCGGAGGCGGCCGGGTTACGGTGATACTGGCAAAAGAGAAAGATGCTGAGCTTTCTCAAGCTGAAAATATCGTGATTGAACGCATGATGAAACGCCAAATCAGAGTTCAGGTCATGAGGGGCGGACGAGTTTCGCGTGTTGTTTAGAAAGAGAGGTGACGGGTTCACATGCCGCACGATGATCAGAAGGGAAGCCGTTTGAGCTTGCTGTTATTTTATTTTCTGGCTTTTTTATTGCTGTGGGAGTGGCTCAGGCCGCTCAACAGTTTTACTGAAACGAAACATACGGGGTTTTTTATTGTCTTTATCGGCTTGACGTTTCTGCTGACTTTTTTTCGGATGAGGTGGTTTGTCACCGTTCCTTTTTGTATCTTATTTACATTGCTCTCGATACACATCCTGTTTTATCAAGGATCTATATTCGACTTGAGCTGGATCAGCTCTTTTTTGCAGGATGTCTATCTGAATATCACGCTGATTCAATCAGGGCAATGGAATGACATGATTCCTTCTTTTCGAACCCTGCTGTTTTTTGTACTGCTGTGGCTGCTGGTCTATCTTCTGCATTATTGGGTGATTTACCAGAGAAGAATTTTGTTTTTCTTTATGATGACAGTAGCGTATATTACGATTCTTGATACCTTTACGCCATATGATGCCACTTTTGCCGTCATCCGTATCGTGCTGATCGGCTTCTTTATGCTGGGCCTTTTATACTTAGAACGCATTAAGCTGATGGAAAGAATCACACTGCCAAAAACATCTGTCCTGAAATGGTTTCTTCCTTTATCTTTATTGGTTTTGGCTGCAGTGGGATTCGGACTAGCCGCTCCAAAATCAGATCCGGCCTGGCCTGATCCGGTGCCTTTTCTTAAAAAAATCACTCATCAAGACCGCGTGTCTGCAGGAGAAAGCAAAATCGGATACGGGAATCATGATGAATCACTCGGCGGCCCGTTCCAGCAGGATGCTACACCCGTTTTTACATGGCAGGGAAAAGAGCGGACGTATTTCCGTGTGGAAACGAAGGATACGTATACCGGGAAAGGCTGGGTTGAAACAGACACAGGCATGTCATATCAGCTTAGCGGAGGAAAAGTGGAAAATCTGTGGTTTGACCATAAAGTGGCAACAGAGCGCCGCACAGTCCGTGTAAAGGTTGATAAGCACTATGGGTACAACCATTTGATGTATCCGATTGGTGCGGTCACCATTCAGCCAAAGCAGGCTGTCTCACTTGAAATGAACGGTAACACGGAGCAGATTTCTCCGATCAGTGAACAAGCCGGTGAAATCAGAAATATGGGGAATTATAAAGTAGCGTACAATTCCCCGGTCTATAAGCTGGATGAACTGAGAAAGGTAAAAGTGAGAAAAAACAGTGAGGAGTACACATTCAGCGATCGCTACATGCAGCTTCCAGATTCACTGCCAGAGCGGGTGAGAACCCTTGCGATCAAACTGACTCAGGATCACGACAATATGTTTGATAAAGTGAAAGCGGTTGAGGACTATTTAGGGTCAAATGCGTTCACATATGAAACAGAAAAAGTGACCATTCCTAAGAATGATGAGGATTATGTCGATCAATTTCTGTTTGAAACGAAAATGGGTTATTGTGATAACTTTTCTTCCGCCATGGTGGTGCTCTTGCGCTCGGCCGGTATTCCGGCCCGCTGGGTAAAGGGTTATACGTCCGGCGAATACAAAGAAGCAGGAAACAAAAATGGCAGCATCTACGAAGTGACAAATAACAATGCCCATTCCTGGGTAGAGGTGTATTTCCCAGAACAGGGCTGGGTTACATTTGAGCCGACTAAAGGGTTTACTAATCCGGCTCAATTTACTTCTTCTGAAACAAAGGACTCCGGCAGCGATAACAGCAGCTCGACGAAGAAAACAAAAGAGAAACAGAAAGAAGAGAAAAAACAGCCGCAAAAAGGGGTAAAGCCAAAGGAAAAACGGGAGCCAGCTGTTTCTAAAAAGCCGTCCGCTTCGCATACAAATGCCGGTGCAGGCTGGTATGCAGCGTTTATGGTTCTTGCAGTCCTCCTGGTGGCAGCGGTATTGCTGTATGCTTTCCGTTCGTTATGGATTCCTGTTTTCGCTGTGAGGAGATTGAAGCGGCGCAGCGATCAGCACGCCTTTTTTGAGGCATATGGCGCACTGCTGAAACAACTGAAGAGAAAAGGACTGCCAAAACGAGACAGTGAAACGCTGCGTGATTATGCGAAACGAATCGATGAAAAATACGACATAGAAGACATGTCAAAGCTGACATTAAGCTATGAAAGGGCGCTTTACAGAAATGAAGATTCTTCGGCGCTATGGAATGATTCGAGAGAGTTATGGGAAAATTTAATTAAAAGAAGATGGTCTTGACCACTTATCGACGTGTTGTTAGAATTAGTGAATATTATCGGAGTCTGGGAGCGAGTTGGCCTGACTCCGGCAAACGGCCTTGCCAAAGAGGGCGGAGCGAGCTTCATATCTGTCCTCGTTTTTTTCTGTGTCAAAAAACTTAGAGGAGATTAGGTGACAACCATGACAAAGTTAGTGAATGAAATGATTCTTGTCCTTGATTTCGGCAGTCAGTATAACCAGCTGATTACACGCCGTATCCGTGAATTCGGTGTATACAGCGAGTTGCATCCACATACATTGACGGCTGAAGAAATTAAAAAAATGAATCCAAAAGGAATTATTTTATCCGGCGGTCCAAACAGTGTGTATGATGAAAACTCTTTCCGCTGTGACGAGAAAATCTTCGAGCTTGATATTCCTGTATTGGGAATTTGCTACGGCATGCAGCTGATGACTCATTACCTTGGCGGTAAAGTTGAAGCGGCAAGCCAGCGTGAATACGGAAAAGCAAACATCCACATCGAAGGCACACCTGATTTGTTCAGAGATCTTCCGAATGAACAAGTGGTTTGGATGAGCCACGGCGATTTGGTTGTAGAAGTTCCTGAAGGCTTCACTGTTGACGCGACAAGCCATCACTGCCCGAACTCAGCAATGAGCAAAGCAGACAAAAAATGGTACGGCGTTCAGTTCCACCCAGAAGTGCGCCACTCTGAATACGGCAATGATCTTCTGAAAAACTTTGTATTCGGTGTTTGCGAATGCGAAGGCGAATGGTCAATGGAGAACTTTATCGAAATCGAAATGCAAAAAATCCGTGAAACAGTCGGAGACAAACAGGTTCTTTGCGCGCTAAGCGGCGGCGTTGATTCCTCTGTTGTTGCTGTTTTGATTCATAAAGCGATCGGCGACCAGCTGACTTGTATCTTTGTAGACCATGGTCTTCTCCGTAAAGGCGAAGCTGAGGGTGTTATGAAAACATTCAGCGAAGGCTTTAACATGAACGTGATTAAAGTAGACGCACAAGATCGATTCTTAGATAAACTAAAAGGCGTTTCTGATCCTGAGCAAAAACGCAAAATCATCGGTAATGAATTCATTTACGTATTCGATGATGAAGCGGACAAGCTCAAAGGCATCGACTACCTTGCACAAGGTACGCTTTACACAGATATCATCGAGAGCGGTACCGCAACGGCGCAAACGATCAAATCTCACCACAATGTCGGCGGGCTTCCTGAAGACATGCAGTTTGAGCTGATCGAGCCGTTAAACACGCTCTTCAAAGACGAAGTGCGCGCGCTTGGCACAGAGCTCGGCATTCCGGATGAAATCGTGTGGCGCCAGCCGTTCCCAGGACCGGGACTCGGAATCCGCGTTCTTGGCGAAGTAACAGAAGAAAAACTAGAAATCGTTCGTGAATCAGATGCAATCTTGCGTGAAGAAATTGCAAATCACGGCTTAGAGCGTGATATCTGGCAATACTTCACGGTTCTTCCTGACATCCGCAGCGTTGGTGTTATGGGTGACGCAAGAACATATGATTACACAATCGGAATCCGCGCCGTTACATCAATCGACGGCATGACATCTGACTGGGCGCGTATCCCGTGGGATGTGCTTGAAGTCATTTCGACACGTATCGTAAACGAAGTGAAGCACATTAACCGCGTGGTGTACGATATTACAAGCAAGCCGCCTGCGACAATTGAGTGGGAATAAGTAAATAACAATGAGAAAAACGTCCCTTTTTCAAAAGGGGCGTTTTTTTGTTAACTTTTTGAAACCGTTTCGGCAGTTTTCGTATCTAACAACATAGGAGGTGGATAAGGTGAAGGAAGAAAGATTGATTACAAAGGCGAGAAAAGGAAATGCTCGGGCCTTTGAAAAGCTTATGCTGGCACATCAGGAAACTTTATATAAAACCGCTTATCTTTATTTAAGAAATAAAGAAGATGCACTTGATGCTGTACAGGAAACAGCTTATAAAGCTTTTATCAGTATAGAAAAACTAAAAGAACCAAAGTATTTTTTAACGTGGCTTACTCGAATATTGATTCATACCATTTTTGCCATGAATAAAAAGAAAGGAGATTTGGTTCCGTTTGAGAAACATCATGATGCTGGAACCAATCAAGCAAATATTGAGGAATACATAGACTTGCGAAATGCGATTGATTTACTTGATGAACATGTTCAGCTCACGATACAGCTCTATTATTTTCAAGATTATTCGATTTCAATGATAGCTGAACAAACAGGAATGGCAGAAGGCACAATTAAAACCCATTTACATAGAGCGAGAAAAGCATTGAAACAGGAGCTGGAAAAGGAGGATCAAAACAAATGGACAAACACCAAATGAAGCAGATATTTGATGACATTGAAGTGCCTAAGACAGCGCTAAAAAAAGCAATACATCAAGCTGTTGTTCGTGCTGAAAATGAGAGTAACACAAGGCGCCGTTTTAAATGGGCACGAACTATTACAAATGGAATCGCTGTTGCTGCTGTGGTAGGTATACTGTATTTAACGTCCGGTCTTTTTCTGCCTTCTGTAAACAAAGCGATGGGGAGCATACCCATTGTCGGCCAAATTTATAAGGAGTTTCAAGATAAAGTTGGTCTATCATTATTTAAAAGCAATCTGGTCACAGCTTTGAATGAAAAAGCTGAGTCAAGGGGAATCACTGTTTCGGTAAACAGCTCGTATTACGATGCCGGGCAGCTTGTGTATAACTTTACTGTTGATAACCTCCAGTCTGATGAAAAAGAGCTCAGTTATAATGTGAGTAAAGCGAGTTTTAACAATAATTTTTCAATCAACTACGATTCCTTAATGCTCAAAAAATTAAATAACAAACAATATGCTGGTCAATTAAGGCTTTATACAAAAGGGACAGAAATAAAAAATGGGGATACCGTGCCTTTTGTGATTACTCATATCAATGAAATACAGGGAAATTGGAGATTCAAACTGCCTATTACCAAAAAGAATGCTAGTTATTTAGAAAGCTCGAAAGTGGTATCAGTGCAACACAATCGTTATCAATTTTCCAATATTCAAGTGGAGAACGGAAAGCTCGGATCTGTCCTTCAATTTACAATCGATTATCAAGGCGTAGCAAAGCATGATACGGTTGAAATTAACGAAGTCAAAGATGATTTAGGGAACACATATGAGATGACAGCGTCAAACATCCAACTTGGAGACCGCAAAAAAGTAAACGAGAGAACGGTAAGAGCAAAAGGACAAACACAGTTAGAATCACCAATTAATCCAAAGGCAAAAAAGCTAACATTAATAGCAAACAATAAATCTGAGGCAGAGGACAGTGAAATCGTCCCGCTAAATGCAGAGATGCCGTTTCATATTTCAGAAACAAACCATCAAAACATAGGGATTGAAATCAATAACATTAACCAAAAAGGGAGGAAAGTATTGGTTCATTATCGCTTCACTGGAATTGATACCTCAAGCATGAATGAAAATGACTTAGTGAATATCGGTGAAACGATTGGCCTTGGTGATTCGAAAAAAATGCAATCTTGGCTTGATCCAGTGGGTGATTATGAAGAAGGTTATTATTTGAAAGCAAATATAGCTAAAGTGAAAAATATGAACAAAGCGGAAATGGTGTCTACTTTTGAACTTGATGATGATTATAATGATAAGCTGTCTTTAAAGCATTTTGAGTTTAATGAGTACGGCTTGTATATTGATAAGAGCGTTTTAAATCACCTGATTCAACAAAAGCCAATCTCGTTTACTGTACCAGTTCATCAGGTGAGTCAGCCTACCGAAAAAAAATAATCATAAGTCGAAAAGCCGTATGTTGTCATACATACGGTTTTTATCATTGTTACCAATTTAGTCAATAGACGAATAAACCAATTTTTTTAATAAGTAATGTTCGTTATTTATATTGTCATTTCAAAATGAACTTGGTACAATAGACACAGAAATCAAATAAGATGAATTCGTATAATCGCGGGGATATGGCTCGCAAGTTTCTACCAAGCTACCGTAAATGGCTTGACTACGTAAACATTTCTTTCGTTTGATATAAATAAAACACGTTTATTTATTCGAACTGAAATCCGTCTGTAGTCAAGCGTCCCAAAATTATTGGGGCGTTTTTTATTTGGCGATTTCAGGGCAGGATAAATAGCAAAGAGTGAAGGGAGTCAAATAGCTTGAAAAAGTATTTTCAGTTTGATGAGCTGGGCACCAGCTATCGCAATGAAATCATTGGCGGATTAACGACTTTTTTGTCTATGGCATATATTTTGTTCGTCAATCCGATTACGCTTGCTTTGGACAGCGTGAAAGATTTTCCGGAGGCGCTGAGAATTGACCAAGGTGCGGTCTTTACGGCGACAGCGCTGGCGTCTGCAGCAGGATGTATCTTAATGGGATTAATAGCGAGATATCCGATCGCCATCGCGCCCGGTATGGGGCTGAATGCGTTTTTTGCGTTTTCTGTTGTCCTTGGTATGGGCATTTCATGGCAGGCAGCTTTGTCTGGTGTTTTTATTTCAGGTCTTATTTTCGTTGCTCTTTCTTTAACAGGTTTTCGTGAAAAAATCATCAACGCCATTCCGCCTGAGCTGAAATTGGCAGTCGGTGCGGGGATCGGCCTGTTTATTACATTCGTTGGCTTACAAGGATCAGGAATCATTACTGCAAATCCTTCTACGCTCGTCACGATCGGAAACATTCACAGCGGTCCTGTGCTGTTAACCATTTTCGGTGTGATTGTAACAGTTATTTTAATGGTGCTTCGCGTGAACGCAGGCGTGTTTATCGGGATGCTGTTAACAGCGGTTGCCGGCATGATTTTCGGTTTGGTTCCGGTTCCGACTCAGATCATCGGAAGTGTGCCGAGCCTTGCGCCGACTTTCGGACAAGCGTGGATTCACCTTCCTGATATTTTCTCCGTACAAATGCTGATCGTTATTTTAACATTCTTGTTTGTCGGATTTTTTGATACAGCTGGTACACTTGTTGCTGTGGCAACACAAGCTGGTTTAATGAAGGAAAACAAATTGCCGCGTGCGGGGCGTGCGCTTTTAGCTGATTCATCTTCTATTGTGATCGGTGCCGTGCTTGGTACGTCTACAACAACTTCTTACGTGGAATCAAGCTCAGGTGTCGCTGCGGGTGCCCGTTCAGGATTTGCCGCAATTGTAACAGGGATTCTCTTTTTACTGGCTACGTTTTTCTCGCCGCTCCTATCGGTCGTCACGTCAAATGTAACAGCGCCGGCGCTTATTATTGTTGGTGCATTGATGGTGGCGCCGCTTGGCAAAATCGCTTGGGATAAGTTCGAGGTGGCCGTTCCTGCTTTCCTTACCATGATCATGATGCCGTTAACGTACAGCATTGCAACTGGCATTGCCATCGGATTTATTTTCTATCCGATTACGATGGTGTGCAAAGGAAAAGCCAAAGAGGTTCATCCAATCATGTACGGGCTGTTTGTTGTATTTGTCCTGTACTTTATCTTCTTAAAATAAGGAATGAAAAACCAGCTGCCGGTGCAGCTGGTTTTTTTGTTGCAAAAGATAAAACCATTTCATACGATATACCGTCATGTAGATGTGAAGCCATGCTTTACTTAAATGGAAATGACTTGACTGTTCAGGAAGGCTTCGGTACCTTATATAAGTGTTTTATTTTCTTGCTGAATGGTATTCCGCCGTATTTTTTTGATAGGAGTTGCTGACATGACGGAAGAAAGAAAAGAAACGTTTGAAGAAGAAATTAACCAGAGTGAAAGAATAGATGCAGATGAAGAACCGCTATCGAGAATGTCCAGAAAGGCAAGCCGCCAAAGCAAGCAGAAGCAAAAACAAAAGCAGAAACCGCGCCAGGAACGCGGTGAATCGGCTGTTAAAGACAAGCTTGCGTCTGTATGGGCAGCCATCAACAGATACTGCGGTTTTGCATTCTCGATTTTAAAATCACCGGCGAAAACCGTCATAGCGGATGGTTTTTCTCATTATAAGTACGGTCTGATTTCAATGCTTATATTCAGTGTGATCTTTTCAATTGGGAACTGGTTTCAGTTAAAGGCGAGCTGGAACCGGCCGCTCGGTTTCGGAGAACGCCATCATGCTTTCTATGACGGGTTTTTAGTTGTTCTAGTGTATTTGCTGATCTTTTTCGCGGTAATGGTCTTTGCTATATGGGCTGTCTCCCGCTACATGATGAAGCAGAAGGTGACGTTCAGAGAAGCGGCTGCCGTATTGGGTTCATTGCTTGTACCGGTGATAGCTGTTTCAATTATATGGCTGATCTTTGCGATCGTGAATATCCCAATGCTGACAGTTCTGTTTACGGTGCTGATCCTGTTTTCCATCTTTTTTATCATCGCGCTGTATGTACAGCGGGTGTACCAGGCGGCAGAAGATGCACCGATTGATTATATCTATTGTGTATTGGCTGTGGTGGGGATAGCGCTGCTATTTATGGCAGTGACTTGGCCATTTATTTCTGAATATTTCACGGCATCGCTGATTCCGCTTTAATGAAAAAACCGGCTCAAAGCAGCCGGTTTTTTCATGTCACACTTTTTACAAATATATCTAAAAAACATAGTTGATTTGTAGGATTAACCCGTGTATGATGGGGAAAATGCTGTAAACGTCCAGCGCAAAAACCTTTATATTGAAGGAGGATGATGGACATGGCTGAAGTACTTCGCCGCGCAATTAATCAAAAGAAGCAATTTTTAAAAACCAAATTACTGCTCTCGGAATTTTATCAGGGAAGAGGGGAACAGCTGGCCCACTACACGCTTAGTGAGCTTGAGAAAGAATACAAGTCCCTTCTGAAAATGAAAAAAGAGATCTGACAATAGATGAGAAGAGGTGAGTCTGCTGAAAAGCGGGCTTTTTTTGATTTTGAAAAGGTGAGAAAGCGGGTAAACTACTACTGTTTAACCTCATAAAGCGTGTCGAAATATTTTCCTTAGGCTTTGGGCCTCGGCTCATTGTAAACGACTCATTTCTCTAGTAGAATATGAATGCTTTATGCAAGCTGAAGAGTAGGGGGATGAAATAAAATGATGCAAACCATCTTATCAAATGGGATAGCCATGGTTCTCATAATTCTCATTATTAATATTGTCTATGTGTCATTTTTTACGATAAGAATGATATTAACGCTGAAAGGACAGCGTTATTTAGCGGCCGGCATCAGCACGATTGAAATACTGGTTTATGTGACAGGGCTGAGTCTTGTGCTTGACAACCTAGACCAGATTCAAAACGTGATCGCGTACGCGCTCGGTTACGGTCTTGGCGTGATTGTCGGCATGAAAATAGAAGAAAAATTGGCGCTTGGCTATATTATGGTCAACGTCATTACGAAGGAGCTCGATCTTGATCTTCCGAAGCAGCTCCGTGAAAAAGGCTACGGCGTGACAAATTGGGTGGCCGGCGGACTCGAAGGTGACCGTACAGCCCTTCAGATTCTGACGCCTAGAAGATATGAACTCCAGCTATATGATACGATTAAAACACTTGATTCAAAGGCCTTTATTATTGCGTACGAACCAAAAACAATCCACGGGGGCTTCTGGGTCAAAGCGGTGAAGAAGAGGAGAATTAAAGAATAATGGCAAAGCCGAAGAAGAAAAAGTTTGAAGTGACAGAGCAGCAAACGATTGATGCGGTGCTTCAGCAAATGAAAGAAGAAGGTTATCTGCCTGTAAGGCGAATGGAAGAGCCTATTTTTATGGAAAAAAAGGAAAATGGGTCAATTCAGATCGTTCCGTGCGGGAAAAAAATCGTATTTGAAGGGAAATTGATCTAAAACACGAACATTAGTAGAATGAATTTTTGTATTGTTCGATAATATCGTTGACATTATCCATGTCCGTTGTTAAGATAAACATGAAATCAAAACACGACCTCATATAATCTTGGGAATATGGCCCATAAGTTTCTACCCGGCAACCGTAAATTGCCGGACTATGCAGGAAAGTGATCGATAAAACTGACATGGATATATCGCAGAAGCGAACGACTGACGATACATGTACCATGCCCGGTTTGTATTGCTTCCTCATAAGTGCAATGCAAATTCGGGTATTTTTTATTTTCTGAAAACTAAAGCATTAGAAGGTGGGAACAGAATGCAGCCGCTAGTAGGAATCATCATGGGAAGCACTTCCGATTGGGAGACAATGAAACACGCATGCGACATACTTGACGAACTTAATGTTCCGTACGAAAAAAAGGTCGTTTCCGCTCACCGGACGCCTGATTTTATGTTTGAATACGCTGAAACCGCCAGAGAAAGAGGCATCAAGGTGATCATCGCCGGCGCCGGTGGAGCGGCGCATCTGCCTGGGATGACGGCGGCGAAAACAACGCTTCCGGTCATTGGAGTGCCGGTTCAGTCCAAGGCGCTGAACGGCATGGATTCACTGCTATCCATCGTCCAAATGCCTGGAGGCGTACCTGTTGCGACGACAGCCATAGGCAAAGCGGGCGCAGTGAACGCAGGCCTGTTAGCGGCGCAAATTTTGTCAGCTTTTGACGAAGATCTTGCCCGTAAGCTGGATGAGAGAAGAGAAAATACAAAACAGACGGTGTTAGAAAGCAGTGATCAGCTTGTCTAAACAAATCATCTATCCGGGAGCTGTAATCGGCATAATCGGCGGCGGCCAGCTTGGGAAAATGATGGCTGTATCCGCCAAACAAATGGGGTATAAAGTCGCGGTCGTTGATCCTGTGAAAGATTCGCCGTGCGGGCAGGTTGCGGATGTCGAAATTACCGCTCATTATAATGACCGTGAAGCGATTCGACAATTGGCTGAAATCAGCGATATCATCACATATGAGTTTGAAAACATTGACTATGATGCGCTGCATTGGCTGAAAGACCATGCATATCTCCCGCAAGGAAGTGAGCTGCTGCTCATTACCCAAAACCGTGAAACAGAGAAAAAAGCAATCCAAGCCGCGGGCTGTGAAGTCGCCCCGTACAGCATCGTCAAAACACAGAATGAATTGAAACAGGCGGTACAGGAGCTCGGGTTACCCGCAGTGCTGAAAACATGCCGCGGCGGGTACGACGGCAAAGGCCAATTTGTGATAAAAGAAGAGGCGCAAATGGAGCAGGCAGCCGCTCTTTTAGAACACGGAACCTGTATTCTTGAAAGCTGGGTTTCTTTTAAAATGGAATTGTCAGTGATTGTCGTCAGATCGGTAAACGGAGAAGTTTCAACATTTCCGGCAGCTGAAAACATTCACCACAACAATATTCTTTTCCAAAGCATTGTGCCTGCACGGGCCGGGGAAGGGATTCAGCAGAAGGCTGCTGAGCTGGCCGTTAAGCTTGCTGATGAGCTCAATCTTGTCGGGCCGCTTGCTGTTGAGATGTTCCTGACAGAGGACGGAGAGCTTTTGGTTAATGAACTGGCGCCAAGACCGCACAATTCTGGGCATTATACGCTGGACCTTTGCGAGACGAGCCAGTTTGAACAGCATATCAGGGCGGTATGCGGGCTCCCGCTTGGCAAGACAGATTTGCTGAAGCCGGGCATGATGGTGAATCTTCTCGGCAATGAAGTAAAGCTTGTTGAGGAAGACCCGGATCTTTTAAAAGAGGCAAAGCTATATATATATGGAAAACATGAAATCAAAAAAGGCCGCAAAATGGGGCATATTACATTTATGAAGCAGCCTGAAGACGAATGGATTCAGGAGATCACAAATAAATGGATGAATAGAGACGGAGGACAAGCAGAATGATCGAACGTTATTCAAGACCTGAAATGTCTGCGATTTGGACGGACGAAAACAGATTTCAAGCATGGCTGGAGGTAGAGATTCTTGCCTGTGAAGCGTGGGCGGAGCTTGGCGTCATTCCGAAAGAAGATGTAAAAGTTATGCGTGAGAACGCGTCATTTGACATCAACCGCATTTTAGAAATCGAAAAGGACACGCGTCATGACGTTGTCGCTTTTACACGCGCCGTTTCCGAATCACTGGGCGAAGAAAGAAAATGGGTGCACTACGGCTTAACGTCAACTGATGTTGTTGATACGGCTCTTTCCTACTTATTAAAACAGGCAAACGATATTCTGCTCAAGGATCTTGAGAGATTTGTTGACATTATTAAAGAAAAAGCAAAAGAACATAAATACACAGTCATGATGGGGCGCACACACGGCGTACACGCTGAGCCTACAACATTCGGCTTAAAACTTGCGCTTTGGCATGAAGAAATGAAACGTAATCTTGAGCGTTTTAAACAAGCCAAAGCAGGCATCGAGGTTGGAAAGATTTCCGGCGCTGTCGGCACATATGCGAACATTGATCCATTTGTTGAGCAATATGTCTGTGAGAAGCTCGGATTGAAAGCAGCACCAATTTCAACTCAAACCCTTCAGCGTGACCGTCATGCTGACTATATGGCAACACTTGCTTTAATCGCGACAAGCATCGAGAAATTCGCTGTGGAAATCCGCGGATTGCAAAAGAGTGAAACACGTGAAGTTGAGGAATTTTTCGCGAAAGGGCAAAAGGGTTCATCTGCAATGCCGCATAAACGAAATCCGATCGGCTCTGAAAACATGACAGGCATGGCGCGCGTGATCCGCGGCTACATGATGACAGCTTACGAAAATGTTCCATTATGGCATGAGCGCGATATTTCTCATTCTTCAGCAGAACGGATTATTCTTCCGGATGCGACAATTGCGCTGAACTATATGCTGAACCGCTTCTCCAACATCGTGAAAAACTTAACGGTCTTCCCGGAAAACATGAAGCGCAACATGGACCGCACTCTAGGCCTTATCTATTCTCAGCGTGTGCTGCTTGCTTTGATCGACACAGGCCTGACACGTGAAGAAGCCTATGATACTGTTCAGCCGAAAGCAATGGAAGCGTGGGAAAAACAAGTGCCGTTCCGTGAGCTTGTGGAAGCGGAAGAGAAAATTACGTCACGTCTTTCTCCGGAAAAAATTGCTGACTGCTTTGATTACAACTACCATCTGAAAAATGTTGATCTGATCTTTGAACGTTTAGGTTTAGCATAGAAGAAGCTTTTAGCGGCTTCTTCTATGCCGCCGCAGTTTGAAAATTCCCAACATTCGGGTTAGGAGGCCTTCCGTGAATATTGTGAAGAATGAACTTTTATATGAAGGAAAAGCAAAAAAGATCTACAAAACCGATGACGAAAACACGCTGTATGTTGTGTATAAAGACTCCGCCACTGCCTTTAACGGCGAGAAAAAAGCAGAAATCAGCGGAAAAGGACGCTTAAATAACGAGATTTCAAGCTTGATTTTCAAACATCTTCATACAAAGGGCATTAACAATCACTTTATCGAGCGCATTTCGGAAACGGAGCAGCTCATTCAAAAGGTAACGATCGTGCCGCTTGAAGTCGTCGTCAGAAATGTTGTGGCAGGAAGCATGTCCAAACGTCTCGGCATTCCAGAAGGCACGGAACTTGAACAGCCGATTATCGAGTTTTACTACAAGGATGACGCCCTGGGTGATCCGCTCATCACCGAAGATCATATTTGGCTTTTGAAGGCGGCGACTCCTGAGCAGGTAGAGACCATTAAGTCCATTACAAAAACAGTAAATGAAGAGCTTCAAAGCATTTTCGACGATTGTCATGTCAGATTAATAGATTTCAAGCTTGAATTCGGTTTAGATGCAGAAGGGCAAGTGCTTTTGGCGGATGAAATTTCTCCTGACACATGCCGCTTGTGGGATAAAGAAACAAACGAAAAGCTGGACAAAGATTTATTCAGACGCAATCTGGGAAGCTTAACCGACGCATACGAAGAGATTTTCAAAAGACTGGGAGGCATTCATCATGTATAAAGTAAAAGTTTATGTCAGCTTAAAAGAAAGTGTACTAGATCCACAAGGGAGCGCTGTCCAGCATGCCTTGCACAGTATGACTTACAACGAAGTTCAAGATGTGCGCATCGGGAAATACATGGAGCTTACCATTGAAAAATCTGACCGTGATCTTGACGTGCTAGTGAAAGAAATGTGCGAAAAACTTCTTGCAAATACAGTGATTGAAGATTACAGATATGAAGTTGAGGAGGTAGTCGCACAGTGAAATTTGCGGTGATTGTGTTACCCGGCTCCAACTGTGATATCGATATGTATCATGCTGTAAAGGATGAGCTCGGCCATGAAGTGGAATATGTCTGGCATGAGGAAACAAGTCTTGACGGCTTCGACGGCGTGTTAATTCCGGGAGGATTTTCTTACGGCGATTACTTAAGATGCGGCGCCATCGCCCGATTTGCGAATATTATGCCAGCTGTCAAACAGGCGGCGGCTGAAGGAAAACCTGTTCTTGGCGTCTGCAACGGATTCCAGATTTTACAGGAGCTTGGGCTTCTGCCAGGCGCAATGAGACGCAACAAAGATTTGAAGTTCATTTGCCGTCCGGTTGAATTGATTGTGCAGAACGACGAAACATTATTCACAGCTTCCTACGAAAAGGGACAATCGATTACAATCCCGGTTGCCCATGGTGAAGGGAATTTCTACTGTGATGACGAGACGCTTGCTTCATTAAAGGAAAACAATCAAATTGCTTTCACATACGGCTCTAATATTAATGGAAGTGTCAGCGACATTGCCGGTGTCGTGAATGAGAAAGGCAATGTATTAGGCATGATGCCTCACCCTGAACGCGCGGTCGATGAACTGCTTGGAAGCGCCGACGGTCTTAAATTGTTCCAGTCTATCGTGAAAAATTGGAGGGAAACTCATGTCACTACTGCTTGAACCAAGTAAAGAACAAATAAAAGAAGAGAAACTGTATCAGCAAATGGGTGTCAGTGATGATGAGTTTGCATTGATAGAATCCATTCTTGGAAGATTGCCGAACTACACTGAAATCGGAATTTTTTCTGTCATGTGGTCTGAGCATTGCAGCTACAAAAACTCAAAGCCGATTTTGCGTAAATTCCCGACAAGCGGCGAGCGTGTGCTGCAGGGGCCGGGGGAAGGCGCCGGAATCGTTGATATCGGTGATAACCAAGCGGTTGTCTTCAAAATTGAATCACATAACCACCCATCAGCTCTAGAGCCTTACCAAGGCGCTGCCACTGGCGTAGGCGGAATCATCCGTGACGTATTCTCGATGGGTGCCCGTCCAATCGCTGTATTGAACTCTCTTCGATTTGGTGAACTGACTTCACCGCGAGTGAAGTACTTGTTTGAAGAAGTAGTAGCGGGTATCGCCGGATACGGCAACTGTATCGGCATCCCGACAGTCGGCGGAGAGGTGCAATTTGACAGCAGCTATGAAGGAAATCCGCTTGTCAATGCCATGTGCGTCGGTTTAATCAATCATGAAGACATCAAAAAAGGCCAGGCGAAGGGTGTCGGCAATACCGTAATGTACGTAGGAGCGAAAACCGGGCGTGACGGAATCCACGGCGCTACGTTTGCTTCTGAAGAGATGTCAGACTCATCTGAAGAAAAGCGTTCTGCTGTCCAAGTCGGCGATCCGTTTATGGAGAAGCTTTTGCTTGAAGCGTGTCTGGAAGTCATCCAATGCGACGCCTTAGTCGGCATTCAGGATATGGGAGCTGCCGGTTTAACAAGCTCAAGTGCAGAAATGGCAAGTAAAGCCGGCTCTGGTATTGAAATGAACCTTGACCTGATTCCTCAGCGCGAAACAGGCATGAGCGCGTATGAAATGATGCTTTCTGAATCACAGGAACGGATGCTTTTGGTCATCGAGCGCGGACGTGAGCAAGAAATCATCGATATTTTTGATAAGTACGATCTTGAAGCGGTTTCTGTCGGACGTGTGACAGATGATAAAATGCTTCGCCTGACACACAAAGGAGAGGTTGTGTGCGAGCTGCCTGTTGATGCCTTGGCAGAAGAAGCACCGGTTTACCATAAACCTTCTCAAGAGCCTGCTTACTATCGCGAGTTTTTGGAAACGGACGTTCCTGCCCCGCAAATTGAAGATGCGAATGAAACGCTGAAGGCGCTTCTTCAGCAGCCGACGATTGCGAGCAAAGAGTGGGTTTACGACCAGTATGACTACATGGTGCGCACGAATACAGTTGTCGCTCCCGGGTCTGATGCTGGTGTTCTCAGAATCCGCGGAACGAAAAAAGCGCTGGCGATGACGACAGACTGTAACGCGCGTTATCTCTATCTTGATCCTGAAGTCGGCGGGAAAATTGCTGTTGCTGAAGCGGCGCGCAATATCATTTGCTCAGGCGCAGAACCGCTTGCGGTCACGGATAACCTTAACTTCGGAAATCCGGAGAAGCCGGAAATCTTCTGGCAGATCGAAAAAGCGGCTGACGGCATCAGCGAGGCGTGCAATGTTCTCAGCACACCGGTTATCGGCGGAAACGTATCGCTTTATAACGAATCAAACGGCACGGCGATCTACCCGACACCTGTTATTGGCATGGTCGGCTTAATTGAAGATACAGCACACATTACAACACAGCATTTCAAACAAGCGGGTGATCTTGTGTACGTGATCGGCGAAACAAAACCAGAGTTTGCCGGAAGCGAGCTGCAAAAAATGACAGAAGGCCGCATTTACGGCAAAGCGCCGCAAATCGATCTTGATGTAGAGCTGTCACGCCAAAGAGCACTGCTTGACTCAATTAAAAAAGGCCTCGTTCAATCTGCGCATGATGTGTCTGAAGGCGGCCTAGGCGTAGCGATTGCGGAAAGTGTCATGACGACGGAAAACCTTGGCGCTAACGTAACTGTTGCAGGGAAAGCAGCGTTATTATTCTCTGAATCTCAATCCCGCTTCGTTGTTTCAGTGAAAAAAGTACACCAAGCAGCGTTTGAAGCAGCTGTAAAAGATGCGGTTCATATTGGTGAGGTAACGGCTGACGGAATTCTGGCGATTCAAAACCAAGACGGAAAACAAATGATTCATGCGCAAACGAAAGAGCTTGAACGCGCATGGAAAGGAGCTATCCCATGCTTGCTGAAATCAAAGGCTTAAATGAAGAATGTGGCGTATTTGGGATTTGGGGGCATGAAGAAGCCCCGCAGATCACATATTACGGTCTCCATAGCCTCCAGCACAGAGGGCAGGAGGGTGCGGGCATCGTAGCGACTGATGGTGAAAAACTGACGGCGCACAAAGGCCAAGGGCTGATCACTGAAGTATTTCAAAATGGCGAACTCAGCAAAGTAAAGGGAAAAGGCGCTATCGGGCACGTTCGGTACGCAACGGCTGGAGGCGGCGGATACGAAAATGTACAGCCGCTCCTCTTCCGTTCCCAAAACAACGGCAGCCTGGCGCTTGCTCATAACGGAAACCTTGTCAACGCCACTCAGCTGAAGCAGCAGCTCGAAAATCAAGGGAGCATTTTTCAAACCTCTTCGGATACAGAGGTTTTGGCCCATCTGATCAAAAGAAGCGGCCACTTCACACTGAAGGATCAAATTAAAAACTCGCTTTCCATGCTGAAAGGCGCCTACGCGTTTCTGATCATGACAGAGACCGAAATGATTGTCGCGCTTGACCCGAACGGGCTTAGACCGCTGTCGATCGGCATGATGGGCGACGCTTATGTGGTCGCATCGGAAACATGCGCATTTGATGTTGTCGGCGCAACGTACCTTCGTGAGGTAGAACCGGGTGAGATGCTGATCATCAATGATGAAGGCATGAAATCAGAGCGTTTTTCCATGAATATCAACCGTTCTATTTGCAGCATGGAGTACATTTATTTCTCCAGACCAGACAGCAATATTGACGGTATTAATGTGCACAGTGCCCGTAAAAACCTTGGGAAAATGCTGGCTCAGGAATCCGCAGTTGAAGCTGACGTCGTAACCGGGGTTCCAGATTCCAGTATTTCAGCGGCAATCGGCTATGCAGAGGCAACAGGCATTCCGTATGAGCTCGGCTTAATCAAAAACCGGTATGTTGGCAGAACGTTTATTCAGCCGTCCCAGGCTCTGCGTGAGCAAGGCGTCAGAATGAAGCTGTCTGCGGTGCGCGGGGTTGTAGAAGGCAAACGCGTCGTGATGGTGGATGATTCGATCGTACGCGGAACAACTAGCCGCCGGATTGTCACGATGCTGAGAGAAGCGGGTGCGACAGAGGTGCATGTGAAAATCAGTTCACCGCCGATCGCTCATCCGTGCTTTTATGGCATTGACACTTCCACACATGAAGAACTGATCGCGTCTTCGCATTCTGTTGAAGAAATCCGTCAGGAAATCGGAGCCGATACCCTCTCATTTTTGAGTGTGGAAGGGCTGCTGAAAGGCATCGGCAGAAAATACGATGACTCGAATTGCGGACAGTGTCTCGCTTGCTTTACAGGAAAATATCCGACTGAAATTTACCAGGATACAGTGCTTCCTCATGTGAAAGAAGCAGTATTAACCAAATAAAACTTGAAAATGACATAAAGGCAGCGCAGTTCGGCTGCCTTTCTCTTTCTGCCCTCTTTAGGGGAGATATTTTGAAAAGCGCCTTAAAGGAGTGAATAGGATGTCTGAAGCATATAAAAACGCAGGGGTTGACATCGAAGCCGGATATGAAGCTGTAAAACGAATGAAAAAACACGTGGAGCGCACGAAACGGCTTGGCGTTATGGGCAGCCTTGGCGGTTTTGGCGGCATGTTTGACCTGTCTGAGCTTTCTTATCAAAAGCCAGTTCTCATTTCGGGAACGGACGGTGTCGGCACAAAATTAAAGCTCGCTTTTTCCATGGATAAGCATGACACGATTGGCGTGGACGCTGTTGCGATGTGCGTCAACGACGTGCTGGCACAAGGTGCAGAGCCGCTGTTTTTCCTTGATTATTTAGCGGTTGGCAAAGCGGACCCTGTCAAAATTGAACAGATTGTACAAGGTGTGGCGGACGGCTGTGAGCAGTCAGGTTCAGCCTTAGTCGGCGGCGAGACGGCTGAAATGCCGGGGCTCTATACAGCTGATGAATACGATATTGCCGGTTTCTCAGTCGGAGTGGCAGAAAAGGACGAAATCGTGACTGGAGAAAACATCCAAGAGGGCCATCTCTTGATCGGCCTCAGCTCCAGCGGCCTTCACAGCAACGGATTTTCCCTTGTCAGAAAAGTGCTTCTGGATGATGCGGAGCTGGATCTTGATACAACATATGAACCGTTTGAACGCCCGCTTGGCGAGGAGTTGCTTGAACCGACAAGAATTTACGTGAAGCCTGTGCTTGCCGCAGTCAAAAGCGGAAAAATTGACGGCATGGCGCACGTCACAGGCGGAGGATTTATCGAAAATATCCCGCGCATGCTTCCAGAAGGCTTAAGTGCGGAAATCGATCACGGTTCATGGCCGATCCCGCCGATTTTCTCTTTCCTGCAAGAGTACGGCAAGCTGAAGGAAGAAGACATGTTCAACGTCTTTAATATGGGTATCGGCTTTGTTTTGGCTGTCAAAGAAGAGTATCTGACAGATGTGATCGGAACGCTTGAAAGCCATGGCGAAAAAGCCTATTTGATCGGGCGTGTGAAAAAAGGCCAAGGCGTCACATTTGGCGGTGCGGCACTTTCATGAAAAAGATTGCGGTATTTGCATCAGGAAACGGTTCAAACTTCGAAGCCATCGTCACGCGTTTGAAGGAGGAGAACTGGGATGCGTCAGTAGCGCTCCTCGTTTGCGACAAACCGCAGGCGAAAGTCATCGAACGGGCGGAAGCATTCCACATTCCATCCTTTGCATTTGAGCCGAAGTCTTATGAAAACAAGGCTGCATTTGAACAAGCCATTATTGAACAGCTTCGTCTTCACGAGGTTGAATTGATTGTTCTTGCCGGTTATATGAGGCTGATCGGAGATACGCTCCTTCAAGCATATGGAGGGAAAATCATTAACATTCACCCGTCGCTTCTTCCCGCGTTTCCTGGAATCGACGCAGTCGGACAGGCGTTCCGAGCGGGTGTGAAGGTGGCCGGAATCACCGTGCATTATGTCGATGAAGGAATGGATACAGGTCCGATCATCGCTCAAAAGGCAATCGAAATTGATGAACATGATACATTGGAAACAATCGAACAGCGAATTCACAAGCTTGAGCATAAATGGTATCCGAGTGTGATTAAACAGCTATTAGGATTAAATAACAGAGGTGAAAAGGCATGACCATTAAACGTGCATTAATCAGTGTTTCAGATAAAACAAATCTTGTTCCTTTCGTAAAAGAACTGACAGAGCTTGGCGTTGAAGTCATCTCCACAGGCGGAACGAAAAAGCTTCTTCAAGAAAACGGCGTGGATGTGATCGGAATTTCTGAAGTGACAGGCTTTCCTGAAATTATGGACGGTCGGTTAAAAACCCTTCACCCGAATATTCACGGCGGTCTTCTGGCGGTTCGCGGCAATGAAGAGCATATGGCGCAGATCAATGAACACGGGATACAGCCGATTGACCTCGTTGTCGTCAACCTCTATCCATTTAAAGAAACGATTTCTAAAGAAGACGTCACGTATGAAGAAGCGATTGAAAATATTGACATCGGCGGACCTGGCATGCTGCGTGCGGCATCAAAAAACCATCAGGATGTGACGGTTATCGTCGATCCGGCCGATTACAGCCCAGTGCTGAAGCAAATCAAAGAAGAAGGCAGCGTATCTCTTCAGAAAAAACGCGAACTGGCGGCAAAAGTATTCCGTCATACTGCGGCATATGATGCACTGATCGCTGACTATCTGACAGACGTTGTCGGTGAAAAAGAACCAGAGCAATTCACTGTAACATTTGAGAAAAAACAATCGCTTCGCTACGGAGAAAACCCGCATCAGGAAGCAACATTCTATCAAACAGCACTTCCTGTTAAAGGCTCCATTGCGCAAGCAGAACAGCTCCACGGCAAAGAGCTTTCTTACAACAATATTAAAGACGCGGACGCGGCAGTTCAAATCGTTCGTGAATTCACTGAGCCGGCTGCGGTTGCCGTGAAGCATATGAATCCGTGCGGTGTTGGGACCGGGGAAACAATCTCAGAAGCGTTTGACAGAGCGTTTGAAGCGGATAAAACATCTATCTTCGGCGGCATTATCGCGCTGAACCGTGAAGTGGACAAGGCAACTGCCGAAGCGCTTCACAACATTTTCTTAGAAATCATCATTGCGCCTTCATTCAGCCAAGAAGCGCTTGACGTCCTGACTGCGAAGAAAAATCTTCGTCTACTGACGCTTGACGTATCTGCTGCTGTTCAAAAGGAAAAACAGCTGACATCCGTTCAAGGCGGGCTGCTGATTCAAGATTTAGATATGCACGGCTTCGATGATGCGGAGATCAGCATTCCGACAAAAAGAGAGCCGAACGAGCAAGAGTGGGAGGACTTGAAGCTTGCTTGGAAAGTCGTGAAGCATGTGAAATCAAATGCGATCGTTCTCGCGAAGGACAACATGACAGTCGGCGTGGGAGCAGGCCAAATGAACCGCGTCGGATCAGCGAAAATCGCAATCGAGCAAGCAGGAGAAAAAGCGAAGGGCAGCGCGCTCGGCTCTGATGCATATTTCCCAATGCCGGATACTGTCGAAGAAGCGGCAAAAGCGGGCGTTACAGCCATCATTCAGCCAGGCGGATCGATCCGTGATGAGGATTCCATCAAAAAAGCGGATGAATACGGCATTGCCATGGTATTCACCGGCATCAGACACTTCAAACATTAAGGGGATGAAAACGACGTGAATGTATTAATTATCGGTAAAGGCGGAAGAGAGCATACGCTGGCATGGAAGGCAGCGCAAAGCAGCCTCGTCGAGAATGTATTTGCCGCTCCCGGAAATGACGGCATGGCAGCTTCCGCACAGCTTGTAAACATTGAGGAAAGCGACCACGCAGGGCTTGTCTCATTTGCAAAAGAAAATCAGGTCGCCCTGACCATTGTCGGTCCTGAGGTTCCTTTAATTGAAGGTCTGGTGGATGAATTCGAAAAAGCGGGCTTGCGTGTGTTCGGCCCGTCAAAAGCTGCGGCGATCATCGAAGGAAGCAAACAGTTCGCTAAGGATTTAATGAAGAAATACGACATTCCGACCGCAGAATACGACACGTTTACTTCCTTTGAAGAGGCGAAGGCATATGTGCAGGAAAAAGGCGCTCCAATTGTCATAAAAGCTGATGGACTCGCAGCTGGAAAAGGCGTTACTGTTGCTATGACAGAGGAAGAAGCAATCGCATGCCTGCATGATTTTCTTGAGGATGAAAAGTTCGGTGATGCGAGCGCGTCTGTCGTCATTGAAGAATATCTTTCTGGTGAAGAATTTTCTCTGATGGCCTTTGTCAAAGGGGAAAAGGTGTATCCGATGGTGATTGCCCAGGATCACAAGCGTGCGTTTGACGGAGACAAAGGCCCGAATACGGGCGGAATGGGTGCTTACTCTCCAGTTCCGCAAATTTCGGAGGAAACGGTCCGCCATGCTGTAGAAACTATCGTCAAGCCGGCCGCCAAAGCAATGGTACAAGAAGGCCGTTCCTTTACTGGCGTTTTGTATGCTGGATTGATGCTCACTGAAAACGGCTCGAAGGTTATCGAATTTAATGCCCGCTTCGGCGATCCGGAAACACAGGTCGTGCTTCCGCGCATGGAATCTGATCTGGTACAGGTGCTTCTTGATCTTTTAGATGATAAGGAAGTTGACTTAAGATGGAAGGATACCGCGGCTGTTAGTGTTGTGCTTGCATCAGAAGGGTATCCGGAAAGCTACGCAAAAGGCACGCCGATCGGCAGCCTTGCAGCGGAAACCGAGCAGGTCGTGGTCTTCCATGCCGGAACGAAAGCAGAGGGCGGAGAGTTCGTTACAAACGGGGGCCGCGTCGCCAATGTGACGGCTTTTGATGAAACGTTTGAAGCGGCTAGAGAACGAGTGTACAAAGCGGTTGATGAAATATTCAAACCGGGACTCTTTTTCAGAAAAGATATTGGGGCACGCGCTTTAAAGGCTGCCCAAAAATAAGTGAGGAAAACCCGCAGATTAATCTGCGGGTTTTTTGTTACATAAAAGCGGGATGGTGAGCGGAAGAAGAAAGCACAACAAGCGTGGTTGGTTTTCCATGGGCCATCGAGGCGTCAATAAAATCCTCAAGCGTATGTACCGATTCTGTCACGACCTTTGTCACATAGCTGTACATACCCGTGATACGGTGGTTTTCTGCTACATCAGGATGCGATGTTGCAAAGGCAGCGTAGTGCTTGCAGCTTTTCGGCTCCATGAGAATAAAAGCGGTGACATGCTTGTTTAGTTTTTCGTAACAGATATTCGCGCTGTAGCCGGTAATCACTCCCTTGTCTTCAAGCTTCCTGACACGCTCCGCCGCGCTTGGCGAGCTGAGTCCGACAAGCTTTCCAAGCTCAACCATCGTTAATCTGCCATTTCGCTGCAAATGCGAGATAATCTGAAGGTCTGTATCGTCCATTTGTCTGGCTCCTTTACATATTTAGGCGAATGAATGAAAATTCCTTTGATCATAAGGTAATGCTGTAGATTTAGCTTCATTGTAGCATATGGATGCCGTCTTATTTTTTCTATAATAAAGCCATCAATCAGAGAGGAGGCATCAGGTTGCCAGAATTACAGCGTTCTATTACTTGGATACAAGGGACGGCGTTAACGATTGGGGCGGTTTTAGGCTGCGGGATATTAATCCTGCCGTCTGTAACAGCTGACGCAGCCGGTCCCGCTTCTTTATTTGTTTGGGTGTTCATGTCCTTCTTATCTTTTCTTCTTGTCGGCACGCTGGCCCGGCTTGTGAAAATAGCGCCCAGCGCGGGAGGAATCACGGCTTATGTGCAGCTGGCCTTTCAGAAAAAAGCCGGGGCTATTTTGGGCTGGATCATGTTAGGGTCCGTTCCGATCGGCGTTCCCATCATCGCTTTGACTGGCGCGCATTACGTCAGTTACGTCACAGAGGCGGCGGATTGGCAGGTTACATCGATTGCTGGTTGTATGCTGGCTATATCTATTTTGCTTCATATGAGAGGGATTCAACTATCAGCAAACATCAGTACACTCGTTATATGTGTCATCGTATTTCTGCTTGTCACTTCTATTGCTGTGTCATTGCCACACGTCACGATAGCAGAATTCAAGCCGTTTCTTCCGCATGGCTGGTCTGCCGCGGGATCTGTTTCAGTTATGATTTTTTTCTCTTTTGTAGGCTGGGAAATGATTACCCCGTTGGCTGAGGAATTTCATCGCCCTGAAAAAGATGTCCCGCTCAGCTTGTTTTTGGCAGCGTCTTGTGTGGCAGGGCTGTATATCATGCTGTCATTTGTGACGGTGGGGACTCATTCATATGGACAGAATGGAGAAATTGCATCGCTTGCCATGCTCATCTCAAAAGGAGCAGGAGAAAGCGGTGTATATGTCACGGTATGTTTAGCGCTCTTTATTACATTCGCCACCATACACGCCAATATTGCTGGTTTTTCAAGAATGGTGTACGCATTGGCGAGAGAGGGGCACATACCCGTATTTTTTGGAAAACTAAGTGCGACAAAACGTACGCCTATCCGTGTTTTGACCGCGATGGCCGCGGTGTTTGGCTTAGTGCTTGCAGCGCATGGCCTGTTTCAAATCGATTTGACGACTCTGTTGAAAGGGCCGAGCGCGGCTTTCATCGCATCTTACATATGTACATTGGCGGCTGCACTGAAACTCCTGAGCTGGAGAGATTCGGGCTGGTGGATGGCGCTCGGGGCATTTGTGGCGTGCGCAGTGATTTACTCATTCAGCGGCTGGGCGCTTCTTTATCCGGCAGTGCTGGCAGCTGCAGGATATTTCTATATGAAAACAAAGGGTGGGCATAAAAAAAAGCTCGATCACGTTTCGTGATCAAGCTTTTTCATTTATCCGTTTTGCTGGCCGTTATATCCAGAATCGCTGTTTTGAAACATGTAGGTCACAGGACAGAATCGCAGGATTCCCGAACCCGCTTTCATGGCCCCCATAAAGATGTAAAAGAGATGCATTCTGCACCAAGGTTTTTTCGTAAACTTTGCGCTCGCGGCTGACATAATCGTCAATCCGCAGGCGATTCTGAAGACGGCATTGATGAGACTGATGTTTGGCTTCATGGAAATCCGCTCCTTTTTACTTGAAAAAGTTTTTTAATTGAACCTTCAAAAATTTGTAACGTTTTTATCGTGCGTGATGAGGAAGGATGTGATACCATGAGTCTAATACATATAAAGGAGAGTATGTGAATGTCCGAACGCACCTTTAACTGGAAAAACAAAGACATCAGGGCACAGGTTGATGTTGTAGACTCAAAGCTGCTTCCAACGCTCCTTTTACGGAATGCTCTCGTCTTAAATCCATATGTAAAACAATGGCTGAAAAAAAACATTTGGATTTATCAGGACCGCATTGTTTATGTGGGTCATGAACTTCCGAATAGAGCCGAAAAAATTCATACGATTGATTGTGAAGGAAAATACATTGTGCCAGGTTATATTGAACCGCACGCACATCCTTTTCAAATATATAATCCCCAAACACTGGCGGAATATGTGTCTCAATACGGAACCACGACATTTGTGAATGATAATTTATTTTTGCTTTTGCAAAGCGGAAAAAAGAAAGCGCTTACGATTTTGAATGAACTCAAAAAGCAGCCTGTCCAGTATTTCTGGTGGTCACGCTATGACCTCCAGACAGAGGTTTTGAACGAGGACCACGTTCTTCCGTTTGATGTCAGAAAACAGTGGATTGAACATCCGGATGTGATTCAAGGCGGAGAAATGACCGGATGGCCTCGCCTTGTAGATGGTGATGATTTAATGCTCCACTGCATGCAAGCTACAAAGAAACAAAGAAAACGCATTGAAGGGCATTTTCCCGGCGCTTCTGATAAAACGCTTACAAAAATGAAGCTGTTCGGAGCGGATTGCGATCATGAAGCGATGACAGGTGAAGAAGTGATGAGAAGGCTGGAACTGGGCTATTATGTTTCACTTCGGAACTCTTCCATTCGCCCTGATGTAAGAAAAATCTTGCAGGAGCTGCATGAGAAGGGCTTCCGCTATTATGACCACTTCTTTTACACGACAGACGGCGCGACGCCGAATTTCTATAAAGGCGGCATGACAAACGAGCTGATCCGCATTGCGTTAGAAGAAGGCGTACCTGCAATTGACGCCTACAATATGGCATCATTTAATATTGCGAAGTATTACCAAATGGATGATTATTTAGGAGTTGTCGGACCTGGCAGACTGGCTTCGCTGAACATACTGGAAGACCCGCTAAATCCAAATCCCGTGACTGTTCTGTCAAAAGGGACCATCCTGAGAGAAGACGGCTGTGATTTGAAGGCGTTTACAAATATGGACTGGAACAAAGGCGGTCTTGTCCCGCTTGAGCTTTCATATGATATGACGATGGATGATTTGCAGTTTTCCATGCCGATGGGCGTGAAAATGCGGAATGCGGTCATTATGGAGCCGTATATGATTGAGATCGACAATTCGATGGAACAGCTCTCATTTGACCATGATGAAAGTTATTTGACAATGCTTGATAAACATGGAAAATGGCGCGTCAACACAATGATAAAAGGCTTTGCCTCAAACGTGCAGGGATTTGTTAGCTCCTTTACGACGACTGGCGATATTGTCGCGATTGGTAAAAATAAAGCGGATATGCTGCTCGCATTCGCCCGCATGAAAGAGATCGGGGGAGGAATCGTTCTGGCGGAAAACGGGAACATTCTGTATGAAATTCCGCTTTCGCTGTGCGGCTGCGCCTCTTCAGAAGCATATGAAGTCGTGCTTGAGAAGGAACAGAAGCTGAGAGATCTTTTGACAGAAAGAGGCTACAAATTTAGTGATCCCGTCTATACGCTGCTCTTTTTGCAAAGTACGCACCTTCCGTATATACGCATTACGCCGAGAGGAATCTTCGACGTCATGAAAAAAACTGTACTCTTTCCATCGATAATGCGTTAAAATATAAAAGAGCGGGGAGCCGACATATGAAAAAATGGATGACAGTTTGCGTGCTGTGTTTCGTGTTTTTTCTGCTTGTATCCTGCCAGCAGAAGGACGCTGTCCCGGATTCCGCAAAGAAGCCGAAAGCTCCTTTGACTGGACTGGAGATTGAACAGAAGGTGACTGAACGCCGGCCTGTTGCTGTTGTGGTGAACAATCATCCGAAGGCGAGGCCGCAGTCTGGACTGTCTAAAGCCGACATTGTCATAGAAGCGCTTGCAGAAGGGCAGATCACACGATTTCTGGCTATTTTCCAAAGCCAGATGCCTGAAACTGTCGGACCTGTGCGGAGCGCGCGGGAATATTTCGTCACTCTCAGCAATGGCTTTGACAGCATATTTGTCCATCACGGCTGGAGTCCCGGCGCCAAAGAGCAGCTAGAATCCGGAGCTGCCGATTATATAAACGGATTGGATTTTGACGGAAGCTTATTTTGGAGAGCTGATTTCAGCAAACCGCCCCATAATTCCTACACATCTTATGATTACATAAAAAAGGCGGCGGAACAAAAGGGATATGAGCTGAAGCGGGAAACAAATCCGCTGCTGTTTCAAACATCAGAAGCAAAACCTGCAAATGAATCTTACAATGTTCGGGTAGATTATGGAACAAAAAACGTTACAAATCTTGTCGAATACAACTATGATAAAAAAGCTGAATCTTATACAAGAAGCTCTGATGGTGTCATAACGACAGACCGGGAAACCGGAAAGCCGGTTGCAATGCAAAATATTTTCATTGTTGAAGCCAGCCATCATATTATTGATCAAGATGGAAGGCGGGACATCGACTTGGAATCAGGGGGGAAAGGTCTGTTGTTTCAGCACGGAAACGTCATTGAAACAGACTGGAAACAAGTGAATGGCAGAATTGTGCCGATAATAGACGGCAAGTGGCTTCCGTTTGTGCCAGGAAAGACTTGGATCAATATCGTACCTGATCTTGATGCGGCTTCCATTAGTAAAGGAGAAGGTGTGTAACGATGCAAATCGATAAATTACGCGGCAAAGAGCTGGACCAGTTATTTAACTCGATCTTATCGCTGAAAGACCTGGAGGAATGTTACCGATTCTTCGATGATCTATGCACAATTAACGAAATTCAATCGCTGGCTCAGCGCCTTGAAGTGGCACGCATGCTTCGCGAAGGAAACACGTATCATAAGATTGAAACAGAAACAGGCGCTTCCACGGCTACGATTTCCCGTGTGAAACGCTGCTTAAATTACGGAAATGACGCTTATGAAATGGCGCTTGACCGTGTGAAGGAGACGGAAACTGAGTCTTCTTCTAAATAACAAAGAACCGCCCTGCCGTTTGGCAAGGGCGGTTTCTTTATGAAACAAATTGATGGATCAGGTTGTCGATATCGACAATGCTGCCATCCTCTTTTCGATAGACAACATGCTCCTTGGAAAAGTGAACCGGCGAATTGATTCCTGATGCGGCTGCAAGGTTAAACAGCCCCTCGCGCAGTGAAATAACATAGTTGCAGACACGGTGCTGTTTTTCCTCAATGCTCAATGCTTTTTGCAATTTTGGATCTGTCGTCGCCACGCCTGCTGGACAGGTGTTGTTGTGGCAAACGAGAGCGCGTATGCAGCCAACCGAAAACATCATGCCGCGTGCGATGTTGACAAAGTCAGCGCCGAGAGCTAAGGCGACCGCGATTTTATCAGGAGTCAGGAGCTTTCCGGAAGCAAAGATTTTCAGCTGTCTGCGCAACCCGTACTGTCTAAGAAGCGTGTCAACAATAGGGAGCGCTGTCATAATCGGAAGGCCGACTGTATCCGCGAGCTCGTAAAAGGAAGCTCCGGTACCGCCTTCACTTCCGTCGATCGTGATAAAATCCGGATGCTTTCCGCTTTTCTGCATATAAGAGAAAAGCTCATGCAATTCTTCAGGATGCCCTGCGACCAGTTTGATGCCGACTGGCTTTTGCCCGACATCCCTAAGTTTTTCAATAAAGTCGAGCATTTCAGGAGGGTTTGAGAATTCATAAAAGCGGTTCGGGCTGTCAATCGACTTTCCTGGCTCGACATTCCGAATGTCTGCCACTTCCTCTGATACTTTGGCGCCGTCCACGTGGCCGCCCCGGGTTTTTGCTCCTTGTGCCAGCTTTAGCTCAAACGCTTTAATCTGGTCAATTCTGCTTTTTCTTTTAAATTCCTCCCATGAAAATTCCCCATTTCTTTTGCGCACGCCGAATAGGCCCGGTCCGATTTGGCAAATGATATCGGCGCCGCCCTTTAAGTGATACTCAGACAATCCTCCCTCACCTGTATTCATCCAAGTGCCGCCTGCCTGATGGAGCCCTTTTGAGAGCGCCGTAATTGCCCGTTCTCCGAGGGAGCCGTAGCTCATTGCAGACTGGCCGACTAATCCCTTCACGTGAAATGGCTTCTCGCATGTATGCTCGCCAATCACCTGCACATCATCAGGATGAAGAAAATACGGATCTGTCTTAATGCGTTCGGCGTGTTCCTTGCGTTTGAAGAGATTGTTTGCATCCATTTTATAAATTTGGGTTTCAATTTTTGGCGTTTGATTTACGTGCATTTCTTCCCTTTGTTTTGGAAACATAGCGTTACGGATATAATAGCCGGGTTTATCAAAATCTCTTACAGATCCAAAGCCCATCATTCTGCTTTTGTATTTGCCAGAGATAACCGTTTGCTCATATTCCTTTCGTGAAAAAGGCTGCTCTTCATTGTCATTGCTATATAAATACTGTCTGAGCTCCGGCCCGATTTTTTCAAGGATATACCGAAACCTTCCGATGACGGGATAGTTGCGAAGAATTGAGTGCTCCTGCTGTTTTTCATCCTTTATGTAGATCCAGGCAAATAAGACGATCGGGATAGCGATGATCCCAATGATAAATGCGATGAGTGCAATAATAATGGTTTCCATCTCTCAGCCTCCCTTTTTTATGTAACCATTTCCACAGTTGAACACTTTCCAAACAATAGCAGAGGGAATCTGGTGAAAAATGTGCGCTTTTGCAGAAATAAGACTCACTGCGCAGGTACGTCCGCCTGCTCTCTTTTTTATGAAAAAAGAATCAAAACACCTTTTTCAGTGAATAACGAGATTAACGGCTTTTTCCGTTTTTACGCGCTATGTGAATTTGTTATAATGTTTAAATGGTAACAAACGAATGGAGGAACATATGACGTGTACGATGTAACAGAGTGGAAGCATGTCTTTAAACTCGATCCAAATAAAGATTTGCCTGACGAACAGCTGGAGATCCTTTGCGAATCAGGAACGGATGCGGTCATTATCGGAGGAAGCGATGGTGTGACAGAGGATAATGTCCTGCGGATGATGTCTAAGGTCAGACGGTTTTTGGTGCCGTGTGTTCTTGAGGTGTCGGCAATTGAAGCGATCGTTCCCGGCTTTGACTTATATTTTATTCCGAGTGTATTAAACAGCAAAAACACGGATTGGATTGTCGGAATGCACCAGAAAGCCATGAAGGAATACGGAGAACTGATGTCTATGGAAGAAATCGTGGCGGAAGGCTACTGCATCGCAAATCCAGATTGCAAAGCGGCGGCACTGACTGAAGCGGATGCCGAAATGAGTACTGACGATATTGTCGCTTATGCGCGTGTGTCAGAGCTGCTGCAGCTGCCGATTTTTTATTTAGAATACAGCGGCATGCTTGGAGACATAGACGCTGTCAAGAAAACGAAGGCTGTATTGGAAACGTCCACCTTGTTTTATGGCGGCGGCATCAAGGATGCAGAAACGGCCAAACAGTATGCAGAGCATGCGGACGTGATCGTTGTAGGTAATGCGGTGTATGAAGATTTCGACAGGGCTTTGAAAACAGTAGCGGCTGTGAAAGGCGAGTAGTAAATTGTACGGATTTGGTTTATGATAGAACATATGTTTTGTATAGGCGGGTGAACAAATTTTGAATTATATTAGCAATCAATTACTAAGCGGTTTAAATCCCGTTCAGCAGGAAGCAGTCAAAACAACGGACGGGCCTCTTTTGCTGATGGCGGGAGCGGGAAGCGGAAAGACGCGTGTCCTGACACACAGAATTGCTTATTTAATGGCAGAAAAACATGTGGCGCCGTGGAACATTCTGGCGATCACATTTACCAATAAAGCGGCACGCGAAATGAAAGAACGTGTGGAAAGCATCCTCGGGCCCGGCGCGGACGATATCTGGATTTCCACATTCCACAGCATGTGCGTGCGGATCTTGCGCAGAGATATCGACCGGATTGGGATTAACCGAAATTTCTCCATCCTTGATACGGCGGACCAGCTTTCAGTGATCAAGGGGATTTTGAAGGAGCGCAATCTTGATCCGAAGAAATTTGACCCGAGAAGCATCCTTGGCACGATCAGCAGTGCGAAAAACGAATTAACCGAACCGGAGGAATTCTCTAAGGTTGCCGGCGGCTATTACGATCAGGTGGTCAGCGATGTATATGCTGATTATCAGAAGAAGCTTTTGAAAAACCAGTCGCTCGATTTCGACGATTTAATTATGACGACGATTAAACTGTTTGACAGAGTGCCTGAAGTGCTTGAATTTTATCAGCGCAAATTCCAGTACATCCACGTTGATGAGTATCAGGATACGAACAGGGCGCAATACATGCTCGTTAAGCAGCTTGCCGAGCGTTTCCAGAACCTTTGCGTTGTCGGGGACTCTGATCAGTCGATCTACAGATGGCGCGGCGCGGATATCACCAACATTCTTTCATTTGAAAAAGATTATCCGAATGCAAGCGTGATTTTGCTAGAACAAAACTATCGTTCAACGAAACGGATTTTGCGCGCGGCTAACGAGGTCATCAAAAATAACTCTAACCGCAAACCGAAAAATTTGTGGACGGAAAACGATGAAGGCATCAAGATTTCTTATTATCGCGGTGATAATGAGTTCGGTGAAGGACAGTTTGTGGCCGGCAAAATTCATCAGCTTCACAGTTCAGGCAAGCGGAAGCTGTCGGATATCGCCATTTTATACCGGACAAACGCGCAGTCCCGTGTGATTGAGGAAACGCTTCTCAAAGCGGGCTTGAACTATAACATTGTCGGCGGCACAAAGTTCTATGACAGAAAAGAAATTAAAGACATTCTTGCGTACCTGCGCCTCGTATCCAATCCGGATGACGATATCAGTTTCACGCGTATTGTCAATGTGCCAAAGCGCGGAGTTGGCGCGACATCACTTGAGAAAATCGCTTCGTATGCGGCCATAAACGGTTTGTCATTTTTCCAAGCGATTCAGCAGGTTGATTTTATCGGCGTCAGTGCCAAAGCAGCCAACGCGCTTGACAGCTTCAGACAGATGATTGAGAACCTGACCAATATGCAGGATTACTTATCCATTACGGAGCTGACAGAAGAAATTCTTGATAAGACCGAATACAGAGAAATGCTGAAGGCTGAGAAATCGATCGAAGCCCAAAGCCGTTTAGAAAACATCGACGAGTTCCTGTCTGTTACGAAAAACTTTGAACAGAAAAGTGAGGACAAGACACTCGTTGCGTTCCTGACAGACTTGGCGCTGATTGCAGATATCGATCAGCTCGACCAGAAGGAGGAAGAGTCAGGCGGCAAGGATGCAATCACCTTGATGACACTGCACGCCGCAAAAGGGCTTGAATTCCCGGTTGTTTTCTTGATGGGGCTTGAAGAAGGCGTCTTCCCGCACAGCCGTTCATTAATGGAGGAAGCGGAAATGGAAGAAGAACGCCGCCTTGCTTACGTTGGGATTACAAGGGCGGAGCAGGAGCTCTATCTGACCAACGCCAAAATGCGCACCTTGTTTGGCCGAACGAATATGAACCCGGAATCTCGCTTTATTGCTGAAATACCGGATGATTTATTGGAAAACCTAAATGAGAAAAAAGAAACGAGAGCGCCGTCTGCAAGAAAAATGCAGCCGAGACGCGGCCCTGTTTCACGTCCGGTATCCTACGCCAGCAAAACAGGCGGCGACACCTTGAACTGGGCAGTCGGAGATAAGGCGGGCCATAAAAAATGGGGAACAGGAACTGTCGTCAGTGTGAAAGGCGAAGGAGAAGGGACGGAGCTCGATATTGCCTTCCCGAGTCCTGTCGGCGTGAAACGCCTGTTAGCAGCATTTGCTCCTATTGAAAAGCAGTAATTGAAGAGGAAAGGAAGAAGCAGATGGACAAAGAAACAGCCAAGCAGCGGGCAGACGAACTGCGCCGCACCATCAACAAGTATAGCTATGAATATTACACCCTAGATGAACCGAGCGTCCCTGATGCCGAATACGACAGATTGATGCAGGAGCTGATTGCGATCGAGGAGGAGCATCCAGACCTCAGAACGCCTGACTCTCCTACGCAGCGCGTCGGCGGAGCCGTGCTTGAAGCGTTTCAAAAGGTCACCCACGGCACACCAATGCTCAGTCTGGGCAACGCCTTTAATGCTGATGATCTCCGTGATTTCGACCGCCGTGTGCGCCAAGCCGTCGGTGACGATGTGGCGTATAATGTGGAGCTGAAAATAGACGGTCTTGCTGTTTCTCTCCGTTATGAAGACGGCTATTTTGTCAGAGGAGCCACCCGAGGTGACGGAACGACGGGAGAGGACATTACGGAGAATCTGAAGACGATTCGCAATATCCCGCTCAAAATGAACCGTGAGCTGTCGATCGAAGTGCGCGGCGAGGCGTATATGCCGAAGCGTTCGTTTGAAGCACTCAATGAAGAACGAAATAAAAATGAAGAAGAACCGTTCGCTAATCCGCGAAATGCCGCGGCAGGATCACTTAGACAGCTCGATCCGAAAATTGCAGCGAAACGAAACCTCGATATCTTCGTCTACAGTATAGCGGAGCTTGACGAGATGGGTGTGGAGACGCAAAGCCAAGGGCTTGATTTTCTCGACGAACTCGGATTTAAAACGAATCAGGAACGAAAAAAATGCGGCGACATAGAAGAAGTCATTACGCTGATCGATGAGCTTCAGGCGAAGCGCGCTGACCTGCCGTACGAAATAGACGGCATTGTCATTAAAGTCGATTCTCTCGATCAGCAGGAGGAGCTCGGTTTTACGGCGAAAAGCCCGCGCTGGGCCATCGCGTATAAGTTTCCTGCTGAAGAGGTCGTGACGAAGCTTCTCGATATCGAATTAAATGTCGGCAGAACGGGTGTGATCACGCCGACCGCGATTCTTGAGCCGGTAAAAGTTGCCGGCACAACGGTCTCAAGAGCATCCCTTCATAACGAAGATTTAATTAAAGAGAAGGACATTCGGATTTTGGATAAGGTCGTCATCAAAAAAGCGGGCGATATCATTCCGGAAGTCGTGAACGTCCTTGTTGAACAGCGCACAGGAGAAGAAAAGGAATTCAGCATGCCGACGGAATGTCCTGAATGCGGGAGCGAACTTGTCCGAATCGAAGGAGAAGTAGCGCTTCGCTGCATTAACCCTGAATGTCCGGCGCAAATCCGGGAAGGGCTGATCCATTTTGTTTCCCGCAATGCCATGAACATTGACGGGCTCGGCGAACGAGTGATCACACAGCTGTTTGAGGAAAACCTTGTCCGCAATGTGGCAGATTTATATAAGCTGACGAAGGAACAAGTCATCCAGCTCGAACGCATGGGTGAAAAGTCCACTGAAAACCTGATCAGCTCCATCCAAAAATCAAAAGAAAATTCGTTAGAGCGCCTGCTGTTTGGGCTTGGCATCCGCTTTATCGGATCAAAGGCTGCAAAGACGCTCGCCATGCAGTTTGAAAGCTTGGAGAACCTGAAAAAAGCCTCTAAAGACGAACTTCTCGCGGTTGATGAAATCGGTGAAAAAATGGCTGACGCGGTCATCACCTATTTTCATAAAGAAGAAATGCTTGAACTCTTGAATGAACTTCAGGAGCTGGGCGTAAACACGCTCTACAAAGGCCCGAAAAAAGTAAAGGCAGAGGACAGTGATTCTTACTTTGCCGGTAAAACAATTGTTCTGACAGGAAAGCTGGAAGAGCTGTCAAGAAACGAAGCCAAAGCGCAAATCGAAGCGCTGGGCGGAAAAATGACGGGAAGCGTCAGCAAAAACACAGACTTGGTCATCGCCGGAGAAGCGGCGGGAAGCAAGCTGACAAAAGCACAAGAGCTGAACATTGAAGTGTGGAATGAAGAACAGTTAATGGAAGAGCTAAAGAAATAAGAGGAGTGTTTTCTATTGAAAAAGACGTTGGCATTGGCGGCAACGGCGGCAGTATTAATGCTGTCTGCCTGCTCGTCAGGTTTTGGGGGGGAGAAGGAGGAAGAGATTACGCAAAAGACGGCGAAATCGTCAGAAAAAGCGATTGTCCCGAAATATAATATCTCTGACTCCTATTACAAAATGGTGCTGCCGTTTAAGGCAGGCAAAGCGCGCGGCTTAACAACGGAACAGCTGAACACGAGACTGGACATTGACGAGTTTGAAACAGGGCTGATGCGTCTTGCCCAAGATTCTTTCTCGACTGACGATTATCTGTTCCAGGAAGGACAATATTTAGATGAGGATACAGTATTAAGCTGGCTGGCCCGGAAAAAAACGGGCTCTGATTTGAAAAAAGCCGAAAAAGAAGATAAGAACTTCAAAAATGAAGGCTTGAACCCGGCGCTCCCGAGTTCTGGTTCAACAGAAGAAAAGAACGAAAGCAGCCCGATTTATTTAGCATCCATGCTTGAGCACGATTATTTAGTCAGAAAAGACAAGAATTCTATCCAGCTTGGCGGCGTCATGATCGGACTGGCGTTAAACTCAGTGTATTACTATCGTGAAAAAACGGGCGACCCGCAAAAAGAAGTGGAGATTAAGGACAGCACGCTCCGCCAGCAAGGAGAAAAAATCGCACAGGAGGTTATTAACCGCCTCCGTAAAAAAGATAACTTGAAGAATGTGCCAATTACAGTCGCACTCTACAAGCAGGCGTCGAAAACATCGATTGTGCCGGGGAACTTCATCGCCAAAACAGAGGTCAAAGCAGGCTCTACTGATATCTCAAATTGGGATGACATCAATGAAAAATACGTATTCTATCCAGCGGATACAACCACAGCAGAAAAGTACCCGGATGACACCGAGGTCTTTAAGCGGTTCAAAAATTCAATTGAAGAATATTTCCCGAACTATACAGGCGTTGTCGGTACAGCGCTGTATGATAATGATGAAATGAAGAAAATAAAGATTGACATACCAATGCAATTCTACGGAAAAAGTGAAGTTGTCGCGTTTACCCAGTTCCTAACGGGTGAAGTGATGGACTACTACTCTAAAGGCTCAATTGATGTCGAAGTCAATATCACGTCCTCAGACGGACAAGAAGCGGTCATTATCCGCAATGCCGGAGATAAAGAGCCGACTGTTCACATTTATGACTAATATTGGATGACCCCTTGTGCCGCTGCGGCGCAGGGGTTTTTTGCGTTTTTTTTGAAGGCTAAGTAGCATTGGAGAGGGTGTTTATTTATGTTATGATGTTCTAAAAATAGAAAAGGGTTGAAATTATGAAAAATAAATCCTTTTATTTTATATGGGCGGGCCAGTCAATTGCCAATTTAGGAGATTCTTTATACGTGCTGGTTCTGACTCTATTTACGTATCAAGTTACAGACTCGGCCTTCTTGGCATCGCTGGTAGCCATGATGCAGTTCGTGGGTCAATCATTAAGCGCAGTATTTATACCTGTTTTCATTCATAAATACAGACTAAAGCACATTTTGATTTTTTTACAGTTAACGCAAACCATTCTGTTATCTTTGTTGCTTCTTATATTTATGATAGATTTTAAATCTATTTTTATTTTTTTCTTTATCGTATTTTTAATGTCGCTGTTAGACGGAGGAACGATTCCAGTCAGAAATTCAATGATTCCCCGCTTTGTTCCAAAATCCATGTTGTTGAAAGCAAACAGCTTGGTGCTGACCTCTGACCAAATCGTGCTCCTGCTTGGATGGATGCTCGGCGGTATTTTGATCAAATGGCTCGGGCCGCAATTGCTGCTATTGTTGACTTTTGCCCTTTATGGCACCTCTACAGTCTCTTTATTTTTTGTCAAGGATGCGGGAAAAGGAGATGCAGAAAAGGAAGAAACCGAGTCCTTTATGGATAAAATTTCTTCCGGGTGGAAAGCAATTTATCGCATGCCTGTTATCAGAATGCTGACTGTTCTTGAGCTTTTATCCATGTTCGGCAGAAGTATTTGGACAGGAGCCATTATCCTTGTTTATGTCGATGAAGTGCTGCATAAAAGCGAAACATGGTGGGGGTTTATTAACGCAAGCTATTTCGCCGGCACCATTACAGGCGGTTTAATCGTTTGGAAACTTTCAAAAATAATGAATGGAAAACTGTTCTCGATGATTTTATGGACATCACTTGCCATCGGCGCTTGCACACTATGCCTTGCGCTTAATAAGTATGCGTTGGCATCGCTGCTTTTTGTCTTTATTTTAGGACCGTCATTTCAGCTCCGGGGAATTGCGATCAGAACCTATGTGCAGGAGAGCATAAATGAAACTTTGCTTCCGAAAATACTGTCGGCTCAGCATACAATAAGTACATTTGTATACGGTGCATCGATCTTAATTATGAGCAGTCTTACTGATTGGCTGGGTGTCCAATATGTATTTTTCTTAAATTTTATTATTTTTACCGTTTCAGCGCTTTTATCTTTAAAACTAAAAAATGAACAAATATAGACAATCTTTTATAAATATTTACAAATTATTTGTTATGTGATTAAATTGGTGATGTAAAATACTATTTGTAAAGAGGTGGAAATGTTGAGTGGTAACTTGAATTTATTTCCTCTTTCTCATCATCAAAAAAGAGTTTTAAATATCGAAAATTTATACCCCGAAACAGCTATTAATCATATTGGTGGCCTTATCCAAATCAATGGAAAACTTCATCTTGAGACATTAAAAAAAGCCATTCAGCATTGCATCAGACAGACAGAATCCCTCAGAATACGGCTCGTAAAGCAGGAAGGATCAGTTCTTCAATACATAGACGAAAAAGTGCAGGCCCATGTGCCATCAGTCGATTTTACTTCAACCGACCATCCATATGAAAGAATGCTAGATTGGGCCGAACGGGAATTTAAAATCCCTTTCTCTTTGTTTGATGGCGCGCTTGTTCAATTTTATGTTTTTCAAACAGATGAAGCAACATGCGGGTATTTAATAAAATGCCATCACATTGTTGCTGACGGCTGGTCAATGAAAATCATCATTGATAAGATTAAGGATCTGTACATGCTTCTGGCAAAAGGAGAACTGCCTGAAGAAGCCGCTGATGACTATTCAATTCTCATAGAAAAAGAGAAAAAATACCTTTCTTCGCCACGATATCAAAAAGATGCCGCATTTTGGAAAGAAGAATTTTCTCATTTGCCGGACAGCTTCTTGTCAAAAAGTTCAGCGAACATTGCTGGTAAACGCAAACGATTTAAACTAGACCAAGAACATTCTGCTGCTGTTTATGAATTTATTCAAAAGCAAGGCTCTTCTTTAAACGCATTGTTTACCGCATCGCTGTTTTGGTATGTAAGCAAAGCAACGGGAGAGACTGATTTGATAATCGGCACGCCGGTGCTAAACAGGTCTGGAAAGAAGGAAAAAAGCACGGCGGGGATGACTGTCAGTACGATGCCGTTCAGAAAGAAAACAGACCTTGACCAGCGTTTCTCAGATTTTTTACAAGAAGTCAATTCAGACTATATGAAATACTTTCTCCACCAACGGTACCCCTATGACGAACTGATAAAGGAATTACAGCTGGCAAAACAGGGATATGACCAGCTCTTCCAAATGTATATCAATTCATACAACACCGACCTTGCTTCTGATATAGATGGATGCCATGTCGAATATGATGAATTATATAACGGATCACAGCCTTATTCCCTTCAAATTGCAGTTAAAGAATGGGACGAAGGCGGGGCAATCGAATTGCAGTTCGACTACAAGGTAGCGGATTACAGCGAAACGCAAATTCAGCAATTGAAAGACCGTTTACTCCGCCTGATTTTATTGCTTATCGAGGACCCAGATATTCAATTCAGACATTTGTCTATATTAACTGAACAAGAAAAAAGGGACGAGATATTTAAGTGGAATCAGACGCAGGCCGACTATTCGAAAGAACAGACAATCAATCAATTAATTCAAGCAACAGCCTCACAGCATCCGTTTCGGACAGCGATAGAGGATGGGGGCAGACATGTTACTTATCAGGAACTGGATGAACGCTCCAACCAACTTGCCCGCTGCCTAATACATAGAGGAATAAGCCGCGGTGATTTTGTTGCCGTGAGCATGAAACACTCACCGGAGTTGATTGCTGTTTTACTGGGCATTTTAAAAGCAGGCGGCGCTTATGTGCCGATCGACCCCGAATATCCCGCGGAACGAATCAAGTATATTTTAGAAAATAGTGAAGCGGCGTTTTTGATTACAGACCCTCTTTTTAAAATAGACTGCCGTTTGCCAAGGCACGTAAAAAAAATCAGTATTGACTGCACAATGTTTAACGATTTAGATACGGGACAGTTAGACATCAGGAACGATCCTTCCGACATCGCATACATGATTTACACTTCTGGATCAACAGGGCAGCCGAAAGGCGTGATGATCGAACATCAAAGCCTTGTGAACTACATAACATCAGCCTCTCAGAATTATACTTCTTCCCAAGAGGACAGCTTTGCGCTGTACTCATCCATAGCTTTCGATTTAACCGTTACATCCATTTACACCCCATTAGTGACAGGAAATAGGATTGTCATTTACAGACAAGAAGATATTCCGGAGTTTATCCTTCATCAAATCGTAAAAGAAAAGAAAACAGCTGTCATCAAGCTGACACCAGCGCATTTAGCGTTGCTGAAAGATGCAAACTTAAAAGATTCCTCTATTAAAAGAATGATTGTTGGCGGTGAGCAGCTGTCTGTTTCTTTAGCACGCCAAATAACAGAAGTATCAGATCACCGCATCGAGATCTTTAATGAATACGGGCCGACAGAAGCGACCGTTGGGTGTATGATCCACAAGTATGACCGAGAACAGGATCAGCAAGCCTCGGTTCCAATTGGGGTTCCGCTGCAGAATACAGAAATTTATTTATTAGATGAACAGCTGCAGCCGGTATTGCCGGGAACTCAAGGCGAAATGTATATATCAGGCGATAATGTCGCCAGAGGATATTGGAAGCGTCCGGATTTGCAAACCGAGCGTTTTCTGGATAACCCTTTCATAAAGGGCAGAAAAATGTATAAGACAGGAGATCTGGCGAAAAGAACGAATAGTGGATTGCTTGAATATGCAGGGCGTAAAGACCATCAAATCAAATTAAGAGGCTACCGTATAGAACTGGGAGAAATTGAATTAGCCCTGCTTTCTCTCGCGGAAATAGAAGAAGCGGTTGTCATTGATTTTGATGATTCACAGGGCGGAAAGCAATTGGCGGCATATGTAGTGAGCTCTGCACCTGTGCCAGTGCTGGAGCTTAGGAAAAAGCTTTCTGGCAAACTGCCCGTTTTTATGGTCCCGGCCTACTTTATCAAGATGGATCATATTCCGCTTACACAAAATGGAAAAATAGACAAAGAAGCGCTCCCTGATCCTTTACTTTATCAAGAGCAGACAGATTACGGATTGTTAAATGAAGAGCAGAAAGAAGCTGAGGCGGTTCTTTTGGAAACCGCGAAGGAGATTCTCGGCCAGACAGACATTTGCCCAGAGGACCATTTTTATCAGCTTGGCGGAGATTCTATCAAAGCCATTCAATTCGTTTCGAAAATGAAAGAAAAAGGTCTTTTTATCAAGACTCAGGATATTATGACATATCCCGTATTTAGAGAACTTGTCAGTGCTGTGACCAGCAAACAATCGCCTGCAATTTCTCAACAGCAGGCTGAAGGCAGAGTGATGGGCACGCCGATTACCCAATGGTTCTGGTCTTTGGATTTAAAATGCGCTCATTTCTGGCATCAATCGGTAATGCTAACTGCTGAAAAAGAGATTCACCTTGAAGACGTTAAGACGGTTCTGTCTCTTTTAATCAATCATCATGACAGCTTGCGAATGAATGTAGAAAAAGAGACGAATGCCTTGGTCTATCACAATACAGATATCGAACCTTATATTGAATACTGGGATCTGTCTACTTTTTCCGAGGAAGAGCAAACCAAACAAATAGCGGTAATCGGGCAGGAAATGAGAAAAAGCACGGACTTATACAATGGAGTGCTTTTTAAAACCGGCATGATCAAAGCAAACGAAAAAACGCATTTGTTATTTACAGCCCACCACTTAATCGCGGACGGTGTATCATGGCAAATCCTGATTGATGATTTTCTTGCTCTTTTAGATTCATTAGATAAGAAGGAAGAGAAGAGACTCCCTTTAAAGACACATTCTTATCAGGAATTTTCACATTCGATCCATGAATACGCTTATTCACGTGAAGCGGAGGAAGAATGCAGCTATTGGAATGAAAAAGTGAAAAAAATTGAGCCGCTCTATGGGATTTGTTCGGAAAATTCCAAAGTTGAAAATAGCATAAAACTGAAACGGGTTTTGACAAGCCAGATGACCCAAAAACTGCTCAGTGAAGCAAATGAGGCGTATCAAACCCAAACAAATGATTTGATTATCACTGCGTTAATCCGGGCTTGCCATCATTGCACAGGCAAAGAGGTTATTTCTTTGGAGTTAGAAGGTCATGGAAGAGAGCCATTAAAGGAAGACTTAGATTTTTCAAGGACGTTCGGGTGGTTTACAGCAATGTATCCCGCAGTATTTCAGGCAGAGGCTGATCTGCCAGCGCAAATCCGTTCAGTGAAAGAAAACCTGCGCAATATCCCCAATAAGGGGATTGGCTACGGCGCTCTCACTTATTTGAATAAACGAATGCCGGATCACAAGAAGCCTGAGCTGCGCTTTAATTATCTAGGAGAAGTTGACCGTTTTTTAGCAGATAAATCAGAATACCGCATGACTTATTTAAATTCAGGCGCTGAGTCATCGCCTGAAAATGATCTGACGGTCAGTCTTGATTTGACAGCGGGAATCTATGGCGGACAGCTAACGTTGGATTTAATCTGCAGCAATCTTTATCAGACAGAGGATATGGAACAGCTTTTAGATGAATTTTCTGTACAGCTGGAAGAGCTGACTGAACATTGCTGTAAACAAGAGTCGGTCGAATATACGCCATCAGATTTCGAAACCGCCTCATTATCTATTGAAGAATTGGATTCCTTGTTCAAATGATGAGAAACGTATGGCTGGTTTTCTGTCTTTGTATCTTGTCGGTTCAAATCTGGAGCGGCGGACACGCAAGCGCTCAGACGCCAGTTGATAAGCGCATTGACGCTCTGATCGAAAAGCAAATGAAGGAAAGCGGAATACCGGGGATCTCAGTGACAGTGGTAAAAGGAAATGCTGCGGTTTACGAAAAGGGGTTTGGTTATGCCGGCGACAGGCATAGCCGCCCTGTAACCGCCTCGACATTGTTTGAGTTGGGCTCAACCTCTAAAGCATTTACTGCACTGGGGGTACTTAAGCTTGTCCATTCGGGGGCAATCAGTCTAAATGACCCTGTCAGCCGGTATATCAGCGGATTTTATGCAGTTTACAACGGAAAGAAAACAGATATCACAGTTCATCAGCTGCTGCATCATACAAGCGGAATTCCATTTTTATCAATAGCGGATATCAAGATTGATTCTAAGGAAGATGCTTTGGAAAAAACGGCGAAGGGGCTAAAGGGAGTTGAACTTAGTCATAAGCCGGGAAGCACATTTGAATATGCCACAATCAATTATGATGTACTGGGATATATCATTGAACAGGCATCAGGCCAGCCGTACGAGCAATATATGGCTGAGCACGTTTTTAAGCAGTTAGATATGTCAAACACGTATGCTGGGCGGCACGCTGGTGATGACGGTGATGTATCATCAGGTTTTAAAATTGGATTTTTAAAGGCGAGAGCCTATGACGCGCCTGAGTATCGGGGAAACACGCCTGCCGGATATATTATCACGAACGCAGAGGATGTATCCAAATGGCTTCGATCTCAGCTGAATCACAGTGACGGTGATATAAGCCGTTTGATTGAGCAAAGCCACCTGCCTGATAAAAGCGTAAAAACGGACGAGCCTGGCGTGTATTACGGTGCGGGATGGTCAATTTTTGAAAAAAAGGGCAGAGTCAAAGAATTGTTCCATGCCGGCTCCAACCCGAACTTTTCTTCGTTTATTATCATCAGCCCTGACGATAATGCGGCTGTAGGGGTTTTGGCCAATATGAACAGCGCGTACCCTGAGAAAATCGCCCGTTCTGTTTTACAAGTGATTGCCGATCAAAACCAAAAGCAGGACGGTTCTGTCACTGATCCGTTTCAGGTCATTGATAAAGCTGCGGCTGCCTTGCTGGTTTTATTCAGTTTATTGCTTATTGTTCTGGTGTGGAGGGTTTATATTTTTCTAAAAAACGTTAAATCGAAAAATGTTCCCGTTCAGCAGCGAACAAGAATAAAGGCGCTGCTTTGGGGAGGGTTGCTGGCAGCCGGAATAGTGGTGCCGAAGCTTATTTCAGTCTTTGCCTTTAATGGCTTGCCTTGGAGCATGATATTTATTTGGGGGCCCGGATCTCTTCGTTATTTGGCGGCGGTTTATGGTTTGCTGCTCCTTGCCTCCTGTCTATTCGGTTTAACTGCTTGTTTTTTCAATCACCGTGCCGCAAGAAGGAGTGAGACGCATGAAATGTGAAACATCCATCCTTGGTATTCAGCCGTTTAACGACCTATTTTATCGCAGCTGTTTTTTTAACTGTTATTTTTCCGTAGTTCGCTCGTTTCAGCAAGAAATCTATCCTTATCTTTTAAATGACATGTATTCGTATCAATTGGATGAAGACGGTTATCCAATGGTTGATCGGACAGAAGTTTATGATCCTGAGTATGTCATGAATCAGCAGGGAATCATCGCGGATAAGCAATCGGTCAGCAGCAGTCTCATAGCTGATGTGAAACGCGATGTTCTTAAACATAAACCCGTCATCATTTGGTTGGATACATATGCGCAGCCTTATAGACAGGAATATATGTCTAAGCATAACCGGAACAGCATACTGATTTATGGCTTTCATGATGTAGATCAGTCTGTTCTTGCCATTGAAAACCGTTATCCCGATAACTTGTCATATGAAGCCAGAAATATTTCATATCAGCATTTGGCCAAAGCCTATCAAGGCTTTCACAGTTATTTTCAGCCTCCTGCCGCTTTTCATTCATATGCCTCCTTTTCTTATGATCCGGGCAGGGACCTCTCAGGGCAAAGCATTTTCAAGGATGCGGCTGCCTTCTTTGCTCATAACATCACCGGGCATGTAGATCGGATGTTATCCGGTTTGGCGTCCTTCAGCCGGTTTACTGAGCAATTTCACAGCATAAGAGACAGCGAAAAGCTCCTTCATTCATTTAATGGGATTTTAAATGTGAAAAAAACAGAGCAATACCGCCTCGCATTTCTTCCGGATTTTCAACAGCTTGCCGCTGTGACATCTGACATTATTGATGAGTGGGAAGCAGCGCGGCATCTTGCGGCTAAGCTTTATTTTTCGGGGGGATCTTCTTCTGGTTATGAAGATCGGATCAAAGATTCACTGAAAAAAGTGCTGGAGCTTGAAGCAGCCCATATTGAATGCCTGAAGGATATAGGAAAAGAGGAGAGGGTCAAATGATCAAATTATTCTGTCTGCCGTATGCCGGGGGTTCGAGCACCATCTTCAGCGGATGGAAAAGGTTTCTTGATGCGTCAGTTGAACTGGTGGCCCTAGAGCTTCCGGGACATGGAACGAGAATGTCTGAGCCATTGCTCAATCGTGCAGAATCCGTGACGGAAGATCTGTTTATGCAAGCAAAATCTCATTTGGGTGATTCGGATTATGCCATTTTTGGGCACAGCATGGGATCGTTGCTTGCATACGAATTGCAAAGGAAATTAACCATGGAAAATAAACAGCCGATCCATATGTTTTTTTCCGGGCGTTTCCCGCCTCATATCCCGGAAAAGAAAGTGCTTCATCAGCTTTCAAATTCCGCTTTAAAACAAGCGATTATTGAGATGGGGGGTGTACCGGAAGAATTCAGCAAAAATGAGCAGGTGCTTGACTTTTTCCTTCCTATTTTAAGAGCTGACTTTGAGTTGCTGGAAACATACAGGAATACAGCAGTTGCTCCATTATCCTGCGATATTTCAGTTTTTTACGGCAAACGTGATCTGCCGTCAGTGCTGTTTGATTTATCTGATTGGAGTCAGTACACCGATCAGACATGCAGATTTTACGAATTTGAAGGAGATCATTTTTTCATTAATCAGAAGACAGAAGAAGTGACAGCTAAAATCAATCATATTTTGAATCAGACAGGAGTGGTATGAAATGGATTTCAGAACTGCCGGTGTTATCGGAGGAGGCGTCATGGGGGCCGATATGGCTCTTGATTTATCTGCGAATGGGTATCAAGTGATTTTGCTGGATATCAGTGATGAAAAACTGAAAGCCGCAGAGGAAAACATTAAAAAGACATTTAGGCTTGTTCAACTGATGCGGAAAGAAAAATTCAGCATGTCATTGGAAGATGTGCTTGATAACATTCAATTCACAACTGAGCCGCACAATGTAGAGCCGGCTGATATCATCATTGAAAACGTAACAGAAGATTGGGAGATCAAAAAACAAGTGTATTTACAGTTAAAGGATATCTGCCGAGAGGATGCCGTCTACCTTGTCAATACAAGCTGCATCTCAATTACGAAGGTCGGTTCACTGATGCATCGTCCGGAAAAGGTAATCGGAGCACATTTTATGAATCCTGTTCCTCTGAAAGAACTTGTAGAGGTGATACGGGGCGATGCCACCTCTGACGAGACTGTCAATGCAACCGTTGAGTTTTTGAAATCTTTCGACAAAAACCCTGTCGTCGTTCATGATTTGCCTGGCTTTGTGTCAAATCGTGTGTTAATGCTGACCATTAATGAAAGCATTTGGACGGTACAAGATCAAGTGGCGACACCAGCCAATGTGGATAAAATTTTCCGCGGCGGGTTCGGGCATAAAATGGGTCCGCTCGCGACTGCGGATTTAATAGGTCTCGATACGATCCTTAACTCCTTGCTGGTTCTATATGAAAGCTACAAAGATTCAAAGTTCAGGCCGTGTCCGCTGCTCGTGAAAATGGTAGACGCAGGAAAGTTAGGGAGAAAGTCAGGACAAGGATTCTTTCAATACAGTTAAAGGAGGGGCAGGCCATTGAAAAAGGGAGTTAAGTGTGTTGTCTGGGATTTAGATCATACGCTATGGGATGGTATTCTGCTTGAATCAGATGATGTAAAGCTGAAGGAACATATCAAAGAGATTCTGACTGAGCTTGATGAACGCGGCATATTGCTGTCTGTCGCAAGCAGAAATGACGAAGCTGCTGCTATGGAAAAATTAAAGGAATTTGGAATAGACCATTTCTTTTTATATCCGGAAATCAGCTGGAATGCCAAATCGGTCTCTTTGGAAAAAATCAGCAAAAACCTCAATATTCATAAGGATACGCTTCTCTTTATTGACGACCAAGCGTTTGAAAGGGAAGAAGTGAAAAATGCCCATCCGGAGATTTCGTGCTGGGATGCCGTTCGGTATAAAGATCTAATCGTCGACCCGTTGCTGAAGCCTGCATTCGTAACAGAGGATGCCAAAAGACGCCGGCAGATGTATCTGGAGGATGATCGCAGAAAAGAGGATGAAGAGCAGTTTGAAGGACCGTCCGAACAATTTCTTGCCACTCTGAATATGAAGTTTACGATCAGCCATGCGCAAGAAAGCGACTTGCAGCGGGCAGAAGAGCTTACGGTGCGTACAAACCAGCTGAATGCAAGCGGAAAAACATACGATTATCAGGAATTAAATTATTTCCGAGAATCAGACTCTCATATGCTGCTAGTCTGCGAACTTGAGGACAAGTACGGCTCTTATGGAAAGATCGGACTCTCTTTAATAGAAGAAAAGGGAGATGAATGGCATATTAATCTTCTTTTAATGTCATGCCGGGTTATGTCCCGCGGTGTCGGTACCATATTACTGACAGCTATTTTAAATGAAGCGAAACAAAAAGGGAAAAAACTGTTTGCCGATTTTAAACAAACAGATCGCAACAGAGTCATGTATATCACCTATAAATTTGCCAATTTCAAAGAACATACGAAGGGCCCGGACGGCTACATTCTATTTGAAAATGACCTGAGCCAGATTCAGCCGTATCCTGCGTATGTCGAGGTCAAAACGGAATTCAGCCAATCACCTGTTGCGGGAAGCAGCAATTAATCTAAATAGCGGGGAGAGCAAATAGATGAATCTTCATGAACAAATTAGAGAATATATTGAACAAAATTTGGTGGTCTTTGACGATGAAATCGAATTAACCAATGATGATCACATTTTTGAAATGGGATTTGTAAATTCTTTATTTGCGATGAAGCTTGTAACATTTCTTGAGCAAAACTTTGGGTTTCAGCTTGATAACGAAGATTTAGATATTGCCAACTTCAGCACAGTAAACCGAATCGTCAGCCTAATTGAAAAGAAACAGAACGGAGCGCTTGCTAATGAAAACAGCTGAGATGAAAGCCGACATCATTCAAGATTTCCGGGGTTACTGCGATGAAAAAATCAGACCTTTTGCAGGCGAGTTTGATGAGAAGGAATGCATCCCGGCAGAATTAATAAAAGAGTTAGGGAGCAAATCTTATTTTGCTGCGGGGATTCCGGAAGTTTATCACGGATTGGGATTGAACCCTGTCGAGTACGGTTTGTTTACTGAACAAGCAGGAAAAGCGTGCTGTAATATTCGAACCCTTTTGACTGTAAATTCGTTAGTCGGTGAATCTCTGCTGCGGTACGGTACAGAGCGCCAAAAAGAAGAATGGCTTGTCCCTATCGGAAAAGGAGAGAAAATCGGAGCGTTTGCATTGTCTGAACCAAACATTGGTTCAGACGCAAACCACATTGAAACATCGTATGCAAAAAACGGAAGCAGCTATGTCATCAACGGCAGAAAAAAATGGATTTCCTTTGGCGCCATTGCTGACTTTTTTCTGGTTATAGCCCGGGATGGAGAAGTTGTTACAGCCTTTATTGTAGACAGCCGCCAGAGCGGAGTAACGGTAAAAAAAATGGAAGGCATGATGGCCAATAGAGCTTCTTATCTTGCGGAAATAGAGTTTGACGGCGTCGAGGTTTCTGATGACCAAATATTAGGGCCAATCGGGGGCGGTTTTAATTACATCGTTAACTTGGCTTTGGATCATGGCAGATACAGTGTGGCATGGGCCGGATTGGCGATTGCACAGGAAGCCGTCGATTCTTTAGTCACATACTCACGGAAGAGAAGCCAATTCGGAGAGAAGCTCTACAAACATCAAATGATTAAAGGAATGATCGGTGATGCCGTAACACAGCTGCATGCGGCCCGCGCCTTATGCATGAAAGCCGGCGAAATGCGGATGAAACAAGATCCAGAGGCCGTGACGGAAACGTCTGTCGCGAAATATTTCACTTCAAAGGTTGCTGTTGAGATTACCAATTCAAATGTGCAAATCCACGGAGGAAGCGGCTTCAGCAGAGATCATTCAGCAGCCCGCCTGTACAGAGAAGCCAAAGTATTGGAGATCATTGAAGGAACATCTCAAATTCAGCAGCAAGTTATAGCGAATTATGGATTGAGACGATATTTTGTCAAACATATATAGGCAGAGGATGGAGAGGATTCTGTGAGTGAGCAAATGAAGAAAATAGATAAAAATAACATAGCCAACATTCTCGGACTGACAACCATTCAGGAAGGTCTGCTTTTTCATCATTTAATGGAGCCGGAAGGCAATGCCTATTTTGAACAAATGCTGATAAAACTAGAGAGTGAACCAGCACGTGATCTTTTTGAAAAAGCATGGCAGCAAACGGTTCAGCAAAATGAAATGCTGCGGACGGTGTTTAGGTGGAAGGAAACAGCTAAGCCAATTCAAGTGATATTAAAGCATCATAATATAGATATCCGTTATCAGAGCATCCCGTTCGAGAAAGGGATTTCTCAGGATAAGCTGAAGGAGGAGCTTGCGGCCCGTGATCGGAAAGAGCCGTTTCAGCTTCAGGAAGTCCCTTTTCGTGTCACACTTTATCAAACAGAAGAAAACGGGATCTGGATGATGATCAGCTTTCATCATATCTTGATGGACGGCTGGAGCATGGGGATTGTCCTCAAAGAGTGGATGGAGTCATATCAAGCGTTATCCATGGGTCAAACACCTGTTGTTTCTCAAAAACCGTCATATCAAGGATTTGTGAAATGGCAGCAGGAACAGCAGCGTAAAACAAAAGACAGCCAGGCGTCATTTTGGAAAGGGTTATTGAAAGACTGGGAGCCTGTGCAATTACTGCCGAATACAGAAAGGCCAGGGAAGCGAAATGCTATTTTTTCTAAACATGAGATACAGCTTCCGGTTTCAGCAGGAAAGGCTCTGCGCTCACTCGCTGCTGAACGGCAAGTTACGCTTGCTTCCATTTTATATAGTGTGTGGGGGCTGCTGCTAAAGAAGTATTCTGATCAAGAAGAAGTGGTGTTCGGGACAACCGTTTCAGGAAGAAGCGCGGATGTACCGGGAATAGAACAAATGACGGGGCTGTTTATTAACACCATTCCGCTTCGTCTTCGCTTTGCGCCTCAATCCACGCCTTTAGATGTGATTCAGCTTGCGCATGAGCAGATTGCCAAAAGAAGTGAATATGAACATACACCGCTGTCTGATCTAAAAACATATGCGGGTCTGACGGCTGAGCAGTCATTATTTGACACGATTGTCGTGATTGAAAATTATCCGCTTGATCAAATGCTTAAGTCAAACAGTCTTCCTCTTTCAATCGAACAATATGACATGTTTGAGCAAACTGAGTTTGATTTGACATTGAGTGTACAAGCTTTTGATGAACATATTCATTTTTCTTTTATCTACAATCCTGATGCTATGTCTGCTCTTCAAGTGAAGCAGCTTAGGGATCATTTTCTCAACCTGTTATCGGAAGTGATTGACAATCCGGCAGACAGATCTGTGCACCGCTTGAATATGCTTTCCGAAGATGAAGTGCATTATCAGCTTGAAGAGTTTTGCAACTATAAAGGTATGACCGGCAACGGACATCAGACTGTTATTGATTTGTTTGAGCGGCAGACAGCAAAGACGCCGGACGCTCTTGCTGTGGAGTTTCGCTCGGAGTCCCTGACCTATGATCAATTAAATAAAAAAGTGAATCAGCTCGCCCGTTTTTTAGAAGGTCAGGGAGTCAGACCTGCACAAAGAGTCGGTATTTTAACAGAACATTCAATTGAAATGGTGATCGCTTGTCTCGCTGTATTAAAAGCGGGCGGCGCTTATGTTCCAGTTGATCCCGATTATCCGCCGCAAAGAATTGAATATCTTCTTCAGGACAGCGGGATAAACCTGCTGCTGACAGAGGATATCGATGGGCTGGTTTACTCGTACGACGGTGTGAAAATAGATATTACCGATCAGAACCTTTATCAAGGAAACGACAGCAATCTGGTGAAACAATACGGTCCGCAAGACATTGCGTATTGCATATATACCTCTGGAACAACAGGCAGGCCAAAAGGGGTGCTTGTTAAGCATCTGGGTCTTGAAAATTATGTTTCCTGGGCCGCCGAGCAATATGTAAGAGGCCATAAAAGAGATTTTGCCCTTTATACGTCTTTATCTTTTGATTTAACAGTAACTTCTATCTTTACCCCGCTTATAACCGGAAACGCAATTATTGTGTACCAGGATAAAAACAAGCAGCTTCTTGTGGAACAAATACTGAAAGATAATCGGGCCCACGTTATGAAGTTAACGCCGTCCCATCTTCATTTCATTTCCGAGATGCCGTTTCAGGACAGTGTCATGGAGTGCCTGATACTGGGGGGAGAGCAATTAGAAACCTCCTTTGCGGCGAAAATTGAACAAAACTTCGATGGGAAAATTGAAATTTTTAACGAATACGGACCGACGGAAACGGTAGTCGGCTGCATGATTCACCGCTACTCATCTGAAATGGATAAGGATCTGTATGTGCCGATCGGCCGGCCTGCAGCACATACTGATATATACATTCTTGATTCACATATGAATCTGCTGCCCCGAGGAGCATCGGGAGAACTCTATATTGCCGGAAAAGGAGTAGCAGAAGGCTACTTAGGCCGGAAGGAACTGACGGCAGAGCGATTTGTGGCGCATCCTTTTAAGCCCGGAGAAAAAATGTATAAAACAGGAGATGCAGCCCGCTTTTTACCAGATGGAACCATTCAATTTTTAGGCAGAAATGATGACCAAATCAAACTTAGGGGCTATCGGATTGAGAGCGGGGAGATTGAACATTGGCTCTGCCGGTACGGACGAATCAAAGGGGCGGCGGCTGTCGTGAAGAAGGACGCGTCCCAGACACCGTGCCTGGCTGCTTATCTTTTCACTGATGAGACGATTGATGAAAAGCAGCTGCGTGAATACCTGCGCCGTCATTTGCCGGAATATATGATTCCATCCCGATTTATTGTGATGGATGAGATGCCGCTGACGGCTAATGGAAAACTGGATAAAAAAGCACTGCCCGAGCTTGCCGCAGAGACAAAACGGAAGGTGCTTACGGAGGCCCCAGCTTCTGAAACAGAAAAGATGGTGCTGGAGGTTTGGAAACGTGTACTTGGTCAAGACAGCATCAATGTTCACGATAAATTTTTTGAAATCGGCGGCACTTCCCTGCATTTGATCCAAGTTAATCAGCAGCTTTCTAAGGAAACGGGAAAAAGTATTCCTATGGTTGAGATGTTCCGCCGTCCAACAGTTCAGTTGCTTGCTGAATTCTTATCAGGCCAGGATGAAGGGCAATCAAAAAAGAAAGCATCATTCATATCAAAAAGGAAGGCTCCTTCAAATGACAGCATCGCCATCATCGGGATGGCCGGGCGTTTCCCCGGTGCTAAAAACATAGATGAATTTTGGCATAATCTGAAAAACGGCAAGGAATCTATCTCTTTTTTCACTGATGAAGAGCTGTTTGCGGCGGGCATTGATGAACAAACATTTATGAGAAGTGATTATGTAAGGGCGAAAGGAATCATCGACGGCCCTGATTTATTTGATGCCTCTTTCTTTGGCTATTCACCGGGGCAGGCAGAGGTCATGGACCCGCAAATCCGCCTTCTTCATGAGTATGTATGGAAAACGCTGGAGGACGCAGGGTGTGTTTCAGCTGAATATGAAGGGAAAATCGGTTTGTTTACAGGAACAACCTCAAATTTTCAATGGCTCCAGCATTTCGCTGACTCATTAGACGGCAGGATGTCAGAGCTGTTTGAAATCGGCTCTTTAAATGATACTTATACAATCAGCACGCGGGTTGCTCATAAGCTTAATCTGAAAGGTCCAGCCATTACCCTGCAGACCGCTTGTTCAACCTCCTTGGTCGCGCTGCATTTGGCTTGCAAATCAGTGCTGAATGGAGAATCCGATATCGCTCTCGCAGGAGGTGTGTCCATTCTCCACCCGGTTAAGTCAGGCTACATCTATCAAGAGAATATGGTGAAATCGCCAGACGGCCATTGCCGAGCCTTTGATAAAGACGCGAAAGGCACTGTAGGAGGCGACGGAGTCGGATTTGTCGCAGTGAAATCGTTGAGCCGCGCGTTGGCTGACGGTGATAGGATATACGCGGTTGTAAAAGGATCTGCGGTCAACAATGACGGTGACCAAAAGGTAGGCTTTAATGCGCCGAGTGTGGAAGGCCAGACAGAGGTTATAAGAGAGGCGATTGCTGATGCGGGGATTGAGCCGGAAACCATCAGCTATGTGGAAACCCACGGGACAGGCACGGCTCTCGGAGATCCAATTGAAATTGAGGCCTTAACCAAAGCGTTTCAAACGAATAAAACCGCGTTTTGCCGGATTGGTTCCGTAAAAACGAATATCGGACACCTTGATGCTGCTGCAGGCGCGGCGGGTCTCATTAAAACAGTTCTATCTTTGAAGCATCAACAACTTGTGCCTAGTCTTCATTTTAAAGAAGCAAATCCGAATATTGATTTTGAAAACAGTCCTTTCCTTGTCAATGACACGCTCCGGACGTGGAAGAAAACAAATGCTCCGAGACGTGCAGGCGTGAGCTCATTCGGTATGGGCGGCACAAATGCCCATGTGATTCTGGAGGAAGCGCCTGTCAGTGAACGTGAAAAACATTCGCGTTCGTATCAGCTGTTTCCTCTTTCAGCAAAAACGATGAATGCTTTAGAAAAAACGAAAGACCTTTTGCTCGAACACATGGAAAGGAACTCTGAACTTAATGCAGCAGACGCCGCCTATACACTTCAGGCCGGAAGACAGCACTTTGATTATAGGCAAATGTTTGTGGCAAAGGACAGGCAGGATGTCATCCGCCTGCTTTCCGAGAAAAAGGACAGAGGACTCAGTCGAATGTCGCGGATTCAGGAAAAAAAGGAGAAAAAATTGATCTTCATGTTCACAGGCCAAGGCAGTCAATACGTGAACATGGGCAGGGATTTATACACGGAGGAGCCGTTTTTCAAAGAGACGATGGATCACTGTTTTCAAGAATTCTATGAAGCGACTGGTGAGAGGCTTGAGAATATTCTATACCCTGATCAGCAGGATGAAGAAGCTGCCGCGATAAAGCTTCAAGAGACGAAATATGCCCAGCCGGCTATTTTTATGCTGGAATATGCGCTGTCACTTTTATTGATGAAGTGGGGGCTGCGGCCATGGGCTATGATCGGCTACAGCTTTGGTGAACTAACGGCTGCCGCGGTATCGGGAGTGTTTACGCTCAGTGATGCCATCAAGCTGATCAGCTTGCGTGGACAAGCGATGCACGAAGCGCCGTCAGGCATCATGTTAAGCGTGCCAATGCCAGAGGAAGAACTGAAAGCGATTCTCCCCGATTGCATTTCATTGGCTGTTGTGAATGACGCTTCTTGCATTGTGTCGGGGCTTGAGTCTGACATTTCAGCGTTTGAAGAACAGTTAAAAGCCAAAAAAGTGCTTTGTATGAGAGTAAAAGGTTCAATTGCTGCCCACTCGCACGTCATGGCTTCCGCCGCTGAACGATTTGGAAACACGGCTAAGAACATTTCTTATCAAAAACCGGGTGTTCCCTTCTTCTCGAATTTAACGGGAGACTGGATAGCGGATGAAGAAGCTGCGGACTATGACTATTGGAAGCGGCACATGACTGAGACTGTTCGTTTTGCTGAGGGTATTGGCGTGTTAACGAAGCAGGAGCATGCTATTTTTATCGAAATCGGCCCGGGACAAGATTTAAGTGTGCTTGTGAAGAGATCGATTAACGATGAGATGCGCCAGCATGTTTGCAATGTGCTGAAACACAGCAGGCAAAATATGTCGGATGTCCAATTTTTACTCAGCAGAATTGGCACGCTGTGGATGTATGGCGCAGTCATTGATTGGCGCGGGCTGCATGAGGGCAGAAATCCTGAAAAAATTACAATGCCGCAATATCCTTTTGAAAAGGAATCCTTCTGGCCCAAACGGAAGCATACTGCCAGCGGAAAAGGCAATAAACATTCCGGAGGAAAGCTCCCGCTTCAGGAGTGGTTTTATCTGCCGCAATGGGAAAAAGAAATCCTGCCGATTTCCCGAGAGATTGAAGCGGCGGAACAACGTTTGCTTGTCTTCATGGAGGATGGCGATTTTTCACATAAGCTTATTCAGGGGCTGCAATCTGCCTGTGCTTCTTGTGTCATCGTTAAAAAAGGGCATAACTTTCAGCAGGTTGAAAAAGGAGTGTACACACTTCGCCCAGACTCTGCGGAAGATTACTGCCGTCTCTTTGAAGTGTTGGAGAAGGAAAAGATTCAGTACAGCCGGATTTTGCATCTCTGGGGGCTGGCAGAGAAGAATGAAACCGCTGCTGCCGAGTGGATTGAGCAGATCCAAAACGAATCCTATTACTCGTTGCTTTACTTAGGGCAAGCATTGAAAAAGAAAGGAACAAACCAGGAAATTTCGATCTTTGTATTATCGTCCCTTACGTATCAGCTTGGCGGAGAAGAAACGCTATATCCAGAGAAAGCCGTACATCTGGGGCCGAGTATGGTCATATCTCAGGAAACACCGTTCCTTCGCTATCGAGTGATTGATATAGACAGGCAGAAAGAAGATTCCTGGAAAGAAGACAAGCTGCTGGGACTCATCAGATCTGAGCTGATGACCGAATCAGGCAATCTCCTAACGGTTTACAGAAATAATAAAAGGTACACCAGGAATTTTATTCACAAAGCAGTGCCTGCAGAATCATCGCAAGGGCACCTTCGTCCCGGAGGCGTATATATTCTGATTGGCGGGCTGGGCTTCATCGGTTTACATGCTGCCAAAACCATTGCTGAGAAAACAAAAGGAAAGCTTATTCTGACTAGCCGTTCCGGCCTTCCGCCGCGGAGTGAATGGGAGTCCTTAATCAGCACGCATGCTGAGGATGATCCAACTGTTAAAAAAATAAAATCAATATATGAGATAGAACAAACAGGCGCGGAAGTTATTGCTGTTGCTGCGGATGCAAGCCGTGAAGCGGATATGTCTGAACTGGTTCATGCGGCTGAACATAAGTACGGCTCCATACATGGCGTAATTTATGCAGCTGGAATAACAGGCGAACAATCATTTAGGATGATGGAGCAAACGGATAGAAGTTTTTCGAATGCTCACATTCAAGCAAAAATGACGGGCGTTGCGGTATTAGAAAAAGTGTTGGACGATCGGCCGCTTGATTTCTGCTTTTTGATTTCGTCCTTGTCTCCGATATTGGGAGGACTTGGATTTACCGCCTATACTGCAGTTAACCATTTTGTTGATGCCTTTGTATATCAACATAATGCGCAGCATCCTGTTCAGTGGACAGCCTTAAATTTAGACGGCTGGGAATTTGAAGACGGCAAAAAACCGGATATTCCAGTCGGAGGGGATTTAGAAAATACCCTGATTCGTGCGCATGAGGGCAGAGAGGTTTTCGAGAGAATTTTCACATTTGATCATATGGATCAGATTGTCGTGTCTGCCACGGATCTGCAGGAGAGGATACAAAAATATGTGAATCGTCTGCACCAGCCTAGCGATGAACAGCAAGAAGAGGACGTTTCGCTGTACGGGCGGCCAGAGCTTACCGCTGAATATGTTGAACCAGTAACTGATATGGAGAAAGAACTCCTTGTTCATTGGCAGTCATTTTTCAAAATTGATCAAATCGGCATAGACGATGATTTCTTTGAGATGGGCGGTGATTCTTTAAAGGCGATTACTTTCATTTCCATTATTCATCAAGCGTTCAATGTGGAAATTGCGCTGCCGGATTTCTTTAACATTCCGACGATCAGGCAGATGGCCGAATTTATCAGCCAAGCCGACAAGAAGGTTTACAGAAAGATAGAAAAAGCTGAAAAACAGGATTATTATCCGCTGTCCTCAGCGCAAAAACGGCTTTATCTTGTTCAGCAGTTAGATCAAACAAGCACTGGCTACAATGAGTTCACTGCCGGACGGATTGCAGGAAAGCTTGATATGCAAAGGCTGGAGAATGCGTTCCGGCAATTGATTCATCGTCATGAGAGTTTAAGAACATCCTTTAAAGCAATAGACGGTGTTCCTATGCAGTGCATAGCTGAGCATGCGGAATTTCATGCAGACTTTTTTGACCTATCCCATTTGGCAGGCCAGGAAGGGCAAAACGAAAAAGAACAAGAAGTCATCAGCAGCTTTTTAAAGCCGTTCCAGCTTGATCAGGCACCCTTGATGAGAGCTGGTGTGATGAAGAACTCTGAAAACGAGTATATTCTGATGCTCGATATGCACCATATTATTTCTGACGGTCTATCTCAGGATATCTTGGTCAGCGAGTTTATGGATCTATATGACGGCAAAGAGCTTGCACCGCTTGAACTGCAATATAAAGATTTCTCAGAATGGCAGAATCAGATGCTTCAGTCTGATGACCTGAATGAGGTGAAAACATATTGGCTGAAACGGCTTGACGGCTTCCGTGAGCTTCAGCTGCCGGCTGATTACCGGAGACCTGATGTCAAAAGCTTTGCCGGCGCCCATTATCGTTTTGATGTAAGCAAAAAAGAGCTTGAGGCGTTTAAAGCCATTATGGCCGATGAAGACGCCACGCTGTTTATGGGACTTTTATCAATCTATCAAGTCCTGCTGCACAAGCTCACTGGACAGTCCGACATTGTAGTCGGCGTTCCGGTTGCGGGGAGAAGGCAGGAGGAGCTGCAGAGGATCATCGGTATCTTCGTTAACATGCTTCCGCTTCGGTTTTATCCGAAAAAAGAGATGACGTTCACTCAATTCCTGCACCATGTTAAGCAGCTGGTGATTGATGACTTTGATCATCAAGATTATCAGTATGAACATATGGTTCAAGACTTGAAGTTAGATAGGACGTTAAATAGGAATCATATTTTTGATACCGTTTTTGCTCTGCAAAATCTAAGCCAGCCTTCTTTAGAGGTAGACGGGATCACACTAACCGACTATGAATATGAAACAGCGGTTTCCCGGTTTGATTTGCTTTGGATCGCTTCAGAAGACGAAAACGGTTTATCTTCTGTCATTGAATACAGCACTGAGCTGTTTACAAGAGAAACGATTGAAGGCATTGCGAAAGGGATTAAAAAGGTGCTGTCAGCCGTAATTGATTGTAAGCAAACTGCTCTCAAGGATATTGACCTGACTTCAGGCATCAATGATTTAGAAAAGGTATCGTTGCTGGAACTAGACGATCTGAAAATCTAGCAGAAATAGGTGAATAACAATGAACCAAACCGATGTCTTTCAATTGAAAACCGTAGCTCTTGAAAAAGTGAAGGAGCGGCAATATTGGACTTCTGTATTAACTCAAATCCCGTCGGACTGCCGTTTTCCTTATGATTCACAGCTTCTTGATCAAAACGATGAAGAAGCTTCAATACCTTTTTCATTCCCGGCTCAGCTGGAAAAGGCCATCTTAAAGGCATCCGGAGCTTCAGATTTGCGTATATTTATGATTTTGATGACTGCGGCAGTCACATTGCTGCACAGGTACGATGGAAGAACGGATATCATGGCGTCGGCCCCTGTGTTGAGACAGCGGGAAACACAGCCGGTGATCAATGATCTTCTTCCGCTGCTGGTGAAAATCAATCCTTCTATGAGTTTCAGAGACTGTCTAGAGCATGTGAAACAAGCTTTTCAAGAAGTGTATGCCCATCAAAATTTTCCTGTGAAAATCCTATTGGATGAGCTTCATCCTTTGCATAAAAAAGGGGAGCCCCGCTTCGGCATTTCCCTTGCTGTGAATGATCTTCAGCAGCCGGTGTCATTGAAAGCGCTGGACACGAATCTATTTTTCTCCATTCAGTGTGATGAAGGGAGATTGACTGGAAAGCTGAGCTGGAATTTGAAGCATTACACATTCGATACTGCTGAACGGATAGCCGGCCATTTTTGCATGCTGGCAGATCAGGCTTTGTCGGCGCCTGAGACTCTGGTCTCTGAGCTGCAGTTACTTTCTCATGAGGAGAGAGAGAGAGTCATCACGACATTTAATCACACAAATCAACCATACCCGAAGGAAAAATCGATTGTCGATCTCTTCAAAGAACAGGCAGCTCTCAAACTTGATCAGCCTGCAATCGTGTATGAAGATGTCAGCTTCACATACGGTGAGGCTGATGAATTGTCAGATCGGATTGCAGCTTTTTTGACAAAAGAAGGCGTTTGTCATGAGGAGCCTGTGGGGCTGATGGTTCATCGCTCGGCAGAAATGGTTATCGGCATATTAGGCATATTGAAAGCAGGTTGTCCTTATTTGCCGATAGATGTAAATATGCCGTCCGAACGGATGGATTATATGCTGACAAACAGCGGGGCGCGGTTTGTGATCACGAACAAGGGTCATGGCACTTCTGCTGAGAATCAAAAAAGCTTATGTATAGAGGAAATGATGAAATTTGAAGGGGCGGCGGAGCATGGGCGCCTGCCGTCTCCTGAAAATCTCGCTTATGTGCTGTATACATCAGGGACAACAGGAAAACCGAAAGGCGTGATGGTGGAGCATCGTCAAGTCATCAATTTAGTATATGGCATAGACAGCCTTCATTTTCAGCCATTTTCACACGAGCACCTCCGTATCGGCATGCTTGCTTCACATATTTTTGACGCATCCGTGCAAACGATATTTCCGGCAGTGCTTCTTGGACACACCTTATATATTGCGCCAGATCATGCAAGGATGGATGGAAAGCAGCTGTGGTCTTTTTATGAGGAGAACCGCATTCATATTTCAGATGCGACACCCTCTCATTTGCGCCTCATGATCAAAGCCGCTGAGAAAGAGCCGCATCACGTTGACGAATTGAAGTTAATAATGGCTGGCGGCGAAATGCTGCCGCCCCAATTGGTTCAGCAATATTTACAAACGTTTCGTGCGGGTAAGCCGGTGATGACAAATAATTACGGTCCGACGGAATGCGCTGTACAATCAGCGGCTTTTACCATACCTGATTCTTGGAATGAACCCGTCGTACCGATTGGCAGGCCGATGCCGAATGAACAGATTTATATTTTGGATCATTGCGGACAGCCTGTGCCCATCGGCGTATACGGAGAACTGTGCATTGCCGGAGACGGGGTGGCAAGAGGATATATCCGTCAGCCAGAGCTGACGGCAGAAAAATTTACAGAACCGCAGCATATTCCTGCCGGCAAGCTTTATCATACCGGTGACTTGGCGAGATGGCGTAGTGACGGCTTCATCGAATTTTTTGGCAGGTATGATGATCAAGTAAAAATAAGAGGATTCAGAATAGAGCTTGATGAGATTAGAAAAGCCTTGCTTGATTACCGGGAGCCGGGACAAATCGTTCATGATGCGGTGATTATTCCAGTTCAAAAGGAATCAGATGATCCGTTTCTTGTGGCGTATCTCATTTCCGATCAAAAACTGAAAGCTCGAAAAATGAGAGGGTTTTTAGGAGAAAAGCTGCCGGGTTATATGATTCCGAGACGATTCATCCGCGTGGACTCATTTCCAATGAACCTGTCAGGGAAGCTTGATCTCAAGGCACTCCCAGACCCCTTTGAAGAGCCTGAATCTGACGAGCAGGTCATAAAACCGCACAATGAAACTGAAAAAAAGCTGGTTTCCATTTTTGCCGGCATTCTGAATATACCTGAATCTGATATCAGCATGGAAGATAACTTCTTTGATATCGGCGGAAACTCATTTCATATCGTAGAACTATCGAACAAATTGAAAGAGCAGTTTGGACAAGAGCTGTCTGTTGTTCAGCTGTTTCAGTATACATCTGTTTCGGCAATAGCTGCCCAGCTCAGCCGGCAAGCGGAGTCTGAGGGTTGTCAGGCAAATGCAGAAAGTGAGGAAGAGGCAGCGGAAGATTTAGAAAATGTCGCACAACTGTTAGGCGGGATTTCTGATGAGTAAAACAACAGGCTTAGAAATAGCGGTTATCGGAATGGCTTGCCGTTTCCCCGGAGCCAAAAATATTGAAGAGTTTTGGGAGAATATGAAAACGGGCACGGAATCCATCACATTTTTCTCAAAAGAAGAGCTTATGGAAGCCGGTGTGCCTAAAGAACAGCTCGATCATGAGAATTATGTCAGAGCCAAAGGAAAAGTAGACCGGCATGACCACTTTGACGCGGCGTTTTTCGGCTACTCACAGCGAGAAGCTGAGGTAATGGACCCGCAAGTGCGCATGTTTCATGAAGTTGCGTGGGAATCTCTTGAAAACGCCGGCTACAATCCCGAAACCTATTCACAGCCTATCGGCTTATTCGGCGCTGCGTCTGCGAATTTGTACTGGCAGGCAAGTTCAATGCTGCTGAGAAATAGCAGTTCTTCTGAACAGTTTGCTGCTGTTCAGTTGACGGACAAGGATTTTATGAATACACAAGTTTCTTATAAATTAAATTTGAAAGGGCCGAGTATCGCGGTGGATACAGCCTGTTCATCTTCTCTGACGGCGGTGCATCTCGCGTCCAGAGCTTTGCTTACCGGCGACTGCAAAATGGCGCTGGCCGGAGGTGTAACGGTGACTTGCCCCCACAAAAAGGGCTATATGTATCAAGAAGGAATGATTATGTCGCCGGACGGCCGCTGCCGCGCATTTGACGCGGAAGCCAATGGGACAGTCGGGGGAGAGGGCTGCGGTGTTGTAGTGCTGAAGACCTTAAAGCAGGCGCTGAAGGATCAAGATCATATTTACGCTGTCATTAAAGGTTCCGCATATAACAATGACGGCAGCCGTAAAGTCGGTTACACCGCGCCAAGTATCGAAGGGCAGGCCGATGTCATTAGAAAAGCGCTGAACATCAGCCGTGTAGAGCCCGAAAGTATTTCTTATGTCGAAGCGCACGGCACGGGCACCTCGTTAGGAGACCCGGTTGAAATAGAGGCGCTAACACAAGCGTTTCAAACTGAAAAGAAGCAATACTGCGCAATCGGCTCTGTTAAAACAAATATCGGTCATTTGGATTCCGCCGCGGGTATTGCGGGGTTTATTAAAACGGCGCTGAGTCTCAAAGCGAGAACTCTGCCGCCAAGCCTTCATTACAAAAAGCCTAATCCTAAAATTGATTTTGAAAACAGTCCTTTTTATGTCAGCACATCAGCAAAGCAATGGACAGTAGCTGACCGGGTGTTTCGAGCGGGCGTCAGTTCCTTTGGGATCGGCGGCACGAATGTTCATGTTGTGATGGAAGAGCCGCCGATGAAGGAAAGACGTCATCAAGAGGATTATGAAGACTGCCTTATGCTTATTTCTGCCCGTTCTGAAAAAGCGGCAAAGAAGGCCGCGGATCAGGTCAAGCGATTTATAAAAGAGAATGAAGAGGTGCCGCTCCAAGACGTTTCATACACACTGCAAGAGGGCCGCAGGCATTTTCAGTATCGTCAGGCGTTTACGGCTGGCCCTTTAGGGATAACAAGCGATATGGCAAGTACTTCAAAAGCGCTGGAGAAGCCGGCCGTTGTCTTTATGTTTTCCGGCCAAGGCTCTCAATACGTCAATATGGGGAAACAATTGTATGAACAAGAACCCATATTCCAGGAGGAGCTGCACCGCTGTTTTGACATTCTGCAAGCTGAGGAAGGACTCAATATTAGAAGCATTATGTTTCCGAATAATGAGGCAGAAAGCGAGGAAGCTGAACAGCTTATCCATGAAACCTCGTATACGCAGCCTATTTTATTTTCTTTTGAATATGCGCTGGCGTCCTTCTTAATCAAAAAGGGGTTAAAACCGCAATACATGATTGGCCACAGCATAGGGGAATTAACGGCAGCCTGTCTGTCAGGCATTTGTTCATTGGAAGACGCTCTTCATATGGTTGTGATGAGAGGCCGATTGATGCAGGAAATGCCGGAGGGAGAAATGTTGAGCGTCAGACTGCCCGGCGTAGAGACAGAAATGGAATTGACAGAAGGGGTTGAGCTATCGGCTTCAAACAGCTCTGATTTATCGGTTGTATCAGGCCTTATGGAGCCAATCAATACTTTTGCCGCGCGCCTTCAGTCGAAAGGAGTGGCCATTCAGCACTTAAAAACGTCCCATGCGTTTCATTCAAGCATGATGAAGCCGGCAGCATCTCTTTTTGCTGATATTCTGCAAGAGATAGAATTCCAAGCACCAGACCTTCCGTTTATTTCAAATGTGACAGGCGATTGGATACAAGCAGAGCAGGCCGTAGATCCGAAATACTGGGCTTCGCAAATCACGGAAAAGGTTGATTTTCATTCAGGGCTGAGCACGCTTTTACAAATGAGTAATGTTGTATTTGTTGAGATCGGGCCAGGGAACACGTTGACGCAGTTTGTGAGAAAACATGAGGGTTTTATGGCGGAGCAACATGCTGCGGTTAATATCATCAGGCATCCAAAGGAAGTATCGTCTGATCGTGTCTATCTGTTAAACCGCATCGGCAGGCTTTGGACGCATGGTGTAAACATGAACTGGGAGGACTTTCGCCAGGGGGGCTCATATGAAAGGGTCCCGCTTCCGACTTATCCTTTTGAGCATCAAGTATTTCCCGATCCGCAACCAGCTCAGGGCGGCATGGAAGAAAAGATCAAAAACGAATTGAAATTAAACATTGCCTCCAGTGAAGAACAGCTTCCTTTTGATAAGTGGTTTTCCGTCCCGCATTGGGAACGAATGGAACCAGCCAATGAGACATTCACTCATCAAGGAAAAAGGATACTTGTCTTTGAAGAAAACAATAATGTCAGCCAATATCTCCTAAAGCAGCAAGCGGAAGCCGTGTCTGTCCTGCCAGGTGATTGCTTTGCGGAAATGGACAAAAACACGTTTACGGTAAACCATCGGGATACGGCCCACTTTCGGAAGCTGCTGGATGAACTGAATGCAAGGGGGTTTATCCCTGATGAAATCATCTGGATGCGGCTGCAAGACTGTGATTGTTGTGATGGAGATCTTGCAGAGCGCGCAATAGCCGGTTATCTTCCCCTCCTTGATCTTGTCCGTTTACTTGGAACAGAGAGCAACAAAAGATTCAGCATGACCGTAGTGACCAATCAAGCTCACGATGTGACGGGAATGGAGGAGCTTCAGCCTCATCAGGCTGCGCTGACCGGAGTCTGTTTAACCATTCCGCAAGAGTATCAGCAGATCAGCTGTAAAGCTGTTGATCTTTGTCCGGACCCGCGGCACGGTCAATCAAACTGGCCTGAAATGATTTCTTATGAACTTAAAAAAGAGGATGATCAGCCTATTGTGGCTTATCGCGGAAACAGCAGATGGATTCGGCAGGCGAAGCAGCCGGGCAAGCAAGATGAGATTGATATGACCGGCAATCTCAGGCATCAAGGAGTTTATATCATTACAGGCGGCCTTGGCGGGATCGGATTATCTCTTGCATCTCATTTAGCTGAAACAGTTCAAGCAAAGCTTGTGCTGCTAAGCCGGACAGGACTGCCCGATAAACTAAGAGCAAATGACGATGCAATCAAAAAACTCAAAGCTGTTGAAGAGCTCGAGAAGGCTGGAGCCGAGGTGTTGGTATTACAGGCGGATATTTCAGATGAGGCAGAGCTTCAAAAAGCCTTGCAAACGGCAGAATCTCGTTTTGGACAAGCCATTCACGGCGTTATTCATGCAGCGGGCATTCCTGATGGCAAAGTGATTCACGCAAGGACACCAGACGATGAGAGGCAGATGGCGAAAGCCAAAATAACAGGAACCGCTCTGTTAAGAAAAGCGCTTAAAAACAAACAGCCGGACTTCTTCTTCATTTGTTCCTCTCTTGTTTCATTTTTAGGAGCGGGAGGCCAAGTCGGCTACGCTGCATCAAACGCATTCTTGGACAGCTATGCTCACGCATGCCGAAAAGAAGGCGAAAACATGGTGTCGGTTAACTGGGACCGTTGGGAACAAGTAGGGATGGCATATGAATCAGAAACGGCAGCCATTCTTTCGAAGATAGCGGACAAGGGAGAGCAACAAGGAATCCTGCCGGCTCAAGGTGCGAAAGCATTTATGAGAGCTTTGCAGCTGCGCTACCCGCAAGTCCTGATTTCGCTGCAGGACGTGAACAAACGAATAAAAGACAGCTATGTGAAAGAAGACAGACAAACCGCTGCGCATGTGCTGACAAAAGACCGCTTGGATACACTTGAAGAAAGGTTAATGAATATTTTTAAGGATTATTTTCATGCTGAGACAGATGTAAATATGAATTTCTTTGAATTAGGAGCCTCTTCACTTGATCTGCTTCAGGTGAGCGGGAGAATCAAAAACGAGCTCGATGTGGATATCCCGGTTGTGATGATGTATGCCCACCCAACGGTTGCAGCATTAACCGAAGCCGTCAAAGCACAGCAAAGCGGTGATGACTTACACATAAAAGGAATAGAGCCAGATCGCCAAAAAGCCATAAATGAAGGGAAAAACCGGCGAAAACAGCGAATGAGACGAAAATAGATGGGAGGCTGATTTCCATGGCTGACGAGAAACAATGGACAGAAACAGGACTGGAAATAGCGGTCGTCGGTATGGCGGGCAAGTTTCCAGGCGCGGCAAATATTGATGAGTATTGGAGCAACATTTCAAAAGGAATAGAATCGGTCACTCAATTTACCGATGAAGAATTAAAAGAAGCCGGGGTTGATGAGACGCTGCTTGGTCAAGAGGCATATGTAAAAGCAAAGCCGATTATTGATGACGTTTCTGACTTCGACGCGGCGTTTTTCGGCTATTCACCGAGAGAAGCTGCCTTGATGGATCCGCAAATCAGGCTTATGCATGAATGCACCTGGGAAGCGCTGGAGCATGCGGGCTGTGACGCTGAACGGTTTAACGGGCTGATCGGGCTGTATGCTGGTGCTTCCAGCAATTTGTCTTGGATGGGCCGTCATATGTCTTCTCTTCATAAGAATGAAGACGCATTTCAAATCATGCATTTAAATGATTCATCGTTTGCATCACGAATCGCTTATAAACTTAATTTGAAAGGGCCGAGTGTATCAGTTCAAACTGCTTGCTCGACTTCTCTTGTCGCGATACATATGGCGTGCCAGGGCTTAATTGGGGGAGAATGTGACCTTGCATTAGCCGGAGGTGTTACCCTGAGCCTGCCGCATATATCTGGGTACCTTTATCAGGAAGGAATGATCTATTCAGCAGATGGTCATTGCCGTCCGTTTGACGAAAAGGCGAACGGAACCATTTTTGGTGAAGGAGCCGGAGTGGTGGCGTTAAAGCGATTGAAAGACGCACAAGCTGACGGTGATGTGATTTATGCGGTCATCAAGGGATCTGCAATAAATAATGATGGAAACAATAAGGCAGGGTATACGGCTCCCAGTGCTGAAGGCCAGGCGAATGTCATTGCCACAGCTATGGAGATGGCGGAAACGGAACCGGAAACCATTGGTTATGTTGAGGCTCACGGGACGGGAACGCCTGTTGGAGATCCGATTGAAATTGAGGCGCTGACCCGTGCTTTCAATACAGATAAAAAAGCATATTGCCGCATTGGTTCTGTCAAAGCGAATATCGGGCATTTGGACGCCGCTTCGGGGGTAGCGGGATTTATAAAAACCGTTATGATGCTCCATCATAAAATGCTGCCTCCCGCTTTTCACTATCAAAAATCGAATCCGCGCATCAAGTTTGAGAACACGCCGTTTTTTGTCAATACAGAGCTGGCTGAATGGGAATCTCAGCAAGGGCCGAGAAGAGCCGGCGTGAGCGCCTTTGGAATCGGAGGCGCGAATGCTCACGTTGTCCTTGAAGAGCCCCCATCTCATACTGATGAAATGCCAGTCGGCGGTCCTGAGCTTGTTGTTCTTTCTGCGAGAACAAGGCAGGAGCTTATCCGTTCAATGGATCAATTGGCTGATTTTCTTCGCCGCAACCCTGAAGCACCGCTGCCAGCCATAGCCCGTACGCTACAGCTTGGCAGAAAACAATTCCAGTACAGAATCTCCTTTGTAGCTTCACATCAAAAGGATCTGCTTGATCAGCTTTCTGATCATCGGAGTAAAAAACAAATCAGAGAATCGGCGGTTGTTCCAAGCAGCACCATGTTTGTATTTGCGGGAGACGTTCAAGAGGGCTTTGGCCGATATACGCAGCTGTACCGCACGGAAAGCCTGTTCAAAAAAGAAGTCGATGCTTGTCTTGAAAAGGTGCAAAATGCGTTTCAGCAGGATGTACTTAGCTTCTTTAAAGCATGTATTTCTGCTCCAGAAACGTACCAGGAAGAGGAAAACCTGGGATTGGTCCATTTGTTGTCGTTCATCATGGAATACGCCGCAGTCCGTTTCTTACAGCACACCGGCATAACACCAGACCGCTTTATCGGGCGGGGGTTCGGGGAGTTTACGGCGGCCTGTGCGGCAGGAATGTTTTCCTTTGAAGAAGGGGCCGCAGCCGCATATAAACGCGGAGAGTTAATCAGCATGTCGCCGGCAGGAAAAATGCTCGGTGTCAGCCTGTCAGAGCCGGATATCGTTCAATACTTAGAGAAATCATTATCCCTTGCGCTGATTGATGAGCGGTATTGTGCCGTCTCCGGTTTGCCGGAGGATGTGTATCAGCTGAAGGAGCGGCTTGAACAAGAAGGGATAGCTGCTGAGTTACTTGATGGGGATATTGCGTATCAATCGGATCTGCTGGCTGACGCAGCGCAAGAATTCATGCACTTCCTTGGCACGCTGGACATGAAGTCACCAGACATTCCAGTCGTTTCATCTGTCACTGGAAAAGTGATAACAGATGACGGAGCAGCGGATGCCAGTTATTGGGCCGGCCAAATCTGCAAGCCGATACGGTTTTTTGAACACATCTCGTCTTGTTTGCGGGAGGAACCTGCTATTTGCATAGACCTGCGTTTGAATCAGGGGGCATCAGTATTTACAGAGCGCCAATCAATTGGCATGACAGGTGAACTCGGCACACAAGGACACAGAGACGTTTTAAAGTTACATATATACGGAGCGTTGTGGAGTCTCGGGTCTGAGGTTGATTTCAGTATCCTGCATGAACCTCAGCTTAATAAAAGGTTAGCTCTGCCGACTTACCCTTTTACAAAGCAGCATTTCCCGTTGCCTGACAGCTTGGCACCGGCTGAACTTGAAAAAGATGAGCCTCACCAGCCGGCAGAACCGCTTCGTGCAATGCCGTTATCTGCTATTGAAAAGACAGTCAGAGAAATTGTCATTAAGCATTTTGGATTCAATGAGCTTAACGATGATGCACCGTTTTTTGAGCTGGGGGCTACGTCGCTTGATATCTCTCAATTAGCGGCAAAAGTAACAGATCAGTTGAATTGGAAGGTGGAACCAGTTCTGCTTTATCAATTTGCCGCAGTTCGCAGCCTGGCGAAGCATCTTCATCAACAGGTTCAAACGAAGGCCGGACAGCCGGAAATGATGCAGCATCAAAAGGTGTCGCAAAGCCGTCCGAACGGCCAGGGAACTGATATCGCGATTATCGGTATGGCAGGGCGTTTTCCTGGAGCCGGCAATTTGGATGAGTTTTGGAATAATCTCGTAAACGGCAAAGAATCTATCAGCTTCTTTACGGATGAAGAACTAAAAGCGTCAGGCATTGATGATCAGCTCTTGAAGCATCCTGATTATGTAAAAGCGAAGGGGATTATTAAGGACTCTGATATGTTTGATGCAGATTTTTTCCAATATTCCTCAAGAGAAGCGGAATTGATGGATCCGCAATTCAGGCTTTTACATGAATGTGCCTGGGAGGCCTTAGAAGATGCGGGCTGCGACCCGGAGCGGACAACAGGGAAAATCGGCGTCTACACTGGGACAAGTCCAAACCTCGAGTGGATTACACGTTTCGCAGGGAAATTGGATGGGACTGAACAGTTCAGCTCCATGCTGTTAAATGACAGAGAATTTTTCAGTACCCAGCTTGCTTATAAATTAAACCTGCACGGGCCAAGCATCACAATGCAAACAGCCTGCTCTACTTCTTTAGTCAACATTGGAGCGGCATGTCAAGCGCTGCAAAACGGAGCATGTGACGCGGCGCTTGCTGGAGGCGTAACTGTCAGCACCCCTTTAAGGTCAGGCTATGTTTATCAGGATGGCATGATTCAATCACCTGATGGGCATTGTCGTCCATTTGATGAGGACGCAGGCGGTACCGTTTTTGGCGATGGCGCGGGGATTGTCGTTTTAAAAAGATATGAGGACGCCGTTAAAGAAGGGCACTCCATTTATGCGGTCATAAAAGGGGTCGGAATGAATAATGACGGAAGCCGAAAAGTCGGTTTTACCGCTCCGAGTGTAGAAGGCCAGGCCGAAGTGTTAAAACATGCATACGAAAATGCAGGGATTGATCCGAACACCGTAGGGTATATCGAAGCTCACGGAACCGGTACAAAAATGGGCGATCCAATCGAAATGGAAGCGCTGAACCAGGTTTTTAAAAGTGACAGGCCAATGTCAATTCCAATTGGGTCAGTGAAAAGCAATGTCGGACATTTAAACAGCGCTGCCGGGATTGCCGGACTCTTTAAGGCCGTTTTATCGCTAAAACATAAAACCATTTTGCCAAGCTTGAATTACACAACACCTAATCCGCATATTCATTTTGACCAGACGCCATTTTATGTCAATACCGAAGCGACATACTGGAAGGAATCCGCTGATCCAAGGCGGGCGGGTGTCAGCTCCTTCGGAATAGGCGGCACCAATGCGCACATTGTGCTGGAAGAAGAGCGGGAATCAGGCAGAGAAGCTGACGAGAGTCAGCGGCATTTGCTAGTTCTGTCAGCAAAAACAGACACAGCCTTAGAGCGGATGACAATTCGATTGAAGGAGTTTCTTCGAACGCATCCGAACGTTCCGTTAGAGGATGTGGCATACACCTTACAAGTCGGCAGAAAACAATTTTCATACCGAAAATCGGTCGTGCTGTCAAAATCAACGGAATGGGAAAGCGGTGCAGAGCTCACAGCCTATCAAAAACACAGCGGGCGCCCGACTGCTTTTATGTTCTCAGGGCAAGGCTCTCAGTATATCGATATGATGAAAGATTTATATGAAGCTGAACCGGTATTTCAGAGTGAAGCGGACCGCTGTTTTGCCTTCGTGCAGAGGTCACATCAAATTGATTTGAAGGCGATCGTCTTCCCCGAATCAAATGATGGGGCGAAGCTGACAGAGACCGCTGTTGTACAGCCGCTGCTGTTCATCTTTGAATACGCGCTCGCAAAGCTGCTGCAAAGTGCAGGCATCTCACCAGATTACATGATTGGGCACAGCATTGGTGAATACACTGCTGCATGCCTGTCAGGCGTGTTTTCATTAGAGGCGGCTTTAACGCTCGTAATGGAGCGGGGAAGGCTGATGCAGCAGCTGGAATCTGGGGCAATGATCAGTGTTCAGCTATCAGAGAAAGAGCTGGAGCCGCTGCTTACGGACAGTTTGTCACTTGCGGCTGTTAATGCTCATGACTTATGCGTAGTATCCGGAAAAAGCGAAGACATTGAGACGTTTGCGGTTCTCCTTGAAGAAAAGGGCATTGCAGGCAGCCGGCTGCATACTTCTCACGCCTTTCATTCTTATATGATGGAGCCCATTCTTGAGGAATTTGCCGCGATTGTAAAGCAACAGGATATGAACACCCCTCGGATTCCATTTGTTTCGAATGTAACGGGAACATGGATAACACCGGAACAAGCAGCAGACCCGGCTTATTGGTCTCAGCACTTAAGAGGCACAGTCCGCTTCCATGAAGGATTGGAACAGATTTTGAGTGATGACAACGTTCTGTTAATAGAAGTCGGGCCGGGCAGCACATTAAGCACATTTGCCAGAAGGCACAAGAAGAGATCTAGCCAGCATGACATTGTCAACCTCGTCAGACATGTTCAGGAACCAGCGCATGATCATTCCTATTTCTTAAAGAAATTAGGCCAGCTTTGGGTCTGCGGATGTGAAATTGACTGGAGGCAGTATGGCGGTGGTAAGCCTAAGCGTCTGATATCGCTTCCGCCTTATCCTTTTGAGAAAAAACGCTATTGGATAGAAGCGGCTGACAATGCGGCTGCTTTCACCGCAGTTGATGCCTGGAATAAAAAGAAACCGATGGATCAATGGTTCTATCTGCCGTCATGGGAAAGGAAAATCCAGTCCGCTGACAGCCGAAAGAAAGAGCAGCCAGCTGAAAGCGGAAAAACACTTGTTTTCCATGAAGGAACAGCCTTTGGAGATCGGCTTGTGCAAGCGATGCGCCGTCAAGGACATGAGACCGTAATTGTCACGAGAGACCGGCAATTCAAAAAAATAAACAGCGGATTGTATGTCATTAATCCATCTGATGGAACACATTATGAGCGTTTATTTTCTTCGCTTGCTTCAGACGGGCTTCTTCCAAACTGTGTGATGCATCTGTGGAGCGTTTCGGAGCAAGAGGAATCCTATAAAACGTTCAGCACGTACAGTGAAAACGGCTATTATAGTTTGATTTTTACTGCACAGGCGGCATCTAATCAAAAACAAATGAACGAATGTAACATGTTTGTGCTGACAAGCGGGATTCATGAGGTGACTGGAGAAGAACGAATCAATCCTGAAAAATCGACCATTTTGGGGCCGTTGAAAGTCATCCCGCAGGAATATAACCATTTGAAATGCTGGAACATCGACATTCCTCCTTTACCGGATACATTGACATGGAAAGAAGAGGAGTTGATTGACCAAATCATGATGGAAACTGATGCTGCGGGTGAGGATCAAATAATCGCATACCGAAACCGCCGCCGATGGGTGCAGATGTATCAGCCTGTTCAGTTAAATAAAGCGTCCGGCTTGCCGAATATGATCCGCCCGAAAGGGGTTTATCTTATTACGGGTGGGCTTGGCGGAATCGGATTTGTGTTATCAAAGCTGCTTGCACAAGAAGGAAACGTCCGTCTGATTCTGACAGGAAGAAGTGAACTTCCACAGCGCAGCCAGTGGGAAAGCTGGTGCGAGAAGCATGAGGACGATGATCCGACTTCGGTGAAAATCCTGAAAATAAAAGAATTGGAACGGTTAGGCGCAAAGGTGACAGCTCTTCAGGCAGATGCGGGAAGCCTGTCGGATATGCAGGTTGTTATGAGAAAAATTCATACTGAGTTTGGAGAGCTAAACGGTGTCTTTCACGCTGCCGGACTTCCGGGGAGCTCGTCTTTCAGGGCGATTACAGATATACCTGTAACGATTGAAGGCGGAGAAGACCAGTTCCAGTCTAAAGTCAGAGGATTGAAAGTGCTTGAATCTCTATTAGAAAACGAAAATATAGATTTTTGTTTCTTATTTTCATCGATTAGTGCTTTGCTCGGAGGTCTCGGTTTCTCAGCGTACTCCGCAGCGAATATTTATATGGATGCTTTTGCGGCGAGGGTGAATCAGCGCAGCAAGACGCCTTGGGTTTGCGTGAATTGGGATGCATGGAACTTCTGGGGCCAGCTTGAATCAACTATCGGAGAATCTATTGCTGAACTTGCCATTTTGCCTGAAGAAGGAGCAGCTCTATTTCAATATGTGCTGTCAGATATCAACAATCGCCATTTATTAGTTTCAACGGGTGATTTGGGACACAGAATGAAGCAATGGATATCCATGAATGCCGATAGCATAGCGAAAGAGGAGAAAAAGGCAGGCGCCTTACACACTAGGCCGGAATTGAATAATCCGTATGTCGCTCCCCGCAACAAAACAGAGCAGATCATATGCGGCATTTGGCAAGATTTCATGGGCCTGGAGCAAGTCGGCATACATGATAACTTTTTTGATTTGGGAGCCAGCTCGTTAGATATTGTACAAGTGACAAACCGTTTAAATAAAGAATTGGGAACCAATGAGGCTGTGGTGACTTTATTCACATACCCATCTGTAGCTGCTTTAGCGCAATTTATCAGTCCAGATCAAGAGGAAAGTGAAGAGGAGAAGGAAGAAATGGCGGCTGTATCCAAGGGCCGGAGAAAAACGCGGATACGTAATCAGCGAGATAAAAGATTGAGAGGCGGCGAATAGGATGAGTAATTCTCATTATGCGAATCATGGAGCTGAAATTGCGGTAATCGGCATGGCAGGCCGATTTCCGGGAGCAAAAAACGTGCAGGAGTTTTGGAGCAATTTAAAAAATGCGAAAGAAACGATTTCTTTTTTCACTGATGAGGAGCTGAGAGAAGAGGGCGTTAATGAAGAGCTGCTGAATGATCCGCGATTTGTCAAAGCAAAAGGAATTGTGGAGGATGTAGATCTGTTTGATGCCGGCTTCTTTGATTATACGCCGAAGGAAGCTGCCATGATGGATCCGCAGTTCCGTATCTTTCATGAATGCGTGTGGACTGCCTTGGAAGATGCCGGCTACGATCCTTTCACTTACAAAGGGCAGATCGGCCTTTATACCGGAGCGGGCCTCAATGCAGAATGGGTGCTGAGGGCTCTTCAGGGAGCAAAGACCGGAGAAGACTCAAAGACGCTGGAAACAGCGGTTTTGAATATGAGAGATTACATGGCAACACTTATTTCTTATAAGCTTAACCTGAAAGGGCCGAGCATGATGGTGCAGACCGCTTGCTCAACCTCGATGGTCTCTATTCACCTTGCTGCTCAGGCTTTGTTAAATGGGGACTGCCATATGGCGGTTGCAGGCGGAGTCTCTATCCGCCTCCCGCAAAAGTCCGGGTATCTCTACCAAGAAGGTATGATCCATTCTCCGGACGGACATTGCCGCGTCTTTGATGATGAGGCGGCAGGCACAGTATTTGGAGACGGAGCGGGAGCGGTCATTTTGAAAACGCTAGAAGATGCTGAAGCAGACGGAGACCATATTTATGCTGTTATAAAAGGTACTGCAATCAATAATGACGGCAGCAGAAAGGTTGGATATACAGCGCCGAGCACCAAAGGCCAGGTAACCGCGATCAAAACAGCCCTGCACATGGCCGAGGTGGAGCCTGAAACCATTACCTATGTCGAGGCTCACGGAACAGGGACGACACTCGGTGATCCGATAGAAATTGAAGCATTAAAACAAGCTTACCAAACAGACCGTCGCGGCTACTGCAGAATTGGTTCTGTCAAATCCAACATCGGTCATTTAAATGATGCGTCTGGTGTAGCTGGATTTATGAAAGCAGTTCTAAGCTTAAAGCATAAAGTGATTCCGCCGACTCTGAATTTCGAAAAGCCAAACGCCAAAATCGATTTTGAGCAATCACCATTTGTCGTCAATACGGAACTCACCCCTTGGGAAGAAAGTGAATTTCCGCGCAGAGCGGGCGTTAGCTCATTTGGCATTGGGGGAACAAATGCCCATGTCATATTAGAGGAAGCGCCGGCGCAGCACAAGGCAGCGGAAAGACATGACGCTGAACTCTTATTGCTGTCAGCCAAAACACCGGCCGCTTTAAACAGCATGACAGAACGGCTGTCAAACTATTTTGTGCAAAATCCGCAGACCGATTTTGCAGCCGCGGCATATACCCTCAAAGCAGGGCGCCATTCATTTCCATATAAAAAAGCGATTGTGGCAGCGGATGTGCCTGAGTTTCTTCAGGCTATTCATGAAAATGACTATGAGTCTGTTAAAACCGGCAGTTCTCAATCTGCAAGCCGGCCCGTTGTCTTTCTTTTTCCGGGACAGGGGGCGCAGTATGTTGATATGGCTAAAGGGCTTTACGATACTGTACCGATTTTCAAGAAGGAGCTCGACGCCTGTTTTGACATATTAAAAAATCATATGGACATAGATCCGCGCACGGTGGTTTTCTCTGACAATCAAAAGCATGACGCGAATCTGATTAACCAAACTGAATATACACAGCCCCTTTTGTTCTGTATCGAATATGCACTTGCAAAAATGCTGATCCACTGGGGAATTAAGCCGAAAGCAATGGCGGGACACAGCATCGGTGAGTATACGGCTGCAGCCATTTCAGGTGTGCTCTCATTGGAAGATGCTCTTGACATCGTCAGCTATCGAGGGGCAGCGCTCCAAAATCTGCCGTCCGGTTCTATGCTTAGCGTTTCCTTAAGCGAAGCAGACATTAAACCGTATATAGACGGAACCATTTCAATCGCTGCCGTGAATGCATCGGATTCATGTGTTGTATCAGGAGAATCAAGTGCGATTGATGCATTGGAAAGGAAGCTGAACGCCGAAGGGCACAGTTGCAGAAAGCTTCATACATCACATGCCTTCCATTCGTATATGATGGAACCGGTTTTAGAAAGCATGAAACAAAAGCTCTCAGCCTATCAATTTAAAAAACAAAAGATCCCGTTTGTCTCAAATGTAACCGGAGACTGGATCACTGACGAGGAAGCTAAAGACCCGGCATATTGGACTGATCATTTGCGGGGAACCGTCAGATTTATGAACTGCGCAAAACGCTTAAAAGAAGAACTGGATCCAATTTTTATAGAGGTCGGCCCTGGAAATGCGCTGCGTTCGTTTGTCAGCAAATTGTATCAGGCAGAGGACAAGCAGCATATTGCAATCCAGCTGATGAGGCATCCAAAGGAGACGGCTTCTGATTACCGTTATTTGCTGAGCAGGCTGGGTGATATGTGGCTCCACGGGGTGCCGGTCGATTGGACAGCCTTTTATGACCAGGACCAATGCCAGCTTATTCCGCTTCCAACATATCCTTTTGAAAGAGAAAGATACTGGATTGGCCGGACAAATGAACAGCAGGGAACACCGGCGGCAGAACATTTTCAGCTTTTAGTGCCTGAGCAAGCAAATGACGGGCAGACAGCTGATGCAGAAGCAGATATTCAATTTAATGAGACAGAGACGGTCTTGGCTGCTATGTGGAAAGACATTCTCGGAGTCAAACATGTCACATTAGATACCCATTTCTTTGAAACAGGCGGGCATTCATTAAACGCCACTGGTCTGATTTCCCGCATTCATAAGGAATTTGGAGCGGAGCTGACGTTAAGCGATGTATTCCAGCACCCGACAATCCGTGCGCTTGCCGCGCTTATTGATCGCTCTGACCGACAACAATATACATCCATCCTGCCTTCAGAGAAAAAAGACGTATACAGGCTGTCAGCTGCACAGCGGAGAACGTATTTGATTCATCAAAGAATCGGGCAAGTCACCACATATAACATGCCGATGGCTCTTTTATGCTTCGGGAAAATTGATGCCGTCCGCTTCGAGGACACATTCAAAAAGCTGATTGAAAGGCATGAAACACTGCGTACAACGTTTGAAATTAAGGATGGAGAACCTGTGCAGCGAATCCATCAAAACTTTGAATTTTCGATTGAACAAACCGAAGCGAAAATGGATGAGCTTGATGACGAAATCAGTTCATTTATACGGCCGTTTGATCTTAAGGTTTCTCCATTAATTCGGGTGAAATTCGTCAAAATCGAGGAAGAAAAACATGCGTTGCTTGTTGATATGCATAATATTGTGGCGGACGGCGCCTCAATGAATATTTTTATAAAAGAATTCACCCAATTATATAGAGGGGAACAGCTCCCAGAAAACATCATTCAGTATAAAGATTATGCGGAGTGGCAGCAGACATTTTTTAATAGTGATATGTTTAAACGCCAAAAAGAGTATTGGCTGAAGCAGCTTGAGGGTGAAGTGCCTGTGCTGAATATGCCTCTTGATTACGAACGAAAAGAACAAAGCTTTTTAGGCAGGGCGATCAAGTTTACAATCCCGCCGCGCGTTTTAGAAAAGCTTGAGAAAATCGGAGAGGCGCAGCAGCTGACAAACAATGTCATGCTGTTTCAGCTCTATGCCATGCTTTTGTCCAGTTATACAAAACAGCAAGAGCTGATGATTGGGTCATTGGTGGCAGGCCGGCGTCATGCGGATATTGAGAATACGATCGGTATGTTTACAAACTTTTTGCCGATCAAAATTCATTTGAATCCTGAAGAGTCGTTTGTCGGCAACCTTCAGCACACAAAACAAACTCTGCTTGAAGCTTATGACCATCAGGATTATCCATACGATCAAATGGCAGAAGCGCTGCAGCCGGTGATCAAGCCGAACCGCAACCCTTTCTTTGACACCATGCTGATCTATCATAATGAGTATGACCCGAATATAAAAATAGAGGCTGGCGGATTAACATTTGAAACATACGAATTCGCAAAGGGCATTTCAAAGCTTGATATGAAAATGGACGTCGTGAAGGAAGTGACGGGAGAGCTTAAATGTGTGCTTCAATACAACCGGTCGCTTTTCACTCATGAATCCATGCAGGCATTTGTTTCTCATTTTATCTCTCTTGCTGAAAAAGCTGCAGAAGAGCCTGAAAAATGCATTAAGGACATTCCGGTGCTGAGCCAAAAAGAGCAGGAAGAGGCCGAGCGGAAAAGGGAGAGAGAGTCAAACCGAGTCATCTCGTGCCCATTAACCATTTGTTCCAATTTTACAGCTGATCCGATTGTGCCTTACCTAAAATGGTGGGGCGAACAGTTTGATATCAATTTAGATATAAAGCTGTCTCCTTACGGCCAGGTGTTTCAAGAATTGCTTAATGAAGAAAGCTTGCTGTCAAGGCAAAAAAACGGTGCCAACCTGCTGTTGATTCGCCTTGAGGATATGGCGGGGGATGCGGGTCTTTCTTTGGAAGAAAGAATAGCTCACGTTCAATATAATTCAGATGAACTGCTCGCCATCATGAAACAAAAGAAAAAGGAAGTGCCTTATTTCATTGGATTGCTGCCGCTGGAAAATGTGAAAGAGCAGGAGCTCCGGGACATTCTTGTGCAATGCCAGCAGAATTGGATCGCGCAGCTTGCTAAAGAAACGGATGTACATTTGATTGATCTTCGCCAGCTGCATCAAACATACCAGCTTGATGCCATATTTGACCCGCACAGTGAAAGAGCGGCAAGAATACCGTTTACTGAAGAATTTTACGCGGCGATGGGAACACGGGTGGCGCGTGAGTTGACGGCATGGCTCAAACCGCCATTTAAAGCGGCCGCCATCGATTGTGACGGCACTTTGTGGAGCGGTACCGTGTCTGAAGCTGGGGCGGAAGGAGTCATTATTACTCCTGCCCATCGAGCGCTGCAGCAATTTTTAAAGAAAAAACAAGAAGAGGGTCTGCTCCTTGTGCTTTCAAGCAGGAATAATGAAGAAGACGTCTGGAATGTGTTTGAACGTCATCCAGATATGATTTTAAAGAAAGAGGACTTTGTCCTGTCACGCATTAATTGGGATGAGAAAGCCAGAAACATGAAAGAAATGGCCGACGAGCTGAACATTTCAGTGGACCGGTTCATATTCTTAGATGATGATCCGGCTCAATGCCTTGAAATGAACGAACGCCTGCCAGAGGTTCTGACCTTGCTTCTGCCGTCAGATATAGATTCTATTCCAATGTTCTTAGAACATGTCTGGGCATTTGACAGGTTCAGGGTGACAGAAGCTGATCAAAAGCGCACGGAACGATACTTGGCAGCACAAGAAAGAAAAATAGATTTGAATACGTCCCGTTCTCTTGAAGAGTTTCTTTCCGGTTTACACCTGCGTATAGCCTTGACTGAGATGACAGAAGAGCATTTGCCGCGAGTTGCTCAAATGAGTGCGAGAATTAATCAGTTCAATATGAATCCGTCAGTCTATCGTGAGGAGCAGCTTGCCCAGCGGCTCAATACGGACGGCCATATCGGCTGGGTCGTTGAAGCGGCGGACAGATTCAGTGATGAAGGCATCGTCGGTGCAATCATGGGAATCCAAAAAGAAGATTCATTAAAGATAGATACTTTTCTGCTCAGCTGCCGCGCACTAGGCAAAGGAATTGAACATAAGGTGCTATCCGGCCTTGCTTCATATGCAAGGGATAAACAGCTTGCGACGTTGTCGTTGAAGTATAAAAAATCAGGGAAAAACCGGGCTTTTTCTGAGTTTTTGGCTGAGCATCGTTTTATGGAAGAGGCTGACCCGTTAAATACGGTTTATCACATATCCGTCAATGAGGTAGAGGATCAAAGCGGCCATATCGAATGGGTGTCCTCGTTAGAGCCAGCGCCTCGCAAAAAGGCGAAAGCAATTGCCGATGGCGTATTGCAATCCGCTTTAATGGAAAACACAAACGCTCATTGGGAAGTGCTGCATGCTGAGAAATCCTTGCATTCTCCATATTTAATGGCCTTAGATACCAATCAGCCGGAGCATTTGCGTGCTCTGTTAGTAAAGGAACATTTAGGAGCCGAAACAGAAGATAGCGGACCGGAGACAGAACAGCAAAAAATCCTCTCGGATATCTGGAAGCAAATTCTCCACTTGGATTTTGTAGGAATTGACAACGATTTCTTTGATTTGGGAGGAAATTCGCTGCTCGCTGTCAAAATGGAAGTAGAGATGGAAAAGAAAGGCTGGTATGTTGATGATTTGAATCTTGCGAAAAAACACACGATAAGGGAATTATCTAAATATATGAAGAGGGAGAATCAGCATGCATAAAGATATTAAAGCAATATTTGATGAAGAAAAGGTTTTGGCAGAAGCTGCCGTTATATATGGATTTACTAGAGATCAAGTGCAGTTTTTAGCGGATGCGGAAAACTATGTGTATGAGTTTGCTAAAGACAATGAATCCTATATTTTAAAGATTACACACACGATTCGCCGGTCGCCGGATTATATTATGGGAGAGATGGAATGGCTCCATCATCTTGCTGAAGGCGGTCTTTCAGTGGCCAAACCAATCCCGTCGTTAAACGGTAAGGATGTTGAGGAAGTGCCGGACGGAAAGGGCGGAGCATTTTTATTGAGAGTGTATGAAAAGGCGCCGGGCCATAAAGTAGACGAATCTGATTGGAACGAAACCCTATTTTTCGAGCTTGGCAGATACACAGGGAAGATGCACAGCCTGACAAAAAGCTATAAACTGAGCAATCCTACATTTAAAAGACAGGAGTGGGATGAAGAAGAGCAGTTGAAGCTCAGAAAATATGTTCCTGAAGATCAGACAAAGGTTTTTCAGCAGGCGGACGATTTAATGAATGAGTTGCGCCAGCTGCCAAAAAACCGTGACAGCTACGGCCTTGTTCACGCAGATCTTCATCATGGTAATTTTAACTGGGATCATGGGAAAATCACTACATTTGATTTTGATGATATCGGATACAACTGGTTTGTGAATGATATCAGCATTCTTCTCTACAATGTACTATGGTATCCGGTTGTTCCTTATGAAAATAAAGCAGCCTTTACAGAAGAATTCATGACGCATTTTATGAAAGGGTACAGGGAGGAAAATGAAATTGACGCCGAATGGCTCAAGAAAATTCCAGATTTCCTTCGCCTGCGCCATATGCTGATTTATGGATTGCTCCATCAAATGTTTGATCTGGATCAAATAGGAGAAGAAGAAAAAGAAATGCTGAAAGGATTCAGAAACGATATCGAAAATCAAACACCGATAACCGAATTTGACTTTTCGAAGTTAGCTTAAGAGAATTGCGCCGGTCCCTTTTGGGGCGGCGCTCCTTAATCAAAAAACGCCGGCAGTGAGCCGGCGTTTTTTATTTTTGTTCAAAAATAGCAAAAATGTTTTTTGCCTGCTGCGTATTGTCGATAAGCCCCTTCCATTTTTCCTTTCCCGGACCGTAAGCATAAACCGGTACGTCTTCCCCGGTGTGGGCTAATGTCGTCCAGCCGGAAAAAGACCGTTTATCAAAAATCCATTGAATGCTTTTTTGGATCTCAGCTGTATTCGATTGTGAGGCTGCATTTTGAACCTGATTTATCTCGTTTTCCGTCAGCTTCATATCAACATAAGTGCTGAGCACCTTTTCGGCATCTTGGCCTTCAGCGATCTTTTCTGCCATATAGCCCGGCGTTTTTTTAGCGGCGATGATTGGGGAAGGGTCCCATTTATAGCCGGTCTCGCGCGTCATTCCCTCTGCGCCGTAAGAGAACCCGCCTGTAGAGTGATCAGCTGTAATAATAACCAGCGTTTCTTGATCTTTTTTCGCAAAATCCAGAGCAGTTTGAACGCCTTTCTCGAAATCTTCCATTTCGCTCAAAGCGCCCACCACGTCATTTTCATGGGCTGCATTGTCAATATTGCTTCCTTCCATAAGCATGAAAAAACCGTTTTCGTTCTTCTGTAACTGGGTGAGTGCCGCTTCCGTCATGTCTTTTAGAGAGGGTGTGCTGTTCTCTCTGTCAATCGCTTTATCTAATTCAACTTCTCCAAACAGTCCGAGCAGTTTTTCGTGCTGATTTTTTTTTAGGTCTTGCTTCGTGGTCACATAATGATAGCCGTCTTTTCGGAACTCTTCAGCAAGATTTCGGTCATTGCGAATGAAATATTTCGCTCCGCCTCCAAGTAAAACATCAACCTTATGAGATCCATTAATACGTTCATCATAGTATTGGTCAGCAATTTCAGTGTAGTTTTTCCGTGAGACGTTATGTACGCCGAAAGCAGCGGGAGTGGCATCGGTTAAGTCCGAAGTCACGACAATGCCGACGGATTTCTTTTTCTCTTTTGCAGCTTCAGTTACGCTTTTGAGCCGCTGATGATTGTTGTCTACAGCAATGGCGTCATTATATGTTTTCGTTCCGGTTGCCATGGCAGTTGCAGCCGCCGAGGAATCAGTGATATTGTCTCTGGGATCGTTAGGTTGCGTCATCTGCATGCCTGTTAAATAAGAGTCCCATGCTGTTTGAACGGGAGTGTTCAGCTTTTCGCTTTTTAATGTCCTATAGCTGTTAATCATCGGCATACCCATTCCGTCTCCGATGATTAGGATAATATTTTTAGGATTCTTGCTGCTGCTCTTGGATGATTGAGAATGAGGAGGGGATATGAATTCAGTTATGGCAAAAATACTTAAGAAAGCAGTCAAAATGAGGGTGACAGTTACTGTAAACCGTGATTTGGTAATGAGGAACATCTCCTTTTATTATATTTATTTACTAATATGTATTTTATTTGAAAATAATAGAGACTTCAATGTTTTTTTCGATGACAGCAAAAAGCCAATGGGATTCCGCCCCATTGGCTTTTATAATGTATCACACTTCACGCCGACTACGCCTTCAATGGCTTTAATGTCATAGTAGACATCAGTCGTGTATCTGTTTTTATGGACGCGGACCTTCACTTCCATAATTGGAAAGTCCTTTTCGCCCAGGTCGTCGATCCGGACGGAGTGTGTTTTGATATCTTTTCTTTTCATTTCTTTTAAAATCTCTGTCATTTTGTCCTTATCAGAAAGTGACATTCTGATGCGGATGTCTTTTTCCTGCAGGCGGTCGGGACCGATTTTTCTGACCGCCCATGGGAGAAATTCCACGCTGATCAGGATGAACAGAAGACTGGCAAACGCTTCTTTATAAAATCCGGCTCCCGTTGCCAGCCCGAGTCCCGCTGCACCCCAGATCATGGCCGATGTCGTCAGGCCGGAAATGACATCATTGCTTTTTCGCAGGATGACACCGGCTCCGATAAATCCGACGCCGGAGATGATTTGTGCCGGCAGACGCAGCGGATCCATCATGATGCGGTAGTATTTAGGGAAATGATATGCCGCATTAATACTGACGATCGTCAGCATGCATGAGCTGACGGCGATGACGATACAGGTTTTTAATCCGAGCGGCTTATTTTTTAATTCGCGTTCAAGCCCGATGACCATGCCAATCAATGTTGCAATGCCCAATTTTAATAAAATATCAGGATCAATATACCAGCTCAACAGCAAACTTCCCCCTTTTCTAAGGTGTTTTTAAATAAATATGATTTTCTCACAGTATTTATAGCAAAACAAGAGCACAAAAGCCACCAAGCTGCGCTTGATGGCTTATTGTTTACTTTTTGCGTTTTAACAGCTTTTCCATGACACCGAATAATCGGTAAGAGGCTTTTGCAGGACGTTTTGTGATCAAGCTTCCAATAATACCTGCAATCATACTCAAGAAAAATCCTGGAATCATTTCATAGATGCCTGTAGAGTCAGCTAAACCAGTTGTAATCCAAATTAATACTGTCGCAGCCCCAACAACCATGGCTGAAAGGGCGCCCCATTCAGTCATCCGTTTCCAATACAGGCTCAGCAGAATGGCAGGCCCAAAAGCAGAACCGAATCCGGCCCATGCATAACCAACCAAATCAAGAATCGTGCTGCTTGGATTCAAGGACATCAGAATCGCAATGACCGCGATAATCAATACTGACAGCCGGCCGGCCAAGACCAATTCTTTATCTGATGCTTCACGTCTGAAAAATGTCCGGTATAAGTCTTCTGTCATTGCGCTTGCTGTTACCAAGAGCTGAGAAGAGATCGAACTCATAATGGCTGCTAAAATAGCAGACAGCAAAAATCCAGTAATCAATGGATGGAACAATATTTTAGAAAAAATAATGAAAATTGTTTCAGGATCACTTACAGCAACTCCGAATTTATGGGCGTAAGCCACACCGACTAAACCCGTTACGGTTGAACCAAGAATGGAGATAATCATCCAGCTCATACCGATTCTGCGCGCAGGTTTTAAATCCTTGATATGCTTAATCGCCATAAAACGGACGATGATATGAGGCTGACCATAGTAGCCTAAGCCCCAAGCCAAATAAGAAATAATGCTAATGACGCTCGCGCCTTTAAAAATATCCAATAGCTTTGGGTTTACAGCTGTAATCTCATGTAAAGCAGGAGAAACGCCGCCCAGCTGGGTAAAAGCAACGATCGGCACAAGCACTAGTGCTGCAAACATGATCGCACCCTGTACAAAGTCAGTCAGACTGACAGCAAGGAAACCGCCAAACAGTGTATATAACACGACAACGCCTGCAGTCAGCAGGAGTCCAAGTGTATAATCGGCTCCAAAAGCAGATTCAAATAATCTTCCGCCTGATACCATACCTGAAGAAGTATACAGTGTGAAAAAGATCATAATGATTAAAGCTGATACAATTTTCAGCACTGACGAAGAATGCTGGAATCGTTTATCAAAAAAATCGGGAATCGTAATCGCGTCATCCGCCGCTTCCGTATACGCTCTAAGACGTGGAGCCAAAAGAAGATAGTTCGAATACGCGCCGATTGTCAAACCGAGTGCTAGCCATAGTGTCGACAAGCCTGTCGCAAACATTGCCCCTGGAATTCCCATCAGCATCCATCCACTCATATCCGCCGCTCCGGCAGACAAAGCTGTGACAAACGGTCCGAGGCCTCTTCCTCCAAGCATGTAATCGTTGATATCAGTTGTTTTCTTAAACGAGTACCAGCCGATTAACAGCATGGCAGTAAAGTAAATTCCTAAAGATATAATAATTTCAATACTCACGATTTACCCTCTCTTCATTTCTAATAATGTTGCATCACCTCTCAAATTGATGGTGCCAGTTAAGCAGCCTGGCGTAAGTGCGAAACAAAAGAAATTCTTTTAGGAGTGCACTTGGTAACTTAACCTAACAAAGTATTCCCGGCCATTCAAGCAATGAAACCTTGCTCATGAGCGGGAAATACCGCCGCAAACCTAGAAGGGAATAAAGAATAAAACGCTTTCGAAAAATAATAAAAGTAAAAATATTCAGAAAAATATTTCGTTTCTCCTTCGTCTCATTTTAGTATAAAATATATAGGGTATTGTTTCGAAAACACAGGCCTGTCTTAAGGCGTTTTGTTGCTTTAAAGGGCTTGTTTTTGATATGATCAGTATTATATGACTTAACGGAGAAATATGTGGAGGTGGATCATATGTCACGAATTTCAATAGAAGAAGTAAAGCACGTTGCGCACCTTGCACGACTTGCGATTACTGAAGAAGAAGCAAAGATGTTCACTGAACAGCTCGACAGCATCATTTCCTTTGCCGAGGAGCTGAATGAGGTCAACACAGACAATGTGGAGCCTACAACTCACGTGCTGAAAATGAAAAATGTCATGAGAGAAGATGAAGCGGGTAAAGGTCTTCCGGTTGAGGATGTCATGAAAAATGCGCCTGACCATAAAGACGGCTATATTCGTGTGCCATCAATTCTGGACTAAAGGAGGGACACAAGAATGTCATTGTTTGATCATAAAATCACAGAATTAAAACAGCTGATACATAAAAAAGAGATTAAGATTTCTGATCTGGTTGATGAATCTTATAAACGCATCCAAGCGGTTGATGATAAGGTACAAGCCTTTTTGGCATTAGATGAAGAAAGAGCGCGCGCATACGCGAAGGAGCTTGATGAGGCGGTTGACGGCCGTTCTGAGCATGGTCTTCTATTCGGTATGCCGATCGGCGTAAAAGATAATATCGTAACAAAAGGGCTGCGCACAACATGCTCCAGCAAAATTCTTGAAAACTTCGATCCGATCTACGACGCTACTGTCGTTCAGCGCCTTCAAGACGCTGAAGCAGTCACAATCGGAAAACTGAACATGGACGAATTCGCCATGGGATCATCTACCGAAAACTCAGCTTACAAGCTGACGAAAAACCCTTGGAACTTAGAAACAGTTCCCGGCGGTTCAAGCGGCGGTTCAGCGGCTGCGGTTGCTGCGGGAGAAGTTCCGTTTTCTCTTGGATCTGACACAGGCGGCTCCATCCGTCAGCCGGCATCTTTCTGCGGCGTTGTCGGATTAAAGCCAACATACGGACGTGTATCTCGTTACGGACTGGTCGCATTTGCGTCTTCATTAGACCAAATCGGTCCGATTACCCGTACGGTTGAGGATAACGCATTTTTGCTTCAAGCGATTTCCGGCGTAGACAAAATGGACTCCACGAGTGCCAATGTGGACGTGCCTGATTTTCTTTCTTCATTAACTGGCGACATCAAAGGACTGAAAATCGCCGTTCCGAAAGAATACCTTGGTGAAGGTGTCGGCAAAGAAGCGAGAGAATCTGTCCTGGCAGCCCTAAAAGTCCTTGAAGGCCTCGGCGCTACATGGGAAGAAGTGTCTCTTCCGCACAGTAAATACGCGCTTGCGACATATTACCTGCTGTCATCTTCTGAGGCATCAGCGAACCTTGCACGCTTTGACGGCATCCGCTACGGCTACCGCACAGACAACGCGGATAACCTGATCGACCTTTACAAGCAAACGCGCGCTGAAGGTTTCGGTAATGAAGTCAAACGCCGCATTATGCTAGGAACGTTCGCTTTAAGCTCAGGCTACTACGATGCGTACTACAAAAAAGCGCAAAAAGTGCGTACGTTGATTAAGAAAGATTTCGAAGACGTATTTGAGAAATATGATGTCATTGTCGGACCGACTACACCGACACCTGCGTTTAAAATCGGTGAAAACACGAAAGATCCGCTCACAATGTACGCAAACGATATCTTAACGATTCCGGTCAACCTTGCCGGCGTACCGGGAATCAGTGTGCCATGCGGATTAGCAGACGGACTTCCGCTCGGCCTGCAAATCATCGGAAAACACTTTGATGAAAGCACTGTATACCGTGTTGCCCATGCATTTGAACAAGCGACAGACCATCATAAAGCAAAACCTGAATTGTAAGGGGTGAAAAGAATTGAACTTTGAAACGGTAATCGGACTTGAAGTCCACGTTGAGTTAAAAACAAAATCAAAAATTTTCTCAAGTTCTCCAACGCCATTCGGCGCGGAGGCGAATACGCAGACAAGCGTCATTGACCTCGGATACCCGGGTGTCCTGCCTGTCCTGAACAAAGAAGCCGTTGAATTCGCAATGAAAGCCGCTATGGCGCTTAACTGTGAGATCGCAACGGATACGAAGTTCGACCGCAAAAACTATTTCTATCCTGACAACCCGAAAGCGTATCAGATTTCTCAATTTGATAAGCCGATCGGCGAAAACGGCTGGATCGAAATTGAAGTCGGCGGAAAAACAAAACGCATCGGCATCACGCGTCTTCACCTTGAAGAGGATGCCGGAAAACTGACGCATACAGGCGACGGCTATTCTCTTGTTGACTTTAACCGCCAGGGAACGCCGCTTGTTGAGATCGTATCTGAGCCGGATATCCGCACGCCGGAAGAAGCGTACGCGTATCTTGAAAAGCTGAAATCCATCATCCAATATACAGGCGTTTCCGACTGTAAAATGGAAGAAGGCTCACTTCGCTGTGATGCCAATATCTCTCTTCGTCCGATCGGCCAAGAGGAATTCGGCACAAAAACAGAATTGAAAAACTTGAACTCCTTTGCGTTTGTTCAAAAAGGCCTTGAGCATGAAGAAAAACGCCAAGAGCAGGTTCTTCTTTCCGGCGGCGTCATCCAGCAGGAAACGCGCCGTTATGATGAAGCAACGAAGAAAACCATTCTCATGCGTGTCAAAGAGGGATCTGACGACTATCGTTACTTCCCAGAGCCAGACCTTGTCGAGCTCTACATTGATGATGAATGGAAGGAACGCGTAAAAGCAACCATTCCTGAGCTTCCGGATGAGCGCCGCAAGCGTTATATCGAAGAGCTTGGCTTGCCTGCATATGACGCGATGGTTCTGACGCTGACAAAAGAAATGGCTGATTTCTTCGAAGAAACCGTTCAAAAAGGCGCTGAAGCCAAACAAGCGTCTAACTGGCTGATGGGTGAAGTGTCAGCTTACCTAAACGCTGAGCAAAAAGAGCTTGCCGACGTTGCCCTGACACCTGAAGGCCTTGCCGGCATGATCAAATTGATTGAAAAAGGCACCATTTCTTCTAAGATCGCGAAGAAAGTGTTTAAAGAATTGATTGAAAAAGGCGGCGACGCTGAGAAGATTGTAAAAGAGAAAGGCCTTGTTCAGATTTCTGACGAAGGCGTGCTTCTGAAGCTTGTAACAGAAGCGCTTGACAATAATCCTCAATCAATCGAAGACTTTAAAAACGGAAAAGACCGTGCGATCGGCTTCCTGGTCGGACAGATTATGAAAGCGTCCAAAGGACAAGCCAACCCGCCGATGGTCAACAAAATTCTGCTTGAAGAAATTAAAAAACGCTAATAAAAAAGCAGCCCTTAGAGGCTGCTTTTTTATGGTTAAATGGAGATAAAGACAGAGATCAGAGCCCGAAGTTTTTCAACTTCTTCGTTATTGGTTCCGGTCAAATTGGACAGCATGCCTTTTATAATCGGCTTGCGCGGTTTAGCCTGAGCCAGTTCTTCCTCGATCACATCGAGTGACACTGTGATATCCTCGGGCAGCGTGCTGTTTTCTTTCACTTTCTGAATGTCCTCAAGCAGCTGGTCTTTCCCCGCAGGCATCGGAGTGAAAATTTCTTTTGGCACGATCGGATTGAGGTTTGAACGGCTCAGCCCCTGTACAAGATCATCCAGTCTCTCGATGATAAAGGCTGAGATTTCCTCTGCACCGATATTAAGCTCACTGTTAAATACCATCACATTCATATAGGAATGCACAATGCCTCTTGCCATGATAGACAGATCCGCGACGTACCGCTCGATTCCTTCGCCATAGGATACCAGCAAGGCGTTCCGGTACAGCTTATCCGTCTCCATGGTTACTTTGTAAAAGTATTGCTTGATTTCTTGATTTTCCGGAATGATATTTTCGGTAAGTAAAAGAACAATAAAATCTTTATGATCGCGAAAATCTTCAAATTGAGCGCCAATTTGCTTTTTTAACACTTCCTTAGGCGGCTTTCCGGCGAGATCTTCTTCTATATCTTTCATTTTGGTCATAGACATACCGATGTAATATTCACAGGCAGATAACAGCAGCGCTTCTTTCGATTTGAAGTGCAAATAAAAAGCGCCCTTTGAAATGCCGCATTCACTGGCGATTTCCTGGATCGTCGTAGCTGCGAATCCTTTTTTCGCAAATAAACGAATGCTGGTTTTTATGATTTTCTCTTTTTTTTCATTCATGACGTGCCTTCCCCTTAATCCTTGAAAAATTTAGTAAAATTTTCTGGTATATGAGTTGACGTTGTTGCGTTATAACGTTTAGTATTATATAGAATGACCAGTCAGTCAATAAAAAATGTAATGGAGGATATGATGAATCACGTTATTAATTTCGTTCTGAAAAACAAATTCGCCGTATGGCTGATGACGATTATTGTAACGGCAGCCGGCTTGTATGCGGGTATGAATATGAAGCAAGAGTCTATTCCTGACGTGAACATGCCTTACTTGACGATCAGCACGACATATCCGGGTGCGACACCAAGCCAAGTGGCTGATGAAGTGACCAAACCGGTTGAACAAGCCGTTCAGAACTTGGACGGTGTCAGCGTTGTGACGTCGACGTCCTATGAAAACGCATCGTCGGTCATGATTGAATATGATTATGAGAAAGACATGGACAAAGCAAAAACAGAAGCGGCTGAAGCGTTAGAAAACGTCAGTCTGCCTGATGACGCGAAGGATCCGGAGATTTCACGCTACAGCTTGAACTCATTCCCGATTCTGACGCTGAGCGTGTCCAGTGATAAAGATAACCTGCAAGAGCTGACGAAAAAAGTGGAGGACAGCCTCGTTTCTAAGCTTGAAGGCATAGAAGGCGTTGCGTCCGTCCAAGTATCAGGCCAGCAGGTGGAAGAGGTTGAATTCTCTTTCAAAGAAGACAAACTGAAAGAATACGGCCTTGATGAAGATACTGTGAAGAAAGTGATTCAAGGTTCAGATGTGACAACTCCGCTTGGCTTGTACACATTCGGAAATGAAGAAAAATCTGTCGTCGTCAGCGGCGATATTGAAACAATTAAAGATTTGAAGAATATGAGAATTCCTACGGCATCTGCTTCAAGTGCAGGCAGCAGCGCAGCATCTCAAGCGGCGGCTCAAAGTGCACAAGCAGCTCAAAGTGCGCAAGCTGCAGCACAGGCACAGCAAAGCGCAAGCACAGCAGTGCCGACGGTCAAGCTTTCTGACATTGCTACAATTAAAGATGTGAAAAAAGCTGAATCCGTTTCACGCACAAATGGCAAAGACAGCATCGGCATCAACATCGTTAAAGCAAACGATGCGAATACCGTAGAGGTTGCCGACAATGTCAAAGCTGAGCTGAAGAAGTTCAAAGAAGACCATAAAGGCTTCAACTACAGCGCAACTCTCGACATGGCGGAGCCGATCACACAGTCAGTTGACACGATGTTAAGTAAAGCCATCTTCGGTGCTATTTTTGCGATTGTGATTATTCTCTTATTCTTAAGAGATATCAAATCTACATTAATTTCGGTAGTTTCAATTCCATTATCATTGCTGATCGCACTCCTTGTGCTGCAGCAGCTTGATATCACACTGAATATTATGACGCTCGGCGCAATGACCGTCGCCATCGGACGTGTCGTCGATGACTCCATCGTTGTGATCGAGAACATTTACCGCCGCATGAGACTCAAGGATGAGCCGCTCCGCGGAAAAGCCTTGGTTCGTGAAGCGACGAAGGAAATGTTTAAGCCGATCATGTCATCGACGATCGTGACCATCGCGGTATTCCTGCCGCTCGCACTTGTAGGCGGACAAATCGGTGAATTGTTTATTCCATTTGCCTTAACGATTGTTTTTGCGCTTGCCGCATCACTGTTGATTTCGATCACGCTTGTGCCGATGCTCGCACACAGCCTGTTCAAAAAATCATTAACCGGTGCGCCGATGAAAGCAAAAGAACACAAACCAGGCAGACTTGCAAACATCTATAAAAAAGTATTGAACTGGGCGCTGAGCCATAAATGGATCACGTCTATCATCGCTGTTCTAATGCTCCTTGGAAGCTTGTTCCTTGTACCGTTAATCGGTGCCAGCTACCTGCCGTCCGAGGAAGAAAAAACGATGCAGCTCACATACAGCCCAGAACCGGGTGAAACGAAAAAAGAAGCCGAAAAAGAAGCTGAAAAAGCGGAAAAAATCCTGCTTGACCGCAAGCATGTCGATACGGTTCAGTATTCATTAGGCTCTGGCAGCCCGCTTGCCGGAGGAGATTCTAACGGTGCGTTATTCTATATCAAATATGAAAGCGACACGCCTGACTTTGATAAAGAAAAAGACAACGTGCTGAAGGCCATCCAAAAGCAATCTGACCGCGGAGAATGGAAGTCACAGGACTTCAGCTCTTCAGGCAATAACAACGAATTAACATACTATGTGTATGGCGATTCTGAAAACGACATTAAAGACACAGTCAAAGACATTGAAAAAATCATGAAAGATGAAAAGGATCTGAAAAACGTAAATTCAGGCCTTTCCAGCACATATGATGAGTACACATTTGTCGCTGACCAAGAAAAATTAAGCAAGCTCGGTTTAACCGCGTCTCAAATTTCTCAAGCCTTAATGTCACAAACATCACAAGAACCGCTCACAACTGTGAAAAAAGACGGCAAAGAGCTTGATGTGAACATTAAGACAGAAAAAGACGAGTATAAGAGTGTGAAAGATTTAGAGAATAAAAAGATCACTTCCGCGACTGGCCAGGAAGTCAAAATCGGCGATGTGGCAAAAGTGAAAGAAGGATCAACATCAGATACCGTGTCAAAACGTGACGGAAAAGTCTATGCGGATGTCACAGGTGAGGTTACATCTGACAACGTCACAGCCGTATCAGCTGCTGTACAGAAGAAAATCGATAAGCTAGACCATCCTGATAACGTATCGATTGACACAGGCGGTGTATCCGCGGATATCGCTGATTCCTTCACGAAGCTCGGTTTAGCGATGCTGGCAGCAATAGCGATCGTTTACCTTGTGCTCGTGATTACCTTCGGCGGAGCATTAGCGCCATTTGCGATCCTGTTCTCATTGCCGTTCACAATCATCGGTGCCCTGGTTGGACTTTACGTATCAGGTGAAACGATCAGTCTGAACGCAATGATCGGTATGCTCATGCTGATCGGTATCGTTGTGACGAATGCGATTGTCTTAATTGACCGCGTGATTCATAAGGAAGCGGAAGGTCTGTCTACGAGAGAAGCGCTTCTGGAAGCCGGCTCTACACGACTCCGTCCGATCCTGATGACAGCCATTGCGACAATCGGCGCCTTGATTCCATTAGCGCTCGGCTTCGAAGGCGGAAGCCAGGTCATTTCAAAAGGACTCGGCGTCACGGTTATCGGCGGTTTAATCAGTTCAACGCTTCTGACGCTCTTGATCGTGCCAATCGTATATGAAGTATTGGCGAAGTTCCGCAAGAAAAAACCGGGAACGGAAGAAGAGTAAAAAAACAAAAAGCCTCAGCTCTGCTGGGGCTTTTGTGCGTTTTCACCTGTAAGATTATGTACATTTTGTTGCGATTTTTTTAACTCATAGTATAATTAAAGGTTGTTAGTGTAAAAATGGATCGGATACTCTTAAGTAGGATGATGAGATAATGAAACGTGCACGCATAATATACAATCCGACTTCAGGACGGGAGATCTTTAAAAAGCATCTTGCCCAGGTCCTGCAAAAATTTGAACAAGCCGGCTATGAAACCTCCACCCATGCCACGACATGCGCAGGAGACGCTACACACGCTGCCAAGGAAGCGGCATTGCGTGAGTTTGACCTGATCATTGCGGCAGGCGGAGACGGAACGATCAACGAGGTCGTCAATGGGCTTGCGCCTTTAGACAACCGTCCGACACTCGGTGTGATTCCAGTCGGCACAACAAACGACTTCGCCAGAGCGCTCGGCATTCCGCGAGAGGATATTTTAAAAGCGGCAGATACGGTCATTAATGGCGTTGCCCGCCCGATTGATATCGGACAGGTCAACGGCCAGTATTTTATCAATATCGCCGGAGGAGGCCGTCTGACGGAGCTGACGTACGACGTGCCAAGCAAACTGAAAACAATGCTAGGCCAGCTTGCTTATTATTTAAAAGGAATGGAAATGCTGCCTTCACTTCGTCCGACAGAAGTCGAGATTGAATATGACGGCAAGCTGTTTCAAGGTGAAATCATGCTGTTTTTGGTCACGCTGACAAACTCCGTCGGCGGGTTCGAAAAACTCGCGCCGGATTCTAGCCTGAATGACGGCATGTTTGATTTGATGATACTAAAGAAAGCAAACCTTGCTGAATTTATCAGGGTCGCCACGATGGCGCTTCGCGGCGAACACATCAACGACCAGCACATTATTTATACAAAAGCGAACCGCGTGAAAGTCAATGTATCAGAAAAGATGCAGCTGAACCTGGACGGCGAGTACGGCGGCATGCTGCCGGGCGAATTCGTGAATCTGTACCGACACATTCACGTCGTCATGCCGAAGGAGAAAGCGGAACAGCTGGATGACTAAAACTTGGCTTTGTAAGCCAAGCTCAGAGTTATGACAAAATCCTAAAACAGTTTTCGTTTTAGGATTTTGTCATCTTTTCAGCGTGATTGAAAACCTTTGAAGTCTAGGAAGGACGAGCATTGGAGCGGAGCGAATGTTGAATTCGTGAGCACCGAAGCACAGGACTGACAACGAATGCGAAGGTTTGCCTACACGCTGAAACTTGGCTTGAATAGGCCAAGTTTTTCTTTATGCTTAAAACAAGAGGTGAACATACATGAAAATGAAACCCCCAGTAGAAAAAAACGAATACTACGACGTGACATTTGAGGATTTGACCCACGAAGGAGCGGGCGTCGCAAAGGTTCAAGGATTCCCGATCTTTGTGCCGAATGCCCTGCCCGAGGAAAAAGCGCAAATCAAAGTGACACGCGTCAAAAAAGGTTTTGCTTTCGGACGCTTGATTGAGCTGAAGGAAGAAAGCCCGCACAGAACGGATGCCCCGTGCCCGATCTACAAGCAATGCGGCGGCTGCCAGCTTCAGCACATGACCTACGAAGGCCAGCTCTTGTTTAAACAGAAACAAGTCAAAGACGTCTTAGAACGCATCGGCAAGCTGGACCTTTCCAACGTGACCGTGCACCCGACACTCGGCATGGAAGACCCGTGGAACTACAGAAACAAAGCGCAGGTGCCGGTAGGAGAACGGGAAGGCGGACTCGTCGCCGGATTCTATCAGCAAAGAAGCCATGACATCATCGACATGAGCGCCTGCCTGATCCAGCAATCCAAAAACGACGAAGCAGTTCAAGCTGTCAAAGACATTTGCGCAAACTAGGGTGTCAAAGCCTACAACGAAGAACGCCACAAAGGCTGGCTCCGCCACATCATGGTCAGATACGGCGTTGTTACGGGCGAAATGATGATCGTTTTCATCACAAGAACAACCGATTTCCCGCATAAAGCGAAGATCATCGAAGACATCACAGCGCAATTCCCGCACGTCAAATCCATCGTGCAAAACATCAACCCAAACAAAACAAACGTCATTTTTGGCAACGAAACAAACGTAATCTGGGGCGAAGAATACATCTACGACCTTATCGGAGACGTCAAATTCGCCATCTCCGCCAGATCGTTCTACCAGGTCAACCCGGAGCAAACCAAAGTGCTCTATGACAAAGCGCTTGAGTACGCGGAGCTTCAAGGCGAAGAAACCGTCATTGACGCTTACTGCGGCATCGGAACGATTTCTCTCTTCCTGGCAAAGCAGGCGAAAAAAGTGTACGGCGTAGAAATTGTACCAGAGGCAATTGAGGATGCCAAACGCAACGCCGAGCTCAACGGCATCACAAACGCAGAGTTCGCGGTCGGTGAAGCGGAAACCGTCATTCCAAAGTGGTATGAAGAAGGCATTACAGCTGATACGCTAGTCGTCGACCCGCCAAGAAAAGGCTGCGACGAAGCCCTCCTGCGGACAATTGTGGAGATGAAACCGAAGCGAGTGGTGTACGTGTCCTGTAATCCTGGCACGCTTGCGAGAGACCTGCGGGTGCTTGAGGATGGCGGGTATGCGACGCGCGAAGTGCAGCCTGTGGATATGTTTCCGCATACGAATCATGTGGAGTGTGTGGCTGTGCTTGAAAGAAAAGATATATAAGAAATTTTTAAAAAATAAAAGCCTCCCAAGATCAGGAGAGGCTTTTTATATGATTACGTTGTTTTTTAGGTATCTCATTTATATACAGAGGTGTTTGAAATAATGGCTGAAGTTTTAGATGATTCGAATTTAACCATACAAGAAAAAATGATTAAAGTAATAACAGAATATCATAAAGCTAAAAGAGAGATGTTTAAAGACCATCCTATAGGGACACTTGTTCGTCATAAGATAAAAGAGTCTCTTTTTAAAGACGCTGAATTGGATCGAAAAATTTACCATATAGTAGGGTCGGTAGGACAAGGTAGATGGGCTGAGATCCCATGGATTTCTGTCTTTATTAAGAAATTAACAATTTCAGCCACAAGAGGATACTATATTGTATACTTGTTTAATGCAGATGGCAGTGGCTTTTACGTTAGTTTGAATCAAGGTTGGACATATTTTAAAGATAAATATGGAACAAAGCTAGGGAAGGATAAAATAAAAAAAACAGCTTCTATAATTAGAGGAAAATTAAATACTATACCTAAAAACATGAATCTTTTAAATATTGATTTAAAGGGCAATGGTGATCTTGCTAGAGGATATGAACTAGGACATATATGTGGACGATATTATGATGTGAGCTATTTACCCAGTAAGGAAGAATTCATAACTGATTTACAAAATTTGTTGATTACATATAAAGAAATAGAAGGCCTGATTGGAAAGAGGTCGATAGAACAGTTCAATGATTTCATTTTATTACAGGAAGACGGATTATACACGGAAGATACGAATAATGAAGAAGAATATCAGCTAGCAGTTCAGCATTTTATTATATCTGAGAGTGTAAAAAGGACATATGAAGTAAATCAAAAAAAAGTACGTCCAGAACCAATTTATAATAAAGGTGGACAAAAGCAATGGACAAGGAATGCAAGCCTAGCCTCTATGGCAATGATGCTTTCAAATTACACTTGCGAAATTGACGACTCTCATAAAACATTTATCTCTAAATCTACCAATAAGCCTTTTGTTGAGTGTCATCATCTTGTGCCTATAGCTAAGCAAGATGAATTCCAATATGACTTAGATCAACTAGAGAACATGGTAAGTTTATGTCCACTTTGTCATCGTCTTATACATTTAGGTAGAGATCAAGATATAGAAACACTTTTAAGAAAATTGTTTGATCAGCGTAAGGATCAATTGAAACGTATAGGTATAGAAATAACCTTTTCGGATCTTAAAGAGATCTACGGTTGTCAAATAAAAAGTTAGTGAAATCATTTATATTATATTCTGGAAGTATTAATCTTCTAATTATTGATTATAACAGGTCTATTACTGCAATCAATAGTTTTAAGGGCATTATTGACTCTCGGTAATACGATAGTAAGAACTGTTCATTTAGAAAAAGGCGGAGGAGTTATCGGATGTCTGTTCTTAAACTTTTCACCATCTTTTTAACAGCTTTTATGTTTACATAGGATTCATGTATTCGTTTGCTGATTCTAGATATGCTTTTGTCATGGTGCCTAATTTATTTTTTAATGAAGAAAACCCTTTCTTCGAATTGCTCCTCGGATGAATGTTGTATAAAGAATTTTGCCACTTCATATCTTTTTAATATGTTTTTCACTATAGAGATTGGATTTTTTTGTTAATTGTTTTTATTGCTGTAATTGTTAATAGAGTTATTTTATTAAATCATATCAAAAGTGGACGCTTTTTATTAAAACTATAAGCCCTCGATTAAGAGGGCTTACTAGTAGGTTGCTCTATAAACCAAATAAATTGAAATTTAATCAAATATTATTATGATATCCTCCCACAGATTGGACAAGTCCTGCAACAGCTTTTACTCTAGCCTCAACCGTGCCTGTTATGTTAACTTCGATTACATCTTCCTTCTTTTCAATCTCTATGTTTCCGCTGAAATTTCTGCTTAGTGACTTAATGCTAATTTCCTTTATTTCAAATAAGTCAATTTCAATAACGGTAGTGTTATAATTTAAAAGGCTCCATTTTTTTGGCGGATTATCAGCGTGTGATGGCATATCAAATTTAATGCTAACTTTGTCGCCTTCTTGAAGAATATTAATCTCTGCAATTCTAACATTTTTTAATTCAGGTACCTTGTTATATAAATTACAAATCGCTATGTTTTTGTCTAAAGCTTCATGCCACATATTAACACCTCATATTTATTTATTAAATTCGTAATGATCTTTTGTACCATCAATACTTCCAGTTCGGGGGTTATCGCTTGGTCTTACGTTAAAATGGGGGCCTTGTCCGCCTTTTTCATGGCCAGCACTGTGATCTTGAATAATAATTGTTTCACCTTTATTGTTTTTAAAGTAATATTCTCGCGTGTATATAACATTACCTTGTTTATCTTTTATCACATGTCCACCTTCATGGGCTGCAGTTCGCATTGGTTCTGTCTTTACATCAAATGGTTGCTGAACAACAGGAATTCCCGCGTCTCTTTTAGCTTCTTTAAAAGCACCTCTGCGTGCATTTGTAACGACTTTTATATTGGAGCTAACACTTGTGTTTTTTCCGCTATTGGACTGATATAGTACACTATTTTTCTCGGTTATATCTTTCAGAGGTTTTGTATCTAGTGTATTATGAATATCTTTAATTCGATTTAAATCACCCGCAAAAGCAAATTGAACTGATCCGTTAGAAAATGTGTCTCTAATCATTCTAGATGTAGTAACAAGTGCTTCATTGCCTTTTGTAATAGTTTTTTGAGCTGTGAGTTTTCCTAGCTTTCCAACTTTATCTATACCTTTAGTTCCAATAAGTGCTGTTACAACAGTGGCTAGGGAATAGGTGATCCAACGTGATCTTGACTCTGCGTCTCCGTTTATCATATCACGCTTCCATGAATCGGATAACGCTGCCCATATATTAACTCCCGTAAATGTAACTGTTGCAAGTTGTTGGGTGGGAGAGGAGTTTAAAAATTTGTACACACTGCTAATTGTCTCTGGTGCATTTAAAATCATATCCTTCACACCAAGAGCAGTGTCTTTTCCAAAGTCGTATAATCCCTCACCAATTCCTTTTAAAATTTTAGCATCCTGTTTAGCAGTTTCTAATTGTATCACATACTGTTGTTGATAAGGCTCAAGGTTCTCATACCCAATCTTCTTCGCAATTTCTAAATATTCATCAGGGTCAGATACACCATCCGCAAGCTTTTTCTTCAATTTTTCAATCTCGCGTTCCTTCGCTTCCTCTTTCTTAATCTTCAAATAAGCCTCAGTCCGCTTTTCAATGTCGCCTTTTTTCTTGTGTATGTCGCTCTCACGGTACGCCTTGGCGTTGTAGTGGATGGGTGTGGCGTTTTTACCTTTGCCCGTTGCTTCTTGGAGCTTTTGGAAGTCGGATTTGATGAATTGTTCGTTTGGTTCTGACAGGGCGTATTCTGTTTTCAGGTCTTCGTCCAAGGCGTCCAATTTTTCCAGTGTTTTTTTGCGTTTGTCATTGGCATCGGCCAGCTCGTCTTTGAAGGTTTCTGTTGAAAACAAGTCGAGCGGGAGGATGTCGTCGACATCGTTCAGGATGTCTTTCATCGCTTTTTTCTGTTCGGACATGATGGATTTTGATTTTTTATTGGCATTTGCCAGTTCGTGCTCCAGGAAGGATTCTTCGATGTATGCGTCTGAGAGGCCTTTGTCCTCGGCGGCTCCGGCGATGCTGTTGAAAAATGCGATTTTCATGTCGATGTAGTCGATCCATTGGTCGGTGACGCCGACGTGGTCGTGATAGAAGGCTTTGATGTTGCTGGCGCCTTTTCCTGAGAATTCACTGTCACTGAGATCAGCGACGCTTTTTAACGCTTTTCTCAAATTGACCATTTGCGTTCTTAGTTCTTTGTACTCTTTTGCACGGTCTGTCGCTTCCGAAAGCAGTGTTTTCGCTTCAAATACTTTCATGACCATTTCCCTTCTTTTGTTCGCTCAATATCAAAATTTTACCACGGAGCGGGATGAGGGTGGGGGTGAGAACGTGTTTTGGTGGAAAAATGAGTCATTTGGCATGTGTCTTTATTCGTGGAAGGATTGGCGGAAACATGGTCGAAATGATATTGATTGCTACACATTTTTTGGAAGTTTGTATTCTATATTGTTTTTTAAGGAGCATGTTGATGACGAAAAAACGGATTACATTTGGTTTATTAGTTTTAATGGTATGTGTCATGCTGTTTGTTCTGTATGTTCAGTTACGCAATAAAGACAGTATTCCTGTCCAATCTTCCGCCATCCACCCCGAAGAAGACCGCATCTTTTTTATTTACTCCAATCCTTTCATAAAAGAAAGCGTGCTGCTTTCAACCTCTACAGGCGAACACTTTAACAGGCGTACATTCAAGGTGGCGGATGTGCCCTATATTCAAACGAAATCTTATGCATCAACAGACCTTGTTTTATTAGCGGAGCACGAGCCTTTTTATTACACGCTGGAGAAGGATGCGATCAAAGAGCATCCTCTTTCAGATCCATTTGCGTTTTGGCATGAGGGGAAGGATGTCTCGGTTAAGGCCTATAATGTTGATACGACGGGGAATGAGATCCACATAAATGATAAAAAAATGAAGAAGGAATATAACCTTACCTTGCCTTCGCTTGTCACAATGGGGGCCAGTGATGAGAACTTTATTTATATCATTCAAAGTATGGCTATTTACGTGATTGACAGAAAAACAGAGGAAATGATTGAGACTCTGAGTTTAGCTTCATACGCTGATCAATTCGCAGATTCGGAGGAATTTATTGTCGCAAGCTCGGAGCATGAATTGACTGTGATTGAAAAAGGGACATGGAAGACGACATATATTGCGTATCCTGAAGATCTTGAATATGCAGATACTGTGTATTATGACAAAGAAAGCGGCAGTTTTTACGTGGCGTACGAGGACAAAGAGGGTGGAGCGAACTTGCTGGAATATGGGGAGGATTTTTCTTTTCACACATACAGCTTGAAGTTTCCTTATATGGAGGCGAAGTTTAAGGGGAATCTATTGTATATAGTCGCCCAGGAAGAGCATAAAAAGGGCATTGGCGGGTATGTGGGTGTGTTTGATATCCATTCTAAGAAGATGCTTTATCAGTTTGATTTGCCTGAGGAACAGGTGAAGGTGCAGGATTTTGTTGTGATTGAGTAGGCTCATTTCAGTCTCTTTCTGCTTCTGTAAAAATGAAATGTACAAAGCGACAAAAGACCTATAAAATAAGAAAGCTACCATGAGAGAGCAGAAGGGTGAGAAGAGACAATGAGTTATAAATTGGGTGCGCTGCTTTTATCTGTTTTATTCCTATTATCGGCGTGTTCTGATAGCGGAGCTTCTGATAAGGATCAGGAAAAGCAAGCTGTGAAGAAGGCGAGCGTTGCGAAGATGACGGAGCAGGAAGTAAAATCAGCTTTGAAAAACGATATTGATGCGATCTTCAATGCATTTGATAAAGCGGGAACAGAAAACGGCTGGAGCACGGCAAACAAGGCGGATTTCAGCAAGCTGCGGCCAAGTGTGCTGCCTTATGCAACAGAAACGTTTGCAGATCAGACCTTAAAGGATTTGGCCGGAGAGTACTTTTGCGAGTGTGATGCTCCTTTTCAACCGGGCACTGATTTCGATGTGCGTTTTACATATAAACAGAACAAGAATAAGATAGAGGCTTCATCAATAGATCCGGCAACAGAATTAAACAACATGGGCACATCATGGACGTTTGAATTGGTGAAGGAAGATGGCGATTGGAAGATCAACAAATGGGACAGCAAGTCGCTTCAAGGGGATGATATCAAGCTGACAAAAGAAGAAGCAAAAACGATTCTGTCGAGAAACGGTGAAACGGCGGAATTTGTGAAGTCCTATGAATCGAAGGCTGCCGGCGGAACAGCTTATCTTTTCAATGTAAAGAGTTCACATGGGGAAAGACAGGCGGCGATCAGCTCAAAGGATACCAGTCTGGTAAGTGATAATGAAAACGAGACTGAGGCTGCGGAGCAAGAGACAGCTCAGACGACTGCGGAAACCGCATCGCCTGATACAGCGGATACACAGCGCAGTGGGCAGACAACGGGAAGCACAAAAACAGATTATGTTGCGAAATTGTCTGCGGCAGAAAAGAAAGAAAAGCACAATGACTATCAAAGTGATTATCAGATGATTGAGGATTACGGTTATAATTATCAAATGTGGGACGGATTGCTGAACGAGATATACGGTGTGCTGCAAAATCAGCTTTCTGCTTCAGACATGGCGGCATTAAAAGGGAAACAGCGCCAATGGATAAAGGATAGGGATGCTGCGGCCCAGAAACGATATGATGAGGAGGGCGGCGGTTCATTATCCCGAGTCGTCCAAACGGAAGAGCTTGCCAAACAGACGAAAGAGCGCTGTTACGAGCTGGTGAATACGTATATGAAATAAGTGAAGGGCCTGTGCCGCAACAATGTTGCAGGCACAGGTCTTTTTTATTCAGGTAATGAATCCTCTTTTTGATCGATATACAGCGTGCCGTCTGTTTGAACTTCTGCATAAAATACTTCTTTAGGATTTTGGATGCCTGCCTCTTTTAGCCGATCCATCAGCCATTGCCTGTTCAGATGCAATTTTTTTAAATTGTCTTCTCTCACTTTTCCATCAGCTATGACTGAAGCGGAATGAGATACTTTCGCGTTTGCTGCTTGTACGTTCATATCCTTTTTTGTCACGCTTTGGTGTGCTTCCTTTTTCAACACAGATACAGTGCCGTCCGATTCGTAAATAGCATAATCCACTTCGGCAATTGAAAATATATATTTTTTGCGAAGCGAAGTTTGCAAAGTATCGATATCAATTCGGGCTTTTCTAAGCTCCTTCTCCATGATTTTCCCTTTTTTAATCAGAATGACAGGCTGTCCTACAACCGCATACCGAAAAGCGGGGAATGTAATATCCAGAAACCCGATGATGATTGTAAAAGCGCTCCACACCAACAAGGCGATGAATCCATTTCTCATACTGATTGTTGAGTCAATGGCAAGCGAGGCCCCGATCGTTCCAATGGATATGGCTGAAACAAAGTTAAAAAAGGTCATCTGGGAGATTTCTTTTCTGCCCATCAGTCTTGTTAACACCAGCAATGTGATAAAGGCGATGAAAAGTCTAATGATCAGTTGCGTGATTGGCATCGGCCATTCTCCTTTACATAGGATCTGTTCATAGTGTTCCCATGCTTTTGTTTTATTTTCATTAAAGGCTTTTGAAAAAGGGGTTTTGAATGCTTTTGCCAGGATGAAAAAGAAAATTCTTCCTTTCGTATTGTTTTCAAAATTTGGGATTGATAGAATATGACATATCTCACAGAGAAGGAGGGAAGCCGTTGAGTCAAGCCATACCGTCTTCGCGTGTTGGTGTTAAGATTAATGAATGGTATAAAATGATTCGCCAGTTCAGTGTTCCGGATGCTGAGGTTCTGAAAGCGGAGGTTGAGCAGGACATTCAGAAGATGGAAGAGGATCAGGATTTGCTGATCTATTATTCTCTGATGTGTTTTCGGCACCAGCTGATGCTGGATTATTTGGAGCCGGGACAACCTTACGGGAATCGCCCTACCGTGACAGAGCTTCTTGAAACGATTGAGACCCCTCAGAAAAAACTCACAGGCCTTTTGAAATACTACTCTTTGTTTTTCCGCGGCATGTATGAATTTGATCAAAAAGAATATGTTGAAGCAATCGGGTTTTATCGCGAGGCGGAGAAAGAACTGCCGGTTGTGTCTGATGAAATTGAGAAAGCGGAATTCCATTTTAAAGTGGCGGAAGCGTATTATCACATGAAGCAAACCCATGTGTCGATGCATCATATTCTTCAAGCCTTAGACATTTATCAAAACCATCCCTTATACAGCATTAGAACGATACAAAGCTTGTTTGTGATCGCCGGAAATTATGATGATTTCAAACACTATGGCAAAGCGCTCCCGCATTTAGAAGCGGCGCTGAAATTGGCAATGGACATTCAAAACGATCGGTTTATCGCCATTTCTCTATTGAACATCGCGAACAGCTATGACAGATCAGGAGACGATCAGATGGCTGTAGAACATTTCCAAAAAGCGGCGAAAGTGAGCAGAGAGAAAGTGCCTGATCTGCTTCCGAAAGTCTTGTTTGGGTTAAGCTGGACATTATGTAAAGCGGGCCAGACACAGAAAGCGTTTCATTTCATAGAAGAAGGGCTGAACCGTATCACAGCACGTTCTCACAAATGTTATAAAGAATTGTTTCTGTTCTTAGAGGCCGTGTACAAGGAGACTGTTGATGAACGCAAAATTCATGATCTTTTAAGCTATTTCGAAAAAAAGAACCTGCACGCGTACATTGAAGCATGTGCCCGGAGTGCTGCCGCTGTGTTTGAAAGCAGCTGTCACTTTGAACAAGCTGCTGCGTTTTATCGGAAAGTGCTGAAAGCTCAAGAAGATATTCTAAAAGGAGAGTGTTTATATGCCTATTAAGAAAAAAGTGATGATGTGTCTGGCTGTTACTCTAGTTTTCGGAAGCATGTCGTTTCCATTCTTGACAAACTCGGGCGGCGTTAAGGAATCAACAGATCGAAATACGACGTATATTGACCATTCCCCTTACAAACTCAGTGATCAGAAGAAAGCCCTTAGCTAGGGCTTTTTCTTGCTTTACGGAAGACGTTCGATTTTCCCACCGCGGCATTCCTTCTATTTCTAACGCAAGACACTCGAAACAACCAAACCATTTGAGGTATAATGGATAAAGTGAATAACAGCATTTAGATTGATATATATGAAAGAGAGTGGAACATCATGGGCCGTAAGTGGAACAATATTAAAGAGAAGAAGGCGTCTAAGGATGCGAATACGAGTCGGATTTATGCGAAGTTTGGCCGTGAGATTTACGTGGCGGCGAAGCAGGGCGAGCCTGATCCGGAATCTAACCAGGCGCTGAAGGTTGTGCTTGAGCGCGCGAAGACTTACAGCGTGCCGAAAAACATCATTGAACGGGCGATCGAGAAGGCGAAGGGCGGAGCGGAAGAGAATTACGATGAGCTTCGTTATGAGGGCTTCGGGCCGAACGGATCAATGATTATCGTTGATGCGCTGACGAATAATGTAAACCGTACGGCGCCGGAAGTGCGTGCGGCGTTCGGGAAAAACGGCGGAAACATGGGTGTGAGCGGATCTGTTGCTTACATGTTTGACGCGACGGCTGTTATTGGTGTGGAAGGCAAAACGGCTGACGAAGCGCTTGAAATTCTGATGGAAGCGGATGTCGATGTCCGTGACATTTTGGAAGAGGATGACAGTGTGATCGTCTATGCGGAGCCGGATCAATTCCATGCAGTGCAGGAGGCGTTTAAAAACGCGGGCGTTGAGGAATTTACAGTAGCGGAGCTGACAATGCTTGCGCAAAGCGAAGTCACGCTTCCGGATGATGCGAAGGAACAGTTTGAAAAACTGATTGATGCCTTAGAGGATTTGGAAGACGTTCAGCAGGTGTATCATAACGTTGATTTAGGCGAGTAAGGAGTGAGCAGGCTGTTATAGCCTGCTTTCTTTTTTTGTCCTAGAAATTGTTTTAGCTGTATGTAGGCGGCTGCCTATACGATCTGTAAGATATTCTCATACTCTGGACTGTAACCTAAGTGAAGGAGAGAGTGAATATGACTGATACTGATACAAGACAGATCTATGGCGGACCTGGTTTTGGCGCTTTTCCAGGCTACGGCATTGGCCGTCCGGGGTTTGGCATGTATGGAGGACTAGGCTATCCGGGCTATGGGATGTACGGAGGCTACCCAGGCTACGGCGGCATGTTTGGAGGTTACCCAGGTTATGGAATGTCTGGAGGCTACCCGGGCTACGGCATGTATGGGGGGTATCCAGGCTATGGCATGCATGGAGGAGTCGGCGGCTATCCGGGATATGGCGCGTATGGCGGCGGTTACCCAAGCGGCGGTTATGGAGGCTCTCCGGGAGCTGTAAGCTATCCGGGCATGCACCATGAAAACGATGGACATCATCACTATTATCACCATCACCATGATGGAAAAGATAATCTTCATCACCACCATCATCATGTTGGTAAGGATAATCACCACCATCATCATGATGGTCATTATGGCCACCATCACCACCATATGGGCCATTGGGGAAAAGACGGCTTTAAATAAAAAAGATGATGGTGAAAAGAGGACACTCTTGCAGATCAAGAGTGTTTTTTTTATTTTTTCTTGACTGTTCAGTCCAGAAAATGATAACATTTGTTTCAGGAGGTGATCGTTTTTTGGGGAGGAATAAAGAATTTGATACGGCGCTTGTTCTTCACAGGGCGATAGAGGTTTTCGGAGAGTATGGCTACGAAGGAACGTCTCTTCAGGAACTGCTTTCTCATTTAGGCATTGCCCGCCAGAGCTTGTATGATACGTATGGAACGAAACGTGATTTGTTTTTGTCCGCTGTGAAATCGTATCTTGAAGGAAAAAACACTGCCGTTATGGAAAGGCTTGAAGCGCCAGGATCTGTAATGGAAGCCATTCGTGAAATTTTTCAGGAGGGTGTCAATGCCCTGAGGGATCCGGAACGGGCGAAGGCGTGCTATATCATTAACAGCGCGATTGAACAGATTCCGCATGACCCTGAGCTTGCCCGGTATTTTGAAAGACAATCCAAGCAGCTTGAGGACGCTTTTTATCAGGCGCTTTTAAGGGCGAAGAATCAAGGAGAATTGAATGGCGAAGATCCTGATATATCTGCGCTTGCCCGGTACCTGAATCAAAGCAGGCTGTCACTGACATTTATTGCGAAAGTGACGGCAGATATGGATCGTCTTCAGGACCATGTTGACGTGAGTTTATCAGTGCTTGATTAACATGTGGTAAAGAATTCTTTGCCCATGTGTGCATTTTTTGGACTGAATGGTCTGGAAATAAAAAAAGAGGTGATGATGAATGTTGATGAATGAATTTGAAAAAGCATGTGAAACTTTGAGAAAGTTTATGGCTTATATGCTTGAGAAGGACATGAAGAGCTGGGTGGAGCTTTGGGATGAGAATGCTGTATTTGAGTTTCCTTATGCGCCGGAGGGATCACCAAAAAGAATAGAAGGAAAAGCGGCTATTTACGATTATATTAAGGATTATCCTAAGCAGATCCATCTTTCTTCATTTACCGCTCCGACAGTGTATCGTTCAGCGGACTCGAATACGATGATTGCGGAGTTTCAATGTGACGGTCATGTGATTGAGACTGGATTGCCTTATCGCCAAAGCTATATCAGTGTCATCGAAACGAGAGAAGGCCGCATTGTGCGTTATAAGGATTATTGGAATCCGCTTGTTGTAAAAGAGGCCTTTGGAGGATTATTTTTGCAAACAGAGGAGAGTGGAAAATGATGAAACAGAATCCGATTTTAATCACGGGCGGGACCGGCACAGTCGGCAGCCGAATCGCCAGCCGTTTAATCAAGCTGGGATACAGGGTGCGTATTGCAAGCAGAAAAAAGGGCGCGCTTGCAAATGCAGAGTATGTGTATTTTGATTGGATGGATGCCTCCAGTTATACGCCTGCCCTAGAACAAGTAAAAGACATCTATCTTGTTGCTCCGGTCGGTGTGCTTGATCCGGCTCCCTATGTGCTTCCCTTTTTAAAGGAAGCAAAGCGTCTTGGTGTAAAGCGGGTAGTGATGCAAAGTGCGTCTGTTGTCTCCGAGAATGGCCCTGTGTTTGGCGCGCTTCACCAGGCAGTGCGCGAGTTTCCAGAATGGACGGTGCTGCGGCCCTCATACTTTATGCAAAATTTCATCAACGTCCAGCATCAAATGTCGATTCAAAATGAGGGACGCATCGTCACGGCTTCGGGTGAGGGAAAGCTAGGATTCATTGATGCTGATGACATCGCAGAAACAGCTGTCCGTGCTTTGGCTGATGCCGTCCCTCATCAAACACATCATATCCTGACAGGACCCGAGGCGCTGAGCTATGCCGAAGCGGCAGAGATCATCGGTGCTGCCGCGGGACGCCGGGTGAAGCATGTCAGCATTTCTCGTTCTGAGCTGCAAAATAGGATGGCGGCAGCTGGTTTGCCGGCGGATTATGCCAGTTTTATGGCGGGGCTAGATGAAGCAATCAGCCATGGTGCGGAACATCGGGTAACGGATACAGTGAAGCGTGTGACAGGAAAAGAACCTCGTTCGCTCTTAAAGTTTGCTGCTGCTCATGCTGCGTATTGGAAACACTGACCTCATTTTGGACTGAATAGTCTAGAAAGACCTTCGGCAGAGCCGAAGGTCTTCTTATTGAAAAAGCTAAGTCGTGTTTCAGTCATAATCATGCCTCCTGCCTCATACCTATTAAGGTCATTGTTTTTGAGAAAGGAGGAGCCGGAATGAAGGATATGCAGCCGTTTACGCCTGTCAAATCATATACGCCCTTTCACAGCCGTTTTGATCCCTGTCCGCCCATAGGGAAGAAATATTACAGAACGCCCCCTAACCTTTATATGACCTTTCAGCCTGAGCACATGGAGCAGTTTTCGCCGATGGAGGCTTTAAGGAAAGGCACCCTTTGGAAGGATCTCTATGATTTTTATGAAAACCCTTATCGAGGGGGAGACGCACATGGCAAAAAAGGTTGACGCCGAGTATTATCGTCAGCTTGAGCAAATACAGGCCGCGGATTTTGTGCTTGTTGAGCTGAGTCTTTATTTAAATACACATCCTCATGATGAAGATGCGCTGAAACAATTCAATCAATATTCCGGCTATTCAAGGCACTTAAAAAGACAGTTCGAATCCTCTTACGGGCCGCTTCTGCAGTTCGGCAACAGCCCCGCGGGCGAGGATTGGGATTGGGGCAAAGGGCCATGGCCGTGGCAAGTATAAGGAGGAATGCCTGAATGTGGGTGTATGAAAAGAAGCTGCAATACCCTGTCAAAGTCAGTACGTGCAACCCAACGCTGGCGAAATATTTGATTGAGCAGTATGGCGGAGCGGACGGCGAGCTGGCCGCGGCTCTCCGGTATTTGAACCAGCGGTATACAATTCCAGATAAGGTCATCGGCCTTTTAACAGATATCGGTACGGAGGAATTCGCCCATTTGGAAATGATTGCGACCATGGTCTATAAGCTGACGAAAGACGCCACACCGGAGCAGCTGCGTGAAGCTGGCCTCGGCGATCATTACGTCAATCATGACAGCGCGCTATTTTACCACAATGCGGCGGGTGCGCCGTTTACAGCGACTTATATTCAGGCGAAGGGCGATCCGATTGCCGATTTATATGAAGACATTGCGGCAGAGGAAAAAGCACGGGCGACGTATCAATGGCTGATTGATATCTCGGATGATCCTGATTTAAACGATTCCCTGCGCTTTTTGCGTGAGCGTGAAATTGTGCACTCCATGCGTTTCAGGGAAGCGGTTGAAATTTTAAAAGAAGAACGGGATAAAAAGAAGATTTTCTAATAGGCAGATTGGCCTCTCTTTCATACACCCTTTTACATACAGAGAAAATGGTCTGTTTTTGCGGTTTGGTCTGCATTATAATCAAGGTGTGTGTGCAAGCTTACTTTTTGATTGGGAGGCCTTTATGTCAGCTTTTAAGATTGAGAACGAAACGATAGCAGATGGATTTTACGCGTGTCCGGCCGTCTATGAGGATGCAGAATCGATTACCGGGTTGCTCGTCCGAACAGCTGAATGGCTCCGGGATCGGGGGTCTAACCAATGGAGCGGACTTCTCAAAGGGCAAGATATACATGATATCACGGGGTCAATTGAAAAGGGACATGTGTTTGTGTTTAAAAAAGATGAAGAGCTTGCGGCTGTCGTGATGCTGCTGCCTGAACCAAGTGAGTGGGACCGGACGCTTTGGGGAGACGATGGGCATGAGGAGTCCATTTATTTGCATCGCCTCGCAGTAAGCCGCCGGTTTGCGGGACAAGGACTTGGAGCACGCGTCCTTCAATGGGCGGAGACGGGCATACACTTTCCAGGGAAAACGCGGATTCGGCTTGACTGTGTCGCTGATAACGACGCCTTGCATTCCTTTTATCGGCGTATGGGATATGAATTCATGGGTGCTGATGCATCCGGATATCATTTGTTTGAGAAAGAGATTACGACAGAATAAGCGTCCTTTCAAGGAGGCTTTTTTGTCTTTTTCTAAAAGGGAGGGCAGGCGATGTTGTGGCCAATTTTATTTATGACAGGGATCGTGACGGCTTGTTTGTTCACTGGCGTATCTGCTTTGATACGGATGAAGTTTCCTGGCAAAAGCCGGCCGGAATGGATATTGGCCGGGCTGATCGTCCTTGGTGTGTTTCTGATCTGGTACAGCCTCGTGTATGTACGCGGCTGGGAAGGGGCTGCGCTCGGAGTGCTTGGATTCAATGTCATTTGCGGAGCCATTGCCGGATATTTGATCGATAAGGCCATCCGGCGTTACAGGAAAAGATAAGGCGGAGGCTGTCTCTCATCATGTCGAATTTTTCACAGAACGGCAGGAATTTTCTTTCGAAAGGAGAAATACATAGTACTTTAAAATGAAAGCGTTTTCCAGAGCGGGAAGGTGATGTTGATGATACACAGTGTGACGAATGGGCTGAATCGTTTTTGTACATGGGTGATGAGACTGGCCTATTTGAATGTGCTTTGGATTTTGTTTTCTCTTGCAGGCCTGGTTGTGTTTGGGCTGATGCCCGCTACTGCCGCGATGTTTACAGTGGCGAGAGAATGGGCGAAGGGGAATGCGGATGCCCCGGTGTTTTCTGTCTTTATTCGGGCGTTTAAAAAGGAATGGCGGGCATCACAGATCATCGGGCTCATCGTTGTGACGGCTGCCCTGTTTCTGTTTGCAGATATGCGGATAGCGGCTCAGATGGATCAGCCTGTGCTCGTCAACGTGTTCCTGAGCATCAGTTTGATTTTCGCGTTTGTTGTGCTGTATGTGTTCCCGGTGTTCTCTCATTTTGACGTGAAAATCAGAGAGGTGCTGAGCATTAGCTTTTTGATTGCCTTCAGCCGCCCGGCGGTGACGCTTTTGATGGCGGCGGGCGCTGTCGGTGTGCTTTGTCTCATTCTGTTTCATGTCACATTTTTGCTGTTTTTCAGCGGGAGTTTACTCAGCCTGATCTTAACGAAGCTGTCCTTTAAAGCATTTCGGTCAATGGATCAGCGGCAGGAGAAAGAAAAGGCGGCATGAAGAAAAGAATTGCTGGCTGGTACAGGCGGATGAAGATTAAGGATAAGCTGTTTGTGTTTCTATCGTTGATTATGGCCGTATCCTTTCTGTTTGTATACAGCGGGGTGCAGTATGCCTTTCATGTGTATGATGAGCAGATTTACCGCAAGTCCTCGGAGGTGCTGCGGATGTCTTCTGAAAGGATCGAAGACGAGCTGAAAAAGATAGAGGATGTGTCTTATGAAATCATTACAGACGAACAGATTCAGCGCATCCTGAGCATGCAAAATCGGGATGATACGTATGATCAATATCAAATGAAGCAGGAGCTGTGGGATCAGCTTGCAGGATATGCCAGCGATGAAAAGTACATCGATTCCATTCATTTGATTGATGCCCGCGGCGCAGAGTATTCAGCCGGAAGCAGTTCTTCAGATCTTTTGCAGCAGGAGCAGGAAGAGGTATTTAAGCGAGCGAAGGCGAAAAATGGAAGAAATCTTTGGATGACGCTCGGCGGGTCAGATCCTGTCCTGATTTCAGCACGGCAGATCAGATCCTTTCACCAGCTGAGTTTGAACGGCTTGGGCATGGTGCTGATCCAAGTCAATATCAAACAGATGATTCGTGATGTGCCGAAGGATTGGGGCGATTCAGTCGGAGACATCATGATTGCTGACCAAGGCGGGAATTTGGTGTATACGGCACATGCATCAGCGCATGTTCCTGAGGCAGCAAAGGAGACGCTGAAGCACCCAGGTTATGACTTGATAAAAAAGAATGGCAAACGTTACTTTATTTCTTACCTTCAATCATCCTATCAAAATTGGAGCTACTATAACGTCATCCCCTTTGATCAGATGTTCGCAAAAATTTCCTTTATGAAAACAGTGATTGGCACTTGCTTTCTTCTCTTTTTCTGTGTGGTTTTGCTTTTCGGAAGGAAAATTGCCAACAGCATCACGGAGCCGATTGAACAGCTTGTGACCGCGATGAAATCGGTACAGCACGGCGGCATTGAAGCAGGTGTATCGCTTTCTCTGCCGGAGCATACACAAGATGAGGCCGGCATGCTGAACCGCCATTTTACTGTCATGATGAAACGGATTAATGAGCTGATGGAAGAAAATGTGGAAAAACAGCTCATCATTAAAGAAACCGAATTGAAAGCACTGCAAGCCCAGATCAATCCGCATTTTTTATATAACACGCTCGAGTCCATCAATTGGCTGGCCAAGGCGAATCAGCAAAAGCAAATCTCAAAAATGGTGGAATCGCTCGGTTTTCTTCTGCGAAACAGTATACATATGAAGAAGGATATCGTGACCATTCAGGAGGAGGCGGACATCGTACTCCACTATATGACCATTCAGCGATTTCGATTTGAAGAGCGTTTGAACTTCACGTTGGATATTGACGATGAGGTGAAGCATTGTCTCATTCCAAAACTAACGCTCCAACCGCTTGCGGAAAATGCGATTCAATACGCGCTTGAACCCTTTACAAGGCCGTGCGCCATCCGGATTCAGGCGAAAAAGGAGAAGGACTGTGTCTGTATGACGGTCGAAGATAACGGCCCTGGCATGGATGAACGGATTCTTGAATCATCGGGCGGAAGAGGAATCGGACTGTGGAATATTCGTGAGCGCATCAGCCTGACATTCGGAGAGCCATACGGATTGCGTATTCAAAGTAAGCATGAAAAGGGAACGAGGATTGTGATCACAATACCGTGCCGAAATGAGGTGGTGTGATGTATAAAATACTGCTGGCTGATGATGAGAGGATTATCCTCGATGGAATGGCGGGAATCATTGAGTGGGAGGCGCTTGGCGCTTCACTGATCGGCAAAGCGCAGAACGGACATGAAGCGTATGAAAAGATTGTACATAAGCAGCCGCATATCGTCATCACAGACGTCAAAATGCCTGGCATGGACGGGCTTGAGCTAATCAAAAAGGTATCAGCCGTCAGCCCGTCGGTGCAGTTTATCGTCCTGTCCGGGTTTGGAGAGTTTGAGTACGCAAAGGAAGCCATGAAATATGGGGTGAAGCATTATTTGCTGAAGCCCTGCAATGAACAGCAGATTATCAGCTCGCTGGAGGAAATCATTGCTGAGCTGAAGCGGCAAGATGTGCGGAAAAAGAAAACAGACCACCTGATACACGAGCTTGATCATATCCGTTCCTTTGCTGCCGATCAATACTTGGAAGGCTTGATCGCCGGTGTCGCCCAGCTGTCTCCGCCGCCTTCGCTTGCCGGAAAAAAGGTCCGCCTCTTGATTTTAAAAGGGGGCCAATCTATTGATACCGTGGCTAGAAAGGCACTCGGGACGGCGCTGACAGCGGTTTGCGGCAGCGGAGAATGGACCGTGCTCGCTGTAGAGGAGGACGCCGCTGAAAAGGCGGCGGAGGTTTTTGCGGACCGCAAGATGGCTATCAGTCAGGCGGGAGAACTCCGGCACGCGGGGCAGCTGTTTCGGGACACAGCTGAAGTGGTTGATGACCTGCATGGGAGCGCAGTGATTTCAAAAATGATCAGGCTTATTGCCGACGAGCTCGGAAACCCGAATCTGTCCTTAAAATGGGCGGCGAAGGATATGCTGTTTATGAATCCTGATTATCTCGGGAAGTTATTTAAGCAGGAAACAGGCGAGAAATTTTCCCAATATGTTACACGAGTGCGTCTTGAACATGCGATGAAGCAGATGAAAATAAGGCGGGACGCAAGTGTATCAGAAATTGCTGAAGAAATCGGGTTTGGTGATAATCCGAAGTATTTCAGTCTTGTTTTTAAAAAATATACCGGTCTGACACCGTCAGAATTCAGAAGAAAACAGGGAGGCGCTTCCGCAGGATAGCCATCTCTGTTTTTTTGACTTTCCCCACTGTTTTTTGAGTGTTTCGCCTCATCTGAACGCTTTAAAATAAATGTAAGCACTTACATTAAAGGGGGGATTGGTTTGAAGAAGATTTGTTACGTGCTGTTATCGCTTGTCTGCGTCTTTTTTTTCAGCGGTTGTTCAGCGGGTGAAGAGGCCTCGGGAAAAAAAGAAGACGTTACACTCAGAATCGCATGGTGGGGCGGGCAGCCAAGACATGATTATACAACAAAGGTAATTGAACTTTACGAGAAAAAGAATCCGCACGTCCATATTGAAGCGGAATTTGCGAACTGGGATGACTACTGGAAAAAGCTCGCGCCCATGTCTGCCGCCGGCCAGCTTCCTGATGTCATCCAAATGGATACCGCTTACTTAGCCCAATACGGAAAGAAGAACCAGCTGGAAGATTTAACGCCGTATACAAAGGATGGAACGATTGATGTCAGTTCAATCGACGAGAATATGCTGTCGGGCGGAAAAATCGATAATAAGCTCTATGGGTTTACGCTAGGCGTCAACGTGCTGTCTGTGATTGCGAATGAAGATTTGCTGAAAAAAGCCGGTGTGTCTATCAATCAGGAAAACTGGACGTGGGAGGATTACGAGAAGCTGGCGTATGATCTTCAGGAAAAAGCCGGCGTCTACGGCTCCAACGGAATGCATCCCCCTGATATTTTCTTTCCTTATTATTTGCGCACGAAGGGTGAACGTTTTTATAAAGAAGACGGCACTGGCCTCGCGTATCAGGATGATCAGCTGTTTGTCGATTATTTTGAACGGCAGCTGAGGCTGGTGAAAGCGAAAACGTCCCCAACACCTGATGAAAGCGCACAGATTAAAGGGATGGAGGACGATTTTATCGTCAAAGGCAAATCAGCGATTACATGGAACTACTCCAATCAATATTTGGGCTTTGCCCGGTTGACAGATTCGCCGCTGTCTCTCTATCTGCCGCCGGAGCAAATGAAAGAAAAGGCGCTGACACTGAAGCCGAGTATGCTGTTTTCCATTCCGAAAAGCTCTGAGCATAAAAAAGAGGCTGCCAAATTTATTGATTTCTTCGTGAACAATAAAGAGGCAAACATGCTGATCAAAGGCGAGCGGGGAGTGCCAGTATCCGACAAGGTGGCGGATGCGATTAAACCGAAACTGAATGAGGAAGAAGCCAACATTGTGAAGTATGTGGAAACCGCATCAAAAAACATCAGCAAAGCCGATCCGCCGGAGCCTGTGGGAAGCGCGGAGGTCATCAAGCTGCTGAAGGACACGTCTGATCAGATTCTGTATCAGAAGGTATCGCCGGAAAAAGCCGCCAAAACGTTCCGGAAAAAGGCCAATGAGATATTAGAGAGGAATAATTGACGGGAAATGGGGCTGACGCAATGAAACAAAGCCGGAGTATGAGAAAAGACAATCTGGCGGGATATGCTTTTATTTCTCCGTTTATCATTGGGTTCCTATGCTTTACGGTCATTCCGATGGGGGCGTCCCTGTTTCTGTCCTTCACAAGCTATGACTTGTTTACGGCGCCGAAATGGATCGGGCTCGACAACTTTAAGGAAATGTTTACGGGTGACGAAAAGTATTGGCAGTCGTTGAAGGTGACGTTTACGTATGTGCTTGCCGGGGTTCCGCTCCGCCTCGGCTTCGCGCTTTTTATCGCTGTCATCTTAAACAATGCAGCAAAAGGAACGGCCATTTACAGAACGCTCTTTTATCTGCCTTCGATCATCGGCGGGAGCGTGGCCGTGGCGATTATGTGGCGCAATATTTTTGGCAATGATGGGGTCATCAATGCGCTGCTGTTTTTTGTCGGGATTGATCAAAAAATTCTTTGGTACCAGGACCCGACAAGTGCGTTGTGGACATTGATTCTGCTTTCCGTTTGGCAGTTCGGGTCATCAATGCTGATTTTTCTTGCCGGGTTGAAAAACATTCCGTCTGCGTATTTGGAAGCGGCAAGTGTGGACGGGGCGAATCGGGCGCAGCGTTTCTTTAAGATCACGCTTCCGATCCTCACACCGATTATCTTCTTTAATCTTGTGATGCAGACAATTTCAGCATTTATGACATTTACACCTGCCTATATCATATCGAAGGGCGAGGGAGGACCGCTTGACGGGACGCTTCTGTATTCGCTCTATTTGTTCCAGCGGGCGTTTAACTATTTTCAAATGGGCTACGCATCGGCGATGGCGTGGGTCATGCTTATCATTGTCGGGCTGATAACGCTGATACTGTTTAAAACATCGTCCTATTGGGTTCATTACGAGTCAAAGGAGGAATGACGGATGGAGCCGATCAACCAGCCTGTCAGAGAAGTCCCGGTTTTTGAGAGGAAAAAAACCGGGCGCGTCAGGCCCAAACGCATACTGTTCCATGTTTTTACGGCATCGCTGGCGGTGTTATTGCTGTATCCGGTCATTTGGCTGTTTGTCAGCTCATTTAAGGAAAGCGCCAGCATTTTTACAACCTCTCATTCTCTCATTCCCGATCCTTTTATTCTCAGTAACTATGCTGAGGGATGGAAAGGGATAGCGGGGCAGCCGTTTCTGACGTTTATTAAAAACTCGGCGATTATTGTGGGGCTGTCAACAATCGGCGCCGTCCTGTCATCGGCTGTCATTGCTTACGGATTTGCGCGTATTCCGTTTAAGGGTAAAAAGTTTTGGTTCGCGTGCATGATGGGGACGTTAATGCTGCCCCATGAAGTGCTGATGATTCCGCAGTATATTATGTTTGCGAAGTTAGACTGGCTGAATTCCTTTAAACCGATTGTCGTTCCGCAATTTTTCGGGCATGCGTTTTTTATTTTTCTGATGATCCAGTTTATCCGGACGATTCCCGAGGAGCTGGATGAGGCCGCACGAATCGACGGGTGCGGGCGCTTTGCCTGCTTTTGGCGGATCATTCTCCCGCTGATTGCCCCAGCGCTCGCGACGTCTGCGATTTTCTCCTTCTATTGGAAGTGGGAGGAGTTGATTCAGCCGCTTTTGTATTTGAATAAACCGGAGCTTTACCCTGTTTCACTTGCGCTGAAGCTTTTTCTCGATACGGAATCGGCTTCGAACTGGGGCGCGATGTTTGCCATGTCGGCCGTTTCATTATTGCCTGTGATTCTTGTATTCTTTTTGTTTCAGAAATATATCGTTCAGGGCATCAGTACGACCGGATTAAAATAAAAAGGAGTGTTGCAGATGGCACAGCTTATCTTTGATGAAGAAAAGGTGGCGTCCGTCATTGATCGGATCGTGAAACGGACATTTCAGATGGATTTTGCGTGGGATTGGCCGGGCGGCGTCGCGTTTTACGGCGTGGCGGAGGCCTACGAGGCGACGGAAAACGAGGAATATATCAATCTGCTAAAAACGTGGGTGGATGAACAGCTGGAGGATGGGCTGCCGCCGCTTTCGATCAATGGCGTTTCTATCGGGCATACGCTTTTGTTCCTCCACAAGGTGACGGGTGATGACGTGTATTTGGAAACAGCGGGCGAGATGGCGGAATATGTGCTGCATAAGGCGCCGCGCTTTGGCGAGGGCATCCTTCAGCATACGGTGAATGCGGCTGAATATGTATTTCCTGAGCAGGCATGGGCAGATACGCTGATGATGGCGGGGCTGTTTATGCTGAGAATCGGGCGCGTGATGGAGCGTGAGGATTATTTTGAAGATGGTCTGCTCCAGTTTCACGGACATGAGGCCGTGCTTCAGGACCCTGTCACGAATTTGTACTACCACGCCTGGGACAACAAAGCGCAAAATCATCTGTCGGGGATTTATTGGGGCAGGGCGAACGGCTGGGCGGCACTCACAATGGCAAAGGCGCTCCCGCTCATTGAGGTAACGCATCCTTCCTTTATGATCATTGACGGATCGCTCAGAGACCAGCTGAGCGCGCTTGTCCGGCTTCAGGATGAATCAGGGCTGTGGCATACGATTTTGGATGATCCGGATTCTTATCTGGAGGTTTCGGCATCGGCCGGCATTGCCTCTGCTCTGCTGTCGAGCGGAAAGCTCTATACAAAATATGTGCAGAAATCGCTTGCCGCCATGTTGGATGCGGTGGAAGAGGACGGACGGGTCAGCAAGGTATCGGCCGGGACAGCTGTCATGAAAAATGCCGAAGGATACAAACAGGTGCCTTGCAAACGAATACAAGGATGGGGACAGGGACTTGCGCTGACGTTTCTTGCTGATGTGTTGAGAACGAAAAAACGCGTGTATCAGTAAAGACCAGAGGCGGGGGGAAAGGGATGAAAAAACAGCCTCAACAGAAGGAACGGGTTTCTCGCTGGAAGGGAACGTATTTCAAAAGAAACTTTTTCTTCATTTTGCTGATTGCCTGTATTCCCGGATTACTGACTGGCGGCGCAATCTACTTTCTTTCGATCGACAAGGTGGAGAAAGAGCTGCAGAGATCGCATGAAGCACAGGTGGCGCGTGAGGTCAGCCGAATGGATGAGAAGCTGGGCGTGCTTGAGCTGGCTCTCACCCAGATGGCCTACGATTCTTCGCTGATGAACGGATTGGCCGAGAGGGATTTGGAGAAAGATTTTACGTTTTCCTATCAATTAACGAAAAAGCTGTTTCTTTTGCGGGACCAGCAGCCGCTGATCGAGCGGGCTTCCATCTTTCTGAACAGCCCCCGGCCTCTTGTGCTGAGTCCCGAATACAGCGCTTTGACAGAACGGGAGGCGCTTCGCAAGTATCGCTCGCTGCTTGCCTCAGACAACAGCATTTATTGGAAACGGTCGGGGAATCAAGCGATGCTGATCCAGCTCATTCCGGGCGCGGCGGAGAAACCGTTCGGCGCGATCATGCTGGCTGTTGATCTGAAAGAAATGGCATCGATCCTGCAAAGCTTGTCCCCTTATCCTGATGGCAGTGCGCTGCTTTTGGATCAAAATCAAGAGGTGCTCTTTCATGAGGGGGAAAAAGATTTTGAAAAGACTTTGCTTCATGAGGTAAAAAAACAGCCGAATGAGAAAGGCCATTTTCAGATGGAATGGGACGGCAAGGTGTATTCCGTTTCCTTTGGAGAAATGAACCGAATGCATCAGCAATGGACCTTTGTGTCAGCGGCGCCTCTTTCTGCCATTACAGCGCCGATGGTATTTTTATCCAAAGTAATCATTGTGATGCTTGTCATTTGCATCGGTTTGGCGGTATGCATGACATGGTATGCATCAAAAAAAATCTATCGTCCCATCCAGCATTTGCTTGGCTTGTTTACCGGTGGAGAGAAGAAAGTATGGCAGGCATCCGGGCAGGATGAATTCAAGTGGATTGAAAAGAGATGGCAGGATCTATCCCTTGAAAGCCGGAAGCTCCAAGAGCAGCTCCTGCGGCAGACGCCCCATATGAAAAAGAGTTTTTTGCAGCATCTCTTGCAGGGTGATTTTTACTATGACAACGAGGAAAGTCTCAGATCTCGGATGGAGGAGGCCGGCTGGAACATCGGCGAAAACGAGTTTCATGTGCTGGACCTTCAATTGACAGGGCTCCGCTGTGAAAACAGCATCTTCTGTTGTGATGATGAACAGCTCGCTGTGTTTACACTGACTAATATCGCTGAGGAATTGGCGGCTAAACGCGTTTTTCAGCTCTCCATACTTGATATCGGCCGGCTTTCTGTCACCGTGCTTGTGGTGACAACAAACAGCTCTGATCTCAAAATGTATATAACGGAGCTGGCACGCCAATTTGGGGATGTAACCGGACTATGCCTGACCGCAACATTGAGCAGCAGGACGGAACGTGTCACGGAAATCCCTTCTTTATTTCAGGATGTGAAAAGCGACAAATCCCGCAGGCAGTTTGCCAATCGGGATCAGGTCATTGATTTGCAGGCCGACTTCCCGCAGGATAAGCAGTCTGCCCCTTATTACCCTTTTGAGCTGGAAAAACAGATTGTTCAGGCCATCCGGCTGGAAAGAAAACAGGAAGCCCAGGAACTGATAAATAGCTGTATGAAGGAACTGGCGGAAAAGGCGGCCATAGACAGGCATGTGCATTCTGCTCTGATTCAGCTGTTCTCCCGCATTCAGGAGGATATTTTGCATTCCGGTCTTAATCCCAGCGAACTGTTTCAGCATCGAAATCTGCTTCTTGATATTTCAGAATTGCGTGAACCTAATGAAGCGGCGGCCTGGCTGATGGATATTGTGGTGACGCCTTACCTTTCCAAGCTTGAAGGCAGAAAAAACAGACAGCAAAAGCAGCTGGTAGAACGTGTGATAACGATGATTCACGAACAGTATATGGCGGACATTTCATTGGAAAGCTGTGCCGATGCGCTTGGCATGAATTCATATACGTTAAGCAAGGCATTTAAGCAAGTAACCGGCATTAACTTTATCGATTATGTGACCCAGATCAGAATCGAAAAGGCGAAAGAACTGCTGGTCAATACGAATAAAAAAATTCATGATGTGTCAGAAGAAGTCGGCTACCGCCACAATTACTTCAACCGGATTTTTAAAAAACAGGTCGGCATGCCGCCGGGTGTCTTCAGGCAAATGTATCAGGAAACGCAGTGAAAGGAGAGAACATGTGATGGAGAAACCGATTCACGTATTTTTGGCCGGGGATTCCACTGTGAGTGACTGCCCGCCTCATGAAGCGCCGATGGCGGGATGGGGGCAGGTATTCGGGCAATTGTTTTCTGAAGAGGTAGTGGTGCGCAATCACGCCAAAGGAGGAGCGAGCACCAATTCTTTTGTGGAGGAAGGGAGGCTTCAAGCAATTGCCGAGCGGATGACACAAGGCGATTATTTGTTGATTCAATTCGGCCACAATGACCAAAAACCGCGGGGGACGAAGCCGTACTCCACATTTCAGCAGTTCCTTACTTTGTTTGCAGATACGGCACGCGAAAAGGGCGCGCATCCTGTTTTCGTCACATCGGTGCAGCGCCGCCGCTTTGACGAAAACGGACGGATCGAGCATACACTCGGTGAGTATCCCGATGCGATGAAAGCACTGGCGAAGGAGCTCGATGTACCTGTGATTGATCTGCTCGCGAAAACAAAGGTGCTGTATGAGGCATACGGTCCTGAGGAGTCGAAGCGATTGTTCGTTTGGTTTCAGCCGAATGAACATCCGAATTATCCCGACGGCATTAAGGACAATACGCATTTTTCGGAAAAAGGTGCAATGGAGGTTGCGAAGCTTGTGGCAGAAGGCATTGAAGAGCTCGGACTTCCGCTGAAGGACCATCTTGCGAGCCGGGAGGGAAAAGAACATGTATAAGAAAGGCGCGTGCCTGTACCGTAATTCGCTCCAGTCAGAAAGCGATGTGAAGAACTGGCGGATGGAGGGTGGCGGACAGGTCTCATTTGATGATCACAGCATGCACCTGTCACATGTTCAGGACGAAGCGCACTTTGTCTTTTGGTGTCCGGAAACCTTTCCAGACGGCATCATAGTGACATGGGATTTCTCCCCGATTGAGCAGCCGGGACTATGTATGCTGTTTTTTTCCGCTGCGGGGATTGGGGGCGAGGATTTATTTGATCCAAGTCTCCAGAAAAGAACGGGAAAATACCCCGAGTATCATTCAGGGGATATCAACACTCTCCACCTGTCATATTTCCGCAGAAAATACCCGGAGGAAAGAGCATTCCGCACCTGCAATTTAAGAAAAAGCCGCGGTTTCCACCTCGCCGCAATGGGAGCCGATCCGCTGCCTTCTCCAGACGACGCTGATTCTCCGTATCGTATGAAGCTCATTAAAGACAAAGGCTATGTGCACTTTTCAATCAATGATCTGCCCATTCTTGAATGGATGGACGACGGCAGCACATACGGGCCTGTATTAACAATAGGAAAAATCGGGTTCCGGCAGATGGCGCCCATGAAAGCCGCTTACAGGGATTTTGCCGTACATCAAGCGGTGAGAAGATGAAGACGGCCGTAACGGATGCACTTTATGCAGGATGCGAAGCGGTGGTGAAAATCGCATGGCTCAACGGGCTGTGGCTGTTGTTTACCCTTTTGGGCGGCGTTCTTTTCGGATGGGCGCCGAGCACAGCCGCGATGTGTGCCGTGATAAGAAAATGGCTGATGGGGCAAAAAGATGTACCGGTATTTCCGTTATTTCTCGATACCTATAAAAAAGAGTTTCTCAAAGTAAATGCGATCGGATTGGCGTTTTCGGCTCTTTTGCTCATATTGTCCGCGAACTATCATTATTTTTCGGCCAATACGGATTGGCTGTCCTTTGCCGTAACAAGCTGCACGCTGCTTGCAGGGCTTTTGTATATCATTGCGCTGATGTATGTGTTTCCCCTTTATGTGCATTACCAGCTCCCGCTTCGCAAATATATTCCGCAGGCACTGCTGTTTGGCGCCATGAGCCCGCTGACGACCGGCTGTATGCTGATCGGGTGCGGATTTGTCCTTTATTTGCTGTATACGCTTCCCGGCCTGATTCCATTTTACGGCCCCTGTTTATTTGGGCTTGTGATGATGTTTTTTGCTCTTAGGGGATTTCAAAAGACGGAGGCCCAGCATCACCAAGCCGGATAACAAAAAAATGACACATACGCAAAAAAGTGCAGTGGCTGAAATAGGCAGATGCAAAAAAGTGAAATTGAAGACAGCTCACACAGCGCATAAAATCCAATTTAGGTAAGCGCTTACAGAAAAATAAGAAGGAGCTGTCTGATGATTACACGAAGGAAACGCATGTTTACCACTGTTACGTTGCTGGTCTTGTTGGTGATGGGAGCCTCTGTATATCCTGTGAAAGCTGAAGGGGCAGCGCGGCAGATGGAAGCGCTGAACCGGGGGCTTGTCGCGGTCAAGACGGACGGAGGCATTTTTGTCAGCTGGCGGTTTCTTGGCACCGAAAACGCATCTGTTTTGTTCAATGTGTACAGAGACGGGCAAAAACTGAATGCTGCGCCTGTCAAAGCCACGAACTATGTGGATAAAAACGGATCGGCCGGCTCAACGTATACGGTTCGGGCCGTCGTTAACGGTACCGAGCAGGCGGCATCTGAAAAAGCCTCCGTATGGGCGCAGCCGTATCATTCCGTCCCGCTGGATAAACCGGCTGGCGGCACGACACCAAAAGGTGAAGCTTACACCTACAGCGCCAATGACGCAAGTGTTGGCGATGTGGATGGTGACGGGCAATACGAGCTAATCCTGAAATGGGACCCATCTAACTCAAAAGACAACTCGCAGGATGGCTATACAGGTGACGTGCTGATTGACGCCTATAAACTGGACGGAACGAAGCTATGGCGGATCAATCTCGGCAAAAACATCAGAGCGGGCGCGCACTACACCCAGTTTATGGTGTATGACCTTGATGGTGACGGAAAAGCGGAAGTGGCGATGAAAACTGCGGATGGGACAAAAGACGGCACTGGAAAAGTGATTGGAAATGCCAATGCTGATTACAGAAATGAACAGGGGCGTGTGCTGTCAGGGCCGGAATACCTTACTGTGTTCCAGGGAGCAACCGGGAAAGAACTTGTTACAACAAATTTTGAGCCGACACGCGGCAATGTATCGGATTGGGGAGACAGCTACGGCAACCGTGTTGACCGTTTTCTCGCCGGCATCGCCTACCTTGATGGACAGCGGCCGAGTCTGATCATGACCAGAGGGTATTATGCTAAAACCATGCTAGTCGCTTATAACTTCAGGGACGGAAAGCTGTCAAAGCTTTGGACGCTTGACTCCTCAAAGCCAGGAAATGAAGCGTTCGCAGGACAAGGGAATCACAACCTGAGCATTGCGGACGTTGACGGGGATGGAAAAGATGAGATTATTTTCGGCTCAATGGCTGTTGATCATGACGGCAAAGGCATGTACTCAACGGGCTTAGGCCATGGGGATGCCCTCCATGCCGGGGATCTTGATCCGAGCCGGCCGGGGCTTGAGGTGTTTCAGGTACATGAGGACAAAAACGCCAAATACGGCTTATCCTTCCGTGATGCGGCAACCGGAAAAATCCTTTGGGGCATCTATGCCGGCAAGGACGTAGGCCGCGGAATGGCTGCTGATATCGACCCTCGTTATCCGGGGCAGGAAGTGTGGGCCAACGGTTCCCTTTACTCATCGAAAGGGGCCAAAATCGGAAGCGGGGCTCCTTCCTCGACCAACTTCGGCATATGGTGGGACGGCGACCTGCTGCGGGAACAGCTGGACAGCAACCGAATTGATAAGTGGGATTATCAAAGCGGCGTATCGAAAAATGTGCTGACCGCATCAGGCGCAGCGGCTAACAACGGCACAAAAGCAACGCCGTCACTTCAGGCTGACCTGCTTGGTGACTGGCGTGAGGAAGTGGTGTGGAGAACGGAGGACAGCAGCGCGCTCCGCATTTATACGACGGCCATTCTGACTGAGCACAGGCTGTACACGCTGATGCATGATCCTGTGTACCGGCTTGGCATCGCCTGGCAAAATGTCGCCTATAACCAGCCGCCGCACACAAGCTTCTTTTTAGGAGACGGCATGGCGGAACAGCCAAAACCAAATATGTATACGCCTTAACTGAAAGGGGGAAGGAACGGGCTGCGTGCAGCCCGTTCCCATCAAATGAAACCAAAAAAGAGGCAAATGGAATACTTGACCAGAGGTTTAATTGCGGTACAGACAGAACAGGGCGTGTTTGTCAGCTGGCGTTTTCTCGGAACGGATCATGAGACGACGGCTTTTCACCTTTATCGAGATGGAAAGCGAATCACCCGCGATCCGATCGCTGACAGCACCAATTTTCTTGATCAAAACGGAACGGCAGACTCTGTTTATCAAGTGGCGGCTGTCAATAAAGGCCGGGAAGAAAAGCTTTCCAAGGAAGCTCGTGTTTGGCAGGAAAATGTCCTGGAGGTTCCGCTTGCCAAACCGGAAGGCGGTGTGACGCCGGACGGAAAGCCGTACACTTACACCGCCAATGATGCCAGTGTCGGAGATGTAGATGGGGATGGAGAATATGAAATGATCCTGAAGTGGGATCCGTCCAATTCAAAAGACAACGCTCATGACGGTTATACCGGGGAGGTGCTCATAGATGCCTATAAACTGGACGGCACCTTTTTGTGGCGCATCAAGCTCGGGAGAAACATCAGAGCGGGCGCTCATTATACGCAATTTATGGTGTATGACTTGGACGGTGACGGAAAAGCAGAAATCGCCATGAAAACAGCTGACGGCACAACAGACGGGAAAGGACATATCATCGGTGATGAGCATGCCGATTTTAGGAACGAACAGGGCAGAATTCTGTCCGGACCGGAATATTTGACCGTGTTTAAAGGAGAAACCGGTGAGGCGCTCACCACTGTTGAATATGAACCGCCCCGCGGCAAGCTGGAGGATTGGGGAGACGGCTATGGAAATCGGATGGACCGTTTTCTCGCTGGAATCGCTTACTTGGATGGGGAGCGGCCGAGCCTTGTAATGGCACGCGGCTACTATACGAGGGCGGTGCTCGTGGCATACGATTTCAGAAACGGAAGGCTCAAAAAACGCTGGGTATTTGACTCCAACCAGCCGGGACATGAAGCGTACGCAGGACAGGGGAACCACAGCTTGAGCGTGGCAGATGTGGACGGAGACGGAAAGGATGAAATCATCTATGGCGCAATGGCGGTCGATCATGACGGAACCGGCCTGTACTCAACGGGGCTCGGACACGGAGACGCGATGCATGTAGGGGATCTGGACCCGTCACGAAAAGGGCTTGAAGTGTTCCAGGTGCATGAGGATGCCGCGAAGCCGTACGGACTGTCACTGCGAGATGCCGGAACCGGTGAGATATTATGGGGCGTCCATGCTGGAACTGATGTTGGCCGGGGCATGGCGGCTCATATTGATCCAAGCTACAATGGGTCGCTCGTCTGGGGAATTGATCCGCCTGGCAATGATGGCATGTCGTATGGGCTTTTTACGAGCAAAGGAGAAAAAATCAGCGACAAAGCGCCCGCTTCAGCCAATTTCGCCATCTGGTGGGACGGAGATTTGATCAGAGAACTGCTTGATCATGACTGGGACGGAACGATTGGCAGGCCAAAGATTGAAAAATGGGATGCTGAAAACAGCTGTCTGAAGACGATATTTCGGCCGGACGGCGTGCTGTCCAACAACGGCACGAAAGGAAATCCGGTTCTTCAGGCCAACCTGTTCGGGGACTGGCGGGAAGAAGTGATATGGAGAACGGAAGACAGCAGCGCACTCCGTATCTATACAACGACACATCTCACCCGCCACCGTTTTTACACGCTGATGCACGATCCGGTTTACAGGCTTGGCATCGCCTGGCAGAACACCGCCTATAACCAGCCCCCGCACACGAGCTTTTACCTCGGTACAGGGATGAAAAAACCGCCAAGGCCTGCCCTGTATATAGCGGGCAGCAAAGCGGAGGCAACGCTGTAGGAGGACTAAGGGATAAGAAGCAGCCGTATAAAAAACGAGGAGGAATGAAAAAATGGCAAATCATATTTATCTCGCCGGCGATTCAACTGTTCAAACGTATGGAGACAGCACAAATCAAGGGGGCTGGGGGCAGTTTCTCGGCTCACATCTGCCGGAGCACATTCAAGTAATCAACAGAGCGATTGGGGGAAGAAGCTCGAAAACATTTGTGGAAGAGGGCAGGCTTCAGGCGATCCTTGATGTGATCGAACCGGATGATTGGCTGTTTGTGCAGATGGGCCATAATGACGCATCGAAAAATAAACCGGAGCGCTACACCGAGCCTTATACTACCTATAAACAATATTTAAAACAGTACATCGCCGGCGCGCGAGAAAAAGGCGCCCATCCGCTTCTCATTACTCCCGTAGCCCGATTTCACTACGAAAACGGCGTGTTTTTGAACGATTTTCCTGATTATTGCATTGCCATGAAGCAAACGGCTGCTGAGGAGAATGTCCAGCTCATAGATCTGATGGAGAAAAGCCTTGCTTTCTTTACTGGGAAGGGCGAGGAAAAAGTGTACACCTATTTTATGGTTTCAGAAGGGATTAACGATTACACGCATTTTACAAAAAAAGGCGCAAATGAAATGGCGAAACTTGTGGCAAAAGGCATAAAGGAGCTCGGCCTGCCATTGACAGAATCGATCATCAAAGAAGGGTGAAGAATGTGAGGAGAAAACTATATCATGGGGCTTGCTATTATCCGGAATTATGGGATGAAGAGACGATTCAGCAGGACATTGACATTATGCGTGAAGTTGGCGTGAATGTTGTGCGGATTGGCGAATTTGCCTGGTCTGTCATGGAACCTGAAGAAGGAAAAATTGACATCGGTTTTTTCAAAGAAATCATCATCCGGCTGTATGATAGCGGCATCGAGACGATCATGTGTACGCCGACGCCTACCCCGCCGATTTGGCTGTCACACGGCCGGCCCGAACGCATGCATGTCAATGAAAAAAGAGAGATCATGGGGCATGGCTCCCGTCAGCACGCCTGTACGAACAACCCGTACTTCCGAAAAAGAGCCGCCATCATCACGACAGCCATCGCCAAGGAGCTTGGCGGGCTCCCGGGGCTGATCGGCTGGCAGCTAGACAATGAGTTTAAATGCCATGTCGCAGAATGCATGTGTGAGACGTGCTTGCGCTTATGGCATGACTGGCTCAGAAACCGCTATGGCGTGATTGAGCGGTTAAACGAAGCATGGGGAACCGATGTGTGGAGCGAAACCTATCAGACGTTTGAGCAAGTGCCGCAGCCGGGGCCGGCCCCGTTTCTGCATCACGCCTCTTTAAGGACCATGTATCAGCTGTTTTCGATGGAGATGATCGCTTCGTTTGCGGATGAACAGGCCAAAATCATCCGCTGCTATTCGGATGCGCCGATCACGCATAACGGATCAGTCATGTTCAGCGTGGACAATGAGCGAATGTTTCAGAATCTCGATTTTGCCTCCTATGATACGTACGCTTCGCAGGAAAACGCCTCTGCCTTTTTATTGAACTGTGATTTATGGAGAAATCTGAAACAGGGGCGCCCATTTTGGATTTTGGAAACGAGTCCGTCGTATGCCGCCTCGCTTGAAAGCTCTGCTTACCCGCACGCCGACGGGTATTTGCAGGCCGAAGCCGTATCGTCCTACGCCTTAGGAAGCCAGGGGTTTTGCTACTGGCTGTGGAGGCAGCAGCGTTCAGGCAGCGAGATTTCCCACGGTTCGGTTCTCAGTGCTTGGGGCGAGCCCACCATCGGCTACCCAAATGTGCTGGCGGTTGAGCGGGCAAGAAAGGAAATCGAACCGATTATTCTATCGACTGAACCCGTTCAAGCCGAGGCGGCGATGACGTACTCTGACAGAGCAAAAGCATTTATCAAAACTGAGCCTCACCGGGGACTCCGGCACCGTTCGCTTGTGACGCATTTTTATGAACGCCTTCTCAATACGGGGATTCACCGTGACCTCATTCCGGAAGGCGCTCCGCTGGACGGCTATCGTTTGCTGTTTACGCCATTTGTGCCGCATTTGTCTTCTGAATTTATCAAAAAGGCTACGGCATTCGCTGAAGCCGGCGGCATCTGGATCGCCGGGCCGCTGACAGGAGGGCGCACATCGGAGCATACGATTCATACCGATTGCGGACTTGGCGAACTTGAGAAAACGTCAGGGATCAAAACGCTGTTCACCTTTCCGATGAACGAGAACGTGAATACAGGAAAAGCGTTTGGCATCACTGCGCCGCTCGGACTGTGGAGCGTGGTGTTTGACACAGAGAGCGGAAACACCCTTGGCACGGTTGAATCGGGACCGGGGGCTGGCCATGCTTTTTTGACGGAAAGGAATTACGGCGAGGGGAAAATCGTCATGCTGGGCTCGCTTCCAACCGGGAAAGACGGGGATGCGATGCTGGCGGCGCTTGTCAGGCATTACGCCGCTGAGGCAGCCATTTCTGTCCGCTCGGATGTGACACCCGGCACGATCGTTGCCCCGCGCAAAGGCGATAACGGCCTCGTGTGGATCATCGTGAATATGGATGGAAAAGGCGGAAGCGTGACACTGCCGGAAGCGGGAACGGATCTGTTGAAAAAACGTTTGGAAAAGGCGGGGAGGCTGGCGGTGGGACCGCATGAATACCGTGTAATTCAGTTTGACAATCACAGCTGATTCTTTGCATCGAATCAGCTTTTTTCTATGGAGGGAGAGACCGATGAAAAAGATCAAATGGTTATCAGAACAGCCAAAAGTGACAAGCGGTGTGACGTGGGGCGTGCCATGGAAAAAAGGAGAATTAAAAAAGGGTGACCGTCTGGCGCTTCTGAATGAAAACGCGGCAATCCGATATGTGCAAAGCGAACCGTCGGCCTATTGGCCTGACGGGAGCATCAAGTGGACGAAGCATGCGGCGGTGTTTGGCGGTCAAGAGAACCAAAGCTTTACAGTACAAAAAGGAGAAGCACCGCAGCCGACAAAATCGATCAGCATTCACGAGTCAGCGCATGACATCCAAGTGGATACAGGAACGCTCGTCTGTACCATTCATAAAACAGGCTTTGATTTCATTCAATCGCTGCAGATCAACGGAAAGCCGATCGCCGCAGGCGGGAGGCTCGTTGCCATAAGAGAAACGAAAAAGGAGTCAGCGGCGGAAACGGTTCTTTTTCAAGAAACGTCTGTCAGCCTTATCAAACAGGCGGCGATTGAGCAAAGCGGTCCTGTCAAAGCAGTGGTCAAAATCGAGGGAATGCATGTGCTCCATAAAACGAATGAAGAATGGCTGCCGTTTGTCATCCGTTTGACGTTTTATGCCGGGCTGTCTGAGATCGGCCTTGTGCACACGCAGCTAATTGACAGGAGCGGTAAACAAGAATTCATTAAGGGGATCGGCATCGAATTTGACCTTTTTTTGGAGGGAGAGCCGTACAACCGCCATTTTCGTTTTGCGGGAAAGAAGGGGATGTACAAAGAACCCGCCCAGCTGTTTGGCACACGTAAATTCAATGAACGGTATCCGCTTTATGAAAAACAAATCAATGGCGAAATGCTGTCACCAGATGAAGAGCATAAGGAATGGTTTGCGCACGGAACTCAGAATGCGGTATGGGACGAGGTGAAGCTTGTTCAGGATTCAAGCGATCATTACAGCCTGTCAAAACGGACCGGAAAAGATTATGCGTGGGTCGGCATGCTGCATGGCAGCCGGGCGAAGGGGCTTTGCTATGCGGGCGGCGAAAATGGCGGTGTGGCTCTCGGCCTGCGGTATTTCTTTGAGAAATATCCGTCAGCACTGGAAATCACAGGTCTTGCCGGCAGCCGCCCAAAAATGACCGTCTGGCTTTGGCCCCCGGACGGCGAAGCGATGGATTTGCGGCATTATACAGGACATACCCATGTGGCCAGCGCGTATGAAGGCTTTGATGAAATGCGCGCTGATCCGACCGGCATTGCGAACACGAATGAAATCAGCCTGGCGTGCTTTTCGCACATGCCGTCTGATGATGTCTTCAATGCGCTCGCTGACAAATGGCAGGCGCCGCCGCTCTTGGTATGCGAGCCGAACGTCTATTACGAATCAAAAGCGCTCGGGGTTTGGAGCATCATTGACACATCCCATCCGCTCAAAAAAGAGCTTGAGGAACAGCTTGACGCCGCCTTTCTGTTTTATAAAAAGGAAGTAGAGCAGCGCAAATGGTACGGATTTTGGCATTATGGCGATGTCATGCATACGTATGATCCAATTCGGCACATGTGGCGATATGATCTCGGCGGATACGCATGGCAAAACAATGAGCTCGTTCCGACCCTATGGCTGTGGCAGGCGTTTTTCCGCTCAGGCAGAGAGGATATCTTCCGAATGGCAGAAGCCATGACCCGCCACACGAGTGAAACGGACAGCTTTCATCTCGGTGAATACGCCGGGCTTGGCTCACGGCATAACGTTGTGCACTGGGGATGCGGCTGCAAGGAAGCGAGAATCAGCATGGCCGGACTTTATAAATTCTATTATTATCTGACGGGTGATGAGCGGACGGGAGATCTTTTGACAGAAGTGAAGGATGCCGATTATGCCCTTGTCAAAACCGATCCGATGCGCGCTTTTTACGAGAAAGGCAAGCACCCGACTCACGTGAGAACGGGACCGGACTGGGCGGCGTTTTGCTCAAACTGGCTGGCGGAATGGGAGCGTACCGAAAATCCGGAATATCTCAAAAAAATCAAAACGGGCATCAACTGTCTAAAGCAGCTGCCGCTCCGCTTATTATCCGGCCCGACATTTGAATATGATCCGGCGACTTCGATGCTTCATCACATGGGAGACGGCATTGCGGGCGGATATCATATGATCATTGCCTTCGGCGCGCCGCAAGTGTGGATGGAGCTGGCTGAGCTTCTTGATGACCGGGAATGGGAGGATATGCTGAGTGAATTCGGCGAATTTTACACCCTCAGTGATGAGGAAAAACGCAAAAAAAGCGGAGGCGCGCTTCATGACGGGCATTTTCACTGGCCGATGTTCGCAGCTGCCATGACAGCCTACGCCGCGAGAAAAAAACAAGATCCTCATCTCGCCGCCAAAGCGTGGAATCTTTTGCTCGATGATAAGCTCAGCCATACGCCGCTTCCGATCAAACCCGAGCGCATCGAGACATGGACGCAGCTGGAGGAACTCCCGTGGGTGACAACCAATACTGTCTCCCAATGGTGTTTGAACGTCATAACAGCACTGGAACTGATCGGAGATTCTCTTCCGGCAAAAAAAGAAACATCGGGCAAAAAAGGATAACAGCCGGAATTTCATAGGAGAAATGAAGCAAAAAATGAAGATTGCAAGAATTTATGTAAGCGCTTTATATTGGGAGGGGCAAAGGGGAAATGCAAAGTGAAAAAAAGGGGGACTTACGCATCATGAAAATAAAAATGCGAAAAAAATGGCTGGCCTTGCCGCTTGCTGCCATGATGATCGCCGGATGCAGCAATTCGGAAACATCCAGTTCAGCGGGCGGTTCGAAAGACACGATTAACATTATGGCGCCGCTCTTATCGCCGGAAAGCCCGAGTGAAAAGAGCCCTTCATTAAAAGCGCTCGAAAAATACACAGGCAAAGAGATTAAGGTTACATGGGTGCCTGATTCATCCTACAACGACAAATTCAACATCGTCATGGCTTCAGGAGAAATGCCTCACGCGATTGTCATTAAAGATAAGTCAGCCGGCTTTATCAAGTCTGTCAAAGCAGGGGCATTTTGGGAGCTGTCTCCTTATTTAAAAGACTATAAGAATTTAAGTCAGGCAGATGAAAAGATTTTGAAGAACAGCTCGGTGAACGGCGAGGTGTACGGAGTCTACAGAACGAGGGACCTGATCAGGGCGTGTATGATCATCAGAACCGACTGGCTGAAAAATGTCGGTCTGGATATGCCGGAAACGCTTGATGATTTCTATGAAGTGCTGAAAGCTTTTAAGGAAAAAGATCCTGACGGGAACGGCAAGGATGACACGTACGGCATGGTCGTGCCGAAATGGATGGGGCTCGGCAACGGAAGCCCGTGGGATGTTCTGCAAATCTGGTTCGGCGCCCCGAACCGCTACGGTGTTGAAAACGGAAAGCTGATTCCTGATTTTACAACGAAGGAATACATGGAGGCGCTCAAGTTTTTTAAAAAGCTCTATGATGAGGGTTTGATCAATAAGGATTTTGCGGTCATGGATTCAGCAAAGTGGAATGATCCGGTTGTGAAAGGAAAAGCGGGTGTCATCGTTGATACAGGCTCCAGAGCGTCTCAGATCCAAAGCGCCATGGAGGAGGCGGATGAATCGAACAAGGATATCATTGATATTGTCGGCTCGCTTGAGGGGCCGAATGGCAAGCGCACCTTCCCGACATCCGGTTATTCAGGCATGATCGCGATACCAAAATCAAGCGTCAAAACCGAAAAAGAGCTGAAAGAGGTGCTGTCCTTCCTCGATAAAATGAATGATAAGGAAGCGCAGATTCTCACGAACAACGGAGTGGAGGGGCGCAATTACGAGCTCAAGGACGGCGTATTCACCTCACTTGAAAAAAACAACAAATCCCTCCTGTATGAGCACGAAGGCTTGGCGCAGTTCAGCATGTCGATCCCGAAAAGCGAGTATTACATCGAAGACCAGAAAACAAAGCTCTTTCAACATCGCAAAGACATCATAACTGAAGGAGAAAAAATAGCCGTCTTTAACCCGGCTGAGTCGCTTGTATCTGATGTCTATACCCAAAAAGGAGCCCAGCTTGACAACATCATTCTCGACGCGAGAACACAATTTATCATTGGAGAAATTGATGAAAAAGGGTTCGAGGATGCGGTGGAGCTTTGGAAAAAAAGCGGCGGCAATGACCTGATGAAGGACTTGAACAAATTGTATCAATCGTCAAAATAAACCGATGCGCCTGCCGCTCGGCGGGCGCGCCGGTACCACGAAAGGAGAACAGATATGGAAACAGTGCCGAAGAAGGGAGATTCACCTGTTCTCACTGCTGGAAAAGGCATCAGCTGGATGGCTGCGCTCAAACGGGACAAATGGCTTTATCTTCTTCTTATTCCCGGTCTGCTTTATTTTTTGATTTTCAAATACTTGCCGATGTGGGGCGTCCTGATCGCATTTAAAGACTATTCGCCATATCTCGGCTTCTGGAAAAGCGAATGGGTCGGCTTTGATTACTTCAAAGACTTTTTTATGAATCCGGATTTTTTCCGGCTGCTGCGCAACACCCTCATGCTGGCGAGCTTGGATCTTCTGTTTGCCTTTCCCGCGCCGCTCATTTTGGCCTTGCTTTTGAATGAGGTGAGAAAGGCCGTGTATAAAAGATGTATCCAAACCTTTATTTACGTGCCCCATTTTGTATCCTGGACAATTGTAGTCAGCATCACCTTCGTTTTCTTTACTGTCGATACAGGTGTGATCAACAAAATGATTATGAGCCTGACAGGTGAGCAGATTTCTTTCTTGTCTGATGCAGACTGGTTCCGGCCGATGATTGTGATGCAAAGCATTTGGAAGGAGACAGGCTGGGGGACGATTCTATTCTTGGCCGCGCTGGCAACTGTTGACCAAGAGCAGTATGAAGCCGCCATCATGGACGGAGCGGGCCGGTTCAGGAGAATGTGGCATATTACGCTGCCGGCAATCAGAAGCACCATTATCGTTTTGTTGATTTTAAGAATCGGCAGCTTTTTGAATCTCGGCTTTGAACAGGTGTATTTGATGACGAACTCGCTCAACCGCAGCGTGGCTGATATTTTTGACACGTACGTGTACATGATGGGGATTACCCAAGGCGCGTACAGCTACAGCACGGCGGTGGGGTTGTTTAAATCGCTTGTCGGAATCATCTTGATTTTCGGCGCCAATTACATTGCGAAAAAGTTTGACCAGGAAGGATTGTTTTAGAGGAGGGAGAGGTATGGCTGGAATTCACACGATGCATAACACCAAAGCCGGACGGGTGTTTGACGTCTGCAATATTCTGTTTCTCGGCGGTGTCGGAGCGATTACCATTTTGCCGTTTTTGTACATTATCGCTGGTTCCTTTGCGACAGAAGCGGAACTTGCCCAGCGGAGCTTCTTTATTTTTCCGAAAACCTTTACACTCGATGCTTACAAGTATGTGTTTTCGACACCGACGTTCATTCGAAGCATGGGCGTGTCCATCTTCATCACCGTGGTCGGGACGGCTGTGCAGCTGTTTTTCACCTTCACGATGGCATATCCGCTTGCGAAGCGGCATGTGAAGGGACGGAACCTGCTGTTGAATCTGGTAATTTTCTCGATGCTGTTTTCCGGCGGCATGATCCCAACGTACCTTGTCGTAAAATCACTCGGCCTTTTGGATACGTATTGGGCATTGATTCTGCCGATGGCAATTAATCCGTTCAACCTCATTATTATCAAAAACTTCTTTCAGCAGCTGCCGCGCGAGCTGGAGGAGTCAGCAAAAATTGACGGGTGTTCCGAAATCGGCGTCTTCTGGCGGATCGCCCTGCCGCTGTCAAAGCCGGTCATTGCGACCTTTGCGCTGTTTTATGCGGTCGGGATTTGGAATGATTTCTTCCACGCTCTCTTATATATCAATGACAGTGCAAAATGGCCGCTGCAAATGGTGCTTCGCCAAGTCACGATTTTATCGGATTTAACGGCGACCAATGGCGATACGTTGCAACATGCCGTTCCGCCTGAGCAAGGTATAAAGCTCGCCGTCATTGTCATTGCGACGCTGCCGATTTTGGCGGTATATCCATTTTTACAAAAACACTTTGCAAAGGGTATGCTGATTGGCTCGGTAAAAGGCTGAGAAAGGGAGTGTTTCATATGAGTACGTTACATCAGATTAAAATTGCCTATATCGGCGGGGGGTCTCAAGGCTGGGCCAGAAGCCTGATGAGTGATTTGGCGATTGATGAGAGGATGTCAGGCACGGTGGCACTCTATGATCTTGATTTTGAGGCGGCCCAGAGAAACGAAGTGATCGGCAATCACAGCGGAAACGGCAAATGGAGATATGAGGCCGTTTCTACTTTGAAAAAGGCTTTATCTGGCGCGGATATCGTCATTATTTCCATTTTGCCGGGTTCTCTGGATGATATGGAAATTGATGTTCACTTGCCTGAGCGCTGCGGCATTTATCAGTCTGTAGGTGATACTGTCGGGCCGGGCGGAATCATCAGAGGCTTGCGTGCTGTCCCGATATTTGCGGAAATTGCCCGGGTAATAAGAGACTACGCACCTGAGTCCTGGGTCATTAATTATACAAATCCGATGTCTGTCTGTACTAGAGCGTTGTATAAAGTGTTTCCCGGAATCAAAGCGATTGGCTGCTGCCACGAGGTGTTCGGGACGCAAAAGCTATTGGCGGAAATGGTCACGGAAAGGCTGGGAATAGAGGTGCCGCGGAGAGAAGATATCCATGTTAATGTGCTCGGCATTAACCATTTTACATGGATTACGGCAGCCTCTTACCGCCATATTGACCTGCTGCCTATATTCCGTGAATTCAGCTCGCACTATGGGGAATCAGGATATGAGCTGGATGGGGAAAGCTGGAGGGACAGCGTCTTTCATTCGGCACACCGTGTTGCGTTTGATTTATTTGAAACGTATGGCGCGATCCCTGCTGCGGGTGACAGGCACCTGGCAGAGTTTCTTCCCGGCCCATATCTTAAACAGCCTGAGGTATGGAAATTCCATCTCACACCTATATCATTCAGAAAACAAGACAGAGGACTGAAACGACAAGAAACAGAACGGTTCATTCAGCAACAACGGGGTGTTGCTGGGAAAGCTTCGGGAGAAGAAGGCGTGAACATCATAGCGGCCCTTCTCGGATTGGGTGAACTCGTCACGAATGTAAATATGCCGAATCAAGGCCAGGTCTCAAACCTTCCTATACAAGCCATTGTCGAAACAAACGCATTCATCACAAGGAACAGTGTCAAGCCGATTTTTTCCGGAGCGCTTCCAAAAGGTGTGGAAATGCTGGCGGCTAGGCATGTATCCAATCAGGAGGCAGTGGCGGAAGCTGGTTTGACAAAGGATACAGGCCTCGCGTTTCAAGCCTTCCTTAATGACCCGCTTGTCATGATTGACCGCAATGATGCAGAGCAGCTTTTTGATGACATGCATCAAAGCACCATACAAAGCTGAGCAGGCCGATTTTTCTAGCAGGGTGAGCTTCTTTCGCGGTTTAGAAAGGAAAGCATTGACCATACTGATAGTATTATCAAGAAGTAGGTGCTATCAATATGGGAAATTATTTAAGTGTTGCGGTGGAGCTGGTCTGCGGTTTAGGCATTTTATTTATCATTTTAAAGCTTCTCGGGAAAACCCAATTTTCTCAAATTACGCCGTTCGACTTTATTTCTGCTTTAATTTTAGGAGAATTGGTCGGAAATGCCGTTTACGATCATGAAATCAAGATCAAAGAAATTATTTTTGCTTCGCTATTGTGGGGCGTGCTGATTTATATTATTGAATTTATCACGCAAAAAATGAAATCATCGCGGAAGTTTTTAGAGGGCGAGCCGAATATCGTCATCCGCAAAGGGGAGCTTCAATATAAAGTATTGAAGAAAAATAAGATGGACATTAACCAGCTGCAAAGCCTTTTGAGGCAAGCGGGGAGCTTTTCAATCCAAGAAGTAGAATATGCGATTCTTGAAACAAACGGGATGGTCAGCGTGCTCCCCAAATCCGACTTTGACAAACCGATAAATAAGGATTTGCAGATTCCTTCGAAGTCTGTTTCTCTGCCGATCACTTTAATCATAGATGGAGAGATTGTGCAGGATAATTTGAAGGAAGCAGGTGTGGATGAACAGTGGCTGAAGCAAGAATTGAAAAAGAAGAACATTGATAAGGCGGAGGACGTGTTATTTGCGGAGTGGCACAAAAATAATCCGCTGTATACCGTAACCTACGAACAAAGCAGATCAACATGACTCTTTGAAAAAAAGCTTGCAGCGAGGCGCAAGCTTTTTATTGATTATATGTCCCTTGTTTGACAGCACGTACATGGTACATGCTCACTTCAGTGTTGATCAGATAGTCAGGCTTTGGCTTGCCTTTGTTTGCTTTATGGCCGGCGATATGCGCATCGCTTTTTTCCCATTGTTTCCAGTGATCCTCTGATTCCCAGCGAATCATGACAACAACTTCTTCATCACCGCGGCGCACATTTTTCTCAAGCACTTTCACATCAATTAAACCTTCTTGTTTTTCAATGATTCCTTCAGCACTGAAACGTTCTATGACTTTATCTGCAAAGCCTTCTTTAACCGTCATTTTTCTCAACTGTACAAACATTTGTCTCACTCCAATCATTCTTGCATATGAATAATTGTAAATGAAATTCATTCTCAATGTCAAAAGAAAGCGCAGGCAGGAATGAACCGCCGTGCGCCACAGTTTATTCTTTTAATAAAAACACATTTCCGTCTTCGTCCTTAAATTGAACGAAGGTGCCCCACTCCATTTGATTGGGCTCACCGAGAAATGCTACTCCGTTTGTCTTCATTTTCTCGTATGTACCGAAAATGTCCTCACATTCAAACACGATAGAAGCCTTCATTTGCTCAGAGCCTTTCATCATGGCCTTCGGATAAATGACTAAACGAGTCTGAGCACCTTTTGGCGCAACCTCCAGCCAGCTTGCTTCAGGTCCCATCGGGTGGTCGGCTGCAATATCAAAGCCTGCCTTCTCAGTCCAAAATTGTTTCGCTTTCTGCTGGTCTTCAACATATACAGCTACAGTGCCAATTTGTTTGATCATAGGGAAACCTCCAAGTTGCAAAGATAATAATACTATAACCTGTTTAAGGCCGAAGTAACACAAAAAATCAGCCGGGAAAACCGGCTGATTTTTGATTAAAATGAGCAGCTCACAACATCAATCTGATTTGTGTCTAAGGCGAAATAAACCCAGCGGCGCCGTGAATGATCCCAGTAAAAGCCGCCGACGGATCTTCTGCCAAGGATAATTGGGTAGAACCAAAATGAGCGGCCATTGGTTAACCAAACATAGGTAAACCGGAAAAGGCAAGGACGAATGGTGATTGGTTCAACTAACAAAACGGCTCCTTGAGAACTCTGCGGTTTTTTTGGTTTCGCTGGTATTTGGGAAGGAGGAGGTCCCTGTGGCGCACCGCCGAAGCCAGGGCCGGAGCCGCCGCCAAATCCCGGAACGGCACCGCCGCCAATGCCAGGGCCGGAGCCGCCGCCAAATCCCGGAACAGCGCCGCTGCCAATGCCAGGCCATGGATATCGATATTCATATTCAAAAGCAGGCCAAGGCTCATAAAAATGCCCTGCAAACATATAAGGATCAACATAATACATGTGATAACGCCCTTTCTCATTGTAAACTGTACACTGCAGTTTATGCGGGCAGACTCTTATTGGTGCATTCGCCTATGGATATAAACTGGAATGCGCTCAGAGAGCAGATTCATTTGATTTTTCCCTAGTCTTATTCACAATTTCGATTTATCATTTTATAATGAAAGTGCTTCTATTACGAAAAAGGAGACAGACCGTGAATATCGATCAATTATTATATCAATATATCATAGACCACACTGCGGACATTACTGAGAAATGGTTCAGTTTACGCTGCCAGCTACAAGGCGAGCTGTATTCCGCCGACCATTTAAGTGCAGAAACGAAAACGCTTTTAACCGAGCAGCATACGTTTACCAATATAACAATTGCAAGCGCATTTCTAGAGGATCAAACCGATTTTCAAGAAAATATGGCGAAATGGGCGCAAACCGTTGCGAAAAACAGGGTAGAGCAGGATGTTCAGGTGCATGAGGTCGTAGAAGCCATATCAAATTCTAGAATCTCATTCTGGGACGCAGTCGTCACATTTATAAAAGAAAATCAGGAGATCGTCACAAATGAAGATGCAGACCGATGGAACCGCATTGTGAATCAGTCGTTCGATAAGCTGATTATTGAATTCTCCGAGCAGTACCAAAAATTTATGCTAATGAGGCTTACGTCTCAGCAGGAACTGATCTCAGAGCTTGGCTGTCCGGTCATTTCCATTGCTGATGGAATCGGGATATTGCCGCTTATCGGCTCAGTTGATACAAAACGGGCACAGATCATTTTAGAAACAGTGCCGGTCCGCTGTGTCGAGAGAAAAATCACAAGCCTCGTCGTTGATCTTTCGGGTGTCCCGATTGTGGATACCATGGTGGCGCAGCAATTGTACAACCTGTCTAAAACGCTTTTCTTATTAGGCGTCAAAGCCGTATTTTCAGGGATTCGCCCGGATGTGGCCCAAACATCGATTCAATTGGGGCTTGATTTTAGTGAATATGAAACGTATGGCACGCTGAAGCAGGCATTAGAAAACATGGGTGTCCGCTGTATTGTTGAGGAATTGGAAGAAAACAAATAGGAAGTTCCAGGCATATGATTGTCCATCATCGGGTGATCATATGCCTTTTTGATTTGAAGAGAAATCACCATTGATTTATCAAAAAAAACATAATATTATAATTCTTATAAGAATACTGTGAATTAAAACCTATTCAACAGGGGGGAAGGTCTTTTGGTTTCAAAATTAACGATTGATCCGGAAGTGATTGAAAAAATCATCAGTTCGCTGGAAACGCTCGATTTCGGCACCGTTCAGATTACGGTTCATGATTCTCAGGTTACCCAAATTGAGAAAATAGAAAAGCATCGTTTTTCGCTGAAAAGGAAAGAATCGAAATGATAACGTAAAGGGCGTTTGTTTTCATTAAATTCTCCTTAAAACATATACATATTTCATCCAATTTTTATATAATAGACCTTTAAGATCATTTTTTAGGAGGATTTTTGACATGCAAGCTACGGTTCACGAGAGTAAGCAATCGATCATGCAACGCATTTTGACAGTCTTTGTCTTCACATTGCTGATCGCGACTGTCGGCCTTTTTATCGGCCAATTTGTTCCTGTCGCTTTGATGCTGCCGCTTTCTATTCTTGAAGTGGCGATGATTATTATGGCCTTCTGGATGCGCAGAAGAAAAGCGGTCGGGTATGCGTTTGTATATACATTCGCGTTCGTTTCCGGCATTACCTTATTTCCGATCGTCAGCCATTACGCTTCCATCGCCGGCGCCTATGTCGTGCTTGAAGCCTTTGGTTCTACATTTGTCATTTTTGCCGTCTTAGGCACAATCGGCGCAAAAATGAAGAAGGATTTATCCTTCCTGTGGTCATTTCTGATGGTAGCGGTGCTCGCCCTCGTTGTGGTTGGCATTTTCAACATTTTCAGCCCGTTAAACTCAGCGGCGATGATGGCGTATTCCGTGATTGGAACCATCGTCTTTTCCCTTTACATTTTGTATGATTTGAACCAAATCAAGCACCGCCACATTACGGAAGACTTAATTCCCGTTATGGCATTATCGCTGTACCTTGACTTTATCAACTTGTTCATCAACCTGCTCCGCTTCTTCGGCATTTTGAGCAGTGATGATTAATGAAAAAGCGCCTGTCATTGGATAGGCGCTTTTTGCCATACATCAAAAAGGCAGGTGGAGTGTTGGTGAAAAAACAAATGGGCGCATATGTATCTTTGGCAGCAGCTATGGCGATCGTCGGCAGCTCTGTCGTTGTCGGCAAGCTGATGGTCGAACGGATTCCGGTCTTTCTTTCCTCAGGATTGCGTTTTTTGATCGCTTCTGTCGTATTGCTCACGCTTCTGTTTTGCATTGAAAAAGGGTTACCGGCTTTAACGAAAAAAGATGTGCTCGTCTTGCTGGTGCAATCATTCACAGGTGTGTTTTTGTTCAGTATTTGCCTGCTGTATGGGGTTCAATATACGACGGGAACGGAAAGCGGCATTTTGACCAGCACAACCCCGATGGTGATCGGTATTTTATCCTTTTTCCTGCTGAGAGAAAAAATTGAGAAAAAGACGCTGATCGGCATTATGCTGGCGGTTTGCGGCGTGATGGCGATTAATCTATTTGGAGCGGGGAGCCAAGACGGGGCGCCGCACGCCTTATTCGGGAACATGCTGATCATTGCTGCAGTCATTGGCGAAGCGCTATTTACATTGATGGCCAAGCTGCTGTCTCCGCATGTTTCGGCACTGGCGATTTCGACCTTCGTATCACTCTTCGGTTTCCTGTTTTTTCTCCCGTTTGCTTTGTTTGAGGCCTCTTCATTTGATTTCAGCGTGCCGACTGTTTTGGATTGGTCGTATGTGCTGTATTACGCGCTTTTTGTTACCGTTTTAGCATTTTACTTATGGTATAGCGGGGTGACGAAGGTGCCTGCGGGTGTATCGGGCATTTTCACATCCGTTCTTCCGGTCTCCGCTGTTATTTTGTCAGGCGTAATATTGAAGGAGCCGTTTGAGTTTGTGCATTTCATCGGCATTGCATGTGTCATCGGCGGCATATTTGTTACGGTCATAAAGAAAAAACAGCCGGATGCGTATCCGGCTGCAGAAGAAAAGACTATGTAGCCTGTCCCCAGATCGGACGGGTTTTTTAGTCTTTAAACACGTTCAGCCTTTCAAAAAGATCACCAAGCATCTTTACGAACATATCTTTTTCCTCATCGCTGTAGTTTTCCATGACAGCGGAGATTTTGCGGCAGAAATTGCTCAAGGCGTGCTTTGCCTTCCGTTGTCAGTTCAATGCTGATTTTTTGTTTATCCTCTGTGTGATACCTCCGGCTGACAAAACCGTCTCTCGCCAGCCCGTCCAGCAGACCTGTAATCGTCGCTTTCGTGACGTTTGACTGTTTGGCAAGCTCTGTCGGACTTAACCTATGATCCCTGGCATCAAAGAGGAGCATCAGGCGATCGAGGATGCCATCGTCCTCGCCGAAGAGCCGGGAGCGGAAGAACTGATTGGGGAGTGCTATGCGGTGTTGAGGGAAGGGTATTAAATAGGAAAAGTCCAGAAAGTGATTTCTGGACTTTTTAGTCTTGCTCTGTTTTATTCCTTATCCGTTCAATCACCTCCTGCAGCCCCTCAGGCTTATAAAACTCCACCGGTGAACTGCCTTTCTCAAACGAAATCGTCTCGGCTTCAATCAGCGCGACATAGCGCCCGTTTACTTTTGCGAGATGAATAGAATCGCCAAAATCCGCTAGCAATCCTTTAATCTCTGTTTCTCCGACTTTCATTTTCAGCTGGGCCTCTGGCGTGTGCTCGATGATTTGGGCGGAGGCTTCGATCACTTGATGGGTGTCGAGGCGCTCTTGGATCTCCCGCTTTTCGCTCGCTTCCCAAATCTCAATGTCGTGCTCGAACTGCTTGAGCTCTTCGCTGTTGTCTTCAAATGTCTCGTAGACGTGCTCCTGCACCATGTTCATGACCTGGTTTTTCATGATTTCCGGCATCGATTCGCCGTACTCGACGAATTTCAGAAAGTCCTCAAAATAGCGGGCGTGCGAGGCCTGGTGGATTTTCAGCTCGCCTTCCTCGACCATTCCTTCCTCGGGCATGTACGGGTATTGGATGCTTTTCATGTTTTTTGTCGTGATCGCCATTTCGACTTTTTTAATGAGAGAAGACGCGTCAGAGATGCGGGCGACCTTCGGCTCAAAGTCACATTTCATAATGAAGACAAATGACTCGTTAAAGTATTTTCTCGGCACGGCTGAAGCGACGAGAAACACGCCGCCGCGGACTGCGCTTGTGTCGAGGTACGTGCGGACGAACTGCTCGCTCAGCTCATTGAAGTCTTCTTTTGTTTCCGCCAGACGCGCGCGGTTGAACATGTTGTAGTTTGGGTTGGAATCAAGCTCGTGGCCGGGCTCGACGATAAAATGGCCGATTTTCGTCGGCACCTGCTCAGACTGCGGATGACGTTCTGCTTTCCGTTTGACGATTTTTTTCAGTTCTCCGTCGAGAAAGTCCTTCAGCTCGCTTTCTTCAAATTCGCCCGTATCAAGGGTCTGAAAGTGCTTGAACTGTTTGTTCGCCTGCTCATCCTTGCCTTCCACCTGTATGACATAAAAGGATAAAAACCGAATTTCAAAATCCATATGTGAACTCACCTTATTCGCGTATTGTACAGCTTCTCAAGTATAGAAAAAACAGCGATCATGCGTCAATTGAGAGAACGGAATAATCATGACCATGAAAGGGAAATGTAGTCAAATAGAAGGCATTTCATACGGAAAGGAATGGTTCGATGAAGGAAACAAGCCCGATTCCTCAGCCGAAGACGTTTGGGCCGCTCGGTAATTTGCCTTTAATTGATAAAGACAAACCGACGCTTTCACTGATCAAGCTAGCGGAAGAACAGGGTCCGATTTTTCAAATCCATACACCCGCGGGCACGACGATTGTGGTGTCCGGCCATGAATTGGTGAAAGAGGTTTGTGATGAAGAACGGTTTGATAAAAGCATTGAAGGCGCCCTGGAGAAGGTTCGCGCGTTTTCCGGTGACGGATTGTTTACGAGCTGGACGCATGAGCCTAACTGGAGAAAAGCGCACAACATTCTGATGCCGACGTTCAGCCAGCGGGCCATGAAGGACTATCATGAGAAAATGGTCGATATCGCTGTTCAGCTCATTCAAAAATGGGCCAGGCTCAATCCGAATGAAGCTGTTGATGTCCCGGGAGATATGACCAGGCTGACGCTGGACACCATTGGGCTGTGCGGATTTAACTACCGCTTTAACAGTTACTACAGAGAAACGCCCCACCCGTTTATCAACAGCATGGTGCGGGCGCTTGATGAAGCGATGCATCAAATGCAGCGGCTTGATTTCCAAGATAAGCTTATGGTCAGAACAAAGCGGCAATTCCACCATGATATTCAAACGATGTTTTCGTTAGTCGACAGCATTATTGCAGAGCGTAGGGCGAATGGAGACCAGGATGAAAAAGATTTGCTCGCCCGCATGCTGAATGTGGAAGATCCGGAAACGGGTGAAAAGCTCGACGACGAAAATATCCGCTTTCAAATCATTACGTTTTTGATTGCCGGCCATGAAACAACGAGCGGCCTGCTGTCCTTTGCGATCTACTTTTTATTGAAGCATCCTGACAAACTGAAAAAGGCGTATGAAGAGGTAGATCGGGTGCTGACAGATGCAGCGCCGACCTATAAACAAGTGCTGGAGCTTAAATACATACGGATGATTTTAAATGAATCACTGCGCTTATGGCCGACAGCTCCGGCTTTTAGCCTTTATCCAAAAGAAGACACAGTCATTGGCGGAAAGTTCCCGATCACGACGAAGGACAGAATATCTGTGCTGATTCCGCAGCTTCATCGTGATCGAGACGCTTGGGGAAAGGACGCCGAGGAATTCCGGCCGGAACGGTTCGAACATCAGGACCAAGTGCCTCATCATGCGTACAAACCGTTCGGAAATGGGCAACGGGCCTGTATCGGCATGCAGTTTGCCCTTCATGAAGCCACACTTGTGCTGGGCATGATTTTAAAATATTTCACGTTGATTGATCATGAGAATTATGAGCTTGATATCAAACAAACCTTAACGCTCAAGCCCGGCGATTTTCGCATCAGGGTTCAAACCCGTCATCAGGAAGCCATTCATGCTGACATCCATGCAACAGAAAAGCCGGGGCCTGATAAGCAAAAAGAAGAAACGGAGACAAAGGGCGCATCGGTCATAGGCCTTAACAACCGCCCGCTTCTCGTGCTGTACGGCTCTGATACCGGCACCGCAGAAGGCGTCGCCCGGGAGCTTGCAGATACAGCCAGTCTTCATGGCGTCAGGACCAAAGTGTCACCTCTGAACGATCAGATTGGCAAGCTGCCGACAGAGGGAGCGGTTGTCATTGTGACCTCGTCCTATAACGGAAAACCGCCAAGCAACGCGAGACAGTTTGTCCAGTGGCTCCAAGAAATCAAACCGGGTGAGCTTGAGGGCGTCCATTACGCGGTATTTGGCTGCGGCGACCACAACTGGGCGAGCACGTATCAAGACGTGCCGAGATTCATTGATGAGCAGCTTGCAGAGAAAGGCGCGACTCGGTTTTCTGCGCGCGGGGAAGGTGATGTCAGCGGTGATTTCGAAGGGCAGCTTGATGAGTGGAAAAAGAGCATGTGGGCGGACGCCATCAAAGCATTCGGACTGGAGCTTAATGAAAATGCCGATAAGGAACGAAGCACGCTGAGCCTTCAGTTTGTCAGAGGGCTGGGAGAGTCCCCGCTTGCCCGATCGTATGAAGCGGCTCACGCATCCATCGCCGAAAATCGTGAGCTTCAGTCCGCGGACAGCGATCGAAGCACCCGCCATATCGAAATCGCATTGCCGCCGGATGTTGAATATCAAGAGGGCGACCACCTTGGCGTATTGCCAAAAAACAGTCCAACCAATGTCAGCCGGATTCTCCATAGATTCGGTCTGAAGGGAACAGACCAAGTGACATTGTCGGCAAGCGGCCGCAGTGCGGGGCATCTGCCATTGGGCCGTCCTGTCAGCCTGAATGATCTTCTTAGCTACAGCGTTGAGGTTCAGGAAGCAGCCACAAGAGCGCAAATACGTGAACTGGCCGCTTTTACAGTGTGTCCGCCGCATAAGCGCGAATTAGAAGAACTGACAGCAGAGGGTGTTTATCAGGAACAAATATTGAAAAAACGAATTTCTATGCTGGATCTGCTTGAAAAGTACGAAGCATGCGACATGCCGTTTGAACGATTTTTAGAGCTATTACGTCCGTTAAAACCGAGATATTATTCGATTTCAAGCTCTCCAAGAGTGAATCCGGGGCAAGCATCAATCACAGTCGGCGTTGTGCGCGGCCCGGCGTGGAGCGGCCGTGGCGAATACAGGGGCGTGGCATCAAATGATTTAGCTGAGCGTCAAGCCGGTGATGATGTCGTGATGTTTATCCGCACACCGGAATCCCGGTTTCAGCTTCCAGAAGACCCTGAAATTCCAATTATTATGGTCGGGCCAGGCACGGGAGTCGCACCATTTCGCGGTTTCCTTCAAGCCCGTGATGTTTTAAAGCGGGAGGGGAAAACGCTCGGTGAGGCTCATCTCTATTTTGGATGCAGGAACGATCGGGATTTTATTTACCGAGATGAGCTTGAGCAGTTTGAAAAAGACGGTGTAGTCACAGTCCATACAGCCTTTTCCCGAAAAGAAGGCATGCCGAAAACATATGTCCAGCATCTCATGGCTGAACATGCAGAAACCTTAATATCGATTCTTGACCGCGGAGGCAGGCTTTATGTATGTGGTGACGGCAGCAAAATGGCCCCGGATGTGGAGGCGGCACTTCAAAAAGCGTATCAGTCTGTTCATGGAACCGGGGAACAAGAAGCGCAAAACTGGCTGAGACATCTGCAGGATACCGGCATGTATGCCAAAGATGTCTGGGCAGGGATATAGATAAAGAAGACTGGAAACATCCAGTCTTTTTTGTCCTTTCGAAAAAATGGTGATCACGCTAAACATTAGTGCATACAATAACTTCAGTCCGCCGGAAGGGCGGGCTGTCTGCAAAACCTATTTTTCGTTTTTGCTAGTTTATGTTATTCTTATACTCGGTATCTATTTCTTTTTTCAAAGGCACACATGACAAAAGAAATCCTTTTTTTATTTCTGAGGAAAAAAGTGAAACGAAATGAAGGTTTCTTTCGTCCAGTGATTGGTTTCCAAATGGTTGTAATAAAAATGGTATGGTGCGAAACATAAATATTCCGGCTTGCCGCGGTGTATTTATTGTTGTGTGATGCCTTGATTTTGTTTGGAAAGAAGAAATGAGAAGGCAGGATATAAAGAGCAGGTAAATATGAATGAAGAACTTAAAGTGTTTAAGAAAGTAGAGGTTGCCATGAAGAAACTTTTTTCTTACAAACTTAGCTTTTTTGTGCTGGCTGTTATACTGTTTTGGGCAAAAACGTATTTATCCTACAAGACTGAGTTTAATCTTGGGGTAAAAGGCACAACCCAGGAGATCCTCCTGATATTTAACCCATTCTCAAGCGCCGTCTTCTTTTTAGGACTGGCTTTGCTGGCGAAAGGGCGTAAATCAGCCATTATTATGCTGATTATCGATTTCTTGATGACATTTGTGTTATATGCAAATATTTTATTCTATCGTTTCTTTGACGATTTCTTGACGTTCCCGAACATTAAGCAGTCCGGAAACGTTGGAAACATGGGAGACGGTATTTTCAGTATCATGGCCGGTCATGATATTTTCTATTTCTTAGATATTATCATTTTGATTGCGGTATTGATCTGGAGACCTGAATTAAAAGAATACAAAATGAAAAAACGCTTTGCATCTTTAGTGATCCTTTCCGGGGTCGCACTGTTTTTCATCAACCTGCACTATGCGGAAAAAGACCGTCCGCAGCTGCTGACAAGAACGTTTGACCGCAATTATATCGTGAAATATTTAGGTCTTTACAACTACACCATTTATGACGGTGTACAGACGGCTCAAACAGAAACGCAAAGAGCCTATGCAAGCAGCGATGATTTAACAAGCGTCGAGAATTACACGACGTCTCATTATGCGAAACCGAACGCCGAGTACTTCGGCGCTGCCAAAGGCAAAAATATCATTAAAATTCACCTCGAAAGCTTCCAGTCGTTCCTGATTGACTACAAGCTGAACGGTGAAGAGGTAACGCCTTTCTTAAATAAACTTGCGCACGGCGGAGAAGATGTGACGTATTTTGATAACTTCTTCCATCAGACAGGCCAGGGAAAAACATCTGACGCCGAGCTGACAATGGATAACTCGATCTTCGGCCTTCCAGAAGGCTCCGCGTTTGTGACGAAAGGCGAAAACACTTACCAGTCGCTTCCGGCGATTTTAGACCAGAAGGAAGGCTATACAAGCGCTGTCCTGCATGGTGATTACAAATCGTTCTGGAACCGTGACCAGATTTACAAACATATCGGATACGACAAGTTCTTCGACGCAAGCACGTATGATATGTCAGATGAAAATGTCATTAATATGGGACTGAAGGATAAGCCGTTCTTTACAGAATCGATTCCAAAGCTTGAGTCTCTTAAACAGCCGTTTTACGCGCATTTGATTACATTGACAAACCATTATCCGTTTAACCTGGATGAAAAAGACGCGTCTCTTAAAAAAGCGACAACCGGCGATAACACAGTAGACAGCTACTTCCAAACAGCGCGTTACCTTGACGAAGCGCTTGAGCAATTCTTCAAGGAGCTGAAGGAAGCCGGTCTGTATGACAACTCAGTCATTATGATTTATGGTGACCATAACGGTATTTCTGAAAACCATAACCGAGCGATGAAAGAGATTCTTGGAAAAGAGATCACAGATTATCAAAACGCACAGAACCAGCGTGTGCCGCTGATGATCCGCGTTCCTGGCAAAAAAGGCGGAGTGAACCATACGTATGGCGGCGAAATTGACGTCATGCCGACACTTCTGCACTTAGAAGGAATTGATTCTCAGAAATATATCAACTTTGGTACTGACTTATTCTCTAAAGACCACGACGATACAGTGGCATTCAGAAACGGAGACTTCGTAACGCCGAAGTACACATCAGTCGACAATGTCATTTACGATACGAAGACTGGTGAAAAATTGAAAGCGAATGAAGAAACGAAGAATCTGAAAACAAGAGTGAACCAGCAGCTGAGCCTTTCAGACAGTGTCCTGTACAAAGACTTGCTGAGGTTCCATAAACTAAATGATTTCACAGCCGTTGATCCGTCAGACTATCATTACGGCAAGGAAAAAGAAATCAAATAAGATGAAAAAGAGCCTTGAGCGGGCGCATTGCCTTCGCTCAAGGCTCTTTTTTTGGTTACATAACCAACTTGAAAAAATAGATTCCATTTGGTCACCAAGGCTGGCTTTCTCTCATATCATTACAGTAGATTTTGAAACCGGTATTGAAATCGGACAAATTATCGGGGAAATGCCTTGATAGATTGTAAAGATGTACCAGGTTTCGAACTCAATATTCATAGAGATGAGGGGTAGAGATGAAAGCGGTCATTCTCTGCGGCGGAAAAGGAACGAGAATGAGTGAAATCACGAATGACATTCCTAAACCGCTCGCCATGATAGGCGGCAAACCGATTCTATGGCATATTATGAAAATCTATCAGTACTACGGAGTAAACGAGTTTATTCTGCTTTTGGGCTATAAAGGCGAAAAAATCAAAGAATACTTTCTCGACTATGAATGGAAGCACAACAGCCTGACACTCGACAGCGCTACGGGAGAGGTACAGATGCTGGGGCAGCCTGAAACGTGGAAAATTACGTTTTTGGAGACTGGGGAAGATACGCTGACAGCCGGAAGAATCTTGCAGGCGAAAGACTATATCGGTGATGAAACATTTCTGCTCACCTATGGGGACGGGCTGGCCAATATCAATCTTTTCCATCTCATCAGCTATCATCAGACAAAAGGTGCTGCCGCGACTGTCACCGGCATTGACAAAGTCTCGCAGTTTGGCACCTTGACGGTTGAGGACGGCATGGCGAAAACATTTTCTGAGAAGACATCAAGTGACGGAATCATCAATGGCGGATTCTTCGTTCTCAGTCCCAAGGTTTTCGATTATTTGCCGAAGGACGGGAACACAATGTTCGAAGATGAACCGCTGAAGAACCTTGCCAAAGACGGAGAGCTTGCCGTGTACCGCCATTATGGATTTTGGACGGCCATCGATACGTATAAAAATCTCTTAGAAGTCAACAAGATGTGGGATCAAGGACAACAAGTATGGAAGGTATGGTGAACCGATTTGAGTTTCTGGAAAAATAAAAACGTATTTGTTACGGGGTGTACAGGTCTTTTAGGAAGCTATTTGGTGAAAGAGCTGATCGAACAGGGCGCAAACGTGACGGGGCTTGTCAGGGATCATGTGCCCCAATCCAATCTGTATCAGGGAGACCATATCAAGAAAATGAACATCGTGCGGGGCTCTCTTGAAGATTTGGCAGTCATTGAACGCGCGCTTGGCGAGTACGAGATCGACACTGTCTTTCACCTCGCTGCACAAGCGATTGTCGGGGTGGCAAATCGCAACCCGATTTCTACCTTTGAAGCAAATATTCTCGGCACATGGAATATTCTCGAAGCCTGCCGCAAGCATCCGTTAATTAAGCGGGTCATTGTCGCTTCAAGTGATAAAGCTTACGGCGATCAAGAAAACCTTCCGTACGACGAAAACATGCCGCTGCAGGGCAAGCACCCGTACGACGTCTCAAAAAGCTGCGCAGATCTGATCAGCCACACCTATTTTCACACGTACGGGCTTCCGGTCTGTATTACGCGCTGCGGAAACTTATACGGCGGCGGGGATTTAAACTTCAACCGCATCATTCCTCAGACGATTCAGCTTGTGCTGAACGGGGAAGCGCCGGAAATCCGCAGCGATGGCACCTTTGTCCGGGACTACTTCTATATTGAAGATGCCGTTCAGGCTTATTTGCTTCTTGCAGAGAAAATGGAAGAAAACAATCTTGCCGGAGAGGCCTTTAACTTCAGCAATGAGATCCAGCTGACCGTCCTTGAACTGGTAGAGAAAATTTTGAAGAAAATGAACAGTAATCTGAAACCTAAGGTGCTGAATCAGGGAAGCAATGAAATCAAACATCAATATTTATCCGCAGAAAAAGCGAGAAAGCTGCTGAATTGGACACCGGCCTACACCATTGATGAAGGACTTGAAAAAACGATTGAGTGGTATACGGAATTCTTCAAAAAGTAATGTGAAACGAGGTGAACATGACTGTGACCAGCGCGTATTGCACCGTTTTATCAAAAGGAAGATTATATCAGGCAGTCGCCTTATTTAAGTCATTAGAGCGAGTAGACCAAGACAGTCCCATTTTTACGCTGTGCATGGACGAAGATACGCACCGCGTGTTACAGAAGCTGAAGATGAAGCAGCTAAACCTTGTGCCGGTGGCCGCTCTTGAAAATGAAATGCTTCAAAAGCTGAAGGAAACTAGAGATCAAAGTGAGTATTGCTGGACGATGAAGCCGATCTTTCTGCAAGCTGTGCTGAACAGCAATCCCGAGCTGGAGCGTGTGACATACATTGACGGGGATCTCTTTTTCTACGCAGATCCATCGCCGATTTTTGAAAACCAGCCGGACTGTTCGGTGCTGCTTTCACGGGGGGATATTGTCATTCCTTCTTTTGAGAAAGATCAGATTGACATGCTGCAGCGTCTTTTAGGCAGATATAATTCTGGGTTTATCAGCTTCAAGCATGATGATGCAGGCACTGACTGCTTGGAGTGGTGGAAGGAACGCTGTCTTGAGGAATGCAAAAATGCGCCGGGTGAAGGAAAATTCGGTGACCAAGGCTATTTGGATTATATGTCTGGGCTGTTTCCGAATGTTTGTGATATTACGACACCCGGCGTGAACATTGGTCATTGGAATTATGGGCAGCATACGTTTTCGTGGGAGGATGGCCGGATCGTGCTGGAGGATGGCAGTCCGCTGATTTTTTATCATTTCAGCGGATACCGAATCGTCGGCATCAATGAAATCAAACAGATTCATGAAACAACCCGCACAGACCTGCCGTTTGTGCATGAACTGTATCAAGAGACACTGCCGCATATCATTGAGCACATCAAAACATTAGACCCTGAATTTAACGGTTTTGCTTCAAAAGATGACAACAAATAAATGAGTAAATACAGGAAGTGAAAATGAAGTGAAAGCAAGCGTTATTATTCCTGCATATAATTCAAAGGAGCGTCTTTATAATAGCCTTCTGTCATTAAACCATCAGGAGTGCGATGAAGAATTCGAAGTCATTGTAGCGGACAATGGCTCTGAGGACGGAACGCTCTCAATGCTTGAATCATTTCAAGCGGATTTTCCGCTGATTTTTACCCGGATTAAAGAAAACAGGGGGATTGCGTACGGTCGAAATCAGGCGCTGCGCAATGCCAGAGGAGATATCCTGATTTTCCATGACAGCGATATGCTTGCGGCGAAGGACCTTGTGGCAAAACATATTAAAGCCCATGAGAATGAAGAGAATCTCGTCGTGTGCGGGTTGTTTTGGAAGCGGATCTACAGTTTTTATTATGAACGATTTGAAGAAGAGCATAAGGAACAGCTCGCAAAGCTCACAGATGAAATGCCGAAAAAAGACAAACAAAAGCTGCTGGAGGAAGCGGACATTAAAAACGGAAGCTTTCTTGATAAAAGCTTTGACCTTAATACCGACTTTATTGACGTGCTCAAGCAGATTTTAGATGAGTACGGAGATGATTTGGAAGGTTATCATATGCCATGGCGCTTTTTTATCACGAATAATTCCTCTGTTAAACGCAAGCATGTCGTTGATCTCGGTTTATTTGATGAGGGCATTGTGCGGTACGGGTTTGAGGATTATGATCTCGGCATCAGGCTTCATCAGGCCGGATTGACCTTCAGGCTTCGGCGCGATATTGTCAGTGTTCATCAGGAGCATCCAAGCAATTGTAAGTCTGTAGACGATATTCGGGCAAACATTGCCTATATGTGCGATAAATACAACAATATCCGGTCCTTAGACGTTCATCTCGCTTTTAATGGGCCGTTCCCGCCTGACATGACGAACAGAATCATGGATGATATTCAAAAGCTGCTGGAATCTCAGAAATATGATCTGCTGCTGAATCTGTTTCTTGAGCTTCTGCATGTTGTTAAAGAGCGCAATATTGATCCGGATTGGCGAAAGAAATCCCCAAGGGTGACGGCGGAAAGCTTTGATTTACAAACTGTCCGCAAGCTTCTGCCAAAAGCGAAGAAAAAGCTAGGCGTTAATGACTTCGCCAACGCACTGTATGCGCTTGTCAACGATTTGCTGCACGTGGATCTTAGATCATTGGATGTGGTATAAGTGAGTACATTTCATTTTTCAACGATAGTGTCAAGAACACATATCTTTAAGCTCATGCCCATGATTCATTCTCTCCATGAGCATTGCGATGATTTTCATTTATATGTGCTGTGTGTCGACCAGAAAGCGTACGAATTGCTTCAGCACGTTCCATGGGAGCATGTCAGCTTTGTGCAGCTGCATGAAATGGAAGACCCGGAGCTGCTGAAAGCAAAAAGCAACAGAACGTTTCATGAATATTGCTGGACGTTAAAGCCCGCCTTTTTGTTTCATGTGATGAGCAAGTGGGATGATGCTGAATACTTTGCCCATATGGATACGGATCTATTTTTCTTTTCTGATCCGGCACGTATTTTTGCAGAAAACCCAACGGCGTCTCTGTATTTGACTGATCATCGTAATTCGCCGCGCTTCACGTCCTACTACGACCGAACCGGACGCTTTAATACAGGCTTTGTCGGTGCCGGTAATACAAAGGAAGCATATGAAGCGGTATGGCAGTGGAGACAGGACTGTATTGCATTTTGTACGGTCGAAATGGATACAGAACGAAAGACATATGGTGATCAAAGATATGTGGAGAAATGGCCGGCACAGTTTAAAGGTGTTCATGTTGTCAAGTCAATAGGAGCCAATACAGCGCTTTGGAATATCGAAAACTATAAGGTCGGGCAAAAGGACGGCCGCGTGTATATAGATGAAACGCCGCTGATTTTCTATCATTTCTCTGGGTTTACACTGGTGACAGAAAAAGAGTTTAATCTTTGCTGGTACTACCGGATTGAAGATGAAGCGACAATTGAGATGATTTATATGCCGTATATATTAAATCTGAAAAAATGGATTGATGAAATACAGTCCGCGTTTCCAGACTTTGCGGACGGATTTATCCCGAAGCATGCAGTGCCTGACACTCATTTTATACAACTTGATTAAAAAAACCCTGCCGCTGGGCAGGGTTTTTTAGCTATGCCATTCTCTCACCTTCTGGTCACTTGGCAATAGGAAGGCAAGGATGCCGAGGACAGGGAGAAAGGCAATGGCGATCATCGTCGGGGTCAGTCCCGCTGCATCAATCAGAGCGCCCAGCGCCACAGCGCCGATCGCGCCCATCCCGAAGGCAAGCCCGACGGTTAACCCAGACATTGTGCCGATTTTTCCAGGAACTAGTTCCTGTGCATAGACAACCGTTACGGAAAAGCTCGACATCAGAACCACGCCAATCAATGCGAGCACGCCATAGGCGAGAACCGGGCCGGCAAATGGCAGCAAAATCGCCAGCGGCGCCGAGCATAACAGCGAACCGAGGATAACGAAGCGTTTTCCAAAACGGTCTGCAAGCGGGCCGCCGAGAAACGTGCCGATCGCGCCAAACAGCAAGAAGACAAAAATATAGCTTTGTGCCTGCTGAATGCTTACGTGATATGTATCCATCGCGTAAAACGTGTAAAAGTTGCCGATCGCACTCGTATACCAGGAACGCGCAAAAATGAGAAATATAATAATAATAAGAGCAGATACAACAGATTTGGTGATGGCTGTGTTTTCAGCCGTTTTCTTTTGCTTGCCTGATTTCTGGGCGAGACTGCCAAGACGTGAGGCGTACCATTTCGCAATATACATGAGAAACATAACAGCAAGCGCGGCGACAAGCGTGAACCAAACAGCGCCGAATTGCCCGAGCGGCACAAGGATCAGCGCGGTGATCAGCGGCGCCATCGCTTGGCCTGAGTTTCCGCCCACTTGATAAATCGACTGGGCGAGTCCGCGTTTTGTGCCGGCGGCCATATACGCCACACGAGAGCCCTCCGGATGGAAAATGGCTGAGCCTAATCCAATGAAAAACACACAGCATAAGATCGTGATGAATGACGGGGCGAATGCAAGACCCAAAATGCCAAGCATGCTGGCGGTCAAACCGACTGGAAGCGCGTACGGCCGCGGCCGTTTATCGGTATACCAGCCGACGACAGGCTGCATCACGGATGACACCATGTTTAATGTGAAAGCGATGATGCCGAGCTGTGTAAACGTCAGGCTCATGGAGCGTTCCAAAATAGGAAACATCGCCGGAATCACGGCCTGCAGCGAATCGTTGAGCATATGGCAGATTCCGATAATAATCAAAATCGGATACACCGTGGTGCCGGGTTTTTGAACTGTTTTTTCTTTTAACGGGGCGGCGATAGCCAATTGAGTCTCCTCCTTACATATATAGCCAAAGCATACCATCATATTATTCATAAGGTGAAGAATTTATCAAGAGGAAAAAAGACTTTTATGAAAGAAACGCCGTCAGCCGATTAGCAGCTGACGGTATTTTCGATATTCAAAATGTGATATAGCTCTTCAAGCTTACGAATCTCATAGGTTGGGATGATCTCTGCCACATTCGGCTTCATCTCAGGGTTCATCCAGCAAGTATCAAGCCCGGCGAGCTGGCCGCCTTTAATGTCAGCAGTCAACGAATCCCCAATGATTAATGTGTGCTCTGCTGAAAATTGGGGAATCCGTTCAAACACGTAATCGAAATATTCTTTCATCGGCTTTTGGAAGCCTGTGTCTTCAGAAACGAAAATGTCCTTGAAGAACGGAAATAATCCTGAGTCACGGAGACGCTTGTATTGTGTGTTAGACACGCCGTTTGTCACGATGTACAAATCAAACTGATGCTGCAAATTTGAGATGAAAGCAAAAGCACCGTCTATCAGCTGATGTCCTTCTTCAAGAAAGCTGCGGTATTTTTGCTCAAGCAAAGCGCCGTCCGCCTCGTAACCGTACTCCTTGAGCAAAGCGGAAAAACGCGTATTCACGACTTCATCCCGTGTTATCTTTCCTTCTTCAAAGGCTCTCCAGAGACCTTGATTGATGGCTTTATATTGCGTTTTTATGTCACTTGTTAAAGGAATGTTTTGATCTTCAAACAGCAAACGCAGGGCCAAAGCTTCTGCCGCTTTAAAATCAAGGATGGTATCATCTACATCAAATAATAAAGTGCGGTATTGTTTCATCTGTGTGTCTTCCCTTCTCATATGTACTCAAAGTATAGCACATAAAAAAAGGAAAAAGCCGGCGGATGAGTGAGGCAGCGCCGGCTGAAAAAGAGATTATTTGTTTAATAAACTGTGTTTTCTCGAATATAGGAAGTAAACCAGTGTTCCGACAGCGATCCAGATGACAAATGAAAGCCATGTGACGCCGGGAAGGCTGTACATGAACCAGAGGCAGATGCCTGCGCTGATAATCGGCACAACCGGAACGAATGGCACTCTGAAGGACGCTTTGATTTCAGGATGTTTCTTTCTTAACACAATGACAGCAATGGAAATGACCGTAAACGCGGCAAGTGTTCCCATGTTCACCAGATGAGCCAGCGTTCCGAGGTTAATAAACCCGGCGATTCCCGCTGCAACGATCCCTGTGAGCCATGTATTGCGAAACGGCGTTTTAAATGACGGATGCACCTTTGCGAACAAGCCAGGCAGAAGGCCGTCTCTGCTCATGGCAAATGTCAAGCGGACCTGAGCGTACAGCAAAGCGAGCATCACCGTCGTAATCCCGATAATCGCACCAACAGAAATAATTCCGGCGACAGTGTCCTGTCCGACGAATTTCAGCGCGAAGGACACCGGATCTCCGACATTCAATTTGGCATAAGGCATCATGCCTGTCAGCACAAGCGATACCGCGATGTACAGAACCGTACAGACGGCTAGAGCTGAAATAATGCCGACGGGCATGTTTTTTTGTGGATTTTTCACTTCCTCTGAAGCATTAGAAACCGCGTCAAACCCAAGGTACGCGAAGAAAACAGTGGCAGCGCTCAGAATGACGCCTTTCATCCCAAATGGCATAAAAGGTGACCAGTTGTCCGGTTTCACATAGCCGATGCCGACAATAATGAACAATAAAATGATCGCGATTTTCATCAGTACGATGACGTTGTTAAAGCGTGTGCTTTCCTTGACGCCTCTGCTGACAATCGCAGTAATGAGGAGAATGATCACTGCAGCCGGAAGATTAAATACGGCATCCGGCGTGCTTCCCGGCGCACCTGTCAGTGCAGCCGGAAGATGGAGATTAAAGCCGGCAAGCAGCGATTGAAAGTAGGAAGACCAGCCGGTGGCAACCGCCGACAGTGCAATGACATATTCAAGCATGAGATCCCATCCGATCAAAAAGGCGAGCAGCTCTCCAAGTGTCACGTATGAGTATGAGTACACGCTTCCCGAAATCGGAATGGAAGACGAAAACTCAGCATAACAGAATGCAGCCAGCGCACAGGCGAGCCCTGCTAAAATAAACGATATGATGAGGGCGGGACCTGCACCGGTCGCTGCCACTGTTCCTGTAATGACAAAAATCCCTGTACCGATGACACAACCGATACCGAGCAAGGTTAAATCAAATGCGCTTAACGTACGGGCAAGGCTTTTTGACTTGCTCTGCGCATTCAATGTTTCAAGCGGTTTTTTTCTAAATAATGAACTCATCAAAAGTTCCTCCTGTAAATATTCAAAATATTCTAATCATTATATACAGTTCTTGTTGTATTATATTGTCGAAATTTGACGCAGTCAATAAAATATTTTTCTGCTTTAAACGATAGAAGCGAAACAGCGTTGTCGTATCATAGGATAGCAATTTTTACTAATCTAATATTCAATTTTATGCAGGATGAACCGATAGAAAAAATAGATTCGCCCATATTTTGATTTGCGGTTATAAAGGAGATGCTGACCATGTTTCAATATGAAGAGTTGAATAAACAGTATATCGGCGGGAAATGGCAGGAGGGCAGCAGCCCAAATGTATTGGAAAACAAAAATCCTTATACTCAAAAAACATTCACAACATTCCGTAAAGCGACTGCTGACGATGTAGATGAAGCGTACCGGGCAGCGGCGCTGGCGAAGAAAAAATGGGATGCGGTCAATCCGTTCGAAAAAAGATCCATTTTAGAAAAAGCCGTCACGTATATCGAAGAAAACGAAGAAGCCATTATTTATTTGATTATGGAAGAGCTTGGCGGAACAAGGCTCAAAGCAGCCTTTGAAATCGGTCTTGTCAAAAACATCATAAAAGAAGCGGCAACGTTCCCTGTCCGCATGGAAGGTAAAATTCTTCCGTCCACAATAGACGGAAAGGAAAACAGATTATATCGCGTGCCGGCAGGTGTTGTCGGTGTCATCAGTCCATTTAACTTCCCATTCTTTTTATCTATGAAATCAGTGGCGCCTGCACTCGGAGCCGGCAATGGCGTTGTGTTAAAGCCGCATGAGGAAACGCCGATATGCGGCGGAACGCTGATTGCGAAAATTTTTGAGAACGCGGGAATCCCAGAGGGTCTGCTGAATGTTGTTGTCACAGACATTGCTGAAATCGGAGACAGCTTCGTTGAGCATCCAGTGCCGCGGATTATCTCATTTACCGGTTCTACGAAAGTCGGCAGCTACATCGGGCAGCTTGCGATGAAGCATTTTAAAAAGCCGCTTCTTGAGCTTGGCGGGAATAGCGCCTTCATCGTGCTTGAGGATGCAGATATAGAATATGCGGTCAACGCGGCGGTGTTCAGCCGATTTACACATCAAGGACAAATTTGCATGTCAGCCAATCGCGTGCTTGTCCATTCATCTATTTATGATAAGTTCCTTGAGCTCTATCAGGCAAAAGTGGAATCGCTGAAAGTCGGCGACCCAATGGACCCTGATACGATTATCGGGCCATTAATCAACAGCAGACAGACGGACGGGCTGATGAAGTCTGTTGAGCAAGCAATTGAAGAAGGCGCTGTACCTGTGAAGCTTGGCGGATTTAACGGGACGATTGTGGAACCGACGATCTTAAAAGACGTCAAACCGTTCATGAGCATTGCCAAGGAAGAGCTGTTCGGGCCGGTCGTCTCCTTTATGAAGTTTGATTCAGAAGACGAAGCGGTGGATATCGCAAACGAAACGCCGTTTGGATTGAGCGGTGCCGTACATACGTCAAATCTTGAGCGCGGCGTGGCTTTTGCGAAACGCATTGAAACAGGCATGATTCACGTTAATGACACGACCATTAATGATGAACCGAATGTAGCCTTCGGCGGTGAAAAGCAATCAGGCCTCGGCCGTTTGAACGGTGAGTGGAGCCTTGAAGAATTTACAACGCTGAAATGGATCTCGGTTCAGCACGAAAAACGCAGCTTCCCTTATTAATGAATAGGAGTGAATGGAATTGAGCATAAAAACGGAAAAAGAAACGGCAGATATTCTGGACGCATTTATCAAAGTAGCCCCTTATTTAAACAGCCTGGTTCAGGATGATATTACAATCGGCATTTATGATACGGAAAAGCTGCTCGTGAACATACCGGCCAAAACCTTTTCGCTGAACGTAAAAGCCGGCGATCCGCTGCAGGAAGGGGATATCATCACAGATGCCATCCGCAGCAATCAGAAGAAAACGAGCATGGTTCCGAAAGAATTGTTCGGCTTCCCGTTGATCGCCCGTGCCATCCCGCTCCACGACGAGAATGGAAGAGTCATTGGAGGCGTTGGCCTCGGTACGAGCCTTGAGGAGTCATCGAAGCTGCATGATGTGGCAGAAAGCTTATCGGCTGTTGTTGAACAAACGGCCGCGGCCATTTCCGACATTTCTGAATCAATTAACGGGTTTTCAACTCAAATGTCAGGCATTTCCTCTCAGGCGAAAAAAGTAAGCGAAAGCGCCGGTGAAATCGCCGATATTTCAGTCACTGTTAAAGGCATCTCTGACCAAAGCAATCTGCTTGGCTTGAACGCCGCGATCGAAGCGGCAAGAGCAGGGGAGTCCGGAAAAGGCTTCTCTGTCGTTGCAGATGAGATCAGAAAGCTGGCGACGCATTCAAAAGAAAATGTCGGCCAAATTGACCAGATTACGAAAAAAATCCACAGCCTGCTAAAAGGGCTGGAGGAATCCATTGAGTCAATTAATCAGCATACAGACGGACAAGCCGCTGCCGTTGAACAAATTTCCGCCACGATGCAGGAGATTTCAGGAAGCGCGCAGCATCTTGCAAAAATGGCAGAAAAAGCGCTTGAGGAAGAGTAAGAGACCGGGGACAAACGTCCCCGGTCTTTTTCTTATCCCGCATTTCCATGAAATTCGTCTGACGTTTTACTAGTTTTATTCCAGCGGCTGATTTAAAATGTACACATGAACTTACGTGAGGATTGATAGGAACCATGAGCATATTAAAAGCGGAAAATCTTTATAAAACATACGGAGATAAAACATTATTCGACCATATCTCCTTTCATATTGAAGAGAATGAGAGAATCGGATTAATCGGGCCGAACGGAACAGGGAAATCAACGCTGCTGAAAGTGATTGCCGGCCTGGAATCTATCGAAGAAGGAGAAATCACGAAATCCGGAAGCGTGCACGTGGAATTTCTTCATCAAGATCCGGAGCTGCCCGCGGGGCAAACAGTACTGGAGCATATCTATTCCGGTGAATCGGCTGTGATGAAAACCTTGCGTGAATATGAAAAAGCGTTGCATGAATTGGGGAAAGATCCCGAAAATGAACAGCGCCAGAAACACCTGCTGGCAGCGCAGGCGAAAATGGACGCGAACAACGCATGGGATGCAAACACCCTGGCAAAAACCGTACTGACTAAGCTGGGTGTCAGCGATGTAACAAAGCCGGTCAACGAGCTCTCAGGAGGTCAGAAAAAACGGGTAGCCATTGCCAAAAACTTAATTCAGCCCGCTGATCTGCTCATTTTGGACGAGCCGACAAACCATTTGGATAATGAAACGATTGAGTGGCTTGAAGGATATTTAAGCCAATATCCCGGCTCTGTTATGCTGGTCACGCACGATAGATATTTCTTAAACCGTGTCACGAACCGCATTTATGAGCTAGAACGAGGCAGCCTCTACACGTATAAAGGCAACTATGAAGTGTTTTTAGAAAAACGCGCGGAACGGGAAGCGCAGGCTGAGCAAAAGGAAACGAAGCGGCAAAACCTGCTGCGCCGTGAACTGGCTTGGCTCAGACGAGGAGCGAAAGCCCGATCCACAAAACAAAAGGCGAGAATTGACCGGGTAGAAGCGCTTAAAGAGCAGAAAGGCCCTCAGTCATCGGGTTCACTCGATTTTGCGATTGGCTCGCACCGTCTCGGCAAACAGGTCATTGAAGCGGAGAACGTCATGATCGCTTATGACGGCCGCATGCTCGTCGACCGTTTTAATGAACTTGTCATACCGGGTGAACGGATCGGAATCATCGGGCCAAACGGCATCGGGAAAACAACGCTGTTAAACACCCTTGCCGGCCGTCACACGCCGGACGGAGGCGATATTACGATCGGACAGACGGTCAGAATCGGCTACTATACCCAGGATCATAGTGAAATGAATGGTGAGTTAAAGGTCATTGACTATATAAAAGAAACGGCGGAGGTCGTAAAAACAGTAGATGGCGATATCATTACAGCTGAACAAATGCTGGAGCGTTTCCTCTTCCCGCGTTCCATGCAGCAGACGTATATCCGCAAGTTGTCCGGCGGGGAAAAACGCCGTTTATACTTGCTACAGGTTCTCATGCAGGAGCCGAATGTCCTGTTTCTCGATGAGCCGACGAACGATTTGGATACTGAAACATTAAGCGTTCTTGAGGATTACATCGACCAATTCCCTGGCGTCGTCATTACCGTATCCCATGACCGCTATTTCCTTGACCGCGTCGTCGACCGTTTGATTGTGTTTGAAGGAAATGGTGTCATTTCCCGCTTCCAAGGCTCCTACAGCGATTATATGGAAGAGTCAAAAGCGAAAAAAACAACTGAAAAATCGGCTGCTGAAGCAAAACCGGCTGAAGCCGAGCCAAAGAAAAAACGGAAAAAGCTTTCTTACAAAGACCAGCTGGAATGGGACGGCATCGAAGATAAAATTGCTCAGCTGGAAGAAAAACATGAACAGCTCGAAGCTGACATCGCCGCAGCAGGCAGTGATTTTGGCAAAATCCAAGAGCTGATGGCCGAGCAGGCGAAAACGGCGGAAGAGCTTGAGGCTGCGATGGACCGCTGGACAGAATTGTCCCTCATGATCGAAGAACTGGAAAGCTAAAAAGCGTGGCCGCAGCAGGCCGCGCTTTTTTTCACATAATGTACAAAAACGAATCGGCCTGCTTATGATAGGATGGAATTGTGTGTCAGCGGCACATGGAAAACTAACGGAGATGATGAAGTATGACATGGGCGATCGTGATGTTAATTCTCATGAGTCTGGTGAAAATCGTATTAACCTGTCTTCCTACAGGCGTCATAGAATGGCTGCTCAGCAAATTTGAAGTGCACGCCAAGCTTAGTGATGAAAATGCGAGCCTCTCTCTAGACGGAAAACGTCTCGAGGGTACAGAGAAGCAGAAAGTGATTGATCAATTTAACGAAGCTGTCTTCCTGGAGAAATATTATATTTACCCAGGTGACGAAGAGCGTTATTTATATCCGGAAAACGGCGGCACGCCGCTGGTGATAGATACGAAAAAAGGCAAACATGATGTGAGGCTGTTTGTATACCGCTACGATGACCATATCGACGTCGTAAAACAGTACAAGAAGAAAGTGATCGCGTATCGAGTGCTTTCTGAAAGCCTTCAAAAAGAGTCTCTGTCATTGACGGGAAGTTTAGCTTAAACAGGAAAGTGAAAGACGGGTGCTTTATGCTGCTCGTCTTTTTTTATTGCTTTTCAAAAGTTAACGTTTACGTTAAGGTTCAAAAGGTGTATAATGGTAACAGAAACGGCGAAGGGGGATTTACCTTGGAATGGATGAAGATTGATCAAGTGGCCAAAAGAAGCGGGCTGACAAAGCGGACCATCCGGTTTTATGAAGAAATCGGTTTGATTCCGGCGCCGAAACGGACAGACGGCGGTGTAAGGCTTTATTCAGAGGATGATATGGAGGAGCTTGAGAAAGTCATCAGCACAAAAGAGGTGCTCGGTTTTTCCCTTCAGGAGCTTCAGCATTTCATGGAAACCAGCCGTCAGCTAGAGTTAAACAAAGAGGGGTATTTGTTGTCACTGGATCCTAAGGAACGGAAAGAAAAACTGGAGGAAATTCAGGAAACCCTGAATCACCAGCTGGGTTTGATTGATGAGAAAATCCGCACATTCCAAAGCTTTAAAGAACATCTGCAGGGCATGAAAGAAAAAGCGGAACGTGGCATTCAATCAATCGAATGAAAAGTTTGTTAAACGCTATTTTTGTAGCGTTTCTTTTAATGGAATAAAAATGGAGGTCAGGTCAAATGGATAAAACAAAACAAGTGAATCAGAAAACAGGCTTGCTCAGCCAGCCGAAAGCGGTATGGGCTGTCGCGTTTGCCTGTGTGATTTCTTTTATGGGAATCGGGCTGGTCGATCCAATTCTTCCGGCCATTGCCGCACAATTACATGCTTCACCTAGTGAAGTATCACTCTTGTTTACAAGTTATTTGCTTGTTACCGGATTTATGATGTTTTTCTCAGGAGCCATTTCCAGCCGCATCGGCGCGAAATGGACATTAATTCTCGGACTTATTTTTATTATTGTGTTTGCGGGGCTTGGCGGCAGCTCAAGTTCAATTGCTCAGTTAGTCGGCTATCGCGGCGGCTGGGGATTAGGTAATGCTTTGTTTATCTCCACAGCGCTTGCGGTTATCGTCGGCGTGTCAGTCGGTGGAAGCGCCCAAGCGATTATTTTGTATGAGGCTGCGCTCGGTCTTGGGATTTCTGTCGGGCCGCTTGCAGGCGGAGAGCTTGGAAGCATTTCATGGCGGGCACCGTTTTTCGGGGTATCTGTCCTGATGTTTATTGCGTTAATCGCGATTTCTTTCATGCTTCCGAAATTGCCGAAACCGGCGAAGCGCGTCGGTGTGTTTGATGCGATGAAGGCGCTCAAATATAAAGGCCTTTTAACAATGGCGGTATCGGCATTCTTATACAACTTTGGATTTTTTATTTTGCTTGCTTATTCTCCGTTCGTTCTGGATTTAGATGAACACGGTCTTGGATATGTTTTCTTCGGCTGGGGCCTTCTGCTGGCGATTACGTCAGTCTTTACGGCGCCGCTCGTGCACAAAGCGCTGGGCACAGTGCGTTCGCTCGTCGTTCTCTTTATCGCCTTTGCGGTCATTCTCATCATTATGGGGATCTGGACAGACCATCAGACTTTGATTATTACATGTATCGTTGTCGCTGGTGCTGTCCTCGGTATGGTGAATACGATCATGACAACCGCTGTGATGGGTTCTGCGCCGGTTGAACGTTCAATCGCGTCTTCAGCCTACAGCTCAGTCCGCTTCATCGGCGGCGCACTCGCTCCGTGGATTGCGGGAATGCTGTCAGAACACTTCACCGCAAGCACACCATATACAGTCGGCGGTATCGTCGTTTTTGTCGGCATGCTTGTCCTTCTCATGGGACGTAAACATCTTGCCGGGATTAAGGCGGGGCATTAATAAAGAAAGACACTGCGCATATGCAGTGTCTTTTTATTTGTTATAATGCATCATAATCGAATTGGCGCAGGAAAGGAAAGTCTTTATGACACAATTTTACTACTTAACAGCTAAAATCCCTTTAGAAACCGGTTTTTTCGGTCAGCAAGAACGGCGTTCTCGGAAAGGGCATCCGCTACGGTCAGGCATTGATGCGGCTGGGATTTATCTTGTAGGAGCTGAGAATGTGTCCGTTCATTTACAATTGCCATTTCAAGTGATGGTTCATGCTGTAGAGGGGACGTTTGCCATGAAGGCAAAGCCTGACGAATATGAACAGAAATGTTTAGAAACGCTCTATCAATACATACACAGCGTCATGAAAAACAGCTTTTCTGTAGAGTGGTTCACCGCTTGGGCTGATGAGGAGGACTTTGAATTGTCTGCCAAAAGAGAGCTGACACTAGATGAATGCACATCGCCATTGCAGCTCATTTTAAAAGACAGAGAGCTTTTGAGAATCGTTCAGAAAAAATGGCAGTAAAAAACCCGCCCTTCAGCAGGCGGGTTTTCTTCGGTTTAAAGCACTTTCGTTGTCCAAGACTCGCAGTTCCATGTTTCTGTCGCGATATCCATATAAAACTCTGGCTCGTGGGAAATAAGCAGAATCGAGCCTTTGTATTCTTTGAGGGCGCGCTTGAGCTCTTCCTTGGCATCGACATCCAAGTGGTTTGTCGGCTCATCGAGCACCAGCAGGTTTGTTTCCGAATTGATTAGCTTGCACAATCTGACTTTCGCTTTTTCGCCTCCGCTTAATACGGAGACGCGGCTTTCGATATGCTTTGTCGTCAGTCCGCATTTTGCCAGTGCGGCACGGATTTCATACTGCGTATAAGAAGGGAATTCGCTCCATACCTCTTCAATGCACGTATTGTTGTTTGTTTCCTTGACCTCTTGCTCGAAATAGCCGGTATAGATGTGCTCGCCGCGTTCAACCGAACCTTCGAGCGGCTGGATCTCGCCAAGTAAACTTTTCAGCAACGTCGTTTTTCCGATCCCATTCGCGCCGTAAAGGGCGATTTTTTGGCCGCGCTCCATGCGGAGGTTGAGCGGACGGGACAGCGGGGAATCGTAACCGATCACGAGATCCTTCGTTTCAAAAATCAGCTTGCCTGACGTTCTCGCCGGCTTGAAGTGGAATTCCGGCTTTGGCTTTTCTGCCGCAAGCTCGATCATATCCATCTTATCGAGTTTCTTTTGGCGGGACATCGCCATGTTTCTCGTGCTGACACGCGCTTTGTTGCGGGCAACGAAATCCTTCAGCTCTGCGACTTCCTGCTGCTGCTTTTTGTAGGCCGCTTCAAGCTGCTGTTTCTTCACCTCGTAGACTTCCATAAACTGATGGTAGTCGCCGACATAGCGTGTCAGCTCTTGATTTTCAACGTGATAAATCAGGTTGATGACGCTATTTAAGAACGGAATATCGTGGGAAATCAGGATGAACGCGTTCTCGTATTCCTGCAAGTAGCGTTTCAGCCATTCAATATGCTGTTCATCAAGATAGTTGGTCGGCTCATCGAGAAGCAGAATTTCCGGCTTTTCAAGGAGAAGCTTAGCGAGAAGGACCTTTGTGCGCTGTCCGCCGCTCAAATCGGTGACATCACGCTCTAAACCGATATCACTCAAGCCGAGGCCGCGAGCGATTTCTTCCACTTTGGAATCAATAACATAAAAATCATTGTTTGTCAGCGCGTCTTGAATGACGCCGACTTCTTCAAGCAGCTTCTCGAGCTCGTCGGGATCAGCTTCACCCATTTTGTTGTAAATCTCGTTCATTTCCTCTTCCATCGCAAATAAATAATGGAACGCGTCTTTCAGGACGTCACGAATGGATTTTCCTTTTTCAAGCACGGTATGCTGGTCAAGATAGCCGACACGGACATTTTTTGACCACTCGACTTTTCCCTCATCAGGTTCAAGCTTTCCGGTAATAATATTCATGAAGGTTGATTTTCCTTCACCGTTTGCGCCGATCAGCCCGACGTGCTCGCCTTTTAACAGGCGGAAGGAAACGTTATTAAAAATGGCCCGGTCCCCGAAGCCGTGGCTTAAATCCTTTACAGATAAAATACTCATGTTTACACCTCTATCGTTTATCAAACACGCTCAATCGGCGTGTAATATTCACCCTTTTGATTATAAAGGAGGATTCGGAATGTTGAAAGGTATAGGAAAGAAAAAGAAAAATTGCGTTCCGGGCGAGGTTTTGAGATACTATGGAGTAGATTTCAGGAATTGAGGAGAACGAAAATGACGCAAACTTGGCCATTTTTACATAATGCACAATCATTTATACAAGAGAATTGGAATGCTTCCAGCTTTCAAAAGCCAACTCCTGTACAGGAGCAGGCTGCCCAGCTGATCATGGACGGAAAGGATGTCATCGCGGAATCGCCGACAGGCACAGGGAAGACGCTGGCGTATGCGCTGCCGGTCTTGGAGCGGATCAAGCCGGACCAGAAGCATCCGCAGGCAGTCATTTTAGCGCCTTCGCGTGAGCTGGTCATGCAGATTTTTCAAGTGATTCAGGATTGGAAAGCGGGCTCTGAGCTGCGCGCCGCTTCCTTAATCGGCGGGGCGAATGTGAAGAAGCAGGTTGAAAAGCTGAAAAAACACCCGCATATCATCGTCGGCACGCCGGGCAGGGTATTTGAACTGATTAAAGCAAAAAAACTCAAAATGCATGAAGTGAAAACGATCGTGCTTGATGAAACGGATCAGCTCGTCCTGCCGGAGCATCGCGAAACGATTAAGCAAATCATTAAGACAACATTGAGAGACCGCCAGCTTCTTTGTTTCTCAGCCACCCTCAAAAAGGAAACAGAGGACGTGCTCCGCGAATTGGCGCAAGAGCCTGAGGTGTTGAAGGTGCAGCGAAGCAAGACGGAAGCTGGGAAAGTGAAGCATCAATATCTCATTTGCGACCAGCGTGACAAAGTAAAACTGCTGCAAAAGCTGTCAAGGCTTGAAGGCATGCAGGCGCTCGTATTTGTGAGAGATATCGGCAACCTGAGCGTATATGCCGAAAAGCTGGCATATCACCACGTTGAACTCGGCGTTTTGCACAGCGAAGCGAAAAAAATGGAGCGGGCTAAAATCATTGCCGCATTCGAAGACGGAGAGTTCCCGCTTTTATTGGCGACTGACATTGCCGCACGCGGCTTAGACATTGAAAACCTGCCATACGTGATTCATGCTGATATTCCTGATGAAGATGGCTATGTCCACAGATCAGGACGAACAGGCCGGGCCGGAAAAGAAGGCAACGTGCTGAGCCTTGTGACAAAATTGGAGGAATCAAAGCTGAAAAAAACGGCGAAGAAGCTTGGTGTTGAGCTGAGTGAAGCTGTGTATGCAGGCGGAAAACTGAAGACGAAATAAAAAGGAGGGCGAAAAGCCCTTCTTTTTTGTTGTAAAATAATAGAAAAGGTTTCGCTCGGAGGTGGGAAGATGGCTTCAATAGACAGGTTTCAAGCAGTGAAAGAGCCAGAGCTTAAAATCCTTGAACACTGGTTTGAAAATGAGGATACCAGGCGGAGAATGGATGGGATGCTGCCATTAGATGAGTGGTATGCACGAGTAAATAAAGATGAACACGATACCGTCATCATGGCGTATGATGGGCAGCTGCCGGCAGGAATGGCCGTTATTGAGTTCGGGGAGGAGCGGACGTATATTGGATTGGTCGTCAATCCTTTGTACCGGCTTCAAGGGTACGGGAAACGGATATTACAAAAGCTGCTGACCGAACCTGATTTTACTAAAGTGCGGGAATGGGTGGCATGCATCGAAGAAGACAATCGAAGCAGTTTAGCCTGCTTTCAAGCAGCGGGGTTCATTTTGGAGGATACGAAACCAGATGAAGATGGTTTTCTTACGCTGATTTTTCGCAGCTGACCTCAATAAACACAAAAGGAGGGCAAAAAGCCCTCCCGTTTTCATCTTCAGCTCGGGTCGCTGACCTTGATCAGCTGTTTCCCTTTATTTTCTCCCTTAAATAAGCCGAGAAACGCGTCAGGAATATTTTCGAAGCCTTCTATGATGGTTTCCTCGTAATGGAGTTTACCAGCCTTCAGCCATTCGGCCAGCTGTTTTGCTCCCTCAGGAAAACGCTCGGAGTAGTCGCTGACGATAAAGCCTTGCATCAGCGACTTGGTTTTAATCAGCTTTGATTGGACACGCGGGCCCATGTCATCTGCTTCGCTTTCTGCATTGTAGGAAGAAATGGCGCCGCACACCGGAATGCGGGCAAATTCATTGAGCAGATTCATGACCGCGTCTGAAATCGGTCCGCCGACATTGTCAAAATACACATCGACACCGTCAGGACATGCGTCTTGAAGCGCTTTTTGGATATCATCCGCTGTTTTGTAATTGATGGCTTCGTCAAACTGAAGCTTCTGTTTTAAATAGTCGATTTTTTCATCAGAGCCCGCGATACCGACAACTCGCGCGCCTTTGATTTTGGCAATTTGCCCGACTGTTGAACCGACGGCTCCCGCAGCTCCGGAGACAACCACGGTTTCTCCTTCCTTCGGGCGCCCGATGTCCAGCAATCCGAAGTATGCCGTCAAGCCGGTCATTCCCAAAATGCCTAGATAGGCAGAAGCGGGAGCGAGGCTTGTATCAATTTTTCGCAAGGCAGACTCGCTTACCGCGGAACATTCCTGCCAGCTGAGGTTTCCAATGACGATATCGCCTTTTTTCAGATGATTCCCGTCTGACACAACTTCAGCGATAACCCCGCCAGAGAGCGCTTCATTTAAAGCGAATGGCTCAACATATGACTTCGTATCCTGCATACGGCCGCGCATATAGGGGTCAACCGATATATATAGCGTTTTGACAAGCACTTCCCCTTGCTTCGGTTCAGGAACCGGAACGGTTTCAAAGCGAAAGTCTTCATGAACAGGAACACCTTGCGGACGTCTTGCTAATTGAATTTGCTGCTGAGATGCTGTCATTTTCATCCTCCTATCACTTGATTGACACCACTGTAACATGGACAGGAGAGGAAATACAAAAGGTAAGCTGGCAAAATAAAAAGGAGAGGATCTACCTCTCCTTTTCATTTCGCCCGCAATTTCGGACATAGTCCCGTCGGCAGGCACATTGGCTTCTGGTCGATCGGGCTTCTCATGATGCAGCATTCCAAGCCGAAGACTTCACGGAAAAATGGCTGGGTAAATACATCTTCCGGCGTTCCGGCATTATATATTTTTCCGTCCAGCACACTGATCAGATAGTCAGCATATTGAGCGGCTTGGTTTAAATCATGGAGCACCATGACAATGGTGCGGCCATGATCGCGGTTCAGCTTTTTCAGCAGCTCAAGCACTTCAATTTGATGTGAAATGTCTAAGTACGTGGTCGGCTCATCAAGCAAAAGCAAATCGGTTCCTTGCGCAAGTGCCATGGAAATCCAAGCTCTTTGTCTTTGGCCGCCTGAGAGGGCGTCCAGCGTCCGCTCCTTCAGCTCGATCATTCCCGTTGCGTTCAGCGCCCACTCTACCATGTCGTGATCCTCTTGCGTATGCTTGGATAACAGCTTTTTGTGAGGATGTCTGCCAAAATAGCATAATTCCTCTACCGTCAATCCTTCAGGAGCCTGAGGAGATTGTGGAAGAATGGCCAGTTTTTTTGCGACTTCTTTTGATGGCTGGCGGTGGATGTCTTTTCCTTCTAGTAGCACTGTACCGCTTTTCGGGGCCATCAGCCTGGCGAGCGATTTGAGGATTGTTGATTTACCGCAGCCATTGGCGCCGATGAGCGCAGTGATTTTTCCTTCTTCTATCTTTAAGTCGACTCCGTCAATAATCACTGTGCTGTCATATGAAAGAGTGAGCTGGTCTGCAGCCAGTTTTCCCATGGTATCCTCTCCCTACTGTTTCCTCGCTTCGAATTTCAATAAATATAAGAAATAAGGCGCGCCAATCACGGCAGTCAGTATTCCGGCAGGTATTTCAACCGGAGGCATGAGGCCGCGCCCTAGAGTATCTGCAATTACTAATATAATAGCACCAATCAATGCCGATGCAGGCAGTAAATATTTAGCTTTTTCTCCGGCAAGCCGTCTGGCAATATGCGGAGCAAGCAAGCCGATAAAACCGATTGAGCCGACGACGGCTACACAGCTTCCCGCCAGCGCAACCGCGGTGAAAATCAGGATGAATCTCAGCCGGTTTGCGTTTTCTCCGAGACCCTGCGCAAGCTCATCACCGAGTGACATAAGATCCAGCTTCGGTATGAGAATGCAGACGATCGGAAAAAGAATCAAAAGCCATGGCGCAAGCAGCTTGACTTCTTCCCAGTTTCTTCCCCAGAGGCTGCCTGTCAGCCAAATGAGTGCAGCATTCACGTCGCCCGGAAACTTGACCATCATATATTGCATTCCGGCGTGGCAGACCGCGCCTAAGGCAATGCCTGATAAAGCCAGTGAAGAGGGCTGAATGCTCTTTTTTCGGGCTATCATTAACAATAGTACAGCAATAATGGCTGCTCCGGCAAATGCGGAGAACGGAAGCACGTATACCGGCGACTCAGGAAAGATGAGAATCACAGCCATCGCCGCAAGTCCAGACCCTTTTGAAATGCCGACAACGTCCGGGGAAGCGAGCGGATTTCGGATCACGCCCTGTAAAATCGCTCCGGCAGCGGCGAGACCTGCACCGGCCAGAATCGCTAAGATAATGCGGGGAAGCCGATATTGCTGGATGATAAATTCAAAGGAATGATCCAGACCCAGCAAATTCGTCACCACCGCCTCAGGTGAAATGTATAATGCACCGATTCCGATGCTGATGACGGACAGAACGATCAAAATCACGGCCAATATGAGTATCGCCAGCAAGGGGCGTTTTTGTTTTCTGGTTGTTTTCTTCATTTCAGGTGTCGCCCTTTCCTTGCCAAATATAAGAAAAACGGCGTTCCGATAATCGCGGTGACAATGCCGACCGGTGATTCATAAGGAAATGCAATCCATCTGGCCAGAACATCTGCGTACACCAGCAAAATGGCACCGAACAGTGCCGAAAACGGAAGCACGTATTGATAATGTTCTCCGATCAGCTTGCGGACAATATGCGGGACGAGCAGCCCGACAAAGCCAATCGGCCCGGCGACGGCTACGGAAGCGCCGGAAAGGATTAAAATAATCAAACTGATCAGAATCCGGATGCCGTTCATATTTTGTCCAAGCCCTTTTGCTGTTTCGTCTCCGAGACCGAGAACGGAAATAGAACCGGAAAATACGAGAGCAAGCCCGATGCCAATGACAGAAAACGGAGCGATGGTCAAGACGTCCTGCCAGTTGCTGCCGTCGATTGCGCCTGTCATCCAGTACAGAACATCCTCACCTGACTCATTTAAAATAATGATGGCCTGTGTCATGGAGGAGAGGAAAAAGTGCACGGCCATTCCTGACAGCGCCAGTTTGACAGGTGTCATGCCGCCGGATGAGGCAATCATATACACAATCGCGCCGCCTGCCGCCGCACCCGCAAAAGCGAAAAGAACAGAAGAATAGGGCGATGCCGGCAGAATGACGAGAGAAGCAACGACAAAAAGCGATGCACCCGCATTCACACCGAAAATTTGGGGTGAAGCCAGAGGGTTTCTCGTCATAGCCTGCATCAGCGCCCCTGCTACAGCTAGGCTGGCGCCGACAAAAACGCCGATTAATGTGCGGGGAAGGCGAAGAGTAGAGATGATGAGCTGTTCCTTTGAACCGTCCCATACAAAAAGATATTTCAATGAATCTATGATGCCGATGTCTGAGGCTCCTACTGAAAGATTCAGCCCAAGCCCAAATATAAAAATGATCAGTGCAATGATGAACATCATCAGTCTTGATGATGAGCGCCGTTTGGCTGAATGATACAACAGTCTCACTTCCTTACTGCGTCTGGTTGCAAAAACGAAGAAGCAAGGATTTCCCCTCGCTTCTCATTTGTCCTATTTATTATACACTTTTTTAAGCACATCTTTGGCGCTTGTTTCACTAGACTTGATGCCTCTGAATCTTGTCCAGATGTCACGGTCCGCATCATAGACTTGTCCATTTTTCACCGCTTTGAGATTTTTCCAGAGCGGGTTCGTTTTCCACTCGTCTACAATGGTCTTGCCTTCGTTGGCTGAGATGAACAAAATATCAGGATCGATTTTGCTCAATTGCTCGAGGCTGACCTCTTGATAGGCGTTATCTGACTTCACAGCGTGTGTAAAGCCGAGCATTTTAAAGATTTCTCCGTCATAGGATGATGATGTATGAAGCTGGAAGGAATCCGCTCTTGCAACGCCGAGAACGATGTTGCGGTTTTCATCTTTCGGAAGTTCGGCTTTCAGGCCGTTGATGACTTTTTTGTGATCGGAAAGCTTTTCTTTTCCTTCATCTTCTTTATTTAATGCTTTTGCAATGGTTGTAAAGCTGTCGATTGTTTCGTCATATGTCGCTTCACGGCTTTTTAATTCAATCGTCGGGGCGATTTGTTTCAGCTGTTTATAAATGTTTTTATGGCGTTCAGCGTCAGCGATGATTAAATCAGGCTTCAAGGAACTGATGACCTCAAGATTCGGTTCGCTGCGTGTGCCTACAGATGTGTAATCAATGGAGCTGCCGACAAGCTTTTTAATCATATCTTTTTTGTTGTCATCGGCGATGCCCACCGGCGTAATGCCGAGATTGTGAACGGCATCCAAGAATGAAAGCTCAAGCACAACCACCCGCTTAGGTGTGCCGCTTATTGTCGTTTTTCCTTCTTCGTCATGGATCACTCTGGAATCCTTAGACTTGCTTCCGCTGCTTCCGTTGTTATTCTGGCTTGATGAACAGCCGGATACAATGAGGCAGGCGAGCAATAAAACACTCATGATGGCAATCAACTTGTTAGAATAGGTGCGCATGTCATTCTTCCTTTTTTTAGTTTTAGTAATGAGAATCATTATCACATGTAACACTATAATAGCATGGCTTATCATGTCAATATTTTTTTAGTAAAGAAAGCCGCTTTTTCACTGCTTTCTCATAAAAGCATCATCAGATACAAATAAGTGGTATGCAGCGTTACCGTGTCTTCGAGACAAAAACGCATGGGCATTGGCTTTAGAGGTTTCGAACATCTCAGCAGTGACATAAGGGAGGAGAGTGTTGAGATAACCGGACAATTTCATTTCTATTTCGTCCGCAAGCGCAAACTCAATATCGCCGATATTCATAATAATCGAGAAAACAAAGTCGATATCGATATCAAAATGCTCCTCGGCAAAAACTGCAAGCTCGTGAATTCCTGGCGAACATCCGGCACGCTTATGGAAAATCTGTTTGACTAAATCACTTACAATCCAAGCATTGTATTGCTGTTCTGGTGAAAAATATTGCATTAGACATACCTCCTGCTCGTACGGATAAAGGCAGCAATTCATGGTCGTGTGCTCCGTGCAGCGGCTTCTCTTAGATTTTGACTTTTCTGAAAATGGGTCCCGGTCCTATCACTTTACCATGGACGGAAAATAAATAGCTACTACCATTCTTCCTGTTTTTCTCTTCAATGTTCTGGAATCTGTTTCAGGTACAGACGAACGGGTATGAAAGAAATATAGAAAACAAGAAGGAGGAATATCGAAATGAAACCAGTTGTAAAAGAGTATACAAATGACGAACAGCTCATGAAGGATGTAGAGGAATTACAGCAAATGGGTGTGGCGAAAGAGGATGTATACGTCTTAGCTCACGACGATGACAGAACGGAACGCCTGGCAGACAACACGAATGCCAACACGATCGGAGCCAAAGAAACAGGTTTGAAGCACGCGGTAGGAAATATCTTCAATAAAAAAGGAGACGAGCTCCGCAATAAAATTCACGAAATCGGTTTTTCTGAAGATGAAGCCGCTCAATTTGAAAAACGCTTAGATGAAGGAAAAGTGCTTCTCTTTGTGACAGATAACGAAAAAGTGAAAGCTTGGGCATAAAGCAGGGGAAAAAAACCAAAGGGCCAATGGCGGCCTTTTGGTTTTTTTGCGGTCTTTGCGGCGGATCTTCTGCAGAATGCCGCAATAAGATAGCGGAACATTTTCGGTTCTGGATGTCCCTCAATTTGCTATTATATTTTTGTGAGAAATTGGAATAAAATCTCACAAAACAGAAAATGGGGGTACATAGTGAATGAAAAAAGTGATGTTAGCTACGGCTCTGTTTTTAGGGTTGACTCCAGCTGGCGCGAACGCAGCTGATTTAGGCCACCAGACGTTAGGATCAAATGATGGCTGGGGCGCCTACTCAACCGGTACGACAGGCGGATCAAAAGCGTCATCTTCGAATGTGTATACCGTCAGCAACAGAAACCAGCTTGTCTCGGCATTAGGGAAGGATACCAACACAACACCAAAAATCATTTATATCAAGGGAACGATTGACATGAACGTAGATGACAATCTGAAGCCGCTTGGCCTAAATGACTATAAAGATCCGGAGTACGATTTGGACAAATATTTGAAAGCCTATGATCCTAGCACGTGGGGCAAAAAAGAGCCGTCGGGCACACAAGAAGAAGCGAGAGCACGCTCTCAAAAAAACCAAAAAGCACGGGTCATGGTGGATATTCCTGCAAACACGACAATCGTCGGTTCAGGGACTAACGCCAAAGTCGTGGGCGGAAATTTCCAAATCAAGAGTGATAACGTCATTATCCGCAACATTGAATTCCAGGATGCCTATGATTATTTTCCGCAATGGGATCCGACTGACGGAAGCTCAGGGAACTGGAACTCACAATACGACAACATCACGATAAACGGCGGCACGCACATTTGGATCGATCACTGTACGTTTAACGACGGCTCGCGTCCGGACAGCACATCACCGAAATATTATGGAAGAAAATATCAGCACCATGACGGCCAAACGGATGCTTCCAACGGTGCTAACTATATTACGATGTCTTACAACTATTATCACGATCATGATAAAAGCTCCATCTTCGGATCGAGTGACAGCAAAACCTCTGATGACGGCAAATTAAAAATTACGCTGCATCATAACCTCTATAAAAATATTGTCCAGCGCGCGCCGAGAGTCCGCTTCGGGCAAGTGCACGTGTACAACAACTATTATGAAGGAAGCACAAGCTCTTCAAGTTATCCTTTCAGTTACGCGTGGGGAATCGGAAAGTCTTCTAAAATCTATGCCCAAAACAATGTCATTGACGTACCGGGACTGTCAGCTGCTAAAACGATCAGCGTGTTCAGCGGGGGAACGGCTTTATATGACTCAGGCACATTGCTGAACGGCGCACAGATCAACGCATCGGCTGCAAACGGGCTGAGCTCTTCTGTCGGCTGGACGCCGTCTCTGCATGGATCGATTGATGCTTCTGCTAATGTGAAATCGAATGTTATAAATCAAGCGGGTGCGGGTAAATTAAATTAAGAAAGTGAAAAACACAAAGGATGCTAACCTTTGTGTTTTTTAATTAATTAAAATGTTTATTAACTTAGTTAAGGAGTAGAATGGAAAAGGGGATCGGAAAACAAGTATATAGGAGGAGACCTATTTATGGCTTCAGAAAAAGACGCAGGAAAACAGTCAGCAGTAAAGCTTGTTCCATTGCTTATTACTGTCGCTGTGGGACTAATCATCTGGTTTATTCCCGCTCCGTCCGGACTTGAACCTAAAGCTTGGCATTTGTTTGCGATTTTTGTCGCGACAATTATCGGCTTTATCTCCAAGCCCTTGCCAATGGGTGCAATTGCAATTTTTGCATTGGCGGTTACTGCACTAACTGGAACACTATCCATTGAGGATACATTAAGCGGATTCGGGAATAAGACCATTTGGCTTATCGTGATCGCATTCTTTATTTCCCGGGGATTTATCAAAACCGGGCTCGGTGCGAGAATTTCGTATGTATTCGTTCAGAAATTCGGGAAAAAAACCCTTGGACTTTCTTATTCACTGCTGTTCAGTGATTTAATACTTTCACCTGCCATCCCAAGTAATACGGCGCGTGCAGGAGGCATTATATTTCCTATTATCAGATCATTATCCGAAACATTCGGATCAAGCCCGGCAAATGGAACAGAGAGAAAAATCGGTGCATTCTTATTAAAAACCGGCTTTCAGGGGAACCTGATCACATCTGCTATGTTCCTGACAGCGATGGCGGCGAACCCGCTGATTGCCAAACTGGCCCATGATGTCGCAGGGGTGGACTTAACATGGACAAGCTGGGCAATTGCCGCGATTGTACCGGGACTTGTAAGCTTAATCATCACGCCGCTTGTGATTTACAAACTGTACCCGCCGGAAATTAAAGAAACACCGGATGCAGCGAAAATCGCAACAGAAAAACTGAAAGAAATGGGACCGTTCAAAAAATCAGAACTTTCCATGGTTATTGTATTTCTTTTAGTGCTTGTGCTGTGGATTTTTGGCGGCAGCTTCAACATCGACGCAACCACAACCGCATTGATCGGTTTGGCCGTTCTCTTATTATCACAGGTTCTGACTTGGGATGATATCAAAAAGGAACAGGGCGCTTGGGATACGCTCACTTGGTTTGCGGCGCTTGTCATGCTGGCCAACTTCCTGAATGAATTAGGCATGGTGTCTTGGTTCAGTAACGCCATGAAATCCTCAGTATCAGGATTCTCTTGGATTGTAGCATTCTTAATCCTAATTGTTGTGTATTTCTATTCACACTATTTCTTTGCGAGTGCGACAGCACACATTAGTGCGATGTATTCTGCATTTTTGGCTGTGGTCGTGGCAGCGGGCGCACCGCCGCTTTTAGCAGCGCTGAGTCTCGCGTTCTTCAGCAACCTGTTTGGATCAACGACCCACTACGGTTCTGGAGCGGCCCCGGTCTTCTTCGGAGCAGGCTATATCCCGCAAGGCAAATGGTGGTCCATCGGATTTATCCTGTCGATTGTTCATATCATCGTATGGCTTGTGATCGGCGGATTATGGTGGAAAGTACTAGGAATATGGTAGAAAGAAAAAGGCAGACGCGGTCTGCCTTTTTTTTATTTTCACTCCTTCGCAAGAAAACGGATTTTGAAAAATGAGAAAATTTCCTGTGAAAAATGGTATGATCTAGGTAGAAAGGACGGCTGGTGCTTGGTGAAAAAGCGGTTCCATTTTTCCCTGCAAACAAAAATAATGGGGCTGATTGCGGCTCTGCTGGTCTTTGTCATTGGTGTGCTGACCATTACGTTAGCCGTTCAGCATACACAGGAAGAACGAAGGCAGGCGGAGCAGCTGGCGGTTCAAACGGCGAGAACTATTTCCTATATGCCGCCGGCTAAAGAGCTCATTGAGAGAAAAGGCGGACATGCCGCTGAGACGCAAGACGTCATTGAACAAATGAAAGAACAGACTGGCGCGTATGCCATTTATATCTTGGACGAAAAAGGAGACATTCGCAGCGCCTCTGGAAAAAGCGGTCTAGAGAAGCTGGAGCGCAGCAGAGAGATTTTGTTTGGGGGCTCGCATGTTTCTGCAACAAAAGCGGATGGACGGAGAGTGATCAGAGGGAGCGCGCCGATTATGAAAGAGCAGAAGGGATACAGCCAAGTGATTGGCAGCGTGTCTGTTGATTTTCTGCAAACGGAGACAGAGCAAAGCATCAAAAAACATTTAAGAAATTTGAGCGTGATTGCCGTGCTTGTGCTGCTGCTCGGATTTGCTGGCGCCGCCGTGCTGGCCAAAAGCATCAGAAAGGATACGCTTGGGCTTGAACCGCATGAGATCGCGGCGCTATATCGTGAGAGGAACGCAATGCTTTTGGCGATTCGAGAAGGGATCATTGCCACCAATCGTGAAGGCGTCGTCACCATGATGAACGTGTCGGCGGCCGAGATGCTGAGGCTGCCCGAGCCTGTGATCCATCTTCCCATAGATGAGGTCATGCCGGGAGCCGGGCTGATGTCTGTGCTTGAACAAGGTGAAATACCGCCGAACCAAGAGGTAAGCGTCAACGATCAGGTGTTTATTATCAATACAAAAGTGATGAATCAAGGCGGGCAGGCGCATGGGATTGTCGTCAGCTTCAGGGAGAAAACAGAGCTGAAGAAGCTGATTGACACATTGACAGAGGTTCGTAAATATTCAGAGGATCTCAGAGCGCAGACTCATGAGTTTTCAAATAAGCTTTACGCGATTTTAGGGCTGCTTGAGCTTGGGGAATATGATGAAGCCATTGATTTGATTAAAGAGGAATACGCGATACAAAATGAGCAGCATGATCTGTTATTCCATAACATCCATTCGCAGCAGGTGCAGGCGATTTTGTTAGGAAAAATAAGCAAGGCATCGGAAAAGAAAGTCAAGCTGGTGATTGATGAAAACAGCTCACTCGCGCCTCTTCCTGCACATATCGGCTTGTCCCATCTTATTACGATTATCGGCAATTTAATTGATAACGCTTTCGAAGCTGTAGCGGAGCAACGCGTGAAGGAGGTTTTGTTTTTTATCACGGATATGGGCCGTGACATTGTCATCGAAGTATCAGACACAGGGACGGGTGTGCCGCCAGATAAGATGGAAGCTGTGTTTGAGAGAGGCTATTCTTCAAAGGGGATGAAGAGAGGCTACGGTCTGGCCAATGTGAAAGACTCAGTGCGTGAACTGGGCGGCTGGATCGAACTGGCGAATCAAAAAACCGGCGGGGCGGTTTTCACTGTGTTTATACCGAAGGAGAAACAAGGGGGGAATCCATTTGATTCACATCGCGATTGCGGAGGATGATTTTCGAGTTGCGCAAATCCATGAGAGATTGATTAAACAGCTTGATGGATTCAAGATTATCGGCAAAGCGGCCAACGCCAAAGAGACAATGGCGCTTTTGAAGGAACACAAGGCTGATTTGCTTCTGCTGGATATTTATATGCCGGACGAGCTTGGGACCGCATTGATTCCTGAAATACGAAGCCGATTTCCTGAAGTGGACATTATGATTATCACAGCGGCAACAGAAACCCGTCATTTGCAGGAAGCGCTAAGGGTGGGGATTGCCCACTATTTGATCAAACCCGTAACGGCTGACAAGTTCAGGCAGGTGCTGCTTCAGTATAAAGAAAAAAGAAAGCTGCTCATGTCTCAGCCGGAGGTCAGCCAGTCCATGATCGATCATATTTTTGGAAACGGTGTGAAGACATCTTTGCCGGCAGAGAATTTGCCGACTGGCATTAATTCGATTACACTGCGAAAAATTAAGGAAGCGCTTCGGTCGGCGTCAGAGGGATTGACAGCGGAGGAACTCGGGGAAAAAATGGGGGCGTCACGAACAACTGCCCGCCGTTATGCCGAGTACCTTGTGTCAAAGGAAGAAGCAAGAGCCGAGCTTGAATACGGGATTATCGGCAGGCCGGAGAGAAAATATTATTTGGCGGCGAAATAGATATGAAACAATCTATAATCCTATTGATTTTTCTATTGATCTTTATGCAGGGGGATATCCGGCAGGCGGCTGCGCCGCGCCTGCCGGACGGGCCGATAGAAATTGTTGTCCCCGCTGAGCCTTCCGGCGGCTGGGATGTCACAGCGCAGGCGATTCAATCTGTTTTGAGCAAGAAGCAGATTGTGAAGGGGGATGTTCATATCGTCTATAAACCAGGCGGCGGGGGAGAGAAAGGCTGGAAATATGTCAACAACAGCAGCAAACAAACCATCAGCATGACGTCCAGCCTAATATTGAGCAATGATCTTCTCGGGCAAAGCAAATTAAAAATGTCCGATTTTACGCCGCTCGCCATTCTCTCCAAGGAATGGCAGACAGTTGCATTGCCAAAAGGATCAGCGTTAACAAACGGCAAGGATGTGCTAAATGAGATCAACATGCATCCCGGCAAGGTGAAAATCGGCTTTGCCCCGGGGTTTGGCAATGATGATCAGCTTTCGTTCGCCAGAGCGGCCGATATGTACGGTATTGACCCTTTTGACATTCAATTTTTACAGTATGACAGCAGTGAACAGCTCATTCAGGCGCTGATCAGACATGAGATAGAAGCAGCTTCCATGACCCTTTCTGAAGCGAAACCATATGAACGAAACGGTGATATCACGTTAGCCGCTGTAACATCTGATAAAAGACTTCCCGGTTTTCCAAAGGTACCGACGTGGAAGGAGCAGGGAATCCCGTTTGTTTTTTCTCATTGGAGAGGGATTTTGGGCTCGAAAAATATGTCCGAGGAAGAGATTTCTTACTGGGACCAAGCGCTCAAGAAGGTCACCTCCTCACCTGAATGGAGGCGGAAAATAAACGAACAGGACTGGGAAAGCTTTTATTTGAACAGCAGGGAAACGAAACGGTTTCTTGAACAGCAATCCGCTTTTTATCAAAGTATAATGACAGGAAATTAAGATCCCGGATGTCGGGATCTTTTTCATGCCGGAAAATGATCAAAAAGAACAAAACGGTTTTAAAAAATTAAAAATACAAAAAAACCAAATTATTTACTTGCGGTTGGTTTTCCCATACGATGGCAAAAAGGCAAGACAAAAGGGGAGTAAGGGATAAAAAATGTAAGCGGATTCATTTAAGGGGGAATGGATGTGTTAGCAATCTTAGGCTTTCTCATGATGCTTGTGTTTATGGCATTGATCATGACAAAACGGCTTTCTGTTTTAACAGCATTGGTTTTAACGCCGATTGTGTTTGCGCTGATCGCCGGATTTGGATTTACTGAAGTTGGGGACATGATGATTTCGGGGATTCAGCAAGTCGCGCCGACAGCTGTCATGATTATGTTTGCGATCTTATATTTTGGAATTATGATTGATGCAGGACTGTTTGATCCGATGGTTGGCAAAATTTTAAGCATGGTCAAAGGGGACCCTTTAAAAATTGTTGTCGGGACAGCGGTTCTGACGATGCTCGTCGCATTGGACGGCGACGGTTCGACAACGTATATGATTACGACAAGCGCCATGCTCCCGCTCTATTTGCTGCTTGGCATCCGGCCAATTATCCTGGCGGGAATCGCGGGCGTCGGCATGGGAATCATGAACACGATTCCATGGGGTGGCGCGACGCCGCGGGCGGCGAGCGCGCTGGGGGTTGATCCGGCTGAGCTTACAGGGCCGATGATTCCTGTCATTGCAAGCGGGATGCTTTGCATGGTGGCGGTTGCGTATGTGCTTGGAAAAGCGGAACGAAAGCGCCTTGGTGTGATTGAACTGAAACAGCCGGCCAATGCCAATGAAACGGCGGCAGCGGTTGAAGATGAGTGGAAGCGGCCGAAGCTTTGGTGGTTCAATTTATTGTTGACGCTTTCTTTAATAGGATGTTTAGTATCAGGGAAAATCAGTTTAACCGTTCTGTTTGTCATTGCGTTCTGTATTGCACTGATTGTGAATTATCCCAATCTCGAGCATCAGAGACAGCGCATCGCGGCGCATTCCAGCAACGTGCTGGCTATTGGTTCAATGATTTTTGCGGCCGGGGTGTTCACGGGTATTTTGACAGGCACGAAAATGGTTGATGAAATGGCGATCTCGCTCGTGTCCATGATACCGGAACAAATGGGTGGATTGATCCCGGCGATTGTGGCCTTAACAAGCGGCATTTTTACATTCTTGATGCCGAATGACGCGTATTTCTACGGGGTGCTGCCGATTTTATCAGAAACAGCTGTCGCATACGGTGTGGATAAAGTTGAAATTGCCAGAGCCTCTATTATCGGCCAGCCGATTCATATGCTGAGTCCGCTTGTGCCATCCACTCATTTGCTTGTCGGGCTTGTCGGGGTTTCTATTGACGACCACCAAAAATTCGCATTGAAATGGGCGGTTCTCGCAGTGATCGTCATGACGGCTATCGCTCTATTGATCGGTGCGATCTCTATTTCCTTATGATAATTCAGGCGTAATGACACACACTAACGGCATACAACATTCCGGAGGTGTCATTATGGGTGATCCTTATATGCCGCTGACTTCGGTCAGAAGCGGAACGGGGTTCGAAGCGGCAAAAGGGGTGCACGGCCTGACTGTGCAAATTGCGAATGTCTATTTTATTCAGCTGCCTTCTGATCCTCACTCATTTGTTTTAATTGATGCCGGTATGCCCCAATCAGCCGGCATGATTGTCAATGAAGCCAAGCAAAGATTTGGTGAAGGTTTTCAGCTGAAGGCGGTTATCCTTACACACGGGCACTTTGACCATATCGGAGCAATCGAAGAGATTCTTGAGCATTGGGATGTACCTGTTTATGTCCATTCGAGGGAAATGCCTTATGTAACAGGCAAAGAGGGGTATCCTCCAGCTCGTCCTGACAGCAAGAGCGGGCTGGTCGCCAAGCTGTCGCCGCTGTTTCCGCGGCATTCCATCGATATTTCCTCACAGGTGCATGAACTGCCGGAAGACGGCTCAGTTCCATTTCTTGATGAGTGGATGTGGATTGCGACACCGGGACACACGCCGGGCCATATTTCGTTATTCCGCGATGATGGCCGCGTGCTTGTGGCAGGCGATGCTGTTATTACGGTGGAGCAGGAGAAAATGGCTGACGTCTTGATTCAAAAACAGGAGCTTCACGGGCCGCCGGCTTATTTCACGCCTGACACAGAGACGGCCGCGGAGTCCATTCTAAAGCTGGCCGCTCTTGAACCGGAAGCGTTATTGACCGGGCACGGCATACCGATGACCGGCAAAAACTTTCGTCGTGACTTAACTGAATTGGCAAACCGTTTATCGTCTATTTGACACCCGCACTACGCGGGTGTTTTTTATTGTTTTCCAAGAAGTTGCAGAAAAATCATTGTCTTGCCGCTTAAAAACGATACAATGAAAAGCATGAAGTGAAGTGAAGGGGAGAGTTTGTTGGAAGAAAAAGAAATACTCTGGAATGAAGCGAAAGCGTTTATTGCCGCATGCTATCAGGAATTGGGAAAGGAGGAGGAAGTGAAAGACCGTCTTGCTGACATTAAAAGTGAAATTGACCGGACCGGAAGCTATGTACATACGAAGGAAGAGCTGGAGCACGGAGCGAAAATGGCTTGGAGAAACAGCAACCGCTGCATCGGCAGGTTGTTCTGGAATTCGCTGAATGTCATCGACAGACGAGACGTTCGGACGAAGGAGGAAGTGCGTGACGCCCTCTTTCACCATATTGAAACCGCCACCAATAACGGGAAAATCAGGCCGACCATTACGATTCTCCCTCCGGAAGAGAAGGGTGAAAAGCAAGTCGAGATCTGGAATCATCAGCTGGTCCGGTATGCCGGATATGAGTCAGACGGAGAAAGAATCGGCGACCCGGCTTCCCGTTCCCTGACAGCAGCCTGCGAAGAGCTCGGCTGGCGCGGAGAGCGAACGGATTTTGACCTGCTGCCGCTCATTTTTCGCATGAAAGGCGACGAGCAGCCGGTCTGGTATGAGCTGCCGCGTTCACTTGTGATCGAGGTTCCAATCACACATCCCGACATCGATGCGTTTTCTGACTTGGAGCTGAAGTGGTACGGCGTGCCTATCATTTCTGATATGAAGCTTGAGGTTGGCGGCATTCATTATAATGCCGCGCCGTTTAACGGCTGGTATATGGGCACGGAGATCGGAGCGAGAAACCTCGCAGATGAAAAGCGGTACGACAAGCTCAAAAAAGTAGCGTCCGTGATCGGCATCGCCGCTGATTACAATACGGATTTATGGAAGGATCAAGCGCTTGTTGAATTGAATAAGGCTGTGCTGCATTCGTATAAAAAACAGGGGGTCAGCATCGTTGACCATCATACAGCCGCAAGCCAGTTTAAACGGTTTGAAGAACAGGAGGAAGAAGCGGGCAGAAAGCTGACGGGGGATTGGACGTGGCTGATTCCGCCGATCTCACCCGCCGCCACTCATATCTTCCACCGATCCTATGACAACTCAATCGTTAAGCCGAATTACTTTTATCAGGATAAGCCTTATGAGTAAACAATGGCAAATCGATGATGGCCTTCGAGTCTGCGGGATTCAGTGACAGAGATGTCGGTAACCTTTGAGAAAGGGCTTCCTTTCTTTACAGCCTCAAGAAACGATTGCAGGGCGTTTTCCTGTCCCTCTACCAACATCTCAACACGCCCGTCATCACGGTTTTTGACCCAGCCGGCCAGTTTTCGTTTATCAGCTTCCATTTGAACAAAATAGCGAAAGCCCACACCCTGAACCCGGCCGTCTACAATGATTCGGTATTGAAGCATGTAAAAACCACCTTTTCTTTTTATGATAATCAATTATTTTACAGCCTGTAAAGGGGATGTGTTCGCATGAAACCAGAGCGCTATACAGTTCTTTCTCTTAATCTGGGAAAACCGCAGACGCTTGAATATGACGGAAAGAAGATCGAAACCGCCATCATGAAGCGGCCGGCTGATTCCGGCGTTATGCTGCACCGCGAGAATTTTGAAGGAGACGGACAGGCGGACATCGTCAACCACGGCGGACCTGATAAGGCTGTTTGCGTCTACCCGGCGGAGCATTATCCGTTTTGGGAAGAGTTCCTCTCAAGACCGCTGCCAAGCGCCGCATTTGGAGAAAATTTGACGGTCGCGGGCCTGACTGAGGAGACAGTTTGCATAGGGGATGTGTTCAAGCTTGATGAAGCTGTTGTTCAGGTCAGCCAGCCGCGCCAGCCGTGTGTAAAGCTGGCGAAAAAGTTTGGCGTAAAAGAAATGGTGCTGAAGGTTCAGCAAACAGGCTATACAGGGTATTATTTTCGCGTGCTGGAGGAGGGCAGGGTGTCACCAGGCGCCAAGCTTGAATTGCTGTCCAGAGGAGAGAAAGGCATCTCCGTCCAGTTCGCCAACCGCATCAACTATCATGATGCAAAAAATCTCACCGCCATTGACCGGATTTTAAGTGAGGATGCCCTATCGAAAAGCTGGAGAGCGTCCTTTATGAAAAAAAAGGCCAGGCTGCTACCGGTTGAATAGAAAAAAGCCGCGCATATCAACGTGCGCGGCTTTGACATCTTTAAGATTGTTTTTTCTTTGTTTCAAGCAGGTTGGCAAGAAAATAGGTTTTATAGCTTTGAAGCTTTCTTCCCTCATGGTGCGTGATCCCCTGCTTTTTTAGTTCTGCCACATACCAGCCTTTACTGCCGTAATGCATGTCAGAAAACTCCTTTCCCTATCTGATTTCGAAACGATTGGCATTGTAACATCTATAAAAAGATGCTGAAAAGAGATGTGGGGAAAACTGAGCCTTTCGCACTAGATATGCGAATGTTCTTCTGTATGTATATGCGGAGTAAAAGCCGAATATGATTTAATGGCCGGTCAATTTGAGCATAACAACGCCAAATGTCATAATGGCGAAAACAATGCCGATATATGTGAGCATCCCGTTTTTTTTCTTTACGCCGTAAACGGTTATTAAGATGCCTTCAATGAAAAAAATGATGCCAAAAATGATAAACCACATGCAGATAGAGGCTCCTTTCACAGACATAATAGTAGTGTAGCATATCTGGAAGAGCCGGGCTGTGACAATATCAAGAAAGCCGGGCGCATATATCGCCCGGCTCATGTTTTATTGTTTATCAACCAATTTGACCAGAAGCTGTGCCAAATGTGTTTTCTCATTTTCGTCCGCAATGCTCCAAAGCTCTTGCAGCAGCATTTCTTCACCGTTTTGCGGCTCTTCATGCTTTGCGAGGTAGTCTCCCAGGATCGCGGCGCTTTTCACCAGCTTGCCGTCATCCAATCCCAGCTTTTTGCCTCGATTGACTTGTTTTTTCAAGTAGTCTTTAAATTCCTCAAAGTCTTTTAAAATGTCTTCTTTTGTTGTGCCGTGCATCGCGTTCATTTCGTTTTCAATTTGGATTTTTTCTTGATCTCTGTTCATTGCAAGTCCTCCTCGTGCAGAATAATGTTGTTTTACCTGCAATTCGAGGAGGCTAAACCTGCCGGAAGTCCGGAATGTGTTTTACAGCTTCGTCAGGATAATCGGTTCGTCTTTTGTGATAACGATCGTGTGCTCAACTTGGGCAACCATGCTTTTATCCGGCGTCTTGAACGTCCAGCCGTCTCCAGCTTCAACAATCGTTTCCGCTTTCGTAGAAATAAACGGTTCAAGCGCGATCACTGTGCCGTTTTTGAAAAGCGCGTTATCAAACGGATCATAATAGTTCATGATGTGGTTCGGCGCTTCATGCAGGCTGCGGCCGATTCCGTGGCCGGTCAGTGTTTTGATGACGGTAAAGCCTTGAGAGCGTGCTTCATGATAAACGGCTCTTCCGATCTGGTTTTGGCGCTTGCCTGCTTTTGCCTGCTGAAGGCCCTTTTGAAAAGCGTCTTCCGCGCATTGGCAAAGCTTATGAAGGCGTTCTTCTCCTTCACCGAGTACAAATGAGATGCCTGTGTCGGAATAGAACCCGCCAAATTCAGCGGAGATGTCGATGTTGACAAGGTCCCCTGCTTTTAAAATCTTGGAAGTGCTTGGTATGCCGTGAGCCACTTCATCATTTACGCTGATGCATGTCACACCTGGAAAATCGTATTCCTTCTCAGGAGCTGAAACGGCGCCATGCTCATCAAGCACAGCTTTTCCGATAAGGTCAAGGTCTTTTGTGCTCATGCCGGGCTCTGCTTTTCGCTTCATTTCTTCACGCGCAAGCGCGACGATTCTTCCGATTTTTTTCAGGCCTTCTAATTCTTGATCGTTTGTTACAATCATCTGTCATTCCCGCTTTCTTTTTAAATAATCTAGATTAAGCTTACCACAACTGTCTTAAAAATAGGAAACACACGGACCTGGGAAAAAAGAAATGCCTTGGGAAAATTGGTATAGATCACTAGATATCTTATATGGTATATTTGAAAAAAAAGGGTATGAGGGGGATGGGTATGCTTTCATTTTTACAAAAACTCGGGAAGTCATTTATGCTCCCGATTGCGGTTCTGCCTGCGGTTGGAATTATCCTTGCGCTTGGCAGAGAGGATGTATTTAATATCCCGTTTGTCTATCAGGCGGGGACGGCGGTTTTTGATCATCTGCCGCTTATTTTTGCGATCGGAATTGCCATCGGCATTTCAAAAGACAGCAATGGGGCCGCGGGTTTATCAGGGGCGATATCGTATCTGATGCTTGACGCGGCGACAAAGACAATTGACAAAACAAATAACATGGCGGTGTTTGGGGGAATTATTGCCGGTTTAATTGCTGGTTACACCTATAACCGCTTCAAGGATACAAAGCTGCCAGAATATCTCGGATTTTTCAGCGGTAGACGGCTTGTGCCGATTATAACTGCCATCATTACGATCATTTTAGCCGGCATATTCGGAGTCGTCTGGCCGCCGATTCAATCGTGCATAAACGCGTTTGGAGAGTGGATGCTGGGACTAGGCGGCATCGGAGCGGGCATATTCGGCCTTTTCAACAGGCTGTTAATTCCGCTTGGCCTTCACCACGTACTGAACAATATTTTCTGGTTCCAATTCGGAGAATATAACGGAGTGACAGGGGATCTGGCTCGCTTTTTCGCGAAAGATCCGACAGCGGGCACATATATGACCGGATTCTTCCCAATCATGATGTTCGGTCTTCCAGCGGCGTGTCTGGCTATGGTTGTGACTGCGAAGCCGTCTAAACGGAAAGCGACGGCTGGAATGATGATTGGGTTTGCTTTAACGGCGTTTATCACAGGGATTACGGAGCCGATTGAGTTTGCATTTATGTTTTTATCTCCGCTTTTATACGCTGTTCACGCGATCTTAACAGGGTTATCTTTATTTATCGTCAACTGGCTAGGCATCCGCTCAGGCTTCTCTTTTTCAGCCGGAGCTATCGATTATGTGCTCAGCTACGGAATCGCAGAAAAACCGCTGCTTCTGCTTTTTGTAGGTATATGCTATGCGGCAGTATACTTTATCGTGTTTTATGTACTGATTAAGGCTTTGAATTTAAAAACGCCGGGACGGGAAGATGATGATGTGGATGAAGTGCTGGATGAAAATACGGTTCAGGATGTAAATGAAAACATCATGCTGAAAGGGCTCGGCGGAAAAGAAAATCTTCAAACCATTGATCATTGCGCCACAAGGCTGCGACTGACTGTGAAGGATACCGCTTTGGTGGATGAAGCGCTTTTGAAGAAAGCAGGCGCAAAAGGGGTTGTCAAATCTGGCGGGCAATCGGTTCAAGTCATTATTGGGCCGAATGTGGAATTTGCAGCTGAGGAATTGAGAGCTGCTGTCAAATAAAAAAGCGGAGAGGGCAACCTCTCCGCTTTTTCTTATTTATCTTCGTTATCCTTTGACGTTTCGGAAGAATCTTCGTCATGTTTTGTGTAATCATAATCAGAAGGGTTTACCTTCTTAAAACCTTTCGGCTCGTAGAACCGCAGCAGGTCTCCGTTTATGATTTTATCGGACATTTCAAGTTCCTTCTTGACGAGTGAGTCTTCTGACTTGTCGACTTCGGATTCATCGAGTTCTTTGCCGGTTTTCGTATCGTAATACTTACCGGATATTTTCGTGTACTTCGGTGAAATAAAGTCTCCGTTTCGGAACGGAATCACTTCACGGTGTTCTTTCGATAAAATATCAGACCCGGACATCAGATAGTCTTTCGTATCCACTCCGAGCAGATGCAGAATGGTAGGAGCCACATCGACGTCTCCGGCATATTTATGAACCTTCTCGCCCTTCACGCCGGCAGCGTGGATAAAGAGCGGCACCCGTTGAAGCTGGGCATTGTCGTAATCAGTGATTTCATCTTTGCCAAGCACTTTCGCCATCGCTTTATTGTGGTTTTCAGAGATGCCGTAGTGGTCTCCGTACATCACAATAACCGATTTATCATATAACCCGTCTTTTTTCAGATCATTGAAGAATTGTTCAATGGACTGATCAAGGTAATGGGCTGACTGGAAGTAGTTATCGACGACAGAGTCACCAAAGTCTCCAGCCGGGAAGTCTGTATCCCCCTCATCCATTCCGAATGGGAAGTGGTTGGACAGGGTAATGAACTTCGTATAGAACGGCTGCGGCAGGCTTTCCAGCAGCGGCATTGATTCTTTGAAGAACGGTTTGTCTTTCATGCCGTAGTTTTTCGTGTTTTCTTCGTTCATGTCATAGTAGGCAGAATCAAAGAATTTATCAATGCCTTCCGCTTTGTACATTTCGTTACGGTTCCAGAACGTCTGCGTGTTCCCGTGGAACGCGGCAGATGTGTAATTCTTAGACTTCAGAATCGCCGGAACGGATTGCAGCGTGTTTTGCGCTTTGTTTACGAAAACTGAACCTTGAGCCAGCGGGTACAGAGAGTTTTCCATCATAAATTCAGCATCAGATGTTTTACCTTGTCCCGTTTGGTGGAAAAAGTTATCAAAGTAGAACGTTTCGTTATCATGTGCCAGTTTATTTAAGAACGGTGTCACTTCTTTGCCGTCAATTTTGTAGTCGATGATAAATGACTGCAAAGATTCAAGTGAAACGTAAATGACGTTTTTTCCTTCCGCTTTGCCGAAATACACGTTATTCGGCACATCGTAATTGGCTTTCATATAGTTTTCTACGTCCGTCACGTCGCTGGAATCGGCAAGCGCGCGCTGGCTGTTGGACTTGATATTCTGTACAGCGTCATAAATTGTGAAATTGTATGTTCCCAAGTATTTCACAAGATAGTTCCGGTCGAATGATCTTGTCAGCAATTCAGGACGGTCTGATTCCGCAACTGCCAGGTTGATCAAGAACACAAGAATCGAAGACGCTAAAATAATTCGGAACGATTTTTTGCTTGACGTTTCGGCAGGCTTGTTCACTTTGATCGCCAAGATGATCAGGATGATCGTGTCGATAAAGTAAAAGGCGTCAGTCGGTCTCATCAGCGAAAATGCGCTGTCACCGAGTTGGCCGCCGTTTGTTTTAGCCTGCATAATGACCGGAATTGTAATAAAATCATTGAAAAATCTGTAGTACACAATGTTTGCGTACAGTAAAAAAGACATTAAAAAATGAATCACTATAATGGCTGTCCGCTGTAATTTTTTCTTGAACAAGAGTCCAAAGCCAAGAAAGAACAAGCTTGAGCTAAGAGGATTCACAAAAAGCAATATTTTTTGTATCGTGTTGTCTATTCCTAAGTTGAAGTTCAGGACATAACCGACATACGTTTTGATCCATAACAGGACGACCGCGATGAAGAAGAAGGCCAGTCCTCTTTCTTTTATAAATGTTTTCATTGTTACACTCCTTTTTTCCGATCCAGTTCGAGCGAAACGATAGAAAAAACGAACGTATCCAATATAACACGAATCCGCAGATTAGAAAAGTGAAAATCGTATGATGGAGAAAGTGGCGAAAAACGCCGTCGAATCAACGTTTCGCTTTGAAATGACCAAATGTAAAACAAGGTATCTTTCTAGAAATAAAGGAATAAAATGGTACAATGATCATTATATGATAAAATAAACGGAATAGATGAAAAGAGGTGGAAGGATGGATTTTTCCCATATTGTGTCTGAAGATAAAATTAAGCGCGCCATCAAAGACGGAGACTTTCAAAACCTCCCGGGAATGGGAAAGCCGCTGCCGAAAGATGACGCGGCACACTTGCCGGAATCGCTGCGCATGGGCTACCGTATTATGAAAAATGCGGGAATGGCTGAGGACGAGGGCGCGCTCAAAAAAGAGCTTATGACCATCGACCATTTAATCGAAAAGTGCTATGACGAAAAAGAACGGGAGAAATTAATCAGAACAAAATCTGAAAAGCAATTGCTTCTTGATAAGCTTGTTGACAAAAAAGACATGTTTTCAAAGCCAGCATCCGCTTTTTATAAGAATAAAGTATATGACCGGCTTGGACGAAACAGACCTTCTTCCAGCTGATTTGTCTTGTCTGCAGGATGGCGATTGAGAGAAGCCATCCTTTTTATATTCCAAGTTCTATGTCTAAAGGTTTATGTTTTTCCATCTATGGGAAATGACTCATAAACGAAAAAAGGGTGATGGGATGGAACGACTATTAGGGTGGATAGAGCATATATCTGATTGGCTGTGGGGGCCGCCGCTAATCATTCTGCTGACGGGGACGGGGTTGTATTTCACTATTTTGCTGAAAGGTTTTCAATTTCGCTATCCTTTATACATTTTCAAACAGACAATCGGCAGTGTAGGAAAAAAGCCGAAGGGAGAGGGGACGGTCACACCGCTCCAGGCATTGACCTCGGCCCTCAGTTCAACGATCGGTGCGGCGAACATTGTCGGTGTGCCTGCCGCTATTATGTTTGGAGGGCCCGGAGCGGTTTTTTGGATGTGGCTTATTGCCTTATTTGCCATGGCGATTAAGTTTTCTGAGAGTGTTCTTGCTGTTCATTACAGAGAAAAAAATGAGCAGGGTGAATTCGTCGGGGGACCGATGTATTACATAACAAAAGGGCTGCGCATGAAATGGCTCGGCGTATTCTTCTCTGTTGCGCTGATTGTGGAGCTGATTCCGAGCATTATGGTTCAGGGAAATTCAGTTTCAGTCTCGCTTGCCGAGACGTTTTCTTTCAATAAGATATACGCAGGAATCGGCATAGCGTTTTTGATCGGGTTAGTGGTGATCGGAGGAGTAAAGCGGATCGGAAAAGTAACAGAGTTTGTCGTGCCTCTTATGGCAGGGGCATATGCGGGAGCCGGTCTCCTGATTGTTCTCATGAATCTATCATCAGTGCCGGCGTTTTTCTCTCTTATCTTTTCAAATGCGTTTACTTCTTCTTCAGCAGTTGGAGGATTCGCTTGTGCTGCTCTGGCTGAAACCGTTCGCTGGGGATTTGCCCGCGGGCTGTATTCTAATGAAGCCGGAATGGGCACAGCCCCGATTGCACACGCAGCAGCTATGACTGATCACCCAGTGCGGCAAGGTTTTTGGTCTGTGATCGGCATTGTCATTGACACCTTGATCATCTGTACGACCACCGCTTTTATCGTCCTTGCATCTGGTGTCTGGACAGGGAAGAACGCCTCACATGACCCGGCAGCACTGACAACGGCCGCATTTCAGCACTATTTTGGTTCTGGAGGAGGGTATTTCGTCTCGGTTTCTCTCGTTTTCTTTGTTGTATCGACCATCATGGTTGTCATTTTCTACGGCGTAAAGCAAGCTGAATTTCTGTTCGGGCGGCTGGCAGGACATGTGATTAAATTCGTTTATTTAGCGGCTATTATCATAGGTGCCGCAGGCGGAGCAAAAGCCATTTGGGGCGTATTGGACTTAGCATTGGTTTTTATTGTTGTCCCGAATGTGATTGCGCTCTTGTTATTGAGCAGAAAGGTAAAAGCGCTGTACACCGAATTCTTTACATCTGAACAGTACTACCTGAAAGATATAAGAAAAACGAAACAAAAGCCTGTTTATCCAACAAAAGAAGCTAAAAATTCCTAGTGTTTTGCTTTTGCGCCGAACAATGCTTTGCTTTTTATGATCAAATAAATGAGTAAAGGCAGCAAAAGAGAAATCACTACATTAATGATTGGTTTGATTCTGTTAAAGTCGATTAGCTGATTTGTATTTAAAAAGAACCAAAAGCCGCATACGACTGAGAACATGCCGGTTGGTGTATACATGGCTTTCGGGTCGATTTTTGAGTGTAAAAACGAAAGGCCGTATACCACGATATATAGGGAACCTGCTATCTTCACCATAATGACCGGAATCCAAAAGGCCGCGATGATCAGGTCTGAGCGATCCAGAAAATCCGTAATGCGGATCTGCCTGATGACCATATAAGCAGGATCAAAGAAAGTAGATGTCAGGTTGGGACCAAAGACAGAAATTGAAGAAAATAACATCACGGCCAGCAATAAAGCGCCCAGCAGTATCGCGAAAATGGTGTATTTTAGCGGGACGCTCCGGTTTGAGAAGAGAAGCGGAAGGATAATCAATTCCCCCATTGTCCCAAACGCGTAATAGCCTGATTGAAGGTATGGGATTAGACCTTCAAAAACAGGTGTCAAGTTTTGAAGCTCAATTTGTGTGGCCAGCGTAAATGGAAGGAACAAGACCAGGATGCCGAATGGAAATAGGAATATCTGCGCCATTCTGGTCAATGTTTCTTTTCCCTCTCTGGCAATACAGATCGCCACAAAGATAATAACACCGCCAAGAACAGCCATTGGTGTTCTCGGGAGAAATAAAATGTTAATCAAATTGATGAAAAAACGTATATCATGAGCATTGATTAACAGGAAATACAAAGAAAACAGTAAAATGATAATCCGGCCTGCGATTGGTGAGGAATCGCTCAGCAGCTCATAGATATTTTTATCCTGATGCTTTTTCATCAGCCTATGCATGAGCCAGAGTGCCGGAATCACGATGACAACGCCGAGGATATAGCTGTGCCAGGCATTTTGTTTTGCTGATTCGATCATGAGAATCGGAGCATGCTTTAATCCGACCGCTAACGTATAAAGAGCTCCGAAAAATAATCCTTGGTATGCAGAGGTCTTGTCCATAAAGCACATCCTTTCTGTCATGTTCAAAACGGAATATATTTAAACAGGTGCCCCAGCCGCGGAAGCAGGGGATTCACTCTCATATAAATCCATAGAAAAGCACTTCCTGCAATCAGCAGGCTGAAGGCCCATTTTGTTAGATTGTTAGCGGAACGAAAATTCTTCCACTCATATGCGTATATGGCAATGCACACAATCAATGTCTGTACTATATAGCTGATCATGCTGACGCACCTCCATTAATGGCTGATCGTTTTGTATAGGACACCGCCCTGCTCAATCGTCACAATTGGGACGACGTGAACCTCCATATCCTTATATACCTCTTCCCATTCCTTTTTCAGCAGATTCTTCGTGGTTGCCGTGCTTCTGATGGTTCTGTCTTGAAAGCCGGCCGGGTCCGCCTTTAGCTTTTGCAAACGATGAACGGTGCTGATCACGTCCTTCTTTATGGTTCTGTTTAATGCTTTTTGAATGATGTAATACTGGTCATTTTCTCTCGTCTCATAGGTTGATTGGTTTTCCATAATAATTCCTTTGGCTCTGATCTCGATTGTCATTGACAGCTTTCCGTTTTTTTCAGCGGCATGAAAGGATGCATTGGACTTTTGAAGCTGAATGGATGCTTGTCCCATTTGATTCGGCAGGTCTACTATGAATTCTGGCTGGCGTGCTTGATTCAGCAACATCAGGGCTGCTGTCATGTGTTCATCTTTGAAAATATCCATCAATCTGTCCTTTTTAAAGATCGCAAGCCCGTCAATTTTCAAATTAGATTTGCCTTTCCCTCCAGGTTTTGTTTTAGATTCAGAGATGACCGGTGCATACGGATCACTGCCTATTTCTACTAGATCAGACATGAATCTGCTTAAGAAAACGGGGCGGCTCGTTGCGATAATGGCCAGCTCACGAATCATTTCCGCCGGAAACTGTTCAAGCTGGACATCGGTATTTAAAATGTCCCGCGCTTCTCCCCGGCTGACTAAAATGAGCGCCGTTAATCTGTTCTGCGGATTTCGGGTTAAAATATCAAAGACTGGGGCAACGCCGTCTCTCGCCATATCCTCTCCAATAATGACTGTACGTCTGTGGGACGTATTGATTGTCCGTGACAAGGAGGTTTGCAGCTTGTTGTTCGCTTCTCTGATCGTAGTGCCGGAAGCTGAATCAACATACCATGTTTTTGAACCGGCAGTTCCGCCGCCGCCCCCTGTTTGTCCGCCTAATTGACCGACCAAGGGAATCTGCATGGCCACTCGATACTGATCTTTTTTCTTATCAATGGCTGAGCTGACAACAAATGCAATGTCATTGATTTCTGTCCGGTCCCAGCACCCCGCTAGAAGGATACAAATGAGAAGCGGCACAACACACTTATATATTGTTTTCTTCATCTTTTGGGTCCTCTCTTTTCGCTCCCTTCTGTCCGTTGCCGCGCGAATACGTGCCCGGCCTTCTGGTCATCGTCCACCAAGGCGCCCTGACAAAAATATCTTTTACTTCATCTCGTTTAAACGGAGAAATCCCGGATAAATAAGGAATGCCGAAAGATTGCAGCTTGCATAAATGGAGCACTAAGATAATCGTGCCAAGCATAATGCCGAAAATCCCGAAAATACTCGCCAAAAACATAAGCGGGAAACGAAGCATCCTGATGGAGATAGCTAAGTTAAACCGCGGAATTGTAAATGACGCGATCCCTGTTAACGATACGATGATCACCATGGGGGCAGACACAATTCCCGCTTCAACAGCGGCTGTCCCAATGACTAGGGCCCCGAGAATACTGACGGTCTGGCCGATGGTTTTCGGCAGGCGCACTCCTGCCTCACGGAGAGCCTCAAAAGAAATTTCCATAATCAATGCTTCTATGATGGCGGGGAAAGGAATCGGTTCACGCGCGGAGGCCACACTGAACATTAAGTTTGTCGGCATTAAGTCCTGGTGGTATGTAATAACGGCAACATAAATAGCCGGCAAATATAAAGCAACGAATAAAAACATATAGCGAAGCCAGCGGATTAAGTTAGACATCAAATAACGCTCATAGTAATCTTCACTGGCCTGCATAAGCTGCCAAAACGTAATCGGGCCTGTTAAGACAAAGGGCGTATTATCTGTGAAAATGGCAAATCGGCCTTCGAGAAGCTGGGCGGCGACGGTGTCCGGCCTTTCTGTGTATTGCAGCTGGGGGAATGGCGAGTACGTGTCGTCTTCGATAAACTCTTCAATATATCCGCTTTCTAAGACAGCATCAATCTTTATCTTTTTGATTCTTTTTTTTACTTTGTCAATGACCTTTGGATCGGCAAGCCCGTCAATATAGGCCAAGACAACATCGGTTTTGGTTTTCGTGCCGATTTTAAACGAGATCATTTTAAGCTGAAACGTTTTGACGCGAAAGCGCACAAGAGCGGTATTGACCCTGAGGCTTTCAGTGAAGCCCTCTCTTGACCCTCTGATGGTCGATTCTGTTATCGGCTCTTCAATGCTTCTTCTTTGTCCGCCTTTTATATTTAAGATCAGGCCTTTTGAGTGCCCGTCGGCAAATAAAACCGCGTTCCCCTCAATGATGGATGCAGCCACTTTGCTCATACTCGTTTCTATTGCAACACTTGAAATGGATAGAGTATTTTGCAGCGCCTCTTCATGTTCATCTATTTGATCCGTCAAATGCATTAAGAAAGGGCGGAGGGCGTGATCCTGAATATGTTCAGATTTTACAATTCCTTCGATATAAATAATAAATCCGCACAGCCCGTTTCCAAAGTCAAATTGTCTAAATACGATGTCTGAGCAGCCTTCTGTTAATAAGGTCAGATTATCGAGGTTTTCCTTCAAATTGGGAGAGATCGGTCTGTCCTGATTGTCTTCAAGCTCTTTGATGAGCTGAAGCGCTTTGTCGCGTTTATTCATAGAGGCTCACCCTGCTTTTTAATGTCATATTCAATAAGTGCTTGTGACTTTTAGGGTAACCTTGTCTGTTTCATATATTCCAGACTAGGATGAAAGCGCTATAAAAAAGTGTTGACTACCTGTATATACAGGAATACAATATGATTATAAGTTGTATATACAAGTTATAAAAACGGATACGGAGGGGTTGGCATGGGGGAACTGAACAAATCGGCACTTCAGATTGTCGAAGCAGTCGGCGGTGCTGAAAATATTGCAGCGGCAACTCATTGTGTTACACGTTTGCGTTTTGCATTAATAGATGAAAGCAAGGTTGACCAAGAGATGCTTGATCAAATTGATGTGGTAAAGGGCTCATTCTCGACAAACGGACAGTTTCAGGTCGTCATCGGCCAGGGAACGGTCAACAAAGTATATGCTGAACTGGTCAAGGAAACGGGGATTGGCGAGTCAACTAAGGATGATGTGAAGAAGGCTTCAGAAAAAAATATGAATCCTTTGCAGCGTGCTGTGAAAACGCTTGCAGATATCTTCATTCCAATATTGCCTGCAATTGTCACGGCGGGTCTTTTAATGGGGATCAATAACATTTTAACGGCGGAAGGCATTTTCTTCAGCACAAAATCGATTGTGCAGGTCTATCCGCAGTGGGCAGATCTTGCTAATATGATTAACCTGATTGCAGGCACGGCCTTTACGTTCCTGCCTGCGTTAATCGGATGGTCTGCCGTCAAACGGTTCGGCGGCAATCCGCTTCTTGGCATTGTGCTCGGGGTTATGCTCGTGCATCCTGATTTGCTAAATGCGTGGGGATATGGCGCCGCAGAACAAAGCGGAAAGATCCCGGTATGGAATTTATTCGGCCTAGAGGTGCAGAAAGTCGGCTATCAGGGCCAGGTGCTCCCCATTTTGCTTGCTTCTTATATGCTGGCGAAAATTGAGATGTTTTTAACAAAACGCACACCTGAGGGCATACAGCTTCTCGTTGTCGCGCCGATTACGCTTCTCGTAACTGGGTTTGCCTCTTTTATTTTGATCGGCCCGGTTACATTTGCGATCGGTAATGTGCTGACTTCAGGGCTTATCTCGGTGTTCGGTTCTTTTGCCGCACTTGGCGGTTTGTTATATGGCGGCTTCTACTCAGCGCTCGTGATTACCGGTATGCATCACACGTTTCTTGCCGTTGACCTGCAGCTCATCGGATCAAAGCTCGGCGGCACCTTTTTATGGCCGATGCTGGCGCTTTCTAATATCGCCCAAGGTTCGGCCGCGCTGGCCATGATGTTTATCGTGAAGGATGAGAAACAAAAAGGCCTCTCCCTCACGTCAGGGATTTCTGCTTATCTTGGCATTACAGAGCCTGCCATCTTCGGGGTGAATCTGCGATACAGATTCCCATTTATCATCGCAATGGTCAGCTCTGGGCTGGCCGGAATGTATATTTCTTCTCAAGGTGTGCTGGCCAGCTCCGTCGGTGTCGGCGGTGTGCCGGGGATTTTCTCAATCATGAGCCAGTACTGGGGCGCGTTTGCTATCGGGATGGCCATTGTATTAATCGTACCGTTTGCCGGAACATACGCGTATGCAAGATTCAAACATAAATAACCAATGGGGAGCGGGACGTGTTTATCGTTCCCTTTTCCCATTTATCATTTAAAAATCGGTGGTGGAAACAGATGAAAACAGAACAAACGCCATGGTGGAAAAAAGCTGTGGTCTATCAAATTTATCCGAAAAGCTTTAACGATACGACAGGAAACGGTGTAGGTGACCTGAACGGCATCATCGAAAAGCTCGATTACTTAAAAACACTTCAGGTGGATGTGCTTTGGCTGACGCCGATTTATGATTCTCCGCAGCATGATAATGGGTATGATATTCGTGATTATTACTCGGTTTATCCTGAATATGGAACGATGGAGGATTTTGAAAGGTTACTATCCGAAGCGCATAAAAGAGACTTGAAAGTCGTTATGGACCTTGTCGTCAATCATACGTCAACAGAGCACAAATGGTTTCGCGAGGCGATTTCTTCAATCGACAGCCCATACCGTGATTTTTATATATGGAAAAGCCCGCGGCAAAACGGTTCTCACCCGACGAACTGGGAATCGAAATTCGGCGGCTCGGCATGGGAGCTTGATGAAGCATCGGGACAATACTATTTGCATCTGTTTGATGTGACGCAGGCTGATTTGAATTGGGAAAATGAAGAGGTCAGAAAGCATGTCTATGACATGATGCATTTTTGGTTTGAAAAGGGGATAGACGGCTTCAGGCTTGATGTCATCAACCTGATTTCTAAAGACCAGCGCTTTCCGGATGCGCAAGCCGGAGAAGACGGCCGTGCCTATTACACTGACGGGCCGCGGGTGCACGAATATCTGCATGAAATGAACGAAAAGGTGTTTTCACATTATGACAGCATGACGGTCGGTGAGATGTCTTCAACGACGGTAGACCATTGCATTCGATATACGAATCCTGCCAATAAGGAACTAGACATGACGTTCAGCTTCCATCATCTCAAGGTTGACTATCCAAACGGGGAAAAATGGGCCTTGGCGCCGTTTGACTTTTTGAAGCTGAAGGAGATCCTATCCGACTGGCAAACGGGCATGCACGCAGGAGGGGGATGGAACGCTCTGTTCTGGTGCAATCATGATCAGCCGCGCGTTGTATCAAGATATGGAGATGATGGCGCGTATAGGGTGAAATCGGCGAAAATGCTTGCTACGGCCATTCATATGATGCAGGGCACGCCTTATATTTATCAGGGCGAGGAGCTGGGGATGACGAATCCGAAGTTTACTGACATCAGCTCCTATCGGGATGTGGAATCGCTGAACATGTATCACGCCTTGAAGGACAAAGGAATGGCTGATCAAGAGATCACAGCGATTTTACAGGCGAAATCCCGTGACAATTCCAGAACCCCCGTTCAGTGGGATGCTACGGAGAATGGCGGTTTTACAACGGGCACACCATGGATACCGGTTGCCGGCAACTATCGGGAAATCAATGCTGAAGCGGCGCTGAGGGATCAAAATTCGGTGTTTTACCATTATCAAAAATTAATTCAGATTCGCAAAATGTATGACATCGTGACAGAGGGGACGTATGAGTTAATCGCAAAGGATGACCCGAGCATTTTTGCGTATCTCAGACACGGCCGCAATGAAAAGCTGCTCGTGATCAATAATTTTTACGGGACAGAGGCGGCCTTTACACTGCCGGACTCTTTAGCGCCTGACGAATGGAAGGCAGAGGTGCTGTTGACGAACGATGAAGCAAGGGAAGGGCTTCAGAACATGACGCTCCGTCCGTATGAGTCCATTGTTTATCGTTTAACGAAACCGTGTTAAACTAAGCTGGGTGGTCCATAATGAAGGTGAATAAATTCATCACAATTTATAAAGACATCGCGCAGCAAATCGAAGGCGGCCGATGGAAAGCGGAAAAGATTCTTCCGTCTGAACATGAGTTGACCGCACAGTATGGTACATCAAGAGAAACGGTCCGAAAGGCGCTTCATATGCTCGCGCAAAACGGCTATATTCAGAAAATCAGAGGGAAGGGCTCTATCGTTCTCAACCGTGAAAAAATGCAGTTTCCCGTTTCGGGTCTTGTCAGCTTCAAGGAGCTCGCGCAAACGCTTGGCAAAGAAACGAAAACAACTGTACACAAATTCGGGTTGGAGCCTCCGTCAGAGCTGATCCAGAAACAGCTCCGGGCCAATTCGGATGACGACATCTGGGAAGTCATCAGGTCTAGAAAGATTGACGGGGAACATGTGATTTTGGACAAGGATTACTTTTTCAGAAAGCATGTCCCTCACCTGACGAAAGAAATTTGTGAAAACTCCATATATGAATATATAGAAGGAGAATTCGGTCTTTCGATCAGTTACGCCCAAAAAGAAATTGTCGCCGAGCCGTGTACGGATGAGGACAGAGAGCTGCTCGATTTACGCGGCTATGACCATATGGTTGTGGTGAGAAACTACGTCTTTTTGGAGGATACGAGTCTGTTTCAATATACGGAAAGCAGACACCGTCTCGACAAATTCCGGTTTGTCGATTTTGCGCGGCGGGGAAAGTGAAAGAGGCGCCTGCCTTTGGCAGTGCGCTTTTTTATTTGGTATCAAAATTGATACTATCCAACAAAAATGTGCGTACTTTTACTTTTTATCATAATGGCTACAATAGAGATGAGAGTAACCTAAAGGAGAGGTGTTTTACATGGCAGATCTAAAGAAACAAATTTTGGATGCATACCATTTCAGACATGCGACAAAGGAATTTGATCCGAATAAAAAAGTGTCAGACAGCGATTTTGAATTTATTTTAGAAACAGGAAGACTGTCTCCAAGCTCACTCGGCCTTGAGCCTTGGAAATTTGTCGTCGTCCAAAATCCGGAATTCCGCGAGAAGCTTCGCGAATACACGTGGGGCGCGCAAAAGCAGCTGCCGACCGCAAGCCATTTCGTCCTGATTCTCGCACGTACAGCGAAGGATATGAAATATAATGCGGACTACATCAAACGTCATTTAAAAGAAGTAAAACAAATGCCTCAAGACGTGTACGAAGGCTATCTAAGCAAAACAGAAGAATTCCAGAAAAACGATTTGCATTTGCTTGAAAGTGACAGAACATTGTTTGACTGGGCATCAAAACAAACATATATTGCGCTTGGCAACATGATGACTGCCGCTGCGCAAATTGGTGTTGATTCCTGCCCGATCGAAGGTTTCCAGTATGATCACATTCACCGCATTCTTGAAGAAGAAGGGCTTCTGGAAAACGGAAGCTTTGATATTTCTGTGATGGTGGCATTCGGCTACCGAGTGAGAGACCCTCGTCCGAAAACAAGATCTGCTGTTGAAGATGTTGTGAAGTGGGTTTAAATAAAGAAAGCTGCTCGCATAGCGAGCAGCTCTTTTTTTATGCCTGATTCGCTCTATTCTGTTTTCTCCTCTGATGTAAGTACAATGCCGTGCCGAGTGCACTGATCAGAAATCCGGCCAACAGGATCGAGTACATGGATGTGGCTGTGTCCGGAAGCAGGCCGCCAGCCGGGCCGTCTGTTCCTGACCCGCCCGAACCGTTAGTCGGTTGAGTGCCAGGAGGCGTATCATTTCCTCCGTTCCCGTCAGTCGGCTGTTTTCCGCCTGGTTTGTCGGAGCCGCCGCCATGATTGCCGTCATCCCTGCCTGTCGGTTGATCTGACGGGAATGCCGGCGGTTTGTTGTTCTCTCCGGAATTTAAGATCGTGTATTCGCTGAAGTGGTTTGTATATCCTGTCACCATATCATCGTCAACTGATCCGTGATCTGTCTTTGTGAAAGCTTCCTTTTTCCTGTCGACGTGATAAATGGCAGGGTTATGGGCTTCTTCAATATCAAACATGCGAAGAGAAAGCTGAACGGGCTCCTTGAATGATTTTATCTCTTTTCCTTTTTGCTTTACTGTAAAGTCATATACATCTGCCAATGACACATCCAACTCTCCCGTCGACTTGATTCCGATTGCAGTGTCTGCGGTTTTAAGGTTCGCCATTGGCATCTTCATGCTGTACCAGTAGTTGAACACCGTCAATGAAGGATCTGACTCTCTTTCTTTCAAAAGTTGGACCTGATCTTTCTTCACTTTAAGATTGATAGGCTTCTCTTGTGATCCTTCATGTGTTCCGTAATAGACAAGCGGCGTGTTGGCATTTTTAGCGTAAATCGCAAATTTGTCTTCATCAAGTGTCCAGCTGCCATCCTTCTGCTTTGTCGGCAGGAATACTTCTTTGATCCGTCCTTCAATTTTAGGAGATACCTTGTTTCCTAGTTTTTTCAGCTGTTCGGTGAAAATCTCATAATCAACGTAGCCAAGGTCTTCACCATGGGAGGCTTGTGTAAAGACAGAATATCCGTCTCCTCCGGCGCCGACAAAATTATTTGTTGCCACGCGGTAGGTATCATTCGTATTTATAGCAACTTTGTCTCCGTTAGGCGATTCAATTTTCACGTCTAACACACGGTGTCCAGGTTCATTGTTTAATGTAAAGGTATATTCGATTCCGGCTACCTGAGGGAAAGCGCCGCCGCCGTTTTCCACATTGCTTAGGCCTTGTTCAAGGGCTTCTTTAATTTGTTTTCCGGTTAAATCGGCCACGTAAAGCGTATTGCCGAACGGCATCACGTTGAGCACCTCGCCGAGTGTGATATCCCCTTTGTCAATGCCGGCTCTGATGCCGCCGCCATTTGTTATCGCTATTCTGGCGCCGGCTGCTTCTTTCGCTTTTGCAAGCATACCGTCCGCGATGAAGTTTCCGAGATTCGTTTCTTTCGTACGCACATGCTCACGCTGGCCGTCAAGCGCCACATCCGTATAACCGACTTTTTCATTTTTGACGTCTTCTAATTCACTTTTGAACTGGTCGAGCTCTTGTTTTGCTTCTGCGTTTTCTCTTGTATGTTCATCAATTGGCAGCACACTCAGATTTGATTTGTCTGTTTGCACAACGCCGTTTTCATCAAACGCGACATCAACGCGCCCTAAGAATTGGCCGTATTCTTTTGCCTGTGCCACGATCGTCGGTTCTTCGTTGTCCACGACCTCCATTTTGTCTACGAGGGTGTGAGTGTGTCCGCCGATGATCAAGTCAATGCCTTTTACTTTTTTGGCGAGCTCAAGGTCTCGGTTATGCCCGATATGGGTTAATGCAATAATTTTATTTACTTTTTCTTCTTCCTGAATCGCTTTGACAGTGTTTTGTGCTGTTTCAAAGGCATCATTGAATACGATGCTTTTGCCCGGACTTGAGGTGGTGGCCGTATCTTCCGTTGTCAGTCCGAATACGGCGACTTTCTCTCCGTCAACGTCTAACAGAATGTAAGGGTGGATGCCGGCCTCTTTCTTTTCAACTGCCGTAAAGGTTTGCGGCTTTTTGACAAATGATTTCAGTTTGGGCTCATTTGACACATCTACGTTTGCGCTGACAATCGGAAATTCCGGCGCTTCAAAGTGATAGCGGTTCGCTGGATCAACGGTCGCGCTGTTTCCGCTTAGAAAATCAGAAAGCACTGTCGGGCCTTTGTCAAATTCATGGTTTCCGAAGGTCATGGCGTCATAGCCCATCATATTCATCATTTTCAAATCGGCCAAACCGTTCCATTTTGTGAAATACAGATCACCGGAAAACACATCTCCCGCATCAAGGAGAATGTTGTGGTTTGTTTCGCTGCGCACTTCGTTAATTTTCGTCATTCGTCTCGCTGCATTATCGAGATGGGCGTGCGTGTCATTCGTGTGCATGACAGTCAGATCCCACAGTCCGTCTTTAGGAGGATCTGGATTTGAATCATCATCGAATTGCAGCTTATACACACCATAGCCTTCATTCGCAGACTTGCCTACATAAGCGACGTCGTCTGCTTTATCAGCAAATGGCTTGGCCAAAAGCGAGGATTCAAACGTCACATTCGCACCGGAAACAGGCGCGATTGACCAGTTGTTGTCTGCTTTTGGATTGACTGTTTTTTGTTCAATAATGTAATCCATCAGCACCTGCCTGTTTTCAACCGCAGAGCCGTGGACAATTTTATCGCTCGTCAGATGAGGGAACCCGCCGCCTCCGGACGCACGGTAATTATTGGTGACCACGAGAAATTCCTGGCTTGGGCTGATCTGCTTGCCTTCATAGGAAAGGTTGATGATCCGGGATGAATCCGCATTGATCACTTTTCCGTTCTCATTGTATTTAGCCGGTTTTGTCACATCGACTTGATATGTGACGCCGTCAATCACATCAAAATTATATGAGCGGAAATTCTCGTTCAGCAAGGCCTGATCGCCGCCTTTAGACGGATCAATTTGATTGAATTGGCCTGCTGACATCTCCAGCCAGTCCTTCACTTCGCTGCCTGTCAGTTTGACGATTTGGACAGTATTATCGTAAAGATACAAGTCACCGACATTTTTAATCGCAAGATCTCCGGCCGGAATGTTTGTGTAGTAATTGGCTCCGTTTCTGCCGCCTGCTTTAAACGGCGCTCCGGCGGATAAAATCGGCAGGTCCTTGTACTCGGTATCCTTCATTTCTTTTTCGGCGTACCATTTTTGCGCGTCAGTCACGATTTGAATGGAAGGATCATCTTTGACCTGGGCAAAGAAGCTGTTAATTTCTGCTTCAGTTTTGCCGACTGGCTTTCGAACATACTCCAGTGTGTTTTGGTGTGTTTGCTGAATGGTGTTTGTAACGGTTTCGTTTCTGGATGTGACGGTGCCGGCAATAGATTCAATACTGCCTTTGGAATCTGCAACCTTCCATGAGCCGTCCGCCTTTTCAAGTTTGAGGTCAATCACGCCTAAGTATTTGCCCCAGCTGCTTGGCATGACGACAGGAATGCCGTTAATCGTTCCTTTTTCCACATCGAATTGAGCAGCACCTGCATACTCCGCGGAAGGAAAGAGCCCGTGCTGATGGCCCGAGATAATCGCGTCAATGCCTTTCGTTTTGGTGGCAAGGTCAAACACGGCGTTTTCTGCGCCTGATGATTGTGACTGCTTTTCAATGCCGGTGTGGGCGAGGGCAATAATGACATCTGCGCCTTCCGCCTTCATTTTAGGAATCGTTTCATTGGCGGATTCTACGATATCCTGCACCTGCACCTGCCCCTCGAGATTCTTTTTGTCCCATGTCATGATTTGCGGGGGGACAAAGCCTATGTAGCCGACTTTTACTTTCTGTTTATTGCCGTTTCCGTCAGTGACCGTTTTCTCTTTTATCACATACGGCGTATAACGATTTTCGCCGCTAGTTGTTTTGACGTTGGCATTGACAATCGGGAAATCGGCTCCTTTGATTGTGCCGTCGAGAAAGTCAAGTCCGTAGTTGAATTCGTGATTGCCAAGCGTCCCGGCGTCGTATTTCAGCGCATTCATGACGCTGATAATCGGATGGGTTTTCGCGCCGGAGATAATGTCGTCTTTTTGATATTTCACCGCGTATTCACCCAGCGGGTTCCCTTGAATCAAGTCGCCGTTATCCACAAGTAGGGTGTTAGGGTTTTGCTCGCGGTGCTTTTGGATCAGCTGCGCCGTTCTCGCCAGCCCGAAATCCGTCGTTTCTTTGTCGCTGTAGTAATCATAATCCATCATATTGGCATGAATATCAGTCGTGGCCAAAATACTCAGATGCACCTGAGGAGCCGCGCTTTCTTCTGCATGAATGGGTGGTGTTGGGAGGATTAGGCTAAGTATCATAATTGGGGGCAAAAGAATACGGAGAATGTTTCCGACGTGTGTTCGTCTTTTCTGTATTCTCACCAGTTCTCCACCTTTCAACGAAATTTGTGTTACAGCTCCTATTGTAAGAATATTTTGTAACTATTTGTAGGTGTTTCTTTATGATTATTGTAAAAGGGAGAAAAATGAGTACTATGTAGCAGCTTCAAACGACAAATGCTGGGTATTTATGCTTATCGCTTGTCCATATTCGCAAAATGTTTATTTTAGTGTGGCTGGGGTAGAGTGTTTTATGTAGACATCTAAAGCGGGAGGTTATGAACCATGGGGAAAAAAATTGCAGTTGTTTTGACAGATTACTTTGAGGACAGCGAGTACACTGAGCCTGCGAAAGCTTTTAAAGAAGCGGGACATGAACTGACTGTCATCGAAACTGAAAAAGGAAAAACAGTAAAAGGCAAGCAGGGGAAAGCGGAAGTGACAGTTGACGCTTCCATTGACGACGTAAACCCTTCAGACTTTGATGCGCTTTTGATTCCTGGAGGATTTTCGCCAGACCAGCTTCGCGCTGACGATCGTTTCGTCCAATTTACAAAAGCCTTTATGACTGACAAAAAACCGGTATTCGCCATTTGCCACGGCCCGCAGCTTTTAATCAATGCGAAAGCGCTCGACGGCCGAAAAGCAACAGGCTATACGTCCATTCGTGTTGACATGGAAAACGCCGGTGCCGACGTTGTGGACAAGGAAGTGGTTGTTTGCCAGGATCAACTGGTTACAAGCCGAACACCGGACGACATTCCGGCATTTAACCGCGAATCTTTGGCATTGCTTGAGAAATAAGAAAAAACGGACGCTCACGGGCGTCCGTTTTTTTGTTGCTTAGGCTTGAGCACCTGTCAGTTTCTTGTACCTGTAATACAAGAAAGCAGCTGCAGCCGTTCCGATGACCGCAATGCCGAAGTCGAACATGAAAATATGGGCGATGCCTCCCGCTTTTGCGATAAGGCCTGTTGCAATCGGAAGCAGAATCGATGCAAGGCTTGAAGCGGTCGCTACAATTCCGGTAACGGTTCCTTTTCGCTTCCAGAACAGCTCTGTCATTAACGTAATGGTCATTTGAAACACACCTGCAGTAGAAAAGCCTAAGAAAAAGGCAGTGATGTCCAGCACGACTGGGGTATGAACCGTCAGCATAACTGCGAGCGTACATAAAGTAATAATAGGATATAAGAGCGTTATGAAGACAGGTTTGACCCATCTGTTCAGCAAAACGGCTAATAATAAAACAGATGCCAGAGACCCTATACTATAATAGCTCAGCAATTGTACGGATGCTGATTCAGCTAACCCGGCTGCCTTTTGCGCGTAGCTCGGGAGCCAGATTTGAGAAACCGTAAATAAAGCCGTGGATGTAAAACCGATGATAATCAGTGCGGTGCCTTCTTTCTGAAAAACAGGTTCAGACAAGAAAACGGAATATTCCTGTTGGCCGCTATCAGTTGGTTTCTTATGTTTTTTAGGAAACGAAAGCGTTGATAAATAAATAATATTCAGGAGATAGACCGCTGCCGGCAGATAAAAAGCAAATCCGTAAAACATGCTGTGGTCTGCTAAAAATGTGATCAAAAGCGGCAAAAGGGCTGCCCCGACAGACATAAAGGCTTTGACCAAGACATTCGCCGAACCGGAAGCAGCCGGGAAGAGTTCGGTCAGGGCGGGATATGTTCCTGCGTCCATCGCTGAATTTGCAACTCCCGCTAATAAGGCGAACACAAACGCCAGCTCATAGCTCGGTGATAAAGGAATACCGACTAAAAAGACGGCCATAATTCCCGCAGAAGCGACAACAAGCGGCTTTCTGCCGATTCTATCAGATAAAACCCCGGAAATGCCGTATGTCAGCAGTTTGCCAAACCCGATAGCGGCAATGACATAACTGATGCCGGTCGGATCGGTATTCCATTGTTTTGTTAAAGAGGGCATATTGGATGCGAGAATGATATTGACCATCCCCAGAAAGAAGTAGTTGATATACATTCCGGATGCTGTTTTGATATGTGACGTTTTCATGCTTGTACTCCTTCACAACTTATTCGAACACTGTCATGAGTATCATGTTTGGCAGCCTGTTTCTTCGAATGCAAAAATTAAGCAGATATAAATGGCGCCTGTTAAGGAAAATTGGTTTTGAGGCAATGATAAAAAAGACTCGCCGAGTTTCCGGCCAGTCTCCATTATTTGCGAAGCGAGGCTAGTTCCTGAGCAATTGCCTGCATTTCACTTGGGCTGAATGATTCTTTTTTCATCACCATGCGGTGAAGGTACGTGAGGTCTTCGATCTTCTCATCACTGAAATCCTCCGCTTTGATCACGCCGACGTTCAGCATGTTCAGCTTTTGGGAAATCTCTTCAATCATTTGAGTTAATGTCTCTGTATTTGGGCTGGACAAATGATTCCATCCTTTCTTTACGCAATATAGGTATGTTTTATTCTAACAGAATTCCTTCAGAAAAAAACCCTATTCTAAAAGCAGGCTGTTTATTCCAAAAAAGTGAAGACATCAGTTGAAAAGGAAATGAACATCCTACTAAGATATTCATGAAGGTTTCTTTTTAGAGAAATAGGGGCAAAGAATAGGGAGGTTGCACAACATGATAAGCGTGTTATTTGTTTGTTTAGGAAACATTTGCCGGTCTCCGATGGCGGAAGCGATTTTTCGGGACTTGGCAGCCAAAAAAGGATTAGCGGGGAAAATCAAGACGGACTCAGCCGGTATTGGCGGCTGGCACATCGGCAACCCCCCGCATGAGGGAACGCAGGAGATATTGCGAAGAGAAGGAATCAGCTTTGATGGCATGCTGGCGCGTCAAGTCAGCGAACAGGATCTGGCCGATTTTGATTACATCATTGCAATGGATGCAGAAAATATCGGAAGTCTCAGAAGCATGGCGGGATTTAAAAACACCCCGCATATCAAAAGGCTTTTGGACTATGTTGAAGATTCTGATCTGGCCGATGTTCCCGATCCTTACTACACGGGGAATTTTGAAGAGGTTTGCCAATTAATCAAATCGGGCTGTGAGCATCTGCTTGCGTCGATTCAAAAAGAAAAACAATGTGAGTGAAAGGAGAATTTGCATAAATAACGAACGTTTAATGCTGAAAGGGATATTTCTCGGAGCTGCGGCAGGCGCGGCGTTATCACTGCTCCATAAGCCGACAAGACAGGCGTGCGGCATGAGATGGCTGACATGCAAGCATAAACTTTCACTGTATAAAAGCAATCCGGAGCTGTTAAAAAACACTGTCATCACAAAAGTGGATGAGGCCAAAAAGCTTGCCCAAACGCTTTCAAAGGAAGTCGACTTTGTGAATCAGCAGGTGAAAGAGCTGAAGAAAACAACACCGCAAGTGATCGAACTTGTGCAAGAAACGAAAGAGCATTTTTCAAAAAAATGATTAAACATGCGAGGTGAGGCGACATGAGTTTTTTAAAAGAGCTTTTCAGCAGGTACACCCTTCACGAAGGACAAAGCAAATCAGCGGAGCTGGCGTATTTTTTTCTATTGTCACTGTTTCCGTTTTTGATTTTTATGCTGACCCTCACCGCGTATCTTCCGCTTTCTACCGATGATGTTTTAGGAGTCATAGAACAATATGCTCCCGCCAGTGCGATGTCTCTCGTTGAATCCATTACCCATCAAACCTTAAATAATCGAAATGGCGGTTTGCTGTCCTTCGGGATTATCGCCGCATTATGGTCTGCGTCTAATGGAATGAACGCGATCGTCCGGTCGTTAAACCACGCGTATGATGTGGAAGAAAACCGCTCTTTTATCATTGTTCGTCTAACCTCGATTTTTTTGACGATTGCCATGGTATTTACGATTTTAGTGGCTTTGCTTCTGCCGGTATTTGGCCGGGAGATTGGAAGGCTCGCTTCTGACTTTGTCGGGGCGTCGGATCTGTTTTTATCCGTCTGGGCCGCCATTCGCTGGGGTGTAAGCCCTCTTGTGCTTCTGATTGTTTTTTCCGCGCTGTATGTGATTGCACCGAACAAAAAGCTGTCTCTCCGGTTTGTCATGCCGGGTGCGGTCTTTGCGACCCTCGGCTGGATCATTGTCAGCACATTGTTTTCGTTTTACGTCAGCACGTTTGCGAACTATAGCGCCACTTACGGGAGCATCGGGGGAATCATCGTTCTGATGATTTGGTTTTACTTGAGCGGTATTTTAATTATCCTAGGCGGAGAAATCAACGCTCTTTTACATAAACGTAAAAAGCTTCCTGATGAAAACCCCTACCATTAGTGCATCCTATAAACGAACTTCGGTTCAAAAAGAAGTCGGGGGGATATCGTGATGACCAAGCATACGAAAAAAGGCGGAAGCCATAACAAACAAAACTCGAAAAGCAAATCGAGCCATAAAACAAGCGGAAGCGCCAACGGACAAAACGGCTACCATTAGCATCAAAGCCTCCTGACATCATGTCGGGAGGCTTTTTGATTAGGAAGATGAAGAATAGGTTTCAGCCGGTGACCAGCTTTTCGGTTTGCCCAGCACAAGGGCCAGCCATACAGCGCTAAGCGTAAGAGTAATGAAGTAGAACAAGTTTGCGCTTTCAAATGTCTGCATATACCAGCCGCCGGCAATTGGGCCGAGAATGCTGCCAAGACTGAATGTAATGCCGCAAAGCAGGTTTCCCGCCGGCAGGAGATGAGGCGGGAGAAGATCTGTCATATAGCTGATGCCAAGTGTAAAGGTTGATCCGACTGCCATTCCTGCAATAAAAAAGCAGCCGCCGATCACGTAAGGCAAAGGGAATACACCGGCGATGAAAAAGCAAAGAGCCCCAGTCAGTAAAATCACCAGCAGCACATTCCGCCTGCCGTATTTATCGCTGAGGATGCCGAGCGGAAACTGAAAGATAATGCTTCCAATTGCAAATGCGGGAAGGATGATCGCTACTGCGTCTACTGATATCCCCAAACGGAGCGCGTAAACGGGAAAGCTTCCGTTCAGCGCCGTCTCCAGAAACCCGTAGCCAATTGTAGGCATAAAGGCAACCCATCCAAACAGCATGGCCTGATAAAACCGCCTGAAACTATTGTCAGTTTTGGTTTCATGAGGACTGGTTTGCGGGTATGCATTTTGTAGAAAGAAAACAAAAAGCCACGCAAACAGACTGATGCAGCCGGACACGATAAAAGGAAGCGACGGGCTCAGCTTGACAAGCGGCACCATGAACGGACCCGCGGCAAATCCAAGGCCAAAGGAAAGCCCGTAAATAGACAGGTTTTTTCCGCGATTTTGTTTTGATGACATGGAGGTTACCCACGTTTGCGTAGAAAAGTGAAGCATATGGTCGCCGATTCCAATAAACAGGCGAAGCAGGAACCAGACCCAAACTGACTGAAGCCAAATAAATCCGAATAAGCTTAAAATGACAATGCTCCCGCCCATGACGATCAGCGGCTTGAATCCGAGTTTTCTGAGCTGCGCTTCCATAAACGGCGAAGCCAAAAGCACGCCGATATACAGTCCGGTCGCATGCAGGCCGTTGACAGCAGCGGATTCTCCATTTGTTTCAAAAATGATTGAAATGACAGGCAGCAGCATGCCTTGTGAAAACCCGGAAATGGAAACGAGCAAGACAAGGATAAAGAAATGAAATCGTGACATTGTGTCGTTCTCCTTATGTGGGATCTATGTTGATCGTACAACGTTTTCCAAAAGCAGGCAACCTGAAAAAAGCCTATATCACGCTAAACATTTGCCCTCGTGTAATCATGAAGGTTTTTGTGAAGAATAAAAATAAAACAAGTCATAAAAAAGGAGCCATTTCACCATGAATCGTATCTTTTTTATTTTAGTGGCGGCCGGTGTTCCGCTTTCTGTGATTGGCAGTTTGATGCATTGGCCTTCCGCGGTTCTTTTTGCCGTTTACTGCGTGACAATTATCGCGCTTGCAAGCTATATGGGAAGGGCGACAGAATCACTGTCCATTATTGCAGGACCGCGGATAGGCGGTTTGTTGAATGCAACCTTCGGGAATGCGGTTGAACTGATTATTTCCCTTTTTGCATTAAAGGAAGGCCTGACAGGAATCGTGCTTGCCTCTTTAACCGGTTCAGTGCTGGGAAACCTGCTGCTGGTCGCGGGCCTATCGTTTTTTGTCGGCGGTTTAAAGTATAAGCGCCAAGAGTTTAATATTCATGATGCGCGCCATAATTCGGGGCTTTTGATTTTTGCCGTCATTGTCGCCTTCGTGATTCCCGAAGTATTTTCTATTGGAATGGGAGACGCGAGCAAGCTCAATTTAAGCATCGGCATCAGCATTATCATGATTCTGTTATATGTCGCGGCGCTGTATTTTAAACTCGTCACGCACCGCGGAGTTTATCAGCCAAACAATGCCGCCCAGCATGAAGAGGAGGAACAGCCGGAATGGTCAGGGAAGGTTGCGACGATTGTGTTGTTTGCGGCAACGATTGTCGTGGCATACATATCCGAAAACCTTGTCCACACATTCCACTCGGTGGCTGAGCAGTTCGGCTGGAGCGAGCTGTTTATCGGGGTCATCATTGTGGCGATTGTAGGAAATGCGGCGGAGCACGCGTCAGCGATTATTATGGCCTTCAAAAATAAAATGGACGTTGCGGTTGAAATTGCAGTCGGCTCTACGCTGCAGATCGCTATGTTTGTCGCACCGGTGCTCGTCATCTGTTCTATCTTTTTCCCGACAAGCATGCCGCTTGTCTTTACATTGCCGGAGCTCGTCGCGATGGTATCAGCGGTTCTCTTGATGATCGCTATTTCGAACGACGGGGATTCCAACTGGTTTGAAGGGGCGACACTGCTTGCCGCATATGTCATTATGGCGATCGGCTTTTTCCTTCTTTAACCTGAAAAAATGTTGGATAACAACAAAGCGGGATGGAAAGACTAAGGGAAAATGCCATAGAAAGAGTGATATGATGAAAAAGCTATTTCATTCCACACTTATCGTGTTGTTATTCTTTAGTTTTTTCGGCGTTCAGCCCATCCACGCGAAAAAGCAGTTTAAGGTTCCTAATTCTGTCGCAAGCATTTCAAAGGAAAACACGTATCCGAACGCTTCACAGGATCAGCCAATGCTTCAGCCGAGCAAGCTGGCAAAGGAATTGCTCGATCATTCTGAGGTGGAGATTGAAAACCCGCATCTCATCAAAATGCTGAATGAATCCAACATATCCGGCACACCGCTTGCGGTTGGGTACCGTGCGACAATATTTCTCGGGAAATGGGCGCTCGGCTATGAATCAAATGAAACAGTCGCAAACTGGGAATATAAAAAAATCAATACAAACCGTGCAGATAACCGCGGCGGGAAGGAAACGGCTGAAATGCATTATGCCCAGGAACAGCAGTACAAAGTGAAGGGCGGCCTGACAGCTAAAGTTCCGAATGCTGAAGATGTCAAAAGCATGATGATGCAAAAAGCGATGAAGAAAACGAACCTTCCGCTAGCATTTGAGACGGTCATCGGGGCTGGCACAAAACGGGATCAGATTTATAAAGTCGCTCCTAAAAAAATCGGTTATCTACATGCATATGCACCGGCTGTGAATGAAAAAGGAAAAGTGACTTACGGAGAAGTGTACTTAGTGCTGAAAGGAAATAAACGAAAACTCGTCGTGAAAAATGTCACGTCACAGGGAATCGGCGCATGGATTCCGGTTCAAGATCATGTCACGTTTGGCTTTCAGCTTTCCTCACTGATCAGATAAATAAAAAACTGATTCCGACTCGGAATCAGTTTTTTTGTTTATTGGGTTCTCTCAATTCGGACCGCTTCCTCAAGCATTTGCACATTGTTTTGGTAGAGCTGGCGAACGAGTATTCGTCTTGCTGCAAGGCTGGCGCTGAAATAATCATCATCCTTCACCATGCCTTTCACCGTAAATTCGATGCCGCGATTGATTTTATTCAAAGCGGTGATGCCGTGGACTTGAAACGGTTCTGCCGGATTGCCGAATTCATCCCGCTTCAATGAATCACGAAGCTCTTCATTCAGCATGTCACATGCCTCTTCCAACACGCTGTACACGCGGTCTGGATCTTCTTTAAAGCTGATGAGAAACGATTCGATAATCCGCATAAAATGGATATTATAGTTCTCTATCTGCCTGACCTCGCCGTTGCTGATGGTGAGCAGTTTGCCGCTCCATTCCCGGATTTGCAGCGAGCGAAGGCCAATCTCCTCCACTGTCCCGTTAAACAAGTTGTTGACGGTGACATAATCGCCTTTGTGCAGCTGGCGTTCATATATTAAGAAGACACCGGCCAGCACATCTTTGATCAGAGATTGGGCGCCAAAACCGATCACGATACCTGCAACGCCTGCTCCGGCTAATATCTTGCCGAAATCATGCACAAATAAAGAAATAACGTAAAAGATAAATCCAATCGTCGCCGTATATTGGGTGACAGAACGGACAAGGCTTTCAATCGTTTTTTCCTTTTTTTCTTCAATAAAGTCCGTCCGTTTAAAAAACAGCTGTACCAGCCGGTTGATGATAAAAACACCAATCCAAAGGATAACGGCAACGAGGAGAATATCGACGATTTTATTCTGGAAAATCTCTGTAAGTGTTTCTTCCATCCGCATCTAACTCCTGGCTTGACGTTTTGTGAAATCTGTATCCTGATAATAAGTGTTTTTGACAAGAACATTCGGTCCGAGGCACCGGACATTCGGGCAGTGGCAACTCAGTTCTTTTGCAAGCTTGGTCTCTCTCCATTTTTCATAGGCGGAAGGGAGGCTGTCCGTCTGAATATTGCCAAGCGGCGGAGTATCGCCGAAATCGGTCACGATAATGTTTCCGTCAAAAATGTTTACATTCAGGCGAGAACGGCCGTCAGGGTCATTTCGCACGGTAACGTTTTTTGCCGAGCGAAGCCGGCGAAGCAGCTTTTGGTCGTCTTCGTCCGGACTACAGGCATAAAACGGCAGCGTTCCGAACAGCATCCACGTATTTTCATCACGAATATCCAGCAAGCGGTGAATGGCCTGTCTCATCTCTTTCAGGCTGAGGGATTCAAGAGCGCTTGCGAAATCGCTTGGATACATTGGGTGGACCTCATGACGCTGACATTTCATATCTTCTGTGATTTGGCGGTGAATATGCTCAATATGCGGAAGAGTTCGTTTGTTCAGCATCGTTTCCGCAGATACCATTACTCCGGCATCCACGAGCGTGCGGCTGTTTTCGATCATTTTTTCAAAATAGCGCGCGCGCTGTTCGAAGGTCGGTTTTCTGTCCATCATGGCAAAGCCGATTTCAGCAAAATCTTCAACTGTACCCCAGTTATGAGAAATATGTAGCACATCGAGATACGGAATGATCCATTCGTACCGCTCAATGTCGAGGGTCAGGTTTGAATTAATTTGTGTCCGTACACCCCGTTCATGGGCGTATTTCAATAAAGGAACGACATATTCCTTTACTGATTTCAACGAAAGCATAGGCTCTCCGCCTGTAATGCTGATGGAGCGCAGGCGAGGGATTTCCTCCAGCCGTTTTAACAGAAGATCTATTGGCAGAGCATTCGGGTCTTTAGGCTGCAATGTATAGCCTACAGCACAATGCTCGCATCTCATATTGCAAAGTGTCGTCGTTGTGAATTCAACGTTTGTCAGCTGCATGTCTCCGTATTGGTCAACATCCATATAGGCTTCCCAAGGATCAAACTCAGGCGTAATCGGACGCAGCTTCGTGTTTTGTGTCATGACTATCTAACTCCTTTATAAATGGGCATACTAACGCTGCCAACAGTTAATTTTAGACCTGATTTGCCAAGATCGCAAGTAGCGCGGCGATTGAAAAACCGCAAAAAATGAGCTACCATAATAAAAAATGAATGGAGGAACAGCATGGGGAACGCCGTAAACAATAAAGACCAGCAGATTGATTATTTAAAGAACAGACTTGACATGTTTATGAACGTCATCGATTCATTAGACCCTGAAGCAACCGACGTTGAAGATATAGACAGGCTCATCAGCATGCTTGATGACCTGGAAGCCAAATACGAACGTTTTAAAAAAGATTGGGAATAAAACCGCGCGCCGGCGCGGTTTTTTCTATTGGCATAAAGCAACAGTATAAAACAAAGCCCCTATCTGTAAAATAAGAAAAAATGCAGAAGGAGCGCTGGCCATGAAGTGGATGTGTTCAATATGCTGCGCCGCCGTATTGCTTGCCGGAGGTGCAGCACAGGCGGAAGCGGTGCCGAATGAGCCGATTAATTGGGGGTTTAAACGAAGTGTCAATCATCAGCCGCCAGATGCCGGGAAGCAGCTGAACCGCTTAATTGAAAAATATGATGCGTTTTATTTAGGGAATACAAAGGAAAAAACGATTTACTTAACGTTTGATAACGGGTATGAAAATGGCTATACGCCAAAAGTGCTTGATGTCTTAAAAAAACATCGCGTAACAGGAACGTTTTTTGTCACCGGGCATTTCGTAAAGGACCAGCCTCAGCTGATTAAACGAATGTCAGATGAGGGCCATATTATCGGCAACCATTCCTTTCACCATCCGGATTTAACGACAAAAACAGCTGATCAGATTCAGGATGAGCTTGATTCAGTCAACGAAGAGGTTTATAAAATTACGGGAAAGCAGGACAACCTGTACTTGCGCCCGCCGCGCGGCGTGTTTAGTGAGTACGTACTGAAAGAAACGAAACGCCTCGGCTATCAAACCGTTTTCTGGTCAGTCGCTTTTGTTGATTGGAAAATCAATAACCAGAAGGGGAAGAAATATGCTTACGATCATATGATCAAGCAGGCGCACCCAGGAGCTATTTACCTGCTTCACACTGTATCAAGGGACAATGCTGAAGCACTTGATGATGCGATCACAGACCTGAAAAAACAAGGCTACACTTTTAAAAGCATTGATGATCTGATGTTTGAGAAAGAAATGAAGATGCCGTCCTTGTAATGAGAAAAGCCTCTCCTGAAACGGAGAGGCTTTTCTTTATTTTATACATTTAATCAGTGCGGCCCAATCCAGATCTCCGAAGCCTTGTTCAATCCCGCTTTCAAAATGGCTCTTGGCCAGCTCGGCAAGAGGAAGATTTGCAGAAACCTGTTTTGCGGCGGCGAGTGCCAGGTTGGTATCCTTCAGCCCTAATGACATTTTGAAACCGGCCGGCTCAAATTTCTGCTCGGCCATGATGGTTCCGTAATTTTGGTAGACAGGGGAGCCGAAAAGCGCGCTGGCAATTTCTAAAAATTGTTTTTGTTCTAAGCCGTACTTCTCCATCATTAAGAAAGATTCAGATAACGCCTCCAGCATAGACACGAGTAAGAAATTGATGCTGATTTTTGCTGCATTTGCTATCTTGCTTTCTTCGCCGACGTCAAATACCTGCTGGCTGAGGCTGTCGAGCAGAGGCTTGGCGGTTTGCTTCGCTTCCGCCGGTCCTGCTGTTATGATGCGAAGCGCGGCTTTGGCTGCGGCATCCGGTCTGCCAAGGACGGGAGCGGCGAGAAAAGATTGTCCTTTCTCTGCATGAGCCGCTGCGAGCTTCTCTGAGAATTCAACACTGATCGTGCTCATCGAGATGTGAATGCCATCCTCTGCTAATCCTTCAAGCAGCCCGTCTTCTCCAAATGTCACGGCGCTGACAGAATCATCATCTGCAAGCATTGTCATGACAATATCAGCGGACTTTGCCGCCAGCCGCGGCGTATCAGCTGCCTGTGCGCCTTCTGTGACAAGTTCTTCCGTCTTTTGTTTCGTCCGGTTATATACAGTCAATTCGTAGCCTGCTTGAAGAACATTTCGGGCAATGGGCTGTCCCATATTGCCGAGTCCGATGACAGCAATTTTCAATCTGATCACTCCCTGAATATTTTTTCCATTATAAACAATATAAACAGAATATGCATAGCAATCGGCTTACAACAAAAAAGAACAGCTTCCCGCTGCCCTCATTTAAAAATATTGAACCATCCTTTATGTACAAACCAAATCAGCATCCCGATCACAAGCGCGGCCATCAGGCCAAGTACAGCAAAATATCCGTATTTCCAATGCAGCTCCGGCATGAAGTCGAAGTTCATACCGTATACACCGGCAATAAAGGTGAGCGGGATGAAAATGGTCGACACGATCGTCAGTGTCATCATAATCGCATTCATCCGGTTTGAGTTTAGCGTCACGTAGCTGTCACGCAAATCGGACGTCATGTCCCGGTTGGATTCCACAATTTCAGACAACTTTAACAAATGATCGTATATGTCACTGAAGTAGGCTTTCGTTTCCCGCTGCTCTTTCACATGGTCAAGACTTAAAATCCGATAGAGCAAATCACGCATCGGGATAATTGTCCGTCTTAAATGCAATAGATCTGTTCTGAGTTCAAACACCTCGTTCATCAGCGTTCCATACGTTTTGTGGGGGCGGCTTTCTTCAATTTCATTCAGCCGGTCCTCAATTTTATACACGAGGGGAAAATATTCATCGACAAGCTGATCCATGATCATATAAGAAATATGCCCAGGCCCTTTTTTAAATATGTCCGGTGAAGCATACAAACGCTCCCGGACTTTGGCGATACCGGGCGTTTCGTGTAAATGAAAGGTGACGATAAATTGTTCGCCCTGAAAAATATCGACTTCCTCCGTCTCAAGTGTTTCCTTATTCAGCGCATGAATCACGTAAAAACGATAGCCGTCATAATGGTCAAGCTTCGGCCGCTGCATGTGCTGGAAGCAATCCTCAATGGCAAGCGGATGAAAATGAAAAAAATCTCTCAATAACGCCGTTTCCGTATCCTCCGGGCCGTAAAAATCAACCCAGTACCATGCAATATCAGGCTGTTCCACTCGTTCAATCGGTATATTTTTCAGCAGCTGATGCTCTGTTGTGATTGCGGTAATGTTGATCATAAACAACCCTCCACCTGCCATTATATCATGCGGTCTTTATGAGAAAAGTATACGGTACTCTCTGCCTGTTTCCAGTGGCATGTTATACTGAAAAAAAACGGAAAAAGGGTGGATCACATGTGGAAGGAAAAAGTATCTGTCACGCCGCCGTATCATTTTGACCGCGTATTGGACAGGCTGTCTTTAGACCCCCTCAATGCTGTCGATCGAGAGGCGAGAGAAGTCCGCGTGCCGATCAGAAATCATGCGGGAGACGTTTGTATTGTAAAAGTACAGGCGTTAGGCCATGCTGACGAGCCTGAGTTTCTCGTTAGCGGGGAAACGGATCAGGATGAGATGATGAAGGAAATCAAGCGGATTTTTCAATGGGAACATCACTTGCAGCACGTTCTGGATCATTTCTCAAAAACGAGTCTGTCCGCCATTTTTGAAGTGCATGCCGGGACACCGCTTGTTCTGGACTACAGTGTGTACAACTGCATGATGAAATGCATCATCCACCAGCAGCTCAATCTGTCCTTTGCTTACACGCTAACAGAACGGTTTGTTCATGCATTTGGCGAGCAGAAGGATGGCGTGTGGTGCTATCCAAAGCCGGAAACAATTGCAAAACTCGATTATCAGGATCTGCGTGATCTGCAATTCAGCATGAGAAAAGCGGAATACACCATTGATACATCAAGGATGATCGCAGAAGGCACACTCAGCTTGTCAGAACTGACGCATATGGCGGATGAAGACATTATGAAAAAACTGATTAAAATCAGGGGCATCGGCCCGTGGACCGTGCAAAACGTCCTCATGTTCGGACTTGGCCGTCCCAATTTATTCCCGCTTGCCGATATCGGCCTCCAGAATGCCATCAAACGCCATTTTCAGCTGGACGATAAGCCGGCAAAGGATGTCATGCTGGCGATGAGCAAGGAGTGGGAGCCTTATTTAAGCTATGCGTCTTTATATTTGTGGAGAAGTATTGAATAATTCATCTGACAATGAAGGAAAACCTGCAAACGTGTTATACTAGTTAGATGTGAAAAAACATTTCACTTTCTGCCATCCGCAGAAAGCTTCATATAGAAACGGAGAGAAAAACGTGAACCAACAAAAGAAACAGGCGCCCGTCGAACTGAAGGTCGGACAAACCTTTCCGCTGACGATTAAGCGTCTCGGCATTAACGGAGAAGGTGTCGGCTATTTTAAGAAAAAAGTCGTCTTCGTGCCCGGCGCGCTTCCTGGTGAAGAGGTTGTGGTGCAGGCCACAAAGGTCCAGCCTAAGTTTTCGGAGGGCCGCATTAAGAAAATCCGCAAAGCGTCTGAGCACCGGGTGGCACCGCCTTGCCCCGTGTACGAACAATGCGGCGGCTGTCAGCTCCAGCACCTTGCATACAGCCAGCAGCTTCGAGAAAAACGCGACATCGTCATTCAGTCTCTTGAACGCCATACGAAGTTTAAAGTAGAGAACATGGAAATCAAAGAAACGATTGGCATGGACAATCCGTGGAATTACCGCAACAAAAGCCAATTCCAGATCGGGCGCTCGCAAAGCGGCAGCATCATCGCCGGCTTATACGGCCTTGATTCTCATGACATCGTTCCGATTAAAGATTGTATCGTTCAGCATCCGGCAACCAACAAAACAACAGGCATCGTCCGCCGCATTTTAGAGGACTTCAATGTGTCTGTTTATAATGAAAGAAAACGAAAAGGCGATGTTCGCACGATCGTGACGAGAGTCGGCTTTGAAACAGGCGAGGTACAGGTCGTGCTTGTAACCGCAAAAGAAACGCTTCCGCACAAGGAAGAAATCGTCAAAGCGATTCAAAAGCGATTGCCAGAGGTCAAATCCATTATTCAGAATGTAAACGGGGAGAAAACCTCAGTGATTTTCGGTGAGAAAACGAAACCGCTCGCAGGAAAAACAGTGATTCAAGAGGTGCTCGGCGATGTAGCCTTTGAATTGAGCGCCCGCGCTTTCTTCCAGCTCAATCCCGAACAGACCGTCAAGCTGTATGACGAAGTGAAAAAAGCGGCGCAGCTGACCGGAAAAGAAAAAGTCGTAGATGCGTATTGCGGCGTCGGCACTATCGGCATGTGGGTGGCGGACGGAGCGAAGGAAGTCCGCGGCATGGACGTCATCAAGGAATCAATTGACGATGCCAAGAAAAATGCCAAAAAACACGGCATGGCAAATGCCACATACGTAACAGGAACAGCCGAGCACTGGCTCCCGAAATGGACGAAAGAAGGCTTCCGCCCGGACGTCGTCATCGTAGACCCGCCAAGAACCGGCTGTGACAGCACGTTCTTGGACACGATCAAAAAAGTCAAACCGAAACGCTTCGTCTACGTTTCCTGCAATCCATCCACGCTTGCGAAGGATTTGCAGACGCTGTCAAAGGACTATCGCGTGGACTATATTCAGCCTGTCGATATGTTTCCGCAGACTGCTCATGTTGAAGCAGTGGCGAGGCTTGTATTAAAATCGTCTCATTAAGTCCTAATCAGATCTGGATTTCGGTAGTATGAACAATTCCGATTTCCGGGTCTTTTTCATGTGCAGCCCTAGTTCTGACTGTCTTTCTCAATTCACTAGTGACTTACTTAGCGATCTCTATCTTCTTTATCTTTTTTTGATAAGAAAGTAGATCAACTTAAATTAATTACGTTCATATCAACGCCCATAAAAGTCTTGTGTATTATCTTCATCATAATTTGATTCTTCAGCGTGAGAGCTTATAGGCTGACTGGATACAATTACAAATATGAAAACCATCGAAATTCTTCATTTTTTATACTCTATTTCCTTTATGCATTTTATTAAATAATAAGATTGTATATAATTTGTCCCCCTTCTAAAAAATAAAATATAAGTAAAACATTAAATATATATTTTTCTAATTAGCAGTGATTATCCCGAAAAAATTAGCTTAAGTATGATTGAATTACATGAGTAGAATAATGTAAAACAAAAGATGTATTTTCATAATTTGTAAAATCATATATTGACTTGCAGTTATTATGTGTAAAATATTATTTATGGAAATGTAAGGAAAGGTAAGGAATTAAATGGATAAAGTGTGCAAAAAACGACCGTTATTTAAAAGAAGTTGGTTTCAAACGTTGTTGGCATTTTTAGTTTCACAGCTGTATTTTAATTTTGTAGAATTAACGGGATGGGGCCCTAATTATAGAGAAATGAATGGATTCCCAGCAAACATAGTTGAACTGGATTTCTTTCAAACATATCTTTCATTCTATGATAATCCATGGTTTAATATTATTACTGTTTTCTTGGGAGTTTTCACTATTATACAAATAATCATAGGTATAACAAAGGATATTCGAAATTAAAGCAATAACTTCTGATGCCTTATTAATGATGAAAGAAATGAACACTTTCTTATTAATCTTATGAGTGAAGACTGCGACACTTAGTCAGCAGTCTATTTTATTGGTTCTGGATCAGGATTACCGTCCTCACCCTCAAGCGGTAAGTTAAGGCTTTTTCATTCTCTCGAGTACTCAGATATGCCACCCCAACTCAATTTACTTAATCAGGTTATCTCTTGAAATTAGTTTTTCCACAAATGATATTGAGATACGGATATGGTGTAGCGTTAAATATCTTATCTCGATAACAGGACAATTATTTTGCTTTTGTAATAGGGAGAACTCATATGATATTCTATTTAGGTTGGAATACTTTTTATCCAAAAAGTTCAAAAGTAAGGCCACTAAGAAAGATGAAGGTCAGCGGTAATATTAATAAACCACAATATAGATATAAAAAATAGGTGTAGATAATCATCACACTTTTTTCTCTTTCGAACCGATTATAAGGTTCAGGGGTTGAAGAACTATATGGGGATAATTAAAGCGATACTCCATTACGTTAACCCAATTAAGGTGTTCTATCTTATCTATTCTATTTCAGTTTGCTGTTTCACTTTTGATCGTGTAAAAGTGAAATGTTCAACATTTCCTATAGTTTGATAAGAAATGCTTTCGCATGCTATAAGTGTAAAAAGAAGCATGGTCAGTTTTTAATTTTGGGATAAAGGTTTGACTGTATCCCATCATGAAAGGATTTGAATGTATGATGACAGATAATTTCTGGCGTGAATTACCACGGCCATTTTTTGTATTGGCACCAATGGAAGATGTGACAGATGTTGTTTTCCGGCATGTAGTAAGTGAAGCAGGCAGACCGGATGTGTTTTTTACAGAGTTCACAAACTCAGAGAGCTATTGCCACCCGGATGGGAAGGATAGCGTACGCGGCCGTTTGACTTTTACAGAGGATGAACAGCCAATGGTAGCCCATATATGGGGAGATAAGCCTGAAAACTTTCGTAAAATGAGTATTGGCATGGCAGAGTTAGGATTTAAAGGCCTAGATATCAATATGGGCTGTCCTGTGCCTAATGTGACACAGAACGGTAAGGGAAGCGGCCTTATCCGCCGGCCGGAAGTTGCAGCAGAGTTAATACAAGCAGCAAAAGCAGGGGGATTGCCTGTAAGCGTAAAGACAAGACTTGGTTTCACGGATGTGGATGAATGGCGCGAATGGCTGACACACATTTTGAAGCAGGATATTGCCAATCTTTCTATTCATCTGCGTACAAGAGCAGAAATGAGCAAAGTGGATGCGCATTGGGAGCTCATCCCGGAGATTAAGAAACTTCGTGACGAGGTGGCACCAGATACACTGTTAACAATAAACGGAGATATTCCTGACCGTCAAACTGGCTTGAAACTTGCTGAACAATACGGCGTCGATGGAATTATGATAGGGCGCGGTATTTTTACGAATCCTTTCGCTTTTGAAAAGGAGCCGAAAGAGCATAGCAGCAAGGAATTGCTTGACCTCTTAAGGCTGCATCTGGATCTCCATGATAAGTATTCAGCATTAGAAGCACGTCCGTACAAACCTCTTCCTCGCTTTTTCAAGATTTACCTTCGCGGGTTCCGAGGAGCAAGTGAATTAAGAAATCAATGCATGAACACAAAGTCAACAGATGAAGTGCGTGCATTGCTCGACGAATTTGAGAGAAAGTATCTTGATGGGATAGAGTAACAGCAGTGCTTGATTCAAAAAAGGCTAACAAAATAAAGGGATTTTCACACCATTCTTGACTAAAATAAACCTGGATGTTCGGTAAAATAAACAATTCCGATTTCCGGGTCTTTTTTGTACGCAGCTTTTACTCAGCCTGTCTTTTCTCGCATGTATTGTTTAGTCATGCAGGAATAAGAAAATAATGGTACATTTAGTGGAGATATCTCATAAAGGGGGAGAGAAAACATGAAACGGCTATGCATCATCCCCTGTGGCAAGAAAAAAATCTGGGATGTCCAGTCTGATGCCGGGCCGGTAAGAGCGGCGGACGCTTATCTCAGCCCGTTTCATCAGGCGTGCGAGCGGTATGCGAAAGCATTTTTCGATGAGTGGGTGATTTTGTCGGCGAAGCACGGCTTTCTTCGCCCTGATGATATCGTATCGAAAAATTACGATGTCACTTTTGGCACCGGTCATCCGGAAATCATGACAGCGGAGGAGCTGGGCCGCCAATTTTACGAAAAGGGCTTTTCTGATATTGAAGAGCTAGTCATGCTTGGCGGGAAAAAATATCGAAACATTCTCAACGCCGTCATCGGAGAGCATCAGCATATCAGCTGGCCGCTGACATCATACAAAGGCATTGGCTATATGCTTCAAGCATTGAACCGGGCTGTTGAAGAAAAGCATGAACTGATTGATTTTCTTTCAAAAGCGGCTAATCAATCAAACGATGCAGAGGAACTAGGAAGTTAACATCATTTCCAAGGAAATAAATACGTCGATCATTGTCAAAGGCCGGGTGATGCCCGGTCTTTTTTTGTATGCTGTAAAACGAGACAAATAGATCAGTTTGAGACAAAACGAGACACCCGTCTCAAACTGTCTCCAGTGTAAAAATGAAAAGGCTGATTTGACGGGCTTCAAATACTGGCACACTTCTTGCTTTTATAATCGTGAACCCTAAATAGAAGGAGGCGCACAAAATGGAATTGTTAAAACGAGAAGGCTTGTCATTAACTGAGGAAAAAGCGCTGTGGATGTACCAAAAGATGCTGGAGATCAGGGGCTTTGAAGACAAAGTGCATGACCTGTTCGCCCAGGGAGTGCTTCCTGGATTCGTTCATTTATATGCCGGTGAGGAAGCCGTGGCTGTTGGGGTGTGCGCTCATTTACATGATGGCGACAGCATTACAAGCACACACAGGGGACATGGACATTGTATCGCCAAAGGCTGTGATCTGGATGGCATGATGGCGGAAATTTTCGGGAAAGCGACCGGATTGTGCAAAGGCAAGGGCGGTTCTATGCACATTGCGGATCTCGATAAAGGCATGTTAGGGGCAAATGGAATCGTCGGAGGCGGATTTACGCTCGCGTGCGGATCAGCGCTCACGGCTAAATATAAACAGACTAAAAATGTAAGCGTTTGCTTTTTTGGAGACGGGGCAAATAACCAAGGCACCTTCCACGAAGGGCTGAATCTAGCGGCTGTATGGAACCTTCCTGTCGTGTTTGTTGCTGAAAACAACGGCTATGGAGAAGCTACCCCATTTGAGTACGCATCAGCCTGTGATTCAATCGCCGATCGGGCGGCTGCTTATAACATGCCGGGGGTTACAGTTGACGGGAAAGATATTTTAGCAGTTTACCAGGCAGCCGAGGAAGCGATAGAAAGAGCAAGAAACGGCGGAGGCCCGTCTTTGATTGAATGTATGACCTACAGAAACTACGGCCATTTCGAAGGGGATGCCCAGACCTATAAAACGAAGGATGAAAGAGTTGAGCACCTTGAAGAAAAAGATGCCATTCAAGGCTTTAAAAACTACCTTTTAAAAGAAACAGATGCTAATAAGCTGTCAGACATTGAACAGCGTGTCAGCGAATCGATTGAAAAAGCCGTCTCGTTCAGCGAAGACAGCCCATATCCAAAAGATTCGGAGCTGCTGACAGATGTGTACGTGTCATATGAAAAAGGAGGAATGTAAGAGATGGCGAGAGTCATAAGCATGTCAGACGCGATCAATGAAGCAATGAAGCTTGCGATGAGAAGAGATGAAAATGTGCTTTTGATCGGTGAGGATGTTGCCGGCGGAGCGGCTGTTGATCATTTGCAGGATGATGAAGCATGGGGCGGTGTATTAGGAGTCACAAAGGGGCTCGTACAGGAATTCGGGCGCACAAGAGTGCTGGACACACCGATTTCTGAAGCGGGCTACATGGGTGCAGCTATGGCTGCGGCATCCACGGGGCTGAGACCGATTGCAGAATTAATGTTTAATGACTTTATCGGCACATGCTTTGACCAGGTGATCAACCAAGGGGCGAAATTCCGCTATATGTTCGGCGGTAAAGCGCAAGTGCCGATTACCGTCCGCACCACATACGGAGCGGGATTTCGGGCCGCTGCCCAGCATTCACAAGCGCTGTATGGCCTTTTCACGAGCATCCCGGGACTGAAGACGGTTGTTCCATCCAGCCCGTATGATGCCAAAGGTCTGCTGCTTGCAGCAATAGAAGACAATGATCCGGTGTTCTTCTTTGAAGACAAGACGTCCTACAACATGAAGGGCGAGGTGCCGGAAGATTATTATACAATTCCGCTCGGAAAGGCCGACATCAAACGTGAAGGCAATGATGTCACGCTATTTGCAGTCGGCAAGCAGGTCAATACCGCGCTTGAAGCAGCTGCACAGCTTTCAGAGAGAGGCATCGAAGCTGAGGTGCTTGATCCCCGCAGTCTGTCTCCTCTTGATGAGGATGCGATTTTCACATCGTTAGAAAAAACAAACCGGCTGATCATCATTGATGAAGCCAATCCGCGATGCAGCATTGCTACAGATATTGCAGCGATTGTCGCAGACAAAGGCTTTGATTTGCTTGATGCGCCGATTAAACGGATTACAGCACCGCATACACCAGTGCCTTTTTCACCGGTGCTTGAAGATCAATATTTGCCGACACCAGATAAAATTGTCAGCGTCACGCTTGAATTGCTTGGCGAGCCGGCAATGAACTAAAGGGGGGACACAAATGGCGGTAAAAGTAGTGATGCCAAAATTAGGAATGGCGATGAAACAAGGGGAAGTATCGATATGGAATAAAAAAGTAGGCGACCCGGTTGAAAAGGGAGAAAGCATTGCCAGCATTCAATCGGAGAAAATTGAAATGGAGATCGAGGCGCCTGAAAAAGGAACGCTGATCGACATCAAAGTGAAAGAGGGAGAAGAGGTTCCGCCCGGCACTGCAATCTGCTACATCGGGGACGCCAATGAGTCGGTGCGGGAAGAGGCAAGCAGGCCTGCTGCTGAAGACAGCGTGCCGCAAGCCGTCCAGCCCGTCAAACAAGAAAACAAACCCGAAGCCTCCAAAAAAGATCGATTGAAAATATCTCCAGTTGCGAGAAAAATAGCGGAAAAAGCGGGGTTAGACCTGAAACAGCTGAAAGGCACCGGACCAGGCGGAAGAATCGTGAAGGATGACGTGACAAAGGCGCTGGCTGAACAGAAAAAAGCTCAGGCAAAACCTGTTTCTGATCAGAAAGCGCAGGAAACCCCGGTGACAGGCATGAGAAAAGTCATCGCTGCCCGAATGCAGGAAAGCTTGGCAAACAGCGCGCAGCTGACGATTACGATGAAGGCTGATATCACTAAGCTTGCCACTCTTCAAAAACAGCTTTCACCAGCTGCGGAAGAACGGTACGGCACAAAACTGACAATCACTCATTTTGTCTCAAGAGCCGCCGTTCTCGCACTGCAAGCTCACCCTGTGCTGAACAGCTTTTATCAAAATGAGCGCATCATCACACATCCTCATGTGCACCTTGGTATGGCTGTAGCCTTGGAAAATGGCTTAGTGGTGCCTGTCATCCGCCATGCTGAAAAGCAATCGCTGATTGAACTGGCTCAATCCATCTCAGAAAATGCCAAAAAAGCACGCGAGGGACGTGCGGGAAGCGACGAGCTGCAAGGCTCAACCTTCTCCATTACAAACCTTGGCGCTTTTGGAGTTGAGCATTTCACACCGATATTAAATCCGCCGGAAGCAGGCATTCTCGGTATCGGAGCAAGCTATGACACACCGGTGTACCAAGGGGAGGAGATCGTCAGAAGCACGATCCTGCCGCTCAGCCTGACATTTGATCACAGAGCGTGTGACGGCGCTCCAGCAGCTGCATTCCTGAAGGCGATAAAAACATATTTGGAAGAACCCGCGGCATTAATTTTATAGGAAAAGCAGGTGAAAACGACATGACACTAGCCATTATCGGCGGCGGACCTGCAGGCTATGCGGCTGCGGTCTCCGCGGCACAGCAGGACAGAAACGTGCTGCTCATTGACAAAGGCAAGCTTGGGGGGACCTGCCTGAATGAAGGCTGCATCCCCACGAAGTCTTTGCTAGAAAGCGCAAACGTTCTTGATAAAATCAAGCATGCCGGCAGCTTTGGAATCGAACTCCCCGCAGGTGCGATATCAGTCGATTGGAGTAAAATGCAAAACCGAAAACAGCAGGTTGTCAGACAGCTTGTTCAAGGCGTTCAGTACCTAATGAAGAAAAATCAAATACAGGTTGTAAAGGGAACAGCCTCGTTTCTTTCTGAAAGAAAGCTTTTGATCGAAGGACAAAACGGAAAAGAAATCAGAGAGGCGGACCAAATATTGATTGCCTCAGGATCAGAGCCGATCGAGCTGCCGTTCGCTCCTTTTGACGGCGAATGGATCATCGACAGCAAAGACGCGCTTTCTCTTTCCGAGATTCCGTCTTCACTTGTCATTGTCGGCGGCGGTGTCATCGGGTGTGAGTATGCAGGGCTGTTTGCCAGATTGGGATCGAAGGTGACCATCATTGAAACAGCGGGACAGCTGGTCCCTGCAGAAGATGAAGATATCGCCCGTCTCTTTCAAGAAAAGCTTGAGGAAGACGGTGTTGAAGTGCATATTTCATCCAGGTTAGAGCGGGTGGATCAAACAGCGAAAACGGCAATATGGAAAAGCGGCCAGCGTGAGTTTAAAACAAAGGCCGATTATATACTGGTGGCGATCGGCAGAAAACCCCGTCTTGACGGATTACAGCTGGAGCAGGCGGGAGTTGATTTTTCTCCAAAAGGCATTCCGGTGAATGGGCACATGCAGACGAACGTGCCTCATATTTACGCGTGCGGAGATGCAATAGGAGGCATTCAGCTGGCACATGCCGCATTCCATGAGGGCATCATTGCTGCTTCTCATGCTTCTGGAAGGGATGTCAAAATCAATGAGAAACATGTGCCGCGCTGCATCTACACGTCCCCGGAAATCGCGTGTATCGGAATGACAGAACGACAGGCAAGAAGCGTATACGAGGATGTGAAGATTGGCGAATTTCCTTTCTCCGCAAACGGAAAGGCGCTCATTAAACAGCAAGCGGAAGGAAAGGTCAAAATCATAGCTGAACCGGAATTCGGCGAAATCGTAGGTGTTTCGATGATTGGTCCGGATGTAACCGAGCTTATCGGCCAGGCGGCAGCGATCATGAATGGTGAGATGACGGCTGATATGGCAGAGCATTTTATCGCCGCCCATCCGACTTTATCGGAAACATTGCACGAGGCGCTGCTAAGCACGATCGGGCTTGCAGTACATGCATAATAAGAGGAAAAGCAGGCGCATGGATATAAGGCGTCTGCTTTTTTTATTGTTGAAAGCGCTTTATTTTTCCCCTACAATAAATGAAAACGGCGTGTAAGGGAGGAGCGATCAAGGAAATGAATTCGGTCCCAAACGATTTGCAAACCTGGAAACGTTTTGTGAAAGACGGTGTGCTTGACGAAGCCAGAATAAGAAAACGGATCGCCGAGTCATGGCATCGCTGCAAAAAAGCTGAGGTCAATCCTTATTTAGAAAAAGGCCCGAGGGTTTTACAGCAAACGGAGCTGGATCAGCAGTCAAAAAAGCATTCATTCTTCCTGACGACCGCAAAGCCTTACCTCGAAAAACTGCTGCCTGCCATAAAAGAAATGGAAATGATGGCGCTGTTAATTGATTCAGATGGTGTTGTACTGGCATTGGACGGCCATCCCCGCGCGCTCTATGAAGCCAAACGCATCAATTTCGTCGAAGGGGCATGCTGGACAGAAACGGCTGTCGGAACAAATGCGATTGGCACGGCGCTCCACATCAGCGAGCCGGTTGCAATACAAGGGTCAGAGCATTACTCCATCGCTTCCCATCTTTGGAACTGTTCAGCCGCTCCGATTCACCATGAGGATGGCAGCCTTGCGGGTGTAATTGACATATCATGTCCGGCGGCAGGCGCGCATCCTCATATGCTTGGTATTGCCACGGCGATTGCCTATGCCGCTGAACGGGAACTCGCAGCTAAAAGCCGTGAGAAAGAGCTGGAGCTGATCAGCCGTTTTGGGGAGAGAGCTGCATCCAGTGTGCCGATGGTGCTCTGTAATAACAAGCAGCACATCGTCAGTGCGAGCATGCCGATTCGAACCTCAATGCCGGATTGGCAGGGCCGGCATCTGTACGAGTTGAAGGAGCGGGGCTATTCAATCGAAAAAGCTGTCACCATAGGAGGTGGCGGCACTTGTTTTTATCTTTCGGAACAAAAGAAAAAGAAGGCGTTTCGATTCAATGGAGTGATCGGGCAAAGCGGCCGATCGCAAGCGATGCTGATGCACCTTGAACGAGCAGCTGCGACGGATGCAACGGTCTGTTTGTCGGGTGAAACGGGTACGGGGAAGGAGGTCGCGGCTCGCGCGCTTCATGAGAACAGTGAGAGACGGCACGGTCCGTTTGTTGCTGTCAATTGCGGAGCGATTCCGTCTGATTTGATTGAAAGCGAACTGTTCGGCTATGCGGAAGGCGCTTTTACGGGAGCGAAGCGAAATGGCTATAAAGGCGCCTTTCAAAAAGCGAATCAAGGCACCTTATTTTTAGATGAGATCGGAGAAATCTCCCACTCGATGCAGGTTGCGCTTTTACGCGTGCTTCAGGAACGTAAGATTACGCCAATCGGCGGGGCAAAAGAAATTCCGGTTGATATCAGAGTCATTGCCGCCACACATTGTGATTTACGCGAGCTTGCCGAAAGCGGAAAAATCAGAGAGGACTTGTTTTACCGCCTTCATGTCTATCCAATTGAACTTCCTCCATTGCGCGATCGCCCCGAGGATATTCCGGATCTCTTCGAGTACTTCAAACAGAAGAATCATTGGCCAGGCGAACTTCCTTCTGATTTTTGTGAGGTGCTGAAGCATTGGAAGTGGCCGGGAAATATCCGTGAGCTATTTAATGTGTTTGAACGTCTTTCCATCAGATTTCCGGACGGCCGGCTTGGAGATGAGCCGCTTTCCGCTTTACTGGAAGCCGCTGGACTGCCGGTCAGCACTGCAGAAAAACAGCCCGCTGCTGCCGGCGTGCTCAAACTTCGTGAGCAAATCCAAAAGGATATGATGATCAAAGCGCTTGAATCCGCAAAAGGAAACGTCTCTCAAGCCGCCAAAATCAGCGGGATCCCGCGAAGCACTTTCTACAAACGCCTGAAAAAATTCAATTTGTCCGCTGAATCATAAAGCATACTTCCTTCAGGAAATGGAAACATTATGTATTGAAGGAGGGTGTTACGATGAATATACAAAGGGCGAAAGAAATTGTAGAATCTCCCGATATGAAAAAAGTAACGTACAACGGTGTTCCTATTTACATTCAGCACGTGAATGAAGAAAACGGAACAGCAAGAATTTATCCGCTTGACGAACCGCAAGATGAGCATGAAGTGCAGCTGACAAGCTTAAAAGAGGATTAAACAAAAATGGCCCGCTTCATAAGCAGGCCATTTTGTTTATCCGCGCGGCGCAAATAAGATGACGCAGACACCGATGAGACAAATGCATGCGCCGATCCAATCATACAGATCAGGTGTTTTCCGGTCAACAAGCCATCCCCACAGGACCGCAAGCACGATGAATACCCCGCCATAAGCGGCGTATACACGGCCGAAGGAAGGGAAGGACTGGAATGTCGGAAGAATGCCGTAGACAATCAAGATCAATGCTCCGGCGATCCCGTAGCCGGCTGGCTTTGCCTCTCTCAGCCATAGCCAAACCAGATATCCGCCGCCAATTTCAGCAAGCCCCGCCGCGAGAAATAAAAGAATGGTAACCAGCATTCATGAGCACTCCTCAAGTTGCTTTTCTCTTTCATTATAAAGGAGGAGAGCTGTTAAAGCTTTGGATGATTTTCAAATTCCTTTAAATACGCGCTGCGCTGAATCTCCGTAAATTGGCTGATCCAGTTGCTTTTCGCCTCTTCATTCAGATGAGGGAGGATATAGCGTTCCACCGCTTCAAAAAACAATGGATTCGCGATAATGTTCCAAGTAGGGATGCGAACGACTTTTCCGTCTGTTTTCTCGATGATAATATCTTCAAAAAAGATCCCTTTCAAGCTGTAATGATGCCGTCCCATATAAATCCGTTTTACCTCAGAAAACATCACGCTGCGCTTTCTAGAGAAAATCTCGCCATCAGGCCCTGTTTTTACGCTGAAAATGACATTTCCCCGGCTTGTGAACGCCGGAAAAGCCATAAAAAATGTGATCAATCCATAAACGATCGCCATTAATCCGCCGCCCAAATAAAGCAGGGCATACTTAGATTCAAATGTAAGAGCTTCAGACACCAGCCATACTCCTACAATAAAAGCGCCTCCTGTAGCGAGGAACAGCCATATTCTAAAAAACAGTCTGCTTTTGACCTTAATTATTTCATTGTTTTTCAATTGCTATTCTCCTTTATCGCTCTTTAGCAAAAAAGTATTCCTTTTATCACATCTTTATTTGCTGTTACGATAGAAAATTCATTTTGAGTAATGCCTGTTACCAGCCAAGTATGACGGCTGCCAGGCAGGACGAAAGCCATATCAGCCACTTCCGGCGAGTTGTCTTTGTCATAAACCAGCCGCATCAGCGTATCCATTTTTCCTTTTCGCAAAGCCAGATCATTTACAAAACGGGTCACGTCCTCTTGGTGATCATGCTTATCTAGAAATTCCTTCAGATATGCGGGAGTGTCTGAAGCGCCCTCCAGAAGCCATTCGAATTCAGTTGACGTCAGGGTGATCATTGATTCTTTATGATCTTCTGCATCTATTACATTTAAAAACTCGTATGTTTTAGAGAGTACTCCATTAGTTGAATCCATTTTTTTGATTCTATGTACCTGTTCATCAAACAGCAATTCATGAGAGTAAGTGCCAAACTTCGAAACATGGCAGGATATATTCTGTTCTTTGGCTTGTTCATCAAATTTGGATAGCTTCACTGTATAGTCCGCATCGTTTAACACATGGATAAACGGACAGTATTCGTCCTTTAACCGATATTGATGATTCCGATATTCCGCCGCCTCCTTGGCTAAGAGTGAGCGGCACGCAGCTTCAAATAAGGAGCCGAGCTGTTCATCTTCTATTTCGGGAAAATAAGCTTGTTTTAAGGCCATTCCCTGTTCAAAAAACCCTTCGCTGTAAAAACAAAACAAGAGTTCTTCTATGCTAATTGTAAACTGCTTCATTGTTTATTCTCCTATCCAAATGAAAATTTCCCTTTAAGGAAATGGGTTGCGCCGTGTATAAGCGAATCCGCTGTTTTCTTTGCTTTTTCCATTCCTTTTTTCGCGCTGTCTATCCCTTTATGTATCGATTTATTCGCCGCATCTATGCCGTCATTCACTGATTTGACGACTTTGCCGGCTGATTCCAGCCCTTTTTTGGCTGTATCAACGACAGCATGGATCGGCTCTTTCAGCTTTATCGCTGCTTTTTCAGCATAGACTGATGTGAATTTTGCGATTTTTTCCCCAACAAATCCGCCTACCGCCGAACCAATTGTGCCTCCGACTACGGTGCCGACAGGGCCTAACACACTTCCTACGGCACCGCCTACAACAGCACCAGCTGTCGCACCGCCCGCAATAAAAATGGTGTTATTCACAGCATTCCCGACGGCCTTGGCGTTTTCACGCTTGAGAACTTCCGGTTTGTCCTGGTATTTCGCGTAATTTTCAGCTATTTTCAAGCCCGCTCCGAACGTTTCGGTCGCACCGGTAATCAGTGTGGCGGTAATGGCATTTCCTTTTGCGAATTTTAAACCCGTTTTTCCTACATCCTTTAAAGTTGAGCGTACGCCGGCTTCATTAAGAAATCCTTTTGTGTAGCTTCTGACGCTGTTTGAAAAATCCACCGTGTCCTGAGGGAAGTATTTTGTAAACTTTTTATGTACCAAATCTGAAAATGGCCGGTTTGTCTTTTTTAACAAATATTTAGGGTTCAAAAGCACTCTTGCCGCTTTTTGATAACGGGAGCTGTCAACGGCCCTGGAAATATCCAATAGAAGTTTTGAGTGCTGGGCGGTATGCAAGCCGCTTGGCTGTTTCACAAATTTCGTAAGCCCTAATCCGTAATATTTTCCCTGTGTCAGCATAAGGGCGGTTAAGCTTGTCATCGTGCCGTATTTGTCGTAGGCATTGTAGAGCTTTCGCAAAATATCATCTTGTTCCACAAATTTATCGCCCGTTTTTCTGATGAAAATCTCATTGTCATTCAGCTTGGTGACGAGCGCTTTTCCTGAGCTCCACGCATCGCCCACTCCGGAAAAACAGCTGCTGTAGCGGGGATCGCATTGCAAAATCATCTGCCCCAGCTCCACATGCAGATCCTTATATTTGTTTTCCATATCAGTCAATTCAGTGACTACATCATTTGCAAGCTGTTCAAGCTTATCCGGATCAACTGCAATGTTTCCTGACACACCGTTCACCTCCCGAGTTTATGTCTTTCCTCTCTTGCTTTACGTTCCAGTTCTTCCATTCTGGCAATTTCAGTTTTTCGTTCTTCTATTTTGACAGCGGCTGCCTTCAGCTCCTGGCTAGTTTCAAGCAGCTCCTGTTCAAATTGGTCGTAGGCGGCTTTCGTTTCCTCGAAATCCTGGTCAAACGAATCTCTTGCTTTTCCCTGCCAAGCATCTCCCATTGCAGATAACCGGGATTCAAGCAGCATTTTGGAGCTTCTGACCTCTTCTGCGGCCGCACTGTACTTGTTTGCCAGCTCAATGACTTTATATGAGTCCAACTTTTGTCCCCTGCCTTTTCTAAATTCACGCACAATTGGATGTTTTATATAAATGATTATAAATAATTCGGCATGTATCCGAATCGTACAAAAGAACCTTTTCATAAGAACTGGAAGGGCGTATATTCACTTAAAATTCACAGTTGATGAGACTTTAAGATTACAAAAAAGGAAAAAAAACCAAATCTTACGGACGGAAGGTAAATGAGAAATTTCCCGCTCTATGGGAAAAAACACTAAAATTGATCAAATGACCTAAGTGCGCCAAACGTGTTACGGGACGGGCTTTCCCATGGTATAAATGAAATTGTAAACGTTATCAAGGAGGTCGTCATATGAAGAAAAAATCATTCTCAATTGTAATAGCGGGCGGAGGAAGCACTTTCACTCCAGGGATCGTACTCATGCTCTTGGACCATTTGGAGGAGTTTCCGATCAGAAAGCTGAAGCTGTATGATAATGATAAGGAGAGACAGGATCGCATTGCAGGCGCCTGTGATGTTTTTATCAGAGAAAAAGCGCCGGATATTGAATTTGCAGCGACGACTGACCCGGAAGAAGCTTTTACAGATGTCGATTTTGTTATGGCGCACATCCGGGTAGGGAAATACGCAATGCGCGCGCTGGATGAACAAATTCCGTTAAGGTACGGAGTTGTCGGCCAGGAGACATGCGGGCCGGGCGGGATCGCGTACGGGATGCGTTCGATCGGCGGTGTGCTTGAAATATTAGATTACATGGAAAAATACTCGCCTGATGCGTGGATGCTCAATTATTCCAACCCTGCGGCGATTGTAGCTGAAGCTACGAGACGCCTTAGACCGAATTCTAAAATTCTCAATATCTGTGATATGCCTGTTGGAATCGAAGACCGGATGGCGCAAATTCTTGGCTTGTCCTCAAGAAAAGAGATGAAGGTCCGCTATTACGGATTGAATCATTTCGGCTGGTGGACATCGATTCAGGATCAAGAGGGCAACGATTTAATGCCGAAGCTGAAGGAACATGTATCCCAATACGGTTATATTCCGAAAACAGAGGCTGAAGCGGTGGAGGCAAGCTGGAATGACACGTTCGCCAAAGCGCGTGACGTGCAGGCCGCAGATCCTGACACACTGCCAAATACGTATTTGCAATATTATTTGTTCCCAGATGATATGGTGAAAAAATCAAATCCGAATCATACGCGGGCGAATGAAGTCATGGAAGGGCGCGAAGCTTTTATTTTCAGCCAATGTGACATGATCACACGTGAACAGTCCTCGGAAAACAGCGAAATTAAAATCGATGACCACGCATCGTATATCGTTGATCTTGCCCGGGCGATTGCCTACAACACAGGTGAAAGAATGCTGTTGATTGTTGAAAATAACGGTGCAATTGCGAACTTTGACCCGACTGCGATGGTTGAGGTGCCATGCATCGTCGGCTCAAATGGGCCTGAACCGATTACCGTCGGCACCATTCCGCAATTCCAGAAAGGGCTCATGGAGCAGCAGGTATCCGTTGAGAAGCTGACTGTTGAAGCGTGGGCGGAGAAATCCTTCCAAAAGCTGTGGCAGGCGCTGATCCTGTCAAAAACAGTGCCGAACGCGCGTGTGGCAAGACTCATTCTTGAGGATTTAGTGGAGGCCAACAAAGACTTCTGGCCTGAGCTTGATCAAAGCCCAACCCGCATATCATAAATGAAATTCCCCCATTTTCGAATCTGTAATTGTATATAATAGAAAGAAAATGGGGGGATCTGATATGCAGCTCGAAGAACTGATCAATCAGCACTACAGCAAATTGAATGACAACGATTTTCATATTTTAAAATATATATTGAATCATAAGCACACGTGCTATCACCTTGGAATCGACGCGCTGGCCAAAGCTTGCAGTGTATCGCGTTCCTCAATTTTGCGACTTGCCCAAAAGCTCGGTTTCAGCGGCTACAGTGAATTTCGCGTCTTTTTAAAGTGGGAAGATCAGCCGGAAGAAGGCGAGAGTATGAGTTTTGAAAAGCTGCTTGATGATATTGAAGCAAATTTGAAGTTCTTACGGACAAAGGACATGACGGACATGTGCCAGCTGATTGATGAAGCGGACCGCATTTTCGTCTACGGTTCTGGAAATGCGCAAAAGATATGCGCCCGCGACCTGCAAAGAATGTTTATTCCGCGCCATCGCTATCTTATTTTGATTGAAGACACGAATGAATTTAATCTGATGCGCGGGGATTTTAAAGTGAACGATCTGTTTATCATCATTTCTCTTTCCGGAGAAACACCGGAGCTGATTCCTCAGGCAAGAATGCTTTCTGCAAAGGGTATTCCCTTTATTTCCATTACGAATTTAAAAAACAATGTCCTCGCCCAGCTGACTCCGCATAATCTCTATGCGACAAGCAAACCTGTGACATTAAGCGATAAAACGGAAATTGTCGCTTTTGCACCGTTTTTTCTCGTTGGCGAAGCATTGTTCCGCGCATATGTTGATTACAAAGAGGCAGAAAAAAATGACAATGAGTAGCAGGGGGTTCTGGTATGATGCAAAAAATTCAGCGCTTTGGAAGCGCGATGTTTGTGCCTGTTTTATTATTCGCGTTCGCCGGCATTATCGTCGGTATCAGCACGCTCTTTAAAAATAAAACCCTCATGGGATCGCTCGCCGATCCTGACGGTGTTTGGTATCAGTGCTGGTATATCATTGAGCAGGGCGGCTGGACTGTCTTTAACCAAATGCCGCTCTTATTCGCCATTGGCATCCCGGTTGCTTTGGCGAAGAAAGCTCAGGCACGCGCTTGTTTGGAAGCGCTTACTGTTTACTTGACATTCAACTATTTTGTCAGCTCGATATTGACGGTATGGGGAGGAGCATTTGGCGTCGACATGAATCAAGAGGTCGGCGGAACGAGCGGATTAACGATGATTGCGGGCATAAAAACGCTCGATACCAACATTATCGGAGCCATCTTTATTTCTTCGATTGTCGTCTTTTTGCATAACCGCTATTTTGATAAAAAACTGCCCGATTTTCTCGGCATCTTTCAGGGTTCAACGTATATCGTGATGATTTCCTTCTTTATTATGATCCCCATTGCGCTGGCTGTGTCTTATATATGGCCGATGGTTCAATCTGGAATTGGCTCGCTTCAAAGCTTCCTGGTTGCTTCCGGGGCGGTGGGCGTTTGGATATACACGTTTCTGGAACGGATTTTAATTCCGACTGGCCTTCATCATTTTATTTACACGCCGTTTATTTATGGCCCGGCTGTAGCGGAAGGCGGGATCGTCACGTATTGGGCACAGCATCTCGGCGAATATTCGCAAAGCGCCAAACCGCTGAAGGAACTCTTCCCGCAAGGCGGGTTCGCGCTTCATGGCAACTCGAAAATCTTCGGTATTCCGGGTATCGCTCTTGCTTTTTATGTGACAGCCAAAAAGGAAAAGAAAAAACTCGTTGCAGGGCTGTTGATTCCTGTCACACTGACAGCGATTGTCGCCGGGATTACAGAGCCGATTGAATTTACTTTCTTATTCATTTCACCATTCTTATTTGCGGTACACGCCGTGCTTGCCGCCACAATGTCGACAGTTATGTATATGGCCGGCGTCGTCGGAAACATGGGGGGCGGACTGATCGAAGCGGTGACCTTGAACTGGATTCCGCTCTTTGGCAGCCACGGTATGACATATGTGTACCAAATTTTGATCGGGCTCTCGTTTACAGCTATTTATTTTTTCGTCTTCAGATTTTTAATCCTCAAATTCAATATTGCTACACCAGGACGGGAAAAGGATGAACAGCAGGAAACAAAGCTGTATTCGAAAAAGGAATACAGAGAACGAAAAAACAAGGATGAAACGGCGGCCTCCGCTGCAGAAACGGCGGATGACACTGCTTTTCTGTATATTGAAGCGCTGGGCGGAAAAGACAACGTCACTGAAGTCACAAACTGCGCCACCCGTCTCAGAGTCAGTGTCAAGGACGAAACAAAGGTTGAACCCGACAGCGTATTCCGGGCGCTTGGCGCACATGGCATCGTCAGGAACGGGAAGGCGTTTCAGGTGATTATCGGATTAAGCGTGCCGCAGATGCGGGAGCGTGTGGAAAAAATATTGAATCAATAAAGACAGCCCTCCTTTTCGGGAGGGTTTTCGTTTGCCGTCAAAAAGACCGCCATAGTAAAGTAAAGAAAGAGACAATCGAGTAAAAAGGGGTTTGGAGGCTTTTACATGCAAAAGGCTTTGTCGTTTTTAAAACCATATTCATTGCTGGCGGGAATTGCGCTGATTCTTATGCTGACGGAGCTTGCGGTTGAACTGATGCAGCCTTTATTGATTGCGAAAATCATCGACGATGGGATATTGAAGCAAGATCTGCGGCATGTATGGAAATGGGGCGCGGTCATGATCGGGCTGACCGTGCTATCCTTTGCGGCGGGGATGCTGAATTCCTTTTATGCCGCCCATGTCAGCCAAAGCTTTTCCTATGATACGAGAAAAGGGCTTTTTCAAAAAATCCAGTCCTTCTCCTATTCTACATTTGGACAGTTTTCATCCTCTTCTTATATTACAAGGCTGACAAACGATGTCACACAGGTTCAAAATATGATTTTTATGAGTTTGCGGTTTATGCTGCGGGCTCCTTTAATGATTGCAGGCGGCATTGTGCTGTCGCTTGCCGTTAATGCGAAGCTCGGCTTTTTTCTGCTTGTGGCCATTCCGATCCTGATCTTGTTTTTGCTATGGGTATTACAGAAAGGCGGGGCGCTGTTCCGTTCAGTGCAGAAACGGCTGGATCAAGTGAACAACATCATGCAGGAAAACTTAACCGCAATCAAGCTGATCAAAGCGCTGCTTCGCGGCAGCCACGAGGTCAAAAAATTTATCAAAGCCAACACAAGGCTGATGGAAAAAACGGTTTCTGCCTTTCAGCTTGTGGAATTCACGATGCCTGTATTGATGCTTTTGATGAATCTCTGCATCCTGTTGATTTTGTGGGCGGGGGCCTACAGTATCACGTGCGGAAGCACTCAGGTCGGCGATGTTGTTGCGATTATCAACTATGCCACACGAATTACGGGCGCGCTTTCGATGTTTCCGTTTTTGATTATGATTTTCACAAGGGCGAAGGCTTCAGGAGATAGAATCGGCGAGGTGCTTGAAACAGAAGGCGACGAGCGGGAGGAAGGCATCATATCTGATCGTTTGGCGGGACGGATTGAGTTTCAGCATGTATCCTTCCGCTATCCTGAAATGGACAGGGAAGCGCTCAGAAATGTCTCATTTTCCGCAAAACCAAGAGAAACAATCGCGATTCTCGGTGCGACGGGCTCGGGCAAGTCCACGCTTTTTCAGCTCATTCCGAGGCTTTATCAGCCGGATGCAGGCCGTATTTACATAGATGAAAAGCCGATTCAAGATTTTCCGGCTGAAGGGCTGCGCAGGCAAATTGGATATGTACCGCAGGAGGTTCTCTTGTTTTCCGGCACAGTCAAAGAAAATATCGCTTGGGGCAAAGAAAATGCTTCACTAGATGAAATAATGGATGCGGCCAAACACACGCAAATTCATGAAACGATTTTGAAGCTCCCAAATGGATATGACACAGTTTTGGGGCAAAGGGGCGTCAATCTGTCCGGCGGCCAGAAACAGCGGATTTCCATTGCGCGGGCGCTGATCCGAAAGCCGGCCATCCTTCTTTTGGATGACAGCACAAGCGCGCTTGACCTGCAAACGGAAGCGAAGCTGCTTGAGGCAATCAGCACATACGAGTGCACAACTTTGATCATTACACAAAAAATGACCACAGCAATGAAAGCTGATCAGATTTTGCTGCTTGAGGACGGCGAACTGATTGAAAAAGGCACTCACAGTGAGCTGCTTTCTGAATCTCAGTTATACAAGCGCATTTACGAGTCACAATTCGGAAGGGAGGGGAGCGAGTCATGCTAAAAGACATCCGCAAGCCTTTCCAATATCCCAAACTGCCAATTGACAAAAAAGAAAGCGCGAAAAAGCGGGCGAAAGCAAAGGATACAAAGGGTACACTGAGACGAATCTGGTCTTACTTGGCTGAACGAAAAGGACTGCTCGTACTTGTCATGCTGATGGTTGTCATCAGCGCGATATTCGGGCTCCTTGGCCCCTTTGTGATCGGAAAGGCCATTGACCATTTTATCGTTGGGAAAACGGTCAATGGCTTGATTCCTGTTTTGCTTCTTCTGCTCGCTATCTATATCATTCAGTCCCTATCGCTCTGGTTTCAAAACTATTGGATGATTACGATCTCGCAGGGCACGGTTTTCAGAATGAGAAGCGAATTGTTCACCCATCTGCATGAGCTGCCGATTCCGTTTTTTGATAAACAGCGGCACGGCGAGCTGATGAGCCGGGTGACGAATGACATTGAAAATGTCAGTTCTACCTTAAATACGTCAGTCATTCAAATTTTGTCAAGCGTGATCACCTTTGTCGGGACCGTTGCGGTGATGCTGTACATGAGCCCGCTCCTTACATTGATTACGCTGACCATTATTCCGGTGATGGCAGCGAGCCTGAAATGGATCACCAACCGAACGGGAAAGCTGTTTAAAGAACAGCAGAAAAATCTTGGTGATCTGAATGGGTATATTGAGGAATCTGTTTCCGGCGCAAAGGTCATTAAAGCCTATTCGCGTGAGAAGCAGATTACTGCTGAATTTCTCGAAAAAAACGCTGCTCTCAAGACGTCGGGCTTTTGGGCGCAGACGATTTCAGGGTTTATCCCGAAAGTCATGAACTCTTTGAATAACTTAAGCTTTACAATGATTGCGGCAATCGGCGGTCTGTTCGCGCTGAAAGGCTGGATCTCGATCGGCTCAATCGTCGTCTTTGCCGAGTATTCAAGACAATTTACACGTCCTTTAAACGATCTGGCCAACCAGTTTAATACAATGCTGTCCGCAATTGCCGGCGCTGAACGGGTATTTGACGTGCTTGATGAAAAAGAAGAGCGCGAGGATGAAAAGAACGCCGTGCATCAGCCTATCCAAACAGGAAGCATTGAATTTCGGGATGTGTCCTTCGGTTACGATAAAGGGCGACATACACTGAAGCATTTACAGTTTACCGTGCCTGCCGGGCAGTCCATCGCGTTTGTCGGGCCGACGGGAGCGGGAAAGACGACAGTCACCAACCTACTCGCCCGTTTTTACGAGCCTGACGAAGGAAAAATTTTAATCGACGGTACAGATATTAAAACCCTTACTAGAGCAAGCCTGAGAAAAAACATGGGATTTGTTCTTCAGGATTCGTTTTTGTTTCAAGGAACGATCAGAGAAAATATTCGCTACGGCAGGCTTGATGCTTCTGATCAGGAAGTAGAAGCAGCTGCAAAAACAGCAAATGCCCATAGTTTTATTGAAAGGCTGCCAAAAGGGTACGACACCGTGCTGACGCAAAACGGCTCGGGCATCAGTCAAGGACAGAAACAGTTAATTTCTATAGCGCGGGCGGTGCTTGCCGATCCGGTTCTTCTCATTTTGGATGAAGCAACAAGCAACATTGATACCGTAACGGAAGTCAACATTCAAGAAGCGCTTGCCCGTTTAATGGAAGGAAGAACAAGCGTCATCATTGCCCACAGGCTGAATACCATTCAAAGAGCGGATCAGATTGTGGTGCTGAAAGACGGCGAAATGATTGAAAAGGGCAGCCATGATGATCTGATCCGGCAAAAAGGATTTTACAGCAACTTATATGAAAGCCAATTTGAGAAATAGACCTTTGTCCTGCACAGAGGTCTTTTTTGTTACAGTTTTATAGTACTTTTATGTCATTTTCGTAAAATGTAACAAAATTACTTGACGTAAACAAGTTATGTATATATACTAGCTTACATTAAGTAAGTGATAACATTTATCAAGGAGGATCAAATGAATAAATCATTTGAAATTGGCACATTACTTTTAAGAGTTATTACAGGTATTATCTTTTTTGTCCACGGTTTGTCTAAGTTTCAGGGAATGGAGGGCACCATCCAATTTTTCGGCAGCATAGGCCTTCCAAGCTTTATGGCGTATGTCATCGCAGCGATTGAACTCATTGGCGGAGTGCTTGTCTTCTTCGGATTGGCTACACGTATTGTCGGTGTACTGTTCGCACTTACACTGATCGGCGCCATCATCACAGTTAAGCTGAAAGCGCCATTCATGGGCAATGCAGAATTTGATTACCTTCTGCTTTTGACATCCATCCACCTGGCGCTTACGGGAAGCCGATTCCTGGCGCTGGACCCATTAGTGTTTAAAGGAAAAAAGAACACAAACGTATCAGCATAAGAAAAGAGGCATACAGCATGACCAGCATTCATGAGGATACACACATTGGCTATGCCAAACTCACAATCCGCAGTTTGGAGCGTTCCCTTCAGTTCTACTGTAACGTCATCGGTTTTCAAGTTTTAAAAAAGACGGATCATCGAGCTGAATTAACGGCTGACGGGAAGCGCGTTCTGCTTATTCTTGAAGAAAATCCAAGCGCCGTCGTCTTGCCTGAACGGTCTGTGACGGGTCTTTATCACTTTGCGATTCTTCTTCCGGACAGGAAGGAACTTGGGATCGCGCTCGCCCGCCTGATTGAACACGGCATTGCCATCGGACATGGGGACCATGCTGTCAGCGAAGCGCTCTACCTGTCTGATCCTGATGGCAACGGCATTGAAATGTACGCTGACCGCCCCCGCAGCACGTGGCAGCGTGACCGGGAAGGGAACTACGTCATGACGACAACCGCTGTTGACATTGAAGGCCTATTGGAAGAGGCAGGAGATGAACGGAAAACAGCGCTTCCCAACGATACAATCATCGGACACATTCATCTGCATGTCAGTGATTTGAATGAAGCAAAAGCGTTTTATACAGATGTGCTGGGCTTTGACATTGTCGGAAACTATGCGGGCATGTCCGCTCTCTTCGTTTCAGCCGGAGGCTACCACCATCATATCGGCTTAAACATTTGGGCGGGAAGAAACGCGCCGCCCAAACCGACAAATGCCAGCGGACTAGACTATTACACGGTTGTCCTGCCTCATCAAGAGGAACTGGATCAAGTGGCTGACCGAGTCAAACGCGCCGGATATTCGATCGAAGAAATGGAAAACAGCTTCCGAGTGAAAGATCCTGTTTCCGGGGCCCATATTCTATTTGTGAATTGACTGCAATCCCCTTGCCGAAAAAACGGCAGGGGGATTTTTTATTTTCCAGAAACTCCTGTCAAAAATGCCCTGAGGAAGGTATGATAAGAAGGGAATTGGGTATCGGGAGTGATGAGTGTGAAGGCTCTTTTTTTTACGAGAATGTTCACCTTGATGGTGAGTTGTTTAATGTATTTGTCCATTGTCAAAGAGGATAACTGGTTTGGATATGTATTTATCGCAGCAGGTGCTGCCATGTATGCAGCCAATCATGTTTTGCTGACAAAAGAGACAAGTGCCATCTGGTTTTGTCTGATTGATATTGCAATCGGCTTTTCGTTCGGATTTATCTTTCCCGGCACAGGTTTGTTCATTATTATGCTTTGTCCGGTTGCGGTCGCCTTTTTTCTGCGGGGGTTTCCTAAAAGAACAGCTTGGTCTGTCTTATGTCTTTGCTCTATTTTGTTTTTGCTCGTCCTCATCCGTACATATGCGATGTTCGGCAATGAATTTGTCATTGATCATTTGACCAGCATGACATTCGTTGTCTTCTGCGGTGTTGTGGGCAAATTAATCCGCAAGCTGTTGGATGCGCAGGAAACGGCAAAACAGCAGTACCGGGAACTGACAGAATCCCACTTGGCGCTGTCTGCTGCCCACGAGGAGCTGCATTTATATGCGAAGCAGGTTGAGGAGCTGACCGCCATTCATGAGCGGAATAGAATGGCAAGGGAAATCCATGATACAGTCGGACACAAAATGACGGCGCTCCTCGTTCAGCTGCAGCTTTTGCGTGAATGGCAAAAAAGAGACAGCCAAAAAGCGGATGAGACAGTCGGTGTCTGTGACACGCTTGCCCGTGAAGCGCTTGATGATGTCCGCTTATCAGTACGCACCCTGCAAACGGAAAACGATCCTTCGCTAATCGAATCGCTGAAACAGCTGACAGAAGACTTTTACAAAAATGCAGGAGTTACAACTGAATTTGCGGTCAGCGGCGATCCTGCAATCATCCCGCTGTCTCTCCATCCGACCCTGATCAGAACGGTGCAGGAAGCACTGACCAATGCCAAACGGCACGGCGGCGCCACAGCCTGTTCGATACAGCTTGCCTGCACAACGGACAGCATAAGCCTTGTCATTAAGGATGACGGCAAAGGAAATCCAGAAACGGCACTTGGCTTTGGCCTCTTGAATATGAAAAAGCGGGCAGCGGAGCATGGCGGAACGATCCGCTTTGAGAGTGAACGGGATCAAGGGTTTACTGTAATCGCCGAATTTTCACTGGCTAATAAAAAATGGAGCTTCGGGCCCGCACAGCAAAAGGAGAATTTATCATGATTAAGATCATCATTACCGACGATCAGGATATCGTCAGAGAAGGGCTGGCATCCCTGCTTCAGCTCCGAGAAGAGCTCGATGTGATCGCAACGGCGCGAAACGGACAGGAAGCCTTCGAAAAGGCGAAAGAGCTGGAGCCGGATATCGTGTTAATGGACATCCGCATGCCGGTCTCCAATGGTGTCGAAGGAACAAAATTGATTACAAGCTCTTTGCCCGGCGTAAAGGTTTTGATGCTGACAACCTTCAAGGACTCAGAGCTGATTGCTGAAGCGCTTGAAGAAGGAGCGAGCGGATACCTGCTGAAGGACATGTCGGCAGATACGATTGTAAAAGCGGTCATGACTGTTCATTCTGGCGGAATGGTGCTTCCTCCGGAACTGACTGCTCAAATGCTGAATGAATGGAAGCGTGAAAAACAGCTGAAAGGAATAAGCGACATAGAAAAACCTAAGGAGCTGCTCGACTTGACCGAGCGCGAAATCGAGGTTCTGGCTGAGCTGGGGTACGGGCTGAATAACAAAGAAATTGCTGAAAAGCTGTACATTACAGAAGGCACAGTCAAAAATCATGTTTCAAATATCATCAGCAAGCTGGCTGTCAGGGACAGAACCCAAGCCGCCATTTACTCGGTCAGATATGGTGTATCTGTCTTTTGACATATGACGTTTTGCATATGCATTTCTCTAAAAAGGCCTTTTACAGGCCTTTTTTTTCATGCCTTACATTCTATCCGGCGCTACATGCCGCACGCCTTTCTTTTTTCTACAATGGCAATGGGAGTAAAAAAGGAGTGAAACAACGTGCTGCAAGCAGAAAACATCAAAAAGGCATATGGGAAAAAAACAATCGTGAAAGGCATTTCATTTTCCCTCCAAAAGGGGGAGTCATTCGGGCTGCTCGGGCCAAACGGTGCGGGAAAATCCACAACCATCTCAATGATTTCCGGCCTTGTGCCGCATGACAGCGGGAACATCACAGTCGGCGGCTGTGTCATCGGTAAAGAAACAGCTAAAGCGAAACAAAAAATCGGTGTTGTCCCGCAGGAAATTGCTTTATATCCGACGCTCACGGCTCATGAGAATCTTATGTTTTGGGGGAAAATGTACGGACTTACGCACGGTGAGGCTAAAAAAAGATCGGCAGAGGTCCTCGAATACGTCGGCCTGACTGAGCGTGCCAAAGATAAAATTGAAACATTCTCCGGAGGGATGAAGCGAAGAATCAACATCGGTGCGGCTTTAATGCATAAGCCCGAGCTGCTGATTATGGATGAACCGACTGTCGGTATTGACCCTCAGTCAAGAAATCATATTTTAGAAACGGTGAAACAGCTCAACGAATCGGGCATGACGGTGATCTATACGAGTCATTACATGGAAGAGGTTGAGTTTTTATGCGATCGGATCGGAATTATTGATCAGGGCGAAATGATTGCGATCGGTACAAAAACTGATTTGTGCAGCCGTCTTGGAGGCGATACCATCATTCAGCTCACGGTCAGCGGGATCGATGAAGCGTTTCTTTTTGCGATCCGTTCTTTGGCTCATGTGAATGATGTGACAGTACATGACCCAGAGCTCAAAATTGACATTGCTGCGGCCCATCATGAGAAAGTCGTCACAAGCCTGCTTGCTGAAGCCGCTGCCCATCATATAAACCTGCTGTCTCTTCAGGTGCAGGAACCAAATCTGGAGCGCCTGTTTCTGAATTTGACCGGCCGCACGTTGCGGGATTAAGGGGGAACGGCTATGAAAAAAAGCATATGGATCGCATGGAAAGATGTCAAAATCAGAATCACGGACAGAAAAGGGTTTATGATGCTTATCCTAATGCCGCTGATCCTAACCTGTATTTTAGGAGCGGCGCTCGGGTCAGTTGTTGACGGAGGCAGCGGGATTGATGAGATCAAAGTCGGCTACGTTCAACCAGATCAGTCAGATGCAGCGAACATGTTTACGAAAGATGTGCTCAAAAAAATGAAGTCGATAAAGGCCACACAAGCAACCAGCGAAGACAAGATGAAGAAACTGCTTGATGAAAAGAAAATCGATGTAGGTATTGTCATTCCGAAACATTGGGAATCCGGCAAAACATCAGCTGTTGTTTATGCCGCTCCTGATCAAACATTAAAAAGTTCCATCATCGAAACAGCTGCCAGCTCTTTTATAGACCAATATAAAGCGGTAAAAGAAGCCGCGTCAGCTTCAATGGATTACGTCAGCAAAACGGCAGCTGTACAGCAAGGAAAACTTGACACTGCACAGTTTGCAGAAAAGCTGACAAAGACACTTGAAAGAGAAACGGGCGACAAACTTACTATTAAGGAAAAATCTGTTGGCAGCAAGGCAGTTACCAGTTTTCAATACTATTCGGCTGCAATGCTTTGCATGTTTATGCTGTTTCATATGACAGTCGGGGCGAAATCATTTTTACAGGAAAAGGATACGGAGACGCTTGCCAGAATGCTGATGACGCCCGCGCAAAAATCTGTCATTCTCTTCGGAAAATGGCTTGGGACATATCTGTTTGCCATCATACAATTTTTCATATTTCTGATCGTCACAATCAATGTTTTTGGTGTGGACTGGGGCGGCAATCTGCTGTTTGTGAGTGTTCTCGGGCTTTCTTACGCCGCTGCTGTATCCGGCATTTCAATGCTGCTTGCGTCCTTCCTCAGCGATATGAAATCTGCGGATGCGATCGGCGGCTTCGGTATTCAATTGCTTGCAGTTCTCGGCGGGTCCATGCTGCCGCTGTACCAATTTCCGGACGTCTTGCAGACTGTATCTAAAGCTGTGCCAAATCGCTGGGCGCTTGACGGCTTTCTTTCTTTAATGGAAGGGGGAGGCTGGGCTGACCTTCAAAAGCCTGTGCTTCTTTTTGCGGGGATTGGGCTTTGCTCACTTGTAATTGGTATCAGACGGCTTCATACAAGATAAGGAGGTACACCAGGGTGAAAAAAATCATAGCCATTTGCGGCATTGAGCTTTCTCTCATTTTTAAGAAGCCGCAGAACTATTTAATCATGTTTGCTGCCCCGCTGTTGCTTACCTTTGTATTTGGGAGCATGCTCAGCGGAAATGATGATAAAGTGCGGCTTGCAATCGTTGATCAGGACGACACGATTCTCTCACAGCATTATACTCGGCAGCTGAAGGCGCACGATAATATGTATACATTCGAAAGCATGTCTGAAAACAAAGCGTCAGAAAAGCTGAAACAAAAGAAAATTGTCGGGATCATCGTCATTTCCCGCTCGTTCCAGACACAGCTGGAAAAAGGCAAACATCCTGAGCTGATTTTCCGTCACGGCCCCGAGCTGTCGGAAGCGCCGATGGTCAAACAATATGCAGAAAGCACATTGGCAACGCTCAATATTCAGGTTACCGCGGCGAAAACGGCAGCTCAGACAGCGGGAGAGAGCTGGAAGGCGGCGTATAAAACAGTTTTCGCCAAAAAACATGAAGATTCAGCTCCGGCTGTAAAACGACAGACGCTCAGCGATAAAAAAGAGGGTGTGGAAGCGAGTGACACAGCCTCCAGAGCAGCAGGCTTTTCCATCCTATTTGTCATGCTGACCATGATGGGAGCGGCTGGAACCATTTTAGAAGCAAGAAAAAACGGCGTCTGGTCCAGATTGCTTACAGCCTCTGTCAGCCGAGTAGAAATCGGTGCTGGGTATGTGCTGTCCTTCTTTGTCATTGGCTGGATTCAATTTGGCATTTTGCTTCTCGCAACCCATTGGCTGTTTGGCATCAACTGGGGGAATCCGGCTGCGGTTATGGTGTTGGTCTCGCTATTTTTGCTGACCGTTGTCGGCATTGGATTGATGATTGCGGCCAATGTCAAAACGCCAGAACAGCAGCTCGCGTTTGGCAACTTGTTCGTCATTGCAACGTGTATGGTGAGCGGAATGTATTGGCCGATCGACATTGAACCGAAATTTATGCAATCCATCGCTGAATTTCTTCCCCAAAAGTGGGCAATGAGCGGGCTGACTGAGATTATCGCTAACGGTGCCCGCGTCACAGATATTCTCGGGATCTGCGGCATTTTGCTTGCATTTGCGGCGATCACTTTCGCAGCGGGGCTGAAAGCGCTCCGAGCTTAAAAAAATCATCTGTCCGAGGGACAGATGATTTTTTTATGTGGGCAAACCCATGCATTACGTAAAGGACGCTCCCGGTTAATCCTTATCGATCATAGCTAAAATCGATTCCAGCCAAGAAACGTAATTTTTCTCTCTCTCCAGCGCTTTCGTCAGCACGAGGTAGTGGCCGAAGTCCGGTGAAGAAAACGACATCGGCTCTGCTGAAGCCATTAGCTTTTCATAGCTTTCCTGCAGGTCAGACAGCTTGGCCTTGCGTTTTAGAAGCTGGTCTGTAAACAATTCTGAAGCCTCCTGCCGTGATAGAGAAGAAATAAAGTATGCCTTCAGCATAAATTCATCCTTCACCGTCTCCGGTATCGGCTGATGGCGGATCAGCCAGTCATGCAGTTCCTGCTTTCCGCTGTCTGTCAGGGTGTACATCTTTTTCTCCAGCTTTGTGCCCTGAATCGTTGTCCGGAACGTGATAAATCCTTCATCCGTCAGCTTTTTGAGCTCGGGATAAATCTGGCTGTGCTTGGCGCTCCAAAATTGGCCAAGCTCCTCTTTAAAATAACTCGTAATGTCGTATCCACTCAATTCGCCTTTTCGCAAAAGCCCTAATATGGCGTATTTTAATACTCTCATGCTATCCTCCGTGTCTATGGCTGTTTCGAAAAACAGATGAGTCGGTGCTCAACTGTGATTCTAACTGCCTATTCCCCTTATTATAGAAAAGGGTGGAAGGGAACACAACCGGGCCACTTGGGAAATGAAAATAAAAGGTATGTCAGACGTATCCGATTCATCTCCATTGATGTGATAAAAGAGATTTGCATTTAATTTTTAGAAAAATATAAACGATATTGTTTTTTTATGTATAATGGGGAATCCTCTCTTAATATGAGCCGCAATATCTATATCTCCATAAAACAACCTGCTGTCTCCGTTACAGCGGGTTTTTTCGTCTGAGAAAGCCATAGGGTCTTATGACCTTAGTCTATCATGCATACGTCATTATATGACATCAGGCACTTTTTCAAATAGAACAGACATGTTAAGGTACAACCATCGATTTCTGTCAATTTGAAATAAAAGGAGCGCTGTCATGCAAATTAAAGAAATTTTTATGATCCGCTGCATTTCGTGCTTAAGTGTCGTCCTGCTCCATATCATTTCAATGGTCCTGATGCTTCAGGCAGAAGCTCTTGCAGATGTTTCTCACACTGTTGATTCTTTCCGTACTCTCCTGATGTTCAGCACGCCCGCTTTTATTTTCATCTCTGAATTTTTACTGGCCCGTTCTTATCCTGACGGGGTGCCAGAAGGTTTTTTAAAGAAGCGGGGAAAAGTGATTTTTGTTCCTTTTTTATTTATCGCGGCCATTGATGCCCTGCTGATGACCAGTGCGATGGGGGGAGAGATAACCTTTCTCGCGTTTGTGCAAAAGTATCTGGCGAATGTATTCCTAGGAAACTTTATCGGGTACTTCATTCTCGTCATCTTTCAGTTTTACATTCTGCATATGATGTTTCATGAGTATTTGAAAAAAGCATCTCTGAAATGGGTGCTGTCTATCTCATTTGTGGTGACAGCCGCTTATTTAAGCTATTTCTCCGCAGTCAGCCCGGCTCCTGCTTCTGAAGAGGGCGGGTCATTTCCGTTCTTCTGGGTTCCGTTCGCAGGCTGGCTTTTCTACTTTTGTCTAGCCTACTATTGCGGAAAAGAGTACAAGCGTTTCTTAGCGCTGCTGAACCAATACCGCTGGGTCGTATACGGTTGCGCAATTGCTTCTGGTGCGCTGGTTGTCACTGTTTCTTATGTCGGCGAAATCGGCATGATCAGCTCGAAGCGGCCTGATATCATGCTGTATTCGACAAGCATGATTTTCCTGTGCTTTCACTTGTTTTCTAAAATGAAGCATGTGCCGAAAATCATGATGTTTATCAGCAACTATTCCTTTTCGATTTATCTGCTCCATGCCTATTTTATGATGATAGGCTACGTGTTGCTTTTGAATATGCCCGAAATTCCCGCCGTACCGGCTGTTCTCCTGCTGTTTGCCGTGTGTACAGCCGGCCCGATTCTGACCTCGTGGGCGCTGAATAAGTTCAAATACGGGTATTTATTTGTGGGGAAGGTTTATCAGCCAAAACAGAAGAAGGTAATAGTCGAAGTGCGTGATCACGCAGGGTAAAAAACAAGCGGCAGGGGGCTCCTGCCGCTTGTTTTTATTTCTCATCCGCTTGCAGAACTGTTTTTAAATATAGTTTTGCAGACTCAGCAAGTCCAGATACATCAGCCTTTTCTTCATCGAAATACAGGGCGTTTTGAATGATGCCGTCATTCATATTGAGGAAAAACTTGGCGATAGTCGCAAGAGGCTGAACCGGCTGAAACTCTCCCTGATCGATCCCTTTTTGCAATAGCTTTGAAAATCTTTCTACAAAAAGATCATACCGCTTCTCCAAGTATTGCCGTCGCTCTTCATTCCGCCAAGCTGTCACTAAATATTCAAATTGCACCGGCGCCAGCGTATCTGCTACATCACGCAGGCCCTCAGTTAGTTCATCCAAATAGATTGAAATGGCGGCCCAAACACTTTGGTGTTCAGCTGATTTATCAAGCTTTCGGAGTCCTTCATCCAGCCCTGTTTCAATAATGCGGCGAAACATCTCCTCAGTGCTTGAAAAATAAAGATAGACACCGCCTCGGCTGAAACCTGATTCTTCCACAACGTCCTTCATCGTCGTTAATTCGAATCCTTTTCGTTTAAAAACCGTTTTGGCAGCCTCTAAAATCTCTGCCTGCCGTTTATCCTTGTGCTCCTTTGTTACTTTCGGTGACAAGATATCGCCTGCTTTCTGAAACTTTCTTACCTACAAGTGTAATCAACCCAATCATGATCAGCAAGCAGCCACAGACAAGAAAAGCAAGTGAAACACCGATCCATTCCGCCAGCACGCCCCCGCCCGCCATGCCGAGGATGGAGGCGAGGGTTGTCGCGCTTTGAATGGCGCCAAACACCCTGCCGCTGTAATCGACAGGCACTGTTGCTTGCACGAGAATTTGAAATGGAATATGGACGAGGCCGAAAGCCGCCCCCATGATGAAAAAAGCAAATATAAAAAGAGCCATGCCGGCAATGCCCATACCGGTTAGAAATGGCACACCTCCAGTCGCTAGTCCAAGAAGAAGGGTTCCAGTTGAGAAATAAAGCAAATAAGAAGTGATCTGCCGTCTGCCGGCAATGACCGCCGTAAGGAGCATGCCGGCGCCGCTTACGGCCATGCACCAGCCTGCAAGCTCGGGCGGAGCTCCTGAAAAGGAGCGGATAAGAATAATCGCTTGGGAATCACCAATCTGCAAAATAAAGAGAACGACACAAGCTGTGAGTAAGCCTGTTAAAAGAAGCGGCATCCGTTTCAAAAACTGAAGGCCTTCCTTGATAGAAGTAAGTGCTGATGTTTTTTCTTGAGGTGTATTGGCTTTTTGTAAAAAAGCATCTCTGGGGAGGAAAAACAAAATGACAGCGGAAAGAAAGAAGGCGCCGGCGTTTATATAAAAAACAGAATGTATCGAGAAAGCAGCGATCAGCGTGCCGCCGAGGGCAGGGCCGAAGATTTTTGAACTGTTATCAATGATGCTGCTGACGGAAACAGCCTGCTGGAGGTGTGCTTCCGGCGCCAATTCCTTAAGCTTTCCGTTTTTAGCAGGTGAAAAAAGTGAAGAAAAACAGCTCTGAACGCATAGCAATACGTAAAGCTGCCAAAGCTCACTGACATAAACGCAGCTGATAACGGTGAGGGCACGGCCGATTTCAGACAGAAACATAATCGTTTTTCTGTCAAAACGGTCGGCGAGTAGGCCCGATACAGGTCCAAGTACAATGACAGGCAAAGCAAATGACATCATTAAAAACGACATATCTAATGGTGAAGCATCCAGCTGAAAAGCGGCTAACGTTAGCACGGCCAAAATGTGAAGCCAGTCTCCAAGTGAAGAAATGGTTTGTGAGGCTAACAGTGTCATCAGCCCTTTTTGAGTGCGAAACAACGGTTTTTCCATGATTCATCCTCCTAAAAAATAAAAATGACACTAGTGTCGTTTTTTTATTGTATGGGAAAAAGACGCAAGACACAATCTTTTTCTTGTAAAATAAAGGAGAAGAGTGAAAAGAAGGGGGAACATGCATGACAACAGACAACCTAAGCTACCCAATAGGAGAATACAAGCCGAGGGAATCCATATCGAAGGAGCAAAAAGATGAATGGATACAAGCCCTTGAAAAAGTGCCTGCCCAACTGAAGCAAGCCGTAGAAGGCATGACGGACAGCCAGCTTGACACACCGTACCGGGACGGTGGATGGACTGTTCGGCAAGTTGTTCATCATCTGGCTGACAGTCATATGAACAGCTATATTCGTTTTAAATTGAGCTTGACGGAAGAGACGCCGGCTATCCGTCCGTATGATGAAAAAGCATGGTCGGAGTTAAAAGACTCGAAAACGGCAGATCCGAGCGGTTCACTCGCCCTTTTGCAGGAGCTTCACGGAAGATGGACGGCTCTGCTCCGCACTCTGACGGATCAGCAATTTCAGCGCGGGTTTTATCACCCTGATACAAAGGAGGTTATTACCCTGGAGAACGCGCTCGGCCTGTATGTCTGGCACTCACATCACCATACCGCTCATATTACAGAGCTTTCCAAACGGATGGGGTGGTCTTAACGCTTTTGCCGGCGGAAAGCTGGAATACTGATAGCGGCAATCACTAGCAGTGAGATCACAGCAGCCGCTGCATATAAATGGTCATAGCCGCTGGCGACACTCGCATGAATGGCATCGCTTATCGCGGCTTTGACTTCAGGAACGGGAATGCGTTCAACTTGTTCTTGTAAAGTAGAAACATCAGAACTGTCGATCTCCGGAATCATCTGCCTCGCCTTTTCTGAATGCCCGCTGTCCGATAAGCGGCTCTTGATTTCATCACCGATTTGGTCAAACCCGGCCGTGATAAAACCTGCGTAAAGAGTAGGCGCCAAGGTCAGTCCAATTTGCCTTACTAATGAAAGCGTGCCAAGCGCTGTGCCTTTATTTGTTTTAGCCGCTTCTGATACAAGGACGTTTAGCGGAGCGCCTAACAGAAAGCCAAAGCCGATCCCAGCCACCACACTTGCGATCACAAACTCCCATTTTTCCGTCACCCAGAGCGGAAATAAAGCAAACCCCGCACATGAAATGATTCCCGAAAGAATAACGGTTTTTACAGGACCTTTTTTGTCGGTAAGCGCTCCGCCAAGCCAAGCGCCGATTCCGGAAGCCAACGCAAGAGGTGTCATCCAATAGCCTGCTTTTGCGGCAGGGACTCCTAAATACTGCTCGACATATGACGGGATAAAAATGACTGCCGCCAAGAGTCCCCCGGATAACAAACCGATGATAAGCGTGCGCTGAAACATGTTGTTTCGCAGCAGAGAATACGCTAAAATCGGATCGCCCCCGCGCATTTCAACTCTCTTTTCATACGTGATAAGCGCTGCAAAACAAAGAATGCCAAAAATAATACATCCATAAACCTCCGGATGTCCCAAGCTGTTTAAGAGATTTGCCCCGTCAAGGTTCGTCATGCCGTACATCACGGCTAAAATCGACAGGGACAGAAGAAAGATGCCAGCCGTATCGAGGCGTTTAGCCTCAGGCGCTTTTGTTTCCGCAATAAAACATGCGCCGAAAACAATCAATAGCACGGCAATCGGCAAATTAATCAAAAACAGCCAATGCCAAGACCCGGTCCAATCAAGCAGAAAGCTCCCGATATTGGGCCCGAGCACAGCGGCCATGCCGTTCATTGCGCCAAGCAGTCCAAGCGCCTTTCCTTGTTTTTCCTTTGGAAGCGTAGCGAGAATGTGCGAGCTGCCGATGATGAAAATCCCGCCGCCGCCAAGCGCCTGAATCAGCCGCGATATCAGAAAGAGCGGGAAGCTTTGGCTCAAAGCAACAAGCAAAGAACCAAGTCCGAACAGGCAAACCTCAATGAGAAAGAGTTTTTTTCTGCCGTAGCGATCGGAAAGCTTTCCGACGATTGGCACACTGACGCTAAGACCGAGCGTATAAAGGGTGATGCCCCATGATCCCCAAGAAGGAGAAACAGCAAACGACTCGTTTATCGTTGTTAAAGCAGCCGAAATAATTCCGTTATCTAAAGCAGCCATAAACACGCCAATCGTAAACAGGCTGATTGCCCACTTTTGGCTTTTCTGCTTTGTTAATGCTTCAGACATATTCATCAACTCCTCTTTAGTTCACTCAAAATATATTATTCATTTTAAATGAACTAAATGTCAAATAAAAAAAGCCTGTTTCCGCAGTTTGCGGATGACAGACTTGCAGATCTATTCTTTTTTCGCTTTCTCTAATGCTCTTGAAAGGATAGACAACCCTTCGGAAACAGCCTGCTTTTCTTCAGGGGACAGCAGCTCCAATGAACGCTTCAATTTCAGGTGGCCTTTTTCATACAACCCCCGGAAAATATTTTTCGCATTTTCTGTCAACTGAACAACCACTGAGCGGCGGTCCTCTTCAGAATGTGAGCGTTTGACAAATCCTGATTTTTCAAGCCGGTCAAGCAGCCCTGTTGTATTAGACAGGGAAGCCCCCATTTTTTCAGCAATGTCACTCACTTTCAGTGTTCCATGGTTGTTTAATAGCATCAGCACTTTCATTTGCGGCATGCTCATATCCAGCTTCATCCATTCGGACACATCACCGAGCCCGGCAGAAGTTAAGACTTTCATATAGAGCACCCATATTTCCCGCTCCTCCGATGAAAGAATGTTTTCGTTTAGTACCGTTGTATCGTGTAAATTATATTCCATTTCATCACTTCCTCATCATTCACTCCTCTTATCATATTACTCGATTTCTACTCCTGAAAGAAAGTGAGCAGAAACTGCATGCGGGACTTTGTCCGAGAAATAACGGTAGTGTATAATGAGTTGGAGATTATTGGGGGAGAGATTCGAACTAGAATATGATTGGAGAGACCATTGCTGATTAAAAAGAATGCTTTATCAATATTAAAAATCGTTTTTCCTATTGCTGTTTTGCTATTTGTTATTTATCAATCAAAAAAAGAACTGACAAATCTGTCTTTCAAACGTACGCTCATGGTCATCAACGGGCTGGAACGAACAGACTTATTCATACTTGTGTTTGTCGGCTTGCTGGCTGTAGCGGCCATGTCTCTGTATGATTACGTCCTGAAATACTCACTGCGCCTATCGATCACAAACGGAAAAGTATTCAGGGTTTCCTGGATCGCCAATTCATTTAATAATGTGCTGGGATTCGGCGGTTTAGCCGGAGTCGGATTAAGAATGATGTTTTATAAGGAGCATACGAAAGACCATAAGGCTCTCGTGAAAGGAATCGCCTGGCTCACATCATCTATGCTGCTCGGATTATCTGTTTTCAGCATTTTTGTCGTTGCACGAGTGCTGCCGGTGGATGAAGTCATTCATGAAAAGCCTTGGCTGTGGGCGGTCGTTATCGGTTTTGCGCTGATATTGCCGCTATCCTTGGCAGTGTCCAAAATAAAAGACCGCAAAGCTGGGGACGAAGAAAATGCGGATAAAGTGAAAAATCCGATTTTCGCATATATTGGAGCTTCCGTTGTTGAATGGCTCATGGCCGGGATCGTCATCTATTTTGCTTTGTTCGCTATGGGCGTTCATGCTGATATCAGGTATGTGTTCGGAGTGTTCGTCATTGCGGCGATCGGCGGGATGATCAGCCTCGTGCCGGGCGGCTTTGGTTCGTTTGACCTTTTGTTTTTGCTGGGGATGGAGCAGCTTGGCTATCATCAGGAGGCCATCGTTACTTCTATTGTGTTGTACAGACTCGCCTATTCATTTATCCCATTCATTTTGGGACTATTCTTTGCCGCAGGCGACCTGACGGAAAATACAATGAAACGGCTCGAAACGAACCCGCGCATCGCACCGGCAATTGAGACGACAAACGTTCTGCTTGTTGTTCAGCGTGCGGTATTAGTGAGAATTTTGCAAGGCTCGCTTTCGCTTATTGTGTTCGTAGCAGGCCTGATTATCCTGGCCTCAGTTTCCTTGCCGATTGACAGGCTGACGGTTATACCGCACATTCCGCGCCCGGCTCTTTTGCTGTTTAACGGTCTGTCTTTAAGCTCAGCGCTCATTCTGCTGATATTGCCGATCGAGCTTTATAAACGGACAAAACGCTCCTATACGATGGCCATTACAGCGCTTGTCGGCGGGTTTGTGTTCAGCTTTTTAAAAGGACTTAACATCAGTGCGATATTCATACTGCCGATGATTATCGTATTGCTTGTGCTATTGAAAAAACAATTTGTCCGCGAACAGGCATCTTATACACTGGGACAATTGATTTTCGCTGTAGCGCTGTTTACTGTGGCACTCTTTAACTACAATCTGATTGCGGGCTTTATTTGGGATCGGATGAAGAAGGTGCTGCGTCATGAATATTTCGTCCACAGCACCTCGCATATTACACATGCAACCATCATGGCGATCATCATTGTGCCGCTGTTCTTCTTTATATTTACAGTGGTCTATCATAAGAGAACGCGACCGATCGGAGAGAAAGCTGACCCTGAGCGTCTTGCTGCGTTTCTCAATGAAAAAGGCGGCAACGCGCTGAGCCATCTCGGCTTTCTTGGAGATAAGCGGTTTTATTTTTCAAGTGACGGGAATGCATTGCTTCTGTTTGGGAAAATCGCCAGAAGGCTGGTCGTGCTCGGCGACCCGTCTGGCCAAAGAGATTCATTCCCGCTCGTGCTGGAAGAGTTTCTGAACGAAGCGCATCAGAAGGGATTCAGTGTTTTGTTCTATCAAATTGAACGAGAGGACATGGCGCTGTATCACGATTTTGGCTACAACTTCTTTAAATTGGGCGAGGAAGCATATGTAGATTTACATACATTTACCTTGACTGGGAAGAAAAAAGCCGGCCTTCGGGCAATCAATAACCGCTTTGAGCGGGAGGAGTATACTTTCCATGTGGATCATCCCCCATTTTCTGATGCGTTTCTGGAGGAGCTGAAACAAATCTCAGACGAATGGTTAGGTTCGAAAAAGGAGAAGGGATTCTCGCTCGGATTTTTTGATCCTGCCTATTTACAGAAAGCGCCGATCGCCTATATGAAAAATGCAGAGGGAGAGATCGTTGCATTCGCAAATGTCATGCCGATGTACCAGGAAGGAGAGATATCGGTTGATCTGATGCGCTATCGCGGCGACGCTCCAAATGGCATTATGGACGCATTGTTCATCCGCATGTTTTTATGGGCAAAGGAAGAGGGCTGCACGTCATTTAATATGGGAATGGCACCCTTGTCCAATGTCGGCACTGCCTTTACATCCTTCTGGTCAGAAAGGTTTGCCGCTGTCATTTTTAACAATGTCAGATACATGTACAGCTTCAGCGGCCTAAGGGCCTTTAAAGAAAAATACAAACCTGAGTGGCGCGGGAAATACCTGGCGTATCGGAAAAACAGATCTCTTTCTGTCACCATGTTCCTCGTTACACGTCTGATTGGCAAAAGCAAAAAAGACTCCGTCTAACAAGACGGAGTCTTTTTTTATTTCGTTTTTAAGAAATAGGTTTCAATATCATCAAGCAGGTAGTTTGCGGCTTTAATTCCGCCTGCAGTTGTCCACACGACGTCATCGACTTCATGTGCGTTACCTGACTTCACGGCCTTTAGGTTTTTCCATAGTGAACTGCTTGTCCACTGATTGGCCCATTTTTCATTTTCCTTTGCATTATCGGCTTTATAAGTGAAATAAAACAGCACATCAGCATCCATATCAGGAATAGATTCTTTACTGTCGGTTGAGAACGTAAATTGGTCCTTTTGTTTCTTAAACAGCTCCACTTGTTTTTCAGGGCGTTTGAAGCCAAGCTGGTCTAAAATAATTCCTGAGAATGAATCAGTATAATAGATTCTTGATTCACCGGATAAAAAGCGTACGACAGAAACTGTTTTGTTGGTCTGGTCGCCAAGCTTTTCTTTTAAATCGGCAGCGCGTTTATCAAAATCGGCAATGGCTTTCTTGCCTTTATCCGCCTTGTTCACCGCGTTGGCATATAAAATCAGGTTATCCTTCCAATTCCCGGCCAAGGATTCAGCAAAAACAGTCGGTGCAATCGCATTTAGCTGATCATAAATTTTTTCTTGGCGCACTTTGTTTCCAATAATCAAATCAGGCTTTAATTCTGCGATGGCTTCCACATTCGGTTCTGTTTCAAGGCCGACGTTTTGAACACCTTTCATGTCATCCTTCAGATAGTCATACCACGGGTCGCCCTTCCATGACTTCACGGCGCCAACCGGCTTGATGCCAAGCGCTAAGAGCGCCTCTGTGCCTTCGTTTGTTAAAACAACAATCCGTTTTGGATTTGCGGGAATGTTGTCTGATGTTCCCATTGCATGTTTAACCGTTCTGGTTTTGCTGTTTGACTCCTCGCTGTTGCTTGAACTTTCTGAACTATTACAGGCAGAAAGTACGACAAGGGTCATTAAAAATACGAATAGCATGCTGATATGCTTTTTCATCTTTTTCCTCCCGATATTGAAATTCATTATCATTTAGATCATAATAAGCAGTGGTGAGAGTGTCAATCCCTAATTGAGGATTATTCTCAAAAACAAACAATACATAGTAAATCTGGGAGAATGAGATCATGATCTGCAAAAAGGCATCTTCAAAATGGATTACGTTATTATGTCTGATTTTCATTTTACTGGCAGCTGTCTGCGCAAGTGTTGTGTACGGTTATACAGGTACGTCATGGGGACAGGTCTATCAAGCGTTTCATTCCTTCAACGGTACAAATGAGCATGTCATCATCAAGGACGTCAGGCTTCCGCGTGCTTTGGTTGCCACAGTCGTCGGCGCCTCGCTTGCAGCCGCGGGAGCACTCATGCAGGCGCTCACAAAAAATCCGCTTGCGTCACCGGGAATTTTCGGAATAAACGCCGGTGCCGGCTTTTTTATTGTGGCCGGATCGTTTTTTCTGCATATTCAATCACCTCAGGCACTAGTATGGAGCTCGTTTCTAGGGGCAGCATTTACCGCTGCGATCGTCTACGCAGCAGGCTCGTTTGGGAGAGAAGGGCTGACACCAATCAAATTGACGCTGGCGGGAGCTGCCATGGCAGCCATGTTTTCTTCTCTGACGCAAGGCTTGCTGTCTGTCAACGAACTTGAGCTCGCCCAGGTGCTATTTTGGCTGACTGGCTCTGTGCAGGGCAGGAGTCTGGATCTGCTGATGACGATGTTTCCATATGCAGCGGCAGCGCTGGTAATCTGCTTTTTTCTTGGCCAAAAAATAAATCTCCTTGTGATGGGAGAAGATGTGGCAAAAGGACTCGGCCAAAAAACGGGCCTGCTGAAATTCGTGATGGCGCTTTGTGTTGTCTTGCTAGCAGGATCTGCTGTCGCCATTGCCGGGCCGATTTCCTTTATCGGCATCATTATTCCGCACTTTGCCCGATTCGTCGTCGGTAATGATTATCGCTGGGTTCTGCCGTTTTCCGCTGTTTTGGGTGCCATTCTGCTTGTTTCCGCGGACATTGGTGCGCGATATATCATTATGCCTCAGGAAGTTCCTGTCGGGGTCATGACCGCCATCATCGGAATGCCTGTGTTTGTGTACATCGCAAGAAGGGGGGCGAAGCTATGAAACTTCGTTTTGGCGTTACTGCGGCTGAAAAGAAAGCGTGGATCGTCTTTTTGGTTTTACTGGGATTAACAGCTGCTGTCCTCATCATAAGCGCCGGTCTTGGACAAAGGTTTATTCCTCCCTGGGATGTAGCAAAAACATTCTTTGGCGCAGGTTCCAAGCTGGATGAACTGATGATCATGTCGTTCCGCATGCCAAGAATTTTGACGGCTTTATGCGCCGGCGTTTGTTTGGCAGCGGCAGGCGCGATATTGCAGGGACTCGTCAGAAACCCTCTCGCATCTCCGGATATTATCGGAATAACGGGAGGAGCGGCAGTAGCTGTCGTACTTTTAATGATGTTCTTCTCAGACCGCAGCAGTTCACTTACGATCAGTCTGTCATGGCTTCCAGCAGCCGCATTTATCGGCGCATCGGCTGTCGGACTCATCGTCTATTTACTGGCATACAAAAATGGCGCCTCCACATTTCGGCTGGTGCTTATCGGAATCGGATTTTCAATGTCGGCGCAGGCGATGACTACCCTGTTGATGATCAAAGGTCCGATTTACCGGGCATCACAAGCCAATGTATATATCACTGGGTCAGTTTATGGGTCAAACTGGCAGCATGTAAAATTAGCTATTATCTTATCTGTCATTCTCTTATTCATTTGTTTTGTCGCGCTAAAAAATATGAATATACAGGTGCTGGGTGAAGATATTGCGGCGGGTGCAGGAAGCGCTGTGCAGCGAAATCGTTTTTTCTTGCTCCTTTTGAGTACGGCTCTTACGGGTTGTGCAGTTTCAGTTGCCGGCACAATCGGTTTTGTCGGGCTGATGGCGCCCCATATTGCAAGACGGCTTGTCGGCTCATCTTATGGCGCGCTGCTCCCAACGTCGGCACTTATTGGAGCTCTGCTCGTTTTAACAGCTGATATCGTCGGCAGAACCTTATTTGCTCCGGTGGAAGTGCCGGCCGGCGTCTTTACAGCGGCTATCGGCGCACCTTATTTTATTTATTTGCTCTATAAAACAAGAAATTCTTGATCGTTACACCCATTTTCTTAAAAAAGGAAATGGGTTTTTTTGATAATGACTGAAGATTCGTAATTATTTTTGCTATACTGACAGAGACATTGATAAAGAAAGGGCGGCAGATGAATGAAAGAAGCAGAGGTATTAAAATATGAAGCATTTACAAGCAGTCCCGGCAAAGGAAACCCCGCAGGCGTCGTTTTGCAGGGAGACGATTATACGGAAGACGAGATGCAGATCATAGCTGAACGTGCCGGGTATTCAGAAACCTCCTTTATCCGAAAAAGCGAGTCGGCCGATCTTGAACTCCGTTACTTTACCCCTGGACACGAAATGAATTTGTGCGGTCATGCGACAGTTGCTTCTCTTTACGCATTATGTGAGAAAGGAATGCTGGAGAGCGGTAAAACGTACAGCATCCAAACGAAAGCGGGTATCCTGCCTGTGAACATTTCTGAAAAAGGTGGCCGCATTCATATCACGCTTGAACAGGCTTCTCCGCAATTCAAACCATTTACAGGCGATCGGAAAAAACTTGCGGACGCACTGGGTATCACCGATGAAGATTTTCATGAAGACCTTCCGATTGTGTTTGGCAGCACTGGGATATGGACAGCCATCGTTCCGCTTAAATCATTAGAGGCTTCTAAAAAGATGGTGCCAGATAACAAACAATTTCCGGAAGTGTTAGTTGATCTGCCAAAAGCTTCAGTCCATCCGTTTACCTTTGAAACCGTTCATCCTGACAGCGACCTGCACGGACGCCACTTTTCATCCCCGTATTCGGGAACAATTGAAGACCCAGTGACCGGCACAGCGTCCGGCGTGATGGGGGCTTATATGAAACATTATGGCAATGCCGAGCAGCATAAATTTATCATTGAACAAGGGCAGGAAATCGGAAAGGACGGAAAAGTCGAAATCGAAATGAACGAAGCGGACGGCCATGTGAAAGTGAAGATGACAGGAACGGCCGTTTACTCAGAAACGCGTATTTTTAACATCTAATACGGATGATGGTTTACAACAAGATGCACTTTCCGTTATCATTATGAAATGATAATCATTTTCAATTGGATAGGAAGGTGAAACGGTATGCCTCAAACCGAACAAATACATCAGCACTCAGAACTGCGGGACATCATACGCAGCAGAAGATCGATTCGAAAGTTTAAACAAGGGCCAGTACCTGCAGAAGTCATTCTTGACATGCTTGAAACGGCAAAATATGCGCCAAATCACAGAGTAACAGAGCCATGGAGATTTATTTACGTTTCCAGTGAGACAGGTAAAGCGAACCTCATCAATACATTTGCAGCGTTCTCTAAGAAATCCAAGCCGGATATGACAGAGGAAAAGCTTCAAAATTTCAAAAACACACTTGGGCGCGTTCCGGGTTTTCTGCTCGTCGTTTTTCAGGAAGATGAAAACGAAAGAGCGCGAGACGACGATTTTGCGGCAACAAGCTCATTGATTCAAAACCTTCAGCTTCTTGCTTGGGAAAAAGGAATCGGCATGGTTTGGAAAAGCGGAAAAATCCTATACGACAAAGAAGTCCATCAGGCCTTTGGTTTACAGGATAATGAACGCTTCGCCGCCATCATACAAACGGGTTATCCTGACGAATCGCCGGAAGTGAAAAAACGCACACCGATCCGCGACCGGTTCACTGAAATGTAAAAAACCCCTTGTCTCAAACGGAGACAAGGGGTTTTTATTAACGAGATTTCTTTTTCGCTCTGTTGTCGGCTGCTTTCGCACGCTCTTGCGCTTCGCGGTCATTTGCATCAGCAAGCTCGCTTGAATATTCTTCGTAAACGCCGTCAGTTTCCCTTTTTAATGCATCGGGAACTTGTGGAAGCTTTTGTTTGTTTTTATCACGGTTTTTGTGGATATGATTTCTGCCCATATCAAATTCCCCCTAAAAAGTGATATCAAACAAAGATAGTATTTGGTTTTAAGGGGCTATGTATTCCTACTTCCGCTTAGCAGCTTTTTCCGCTTTTTTAAATTCGCCTGAATAAAGAACTTCCTGCATTTTCTTCAGGTTGGCGCCTTGCTGGTGCTTCTCCCTCTTTTTTTCCATAAAAAGGACCTCCTTCAACCATGTTATCCTTAAGGTTGACGCTTCCTGCTGTTTTTATACAGTCTTTCGGTCCGTTATCAGCTGTAAGAGTGCGAATGCAAGATCCGAATATGTAAAACGAAATCCAGAGGTGATCGCTTTTTTAGGAAGAGCGCGCTGACCTTTCACAATCAAAAGACTCATCTCACCCAATGCTTTTGATAAAAAGAATTCCGGGACGGGGAGCCAGTGCGGGCGGTGCTTCACCCGTGCAATCGTTTTGCCGAATTGTTTCATTTCCACAGGATTGGGCGCGGTGACATTCATTGGGCCAGAGATGCCGGCGTTTTCCACCGCAAATCGGATCATCTGGGCTGCGTCTTCGACATGAATCCATGACAGCCACTGTCTGCCTGTTCCGATCGTTCCGCCGGCCAGAAACTTATAGGGGAGAACCATAAGCGGTAGAGCGCCTTTTTCTCCAAGCATCACGCCAAATCTCGCATAAACCGTCCTGATGCCCATCGCCTCAATATTCTGTCCTTCCTTTTCCCACAGGTGCGCAGTATGGCTGAGAAAATCCTCATCTGACGTTGCAGAATCCTCTGTAAAGGTTTTCTCAAGGCTTGTGCCGTAAATACCCACAGCACTGGCTTGGATCAATGTCTTCGGTTTCTCCTTCTGTTTACGAATAAGCCGCTGCACTTCACGCGTCGCATTGATACGGCTGGAGAGAATGTCCTGCTTCGTTTTTTCTGTCCAGCGGCCAAAAATTGATTTTCCCGCAAGGTTTATCCAGACATCAATATGAGGAAGTTCCTGCTCCGGGGCGGCTCCTTCCGTCAGCCATTGGACATATGTCATATTTTTTTGTTCAGTTTCCCGTGCGTTTCTTGATAAAATATAAACATGGTGTCCCTGGCGGGTAAGAACGCCTGTCAGATGCCGGCCGAGAAAACCGGTTCCGCCCGTCATTGCGATATTCATCAACATCTCTCCTCATCGTTCTAATAAATATACTTTACCTCATTTTAATAAAAGGAAACACGTTTCAGGCCTGAGAAGGGAGATTAAGATGCCGTTTATTACAAAAATATCAGCGCAAAAAAAGAATACGGAACGCTTCAATATTTTTCTGGATGATAAATACGCCTTCAGCGTGGACGCGGATGTGCTCGTGAAATATGAGCTCAAGAAGGGAAAAGAACTTGATGATCTTGACATCATTGAGATTCAATACGGCGATGAAGTGAAGAAAGGCTTCAACCGCGCGCTTGAATTTTTATCCTATCGAATGCGGTCAACGAAAGAGGTCGAGGACCACTTGAAGAAAAAAGAAACCTCGCCACCCGTCATTGCGGAGGTCATCCATAAGCTCAACGATTACAAGTACTTAAACGACCAGGAATTTGCCGCAGCCTATGTCAGCACCCACAAAAAAACAAACGGAAAAGGACCTGATGTTTTGTTCAGAGAGCTGAGAGCGAAGGGAATTGATGACGATACAATTAAGGAGGCGCTAAGTTCTTTTTCCTTTGAAGATCAGACAAGAGAAGCGGTCAAGCATGTTGAAAAGCTTCTCAAAAAAGATAAAAAGCTTTCGACAAAAGAACTCAAACAGCGCGCCCAGATGCAGCTTCAGCGCAAAGGCTTCTCATTTGATGTCATCAATGCGGCGCTAGAGCAGATTGAATATGAAAATGATGAAGACACAGAGAAAGAAGCGCTGCGCATTCAAGCAGAAAAAGCGCTTAGAAAATACCGCTATGACGGCTCCTATGAAAGCGCCATGAAGGTCAAACAATTTTTATTCCGCAAAGGATTCTCACTCGATTTAATCGAACAATTTCTGCACGAAGAGGAGTAGCTGAAAAAATGGAGAAACGATACAGTCAAATGACACCGCACGAACTCAATACTGAAATCGCATTACTTTCTGAAAAAGCAAGAAAAGCCGAACAGCATGGAATTATAAACGAACTGGCAGTGCTCGAACGGAAAATTACGATGGCAAAAGCATATTTGCTGAACCCGGAAGATTACTCACCGGGAGAAACGTACCGTGTTGAAGACACTGAGGACGAGTTTACCATCAGTTATTTAAATGGCGTTTTCGCATGGGGATACAGAACCTCTTCTCCTCAGCAAGAGGAAGCGCTGCCAATCTCAGTTTTGAAAGAAAAAGAATAAAGCGTAACAGGGAGGCTGATCATCAGCCTCTTTTTTTTGTGCAGCACATTTACACGAGGTCTTAAAGAAAAAATCATTGAATTCACTTTAAAAATCTTTTAGTATGGAAATCGTTGTTTTTTAATATCAAAGGAGGCGATGACGTTGAGTATCAAAAACCCATCTGTAAAATTTATTATATTTGTTCTTATGATTTGTACATTTTCAATCGGCTATACAGAATACGCGGTGATGGGTATTTTGACGTCGATTGCCAATGACTTTCATATACAGGTTTCATCTGCAGGGCTTCTTGTCACGGCTTACGCGGCAAGCGTCTGTTTGACAGGACCGCTCGTCACCATCATTTCTGTCAAACTCCCGAGAAAGCCTGTGCTTCTTGGGCTGATGGCGATTTTTATCCTTTCAAACCTGATGAGCGCACTGGCACCGAATTTTGCGGTACTGGCCGTCTCAAGAATTTTATCTGCGTCCATTCACGGCGCATTCTTCGCGATAGCCATGGTCTTCGCCAGTGAAATGGTTCCGCCGGAAAGGCGCGCTGCAGCCGCTGCTTCAATGAACGGCGGACTGACAGTAGCTCTAATGCTGGGTGTTCCATTCGGTTCTTATCTCGGAGATGTCCTGAATTGGAGAGCGGTGTTTTCCATCATTACGGCACTTGGTGTCATCGGATTTTTAGGTCTTATGGCTGCCGTGCCAAACAGAAAACCAAAAGTGATCCCTATGCTAATGAATGAGTGGGGGGTTTTTAAACACAAACAAGTGCTGTTTTCCTTCGCGATTACCATTTTAGGCTATTCCGGTGTCTTTATCGCCTACACCTTTATCGAACCGATCTTGAGACATTCAGCCGGATTCAGCACAGTTGGCATTACAGGCGCTCTCTTTGCGTATGGTTTGGGAGGCGTTGCAGGGAATTTCTTTGCGGGAAAAGTGCCGCTGCCTCTGCTGACTCGGACGATGATCGGCGTAATGATCGGTTTAATTGGTGTTCTGGCTGTATTTCCGTACATCGCCATTTACCCGGCTGCAGCTATTGTGGCCACGTTCCTATTCGGGGCATGCGCATTCGGCACGCCGCCTCTGCTGCAAACAAAGGTCATTTCCTCATCTGAGGGCGGCACAACCATTGCCGCAGCTGTCAGCGTATCAGCATTTAACCTTGCTAATGCCCTTGGTGCATGGATCGGCGGAATGATTTTAAGCGGAACAGGCTCTTATTCCTGGCTGTTTGCAGGCGGCGCGCTTATGACCGCATGCGGACTTGTGCTTTCTACCTTCGCACACTTATCAGAAAAGAAGAGCGTCTACGAATATCAAGTCAATAAAGGGTAAAAACAGCTGCAGTGTATGCAGCTGTTCTTCTTTACCGTTTGCCAGAGGCTCTCATTCTTTCTTGAGGATGCTGATTAATCGATCCATCAGCACGCTTTGAAGCATAGTCGTCCTTTGCTCTCGGTTCACCCTGAAATTTGTTTTCGTTTTCGTAAGGAAATCCTTTTTCTTTATTCCGGACCATGTCATATCCCCCTAGGTTCGAGATCAAAAAGTTGCGTCTTTCCAGATGAAGACGTAAGGTTAGTATATGGAGAACACCACGTAATAAAGCGTTATTTTTTTCCTGAAGAAAGGAGACTGCACACATGAATATGTACATTGAGAAACTGACGAATCTGCTTCTGGAAAAGAACGATATGATCAGCTATATACAGGCGAAAACATGGGTGGAACTGCTATGGAGCGATTTTGAAGCAACCTATGCAAAAGCCGGACACGCCTATCAGGGTGAAAAAATGACTGAAAAAATCGTCACACAATGGATCGAAAACTACGGAGGCCAGCTCCACCTTTTTCAAAGCTCCCGTAACGACGTGAATGATTACTTACATCAAAGCAGAGGCCTTTTGCATTAAAAACCTGCCGTTAGCGACCGGCAGGTTTTTTCATTTTTTTTTACATAAAACATGTTTCGCCAGCCTGTCAATCAGGGAATACCACTTATATCTTGTCAAATGCGAGGAGGAGCTTTAAATGAAAAAGAAACAAGTAATGCTCGCTTTAACAGCTGCCATAGGAATGGGCTTGACAGCACTTCACTCCGCTCCCGCAGCAAAAGCTGCGCCCCTTCACGACATATCTGTCAGCATGCCATCATCCGATACTTACATCATAAAAGCAGGAAAACTGAATGTCCGGACTGCGCCAAATCATGAAGGTGATATTCTCGGCACTGTATCATCAGAACAAAAGGTAACAGTCGATGGGTTCGTAAATGCCGATTGGGCTCAAATTCATTTCAAAGGAAAAAAAGCATATATTTCAACTCACTTTTTAATGAAAACCGCAAGCCAAGCGAAAACAACGAAACAGACAGCCTTCTATACACCGACGCCCGAAAACGGAAAAGCTAAGCAGCTCTCATCCGGAACAGGGGTGACAATACTCGGGTGGGGATTTAGTAAAAACGAAGGATTTGACTTCACTTGGGCGTTCGTGGATTATGGCGGTGTTATAGGCTATATTCACACAACGGATTTACAAATGCGATAAAAGGCAGGCCGAGGCTTGTCTTTTTGTCTATTCGTGAAACATTTCTTCTTTCTGCACGTAACAATGAGAAAGGAGATGATAATATGGCTGGTTTAGTCGGCGGAGGGCTTATGATCATTGCGGGCATACTGATCAAACAGTTTCCTCCCAAATCCATCAACAGTGTGTACGGATACAGAACAAGACGCTCAATGTCAGATCAAAGATTATGGAATGAAGCGAACCGTTACAGTGCATCATTAATGATCCTGTCAGGCTTGGTGATTGCGGGAATGGGATTTTTGCTGGGATCAAGCTTGATCATTCTTCAGCTAATCCTGCTGATTGCCGCTTGTGTCATCATATTTATGCTAACGGAAAAAAGACTGAAAACCATGATGCACAGTCAAGGAGGAGATAGAAGTGGACGGAGTTAAATGCCAGTTTGTCAATACAAACGGAATCACGCTCCATGTTGCAAGCGCAGGACCGGAAGACGGCCCGTTACTAGTCCTGCTTCATGGATTTCCGGAGTTTTGGTACGGCTGGAAAAATCAAATCAAACCGCTTGCTGATGCGGGTTACCGGGTCATTGCTCCTGATCAGCGGGGCTACAATCTCAGTGACAAACCGGAAGGAATTAATTCGTACCGAATTGATACATTAAGAGATGATATCATCGGACTTATTACGCAATTCACTGATGAAAAAGCAATTGTCATCGGGCATGACTGGGGAGGGGCTGTCGCATGGCATTTGGCTTCCACACGCCCGGAATATCTTGAAAAACTGATCGCGATCAACATCCCGCACCCGCACGTCATGAAAACCGTAACGCCGCTTTATCCGCCGCAGTGGCTGAAAAGCTCGTATATCGCATTCTTTCAGCTGCCAGACATACCGGAGGCATCACTAAGGGAAAATGATTATGAAACATTAGACAAAGCGATTGGATTATCGGCCCGTCCGGAGATTTTTTCGTCCGATGATGTCAGCAGGTACAAAGAAGCGTGGAAACAGCCGGGTGCACTGACAGCTATGCTGAACTGGTACAGAGCCCTCAGAAAAGGAAGCCTTGCAGAGAAACCGCCTTGTGAAACAGCACCTTACCGGATGATCTGGGGAATGGAAGACCGCTTTTTGAGCAGAAAGCTTGCGAAAGAGACGGAAAAGCAATGCCCGAATGGACATCTCATCTTTGTAGATGAAGCATCCCATTGGATTAACCACGAAAAACCAGCCATCGTCAATCAGCTGATTTTGGAATATCTTAAGAACCAATAAGAAAAATTTTCTCTCCATCCGTCTGTCATAATGGCAGACTTTTTCTGTGCGATTTTTTCATAGTCTGTTTTAAACATGACAAAATAACATTAAAAATCATGAATGTCACCATAAAATTGTAACAAAAAACAGGTTTAAACGACTTTAAAAAAAGGAATAGCCTTACTGAAGATTTGTGTAAAACTCCCCTAAGGCAATACTTAAAAAGAATAATAAAAAGAAGGTGCCTTAATGAAGCAAGGATTAATCTCGATTATTATCCCGTCTTACAATGAAGGGTATAATGTCAAACTCATTCATGAATCTTTAAAAAAGGAATTTAAAAACATTCATTATGACTATGAAATATTCTTCATAAATGACGGAAGCGTTGATGACACGCTTCAGCAGATCAAAGACTTGGCAGTGACGTGCAGCCGGGTGAAATATATATCTTTTTCTCGAAACTTTGGAAAAGAAGCCGCGATTTTGGCGGGCTTTGAGCATGTTCAGGGCGAGGCGGTAATTGTAATGGATGCCGATCTGCAGCATCCGACATATTTGCTGAAGGAATTTATCAAAGGCTACGAAGAAGGGTACGACCAGGTCATTGCCCAAAGGAACAGAAAAGGGGACGGGTTTGTCCGCTCACTCTTATCATCAATGTATTACAAGTTCATTAATAAAGCGGTGGAAGTCGATTTGCGTGATGGTGTGGGTGACTTCAGATTGTTAAGCCGCCAAGCTGTAAATGCTCTTTTGAAGCTGAGCGAAGGAAACCGCTTCTCAAAAGGCCTTTTTTGCTGGATCGGCTTTGATCAGAAAATTGTGTTTTATGAAAATGTCGAACGGAAAAACGGCACATCCAAATGGTCGTTCAGCAGTCTGTTTAATTACGGTATGGACGGTGTCGTTTCATTTAATCATAAGCCGCTGAGATTATGTTTTTACACCGGCATTTTCATCTTGCTGCTTTCCATCATTTATATCATTGCCACATTCGTTAAAATTCTGACTAACGGTATTTCTGTGCCTGGGTATTTTACAATTATCTCAGCTGTGTTATTTCTCGGCGGAGTACAGCTGTTAAGCCTCGGGATCATAGGCGAATATATCGGCCGAATTTATTATGAAACAAAAAAACGCCCGCATTATTTGATCAAAGAAGCGAATATCCCAAACAAAGACCTGCCTGAAACGAACGAATTAAAAAGCGTGCGGCGTCTGACAAAAATGCACTGAAATCACCAAGCGTCATTGGCAGTGCTTTTTTTTGCGTGTCTATCATCTTAATAGCAAGACTGGAGAATGTATATGAAAAGAAAACATGTTATGATCTATGCGGCCAGTCTGCTGGTGTCCGTTCTGGCACACGCCTTTTTTGTGAAAGAATGGGCGGAAGGCAGGTATATGACAGGTCCGGGTGACGGACTTGCGCAAATGATCGTATTTAAAAAATTATTATTTGACCAATATACACACGGGAATTTTTTCTACAATTATTCATTCGGACTTGGCGGCGGCACATTCAGTCAGCTCGGCTATTATTTTTCTGCTTCTTTTCTATTTCTTGCTGTGTCCGCCGTTGTCTGGCTGCTTCAGGCCCTTCAGTTTATCGGAGAAGCGGATACGCTTTTTTGGGCAGAGTCAGCTGTTTTTATCAGTATTTTCAAATTGAGCTTGATCATCTTTACGTCCGCTTCTGTTTTTCACTATCTTCTCAAGCATAGGGCGGCTTCGTTTACGGGGGGCGTGTTATACGGCGTCTCGATTATTTATTTCCGTCACGAAGCGTATTGGGAATTTTTTACCGATACAATGGTTTGGCTTCCGCTGCTTGTGCTCGGCACAGAAAAAATTATTAGAGAGCGGCGTCCGGCGTGGTTTATTGTTGCGTGTTCGCTGACGTTCATCAACAATTTTTACTTTGCATACATAAACCTTATATTCATCGGAATCTACGTGCTGTTCAGATGGCTGATCAGACTGGAACAGGATGAAGTGAAAAGATGGGTTCAATGCAGATTGTTTCTGGTTTCGGGCCTCATTTCTTTTGGCATCAGTGCGGCGGTGTTTGTGCCGGTGGTATACGGTTATTTAAACAACCTGCGCCCTCCATACAGCCAGAAAATAGAGTGGCTCAATTTAGATGATAATATATTATTTTCGAGCCGGATTATTATTGTGCCGGCCGCTTTTCTGCTGTTTTTGTTTATGATGTCTTTTTACAAAAACCGTGTGTTTCGTCTTTTTGCCGGATTGAGCCTGCTGTTTATTCTTTTTCATTTCAGTCCGTATGCGGCAAGCGTTTTTAACGGCTTTTCCGCCCCGCAAAACCGCTTTGAATATGTTCTGGCCTTTACCATTGCGGGAGCAGCGGCGGCTGGTTTGTCACAGCTGTCTGAACTGAAACGGAAAGAACTGCTCCCGGCCATAGCTATCGTCCTGCTTCTTTACTTGTATCATATCCAAAGGTATAAGCTCGATATATGGAAGCCTGCGAATGAAAGCATTCTCTTACTCTTACTCATGACAATCGCAGCCTTGTTTGCTGCAGCTTTTGCGAAAAAACAGGCAAAAGTGGCTGTGTACGGTATCATCATTCTTTCTTCGCTGTTTGTTGCCAACTCCTATCAAAAATACGCACTCTCAGAAGGCGGCGATCTGGATAGTGTGACAAGAGAATATCTTACAAGTGAGGAATACAGAGGGCAAGAATCATCTGAGCTCATCAGACGTTTACAAAAGGAAGACAATGACCCGCTCATGAGAATCGACTGGATGAACGGTGTCCGCAATAATACGCCAATCATTTACGGATTTAATGGCTTCAGCGCCTATTCCAGCATTTTAAATAAAAATCTGCTGGCCTTCTATTGGAATGATTTAAGCATCGATATGGGCAGGGAAAGCGTCAGCCGTTATGCGTCATTGGGAGACAGGGCGAATTTATACAGCCTGCTTTACGGCAAATATTATATGACGGAAAAAACAAACGCAGCCAGCGTCCCGTACGGCTTCAAAAAGCATTTAGAAACAGAGCATTATGCGGTTTATGAGAATGAGTACATGCTTCCATTCGTCAAAACAGCGGATGCCATATACAGCGAAAGTGAGCTGGACCAATTGCCCGCTCTTGCGAAAGAACAGGCGATGCTGAAAGGAATCATATTAAAAGATCCATCTGGAAAAACCGAGCAGACACCAAAACCGGCCAATTTGATCACCAAGTCGGACATCACCGCAAAACAAGCCCATTATCAAAACGGACTGCTCACCGTAACTGGAGAAAACGGAGGAGAGCTGCTCATCACTCCGAAACAGCCATCATCCGCTCCGGGAGACTACTATGTCAGCTTTTATTTGAAAAGCAAAGCAAAAGACAAAGGATTTACATTAAAGGTAAATGATTATGTCACAACAAGGAAATCGAACAAATCGATCTATAAAACCGGTGTAAATGATATTACGGTCAGAGTGCCTAAATCAGGCCATATCTCAATCCATCTTCCGAAAGGAACCTATGAGCTGAGAAATATAGCGTTCTATGAAGAGAATTATGAAACGCTGAAAAACGCTGTATTGCAACATAAAACAGAGAAAGCAGAGAAACTGAATTGGAACAATAATCAATTGACCTTTGCATATCATCTGTCAAAAGACCAGTACATCATGCTTCCGATCCCATATGAAAAAGGCTGGGAGCTGAAAATCAACGGACACACACAGAAGATTGAAAAAGCGGATTATGCTTTTATAGGCTTCAAGGCGCTAAAGGGAGACAATCACATTGAGCTGACTTACTATCCGCCATACTTCAACATATCGGCGATCATATCTCTCGTCAGTCTGCTGCTTGCTGTTTTATATATAAGACGTAAAAAGCCCGGCTCTATATAGAGCCGAGCTTTAATTTTTTCTGAAGCTTTTCTTCGCTGAATATCCATCCCGTATAGGACGAACGAATCGTAAGATCATGGCCGATATGAACAATTGCCACAAAAGGGTAATGGCCTTTGCTCCGATAACGCAGGTCGATAAATCTCACCTCATAATGATCTTTAAACGTATCCACTTCCCACCGGTAAACCGGAGAAAAGGACAGAAACGCCGCGATGTTATCATCCTGCTTTGCCGCATGCATTACATCGGTTTCAGGAACAGGCACTCGATTAAATGTATCCAGAATCACGACGTGTCCTTCCATGCTTCTTCCTACATAGAAAGCATGTGCTGTTGTCACTGCGATTCGCCATTGCCTGAATTTCATCGTTGGAGAAATAATAATGCTTTCAATCTCATCATGAATCATCTCATGAAGCTTTCGTTTAATTCTCAGCTGCATGATCAGGCGCACCAAATAATAGCCTGCCAATATGATATATAAGCTGAGAAACGTGATGCCGGGACTGCCGCCTGCATACCAAATCGCAATAGCTGCCAGATGGCTGATAAAAATAAACGGATCAAACGTATTAATCAGCCCAAGCGCAACCCATTTTTTCGAAAACGGACGAATGGCTTGTGTCCCATAGGCGTTGAATATATCGACGAAGACATGCAGAACAACGGCCAGCAGCGTCCACAGCCACAGGTGCAGAAAATTGGCCTGAGGATAAAATAAATACAGAATCGCCGGGATGATGACAGACCAAAACAAAACGGCGGGAATTGAATGGGTAAATCCTCTGTGATTCCTTATATAAACAGCATTGTTTTTAAGCTTTAACACAGTATCAATATCCGGAGCCTGAGAGCCCGCAAGCGTTGCGATCATAACAGCGTGAGCCATTGCCGGATCTGATGCGACAACAGGATCAAGCGTCGCAATACCGCCCAGTGCGATGCCCATAACGACATGTGTGCCCGTATCCATAGGTGACCTCCTTGCAGGATGATCCTGCACATTCACTTTGTAAGAAACTCCCCATTTTCATATACCCAATTTTTAAACTGATTCAATCGTTCTCATATGTTTCCGCTTTTTCTTTACTACTATTTAATGTAACATATTATCGTACTGTGCCCTTAGTGTACAACAAAAAACAGTCTAAAGAAAAGCGGGGCGCGAAAGACTGGGGAGAAACACATATGAACGTACTTGAAGACAAATTAAAACAAAAAGACATACAGCAATTTCGCGATGATTTAATCACATGGTTTGAAAGAGAGCAGCGCGTTCTTCCATGGAGAGAGGACCAAGATCCGTATAAAGTGTGGGTATCTGAAGTCATGCTGCAGCAAACGAGAGTAGAGACTGTGATTCCTTACTTTCTGCGATTTGTGGAACAATTCCCGACAGTGGAAGCGCTCGCTGATGCAGATGAAGAAAAGGTGCTGAAAGCATGGGAAGGACTCGGCTATTATTCCCGAGTCAGAAACCTGCAAAGCGCAGTAAAAGAAGTAAAACAGGAATACGGCGGCATTGTCCCTCCAAACGAGAAAGAATTTGGCGGGTTAAAAGGCGTCGGCCCTTATACAAAGGGAGCGGTGCTCAGTATAGCCTACAATAAACCCATTCCCGCGGTTGACGGAAATGTGATGCGTGTCATGTCCAGAATTCTTTCTATTTGGGATGATATTGCCAAACCAAAAACAAGAACGATCTTTGAAGACGCTATACGAGCTTTTATTTCCAAAGAAAAACCTTCAGAATTTAATCAGGGCTTGATGGAGCTTGGAGCCTTGATCTGTACGCCAAAATCACCTTCATGCCTGCTATGCCCGGTTCAGCAGCATTGCTCAGCATTTGAAGAAGGCACTGAACGGGAGCTTCCGGTCAAAAGCAAAAAGAAAAAGCCCGGGATCAAAACAATGGCTGCAATCGTACTGACCGATGAAGACGGACAAGTGTATATCCACAAACGGCCGTCTAAAGGTTTGCTCGCCAACCTATGGGAATTCCCTAATCTTGAAACCCAAAAAGGGATCAAAACTGAGCGTGAACAGCTCATTGCATTTCTAGAAAACGAATATGGGATACAAGCTGATATCAGTGATCTGCAAGGTGTAGTCGAGCACGTTTTCACCCACCTGGTATGGAATATTTCTGTGTTTTTCGGTAAAGTAAAACAAGTGTCGGATACTGCCGAGCTGAAAAAAGTAACGAAAGAAGAGCTCGAACAATTTGCGTTCCCGGTGTCACATCAAAAAATCTGGAAGATGGCAGTGGAAGCAGCCTCATACTCGGCTGCTCCGTAAACCATTCTTAATCGTAAGAGACGCGCGTGCCGTGGCTGTAGTCCGCTTCATTGCGCCTCATTCCGCCGCGCGCTTCAATTTCTTGCGTTAATTCCCGGTATTTTGATTGGCCTTCTTCGTTCAAGTAAGGCATAATTTGCTGAAAGGCATGATGAAAATAAGCGAGTTCACTGTTCTTCCAATCTTTTTTGGAAACCATGCTCAATTCGCTCATATCACGTCCGACATACATAACAGAAGACCCCCTTTAAAGTTCTTGCCATTATTGTTTGTGGAAATAAAAGAACTATACGCTACAAGGAGATGAGGAAAAATGGAACAAAATAAATGTGCACTCGTAACAGGAAGCAGCCGCGGTGTCGGAAAAGCGGCCGCGATCAGACTTGCTGAGAATGGCTATAACATCGTCATTAACTATGCCCGCAGCAAAAAAGCAGCACTAGAAACAGCAGAAGAAATCGAAAAGCTTGGTGTTAAAGTGCTTGTCGTAAAAGCAAACGTAGGACAGCCTGCAAAAATCAAAGAAATGTTTCAGCAAATTGATGAAACGTTCGGCAGACTTGATGTTTTTGTCAATAATGCCGCTTCAGGCGTTCTGAGACCTGTCATGGAACTAGAAGAAACACACTGGGACTGGACGATGAACATTAATGCGAAAGCATTGCTTTTCTGCGCTCAGGAAGCTGCCAAGCTAATGGAGAAGAACGGAGGCGGGCATATTGTCAGCATCAGTTCATTAGGCTCTATCCGCTATCTTGAAAACTACACTACGGTTGGTGTATCAAAAGCAGCGTTAGAGGCTCTAACACGTTATCTTGCGGTTGAGCTTTCACCAAAACAAATTATCGTCAATGCTGTTTCAGGCGGAGCGATCGACACAGATGCGCTGAAACACTTCCCTAATAGAGAAGATTTGCTTGAGGATGCGCGCCAAAACACACCGGCGGGCCGCATGGTCGAAATTAAAGACATGGTTGATACCGTTGAGTTTCTAGTGTCTTCCAAGGCTGACATGATCCGCGGACAGACTATTATCGTTGACGGCGGACGCTCACTGCTCGTTTAAAAATTTTTAAAAAAGAGGAATAGCTATACGATCACCTGCACATTCTAATGACCGTGGAGGTGATAACAATGGCTAACTCAAATAATTTCAGCAAAACAAACGCTCAACAAGTTAGAAAACAAAACCAACAATCAGCTGCTGGTCAAGGTCAATTCGGCACTGAATTTGCTAGCGAAACAAACGCTCAGCAAGTTAGAAAACAAAACCAGCAATCAGCTGGCCAACAAGGTCAATTCGGCACTGAATTCGCTAGTGAAACTGACACACAGCAGGTAAGACAACAAAACCAATCTGCTGAACAAAACAAACAACAAAACAGCTAATCACTGAAACAGAAAAAAGCACTTCATCTTCGGGTGGAAGTGCTTTTTTCTGTTTGAAAAACGACAAAACTTGTGGAAGGTCTACAGAATGAGTCAAAGGGTTTGCTTTATGGAGATCGAAATGATTAAAGGAGGAAACGTTTATACTTTCACCAGGCTAAAGGAGGAACCGATGACGGAATTTGAAAAGCTGGTAAGTGAACAGATGAAAACGATGGATAAGCTTCTCGATCTCCAATCAGAGCTCGACCGCTGCAAACAAATTGAAGCGGAACTCCGACATTTAGAAAGGGATGCAAGGCTGCGGGGGATTCAGGCTGAAATTGCGGTAAAACGGAAACACCTTGCCGATATACAAGATATGTTTCAAAAGCAGACAGAGCAGGTCATTCGTTCTTATCGCAGCTCAGAAAAGCCGTCTTCCTTTGTGTAGTGCAGGAATGTGCCATTCCCCGGCCGGAATGGCTCTTTTATTTTCATTTTTCAAATTGTAACGTTATAATAGGTAAAAGACGTTGTCGGTAAGCAAATTTGGACATACTAACTGTAGGGCTTTATAGAAAGTAGGGGAGAAATATGGGCTATCCCAAGGAAGGAGAAACCATTCAAATTCACAGCTATAAGCACAACGGGCTGATTCATAGAATTTGGAATGAGACAACAATCTTAAAAAGTACAGAAATGTGTGTCATCGGGGCCAATGACCGGACGATGGTAACCGAATCAGACGGCCGGACATGGATAACCAGAGAGCCCGCAATCTGTTATTTTCATGCAAGACAATGGTTTAATGTCATCGGGATGCTGAGGGAAGACGGGGTTCATTATTATTGCAATATCAGTTCTCCGTTTGCCTATGATGGCGAAGCAATTAAATATATCGATTATGACTTAGACGTTAAGGTTTTCCCTGACATGACCTACAATATTCTTGATGAAGACGAATATGATGATCACCGGAAAGCCATGAATTATCCAAAAGAAATCGACAGTATATTAAGAGACTACTTAAACACGCTGCTCCATTGGATTCACCAGCGTCAGGGACCGTTTGCGCCCGAGTTTGTTGATATGTGGTATGAACGGTATTTGCGCTATACAAAATAATGGTTACGTAAAAACCTGTTGCGGGGTACAACAGGTTTTTCACATGGGCTCACACACATCATGATCAAGAGAGAGGGGGAATCAACGTGGGGGTTATGAAACGCTACATGCAATTCGTCAAACCTTATAAGAAGCAAATTTTCGTTACAGTGTTAATCGGGATCGTAAAATTCTCCATTCCGCTTGCTCTCCCATTGCTTCTGAAGTACGTAGTTGACGACATTATTCAAGGAGGCGGCACGGCTAGTGACAAAACAACGTCATTGTTCACGATTATGGCGATCATGTTCGCCTTATTTTTAATTTTGCGCCCGCCTGTTGAATATTATCGGCAATATTTTGCCCAGTGGACGGCCAGCAAGGTGCTTTATGACATAAGAGCCAAGCTGTTTGACCATATACAGAAACTCAGCCTTCGTTTTTACGCGAATACAAGAACAGGGGAAGTCATTTCCCGAGTGATTAATGATGTAGAACAAACAAAGGATTTTGTCATCACAGGCCTGATGAATATTTGGCTAGATATGCTGACGATTTTGATCGTGATCTCTATCATGCTGACGCTGGACATAAAATTAACACTGATCTCTATCGTTTTATTCCCATTATACGGCATATCAGTGAAGTATTTTTACGGCCGTTTACGAAAGCTCACAAGGGAGCGCTCACAGGCGCTAGCTCAAGTACAGGGGCATTTGCACGAGCGCATTCAAGGCATGCCGGTCATCAGGAGCTTTGCAATAGAAGACCATGAACAGGCTCAATTTAATGAGAAAAATGGTCATTTCTTAGATAAGGCCATCAGCCACACGAATTGGAATGCCAAAACCTTTGCGGTCGTTAATACCATTACAGATTTGGCGCCGCTCATCGTCATTGCGTGCGCCGGCTATTTTGTCATTAATGGACCGCTGACAGTCGGAACAATGGTCGCGTTTGTCGGATATATTGACAGAATGTACAACCCAGTTAGAAGACTGATCAATTCCTCTACAACCTTGACACAGTCAATCGCATCAATGGACAGGGTGTTTGAATTTATCGACGAGCCCTATGAACTCACTGACAAACCAAATGCGATAAAGGCCGATCAGATTCGCGGAGGAGTGGAGTTTCAAAACGTTTCGTTTCAATATGAAAAGGAAAAAGATAACATTCTCCATGACGTCTCTTTAAAAGTAAATAGAGGGGAAACTGTAGCTCTCGTCGGCATGAGCGGAGGAGGAAAATCAACGCTCGTCAGCCTGATCCCGAGATTTTATGATGTTTCAAGCGGCAGACTGCTGATTGACGGGAAGGATATACGCGATTATGAAGCGCGAAGCCTTCGTAACCAGGTTGGCATGGTGCTGCAGGATACCTTTCTATTTAGTGAAACGATTCGGGAGAATATCGCAATCGGCAAACCTGATGCCACTCTTGAAGAAATTATTGAAGCCGCCAAAGCTGCAAATGCCCATGAATTTATCATGGGTTTTCCAGAAGGATATGAGACCCGGGTGGGAGAACGAGGCGTTAAGCTTTCAGGCGGACAAAAGCAGCGGATCTCAATTGCGCGGGTATTCCTGAAAAATCCGCCGCTCCTCATTTTAGATGAAGCGACATCGGCTCTGGATTTGGAAAGTGAGCATTACATTCAAGAAGCGATGGACAAACTGGCGAAGGATAGAACAACTTTTGTTGTCGCACACCGGTTATCGACGATCACACATGCGGATAAGATTGTCGTCATGGAAAACGGCACAATCATTGAAACCGGAACCCATGATGAACTCATGGACTATGACAGCCAGTACAAGCACTTATTTACCATTCAAAATTTGAACTAAAACATCAATCTTATATCCTTTTAACGAAGGATATAAGATTTTTTTGTATAAAAAAACCCGGCTGTTTAACCGGGTTACTCTTCTGTTTCTATTTCGCAGTCTTTCGGATGATACGTTTGAAAACTTGTGATGAGTGTTTCTAAATGTTCGAGCTGCTCGCGGTACTCTACGGCGCTTGCCATAATATTGAGCATGTTGTAATCAATAAGCTCCTCATCCGTATTTTGCTGATTTTTTAAAAAGGACTTTGTTAAAAGCTGCTTATATCGAATGCCTTCTTCATCCGCGTCATCATGCGGCTTGATTTTGCCGACAAACCTCATTAAAATCAGTTCATGCCAGTAAAGCAGGTAATCAAGCTCTTCAGTCAGTGTTTCCTGAAACTCTTCCGGCATATGATAGATCTCGTTTTCCAGACGATGCAGCTTCTTCAATGTATCAAGCGCCCGGTTTGCAGTAATAATGGCCTGTCTGAACAGGACAAGCTTTCTTGATTTCACATAAGTCGTTTTCTTAAAGTAACTTCTTTCTTCTTTATATAGAAGATATGTCTGATCAAGCTTGATCATTTTTTCTTTCAGTTTTTCAATATCCTCTTTCAAAATCGAATGCTCTGTCGACTGCCGCATGGACAATCTGATCCACTTCATAATTTCTTCGGTGTTTTCGACGGTATTATGAATCAGCTTTGTTTCGTACTTAGGAGGCAAAAATACAAGGTTGACAATAAAAGAAGAAAGCACCCCTAAAATGACTGTGCTTGTTCTGATCAGCGCGAACATTAAAAAGTCGTCACCGGCAGATTCTAATATCGCAATGACTGTTACAAGAGCAATTGAAATTGTATGTTCAATTTTAAGTTTCAGCATGATTGTAATGACAATAACTGCTGTTAACCCGATCATAATCGGGCTGGGTCCGAAAATAAGGCCGAACACTGTGGCAATCACAGCTCCGATGATATTTGCCTGAACCTGGTCAATAATAATGAGAAAAGAGCGGTAAATCGACGGCTGAATCGCAAATATCGCTGCAATTCCAGCGAAAATCGGCGCGGGAAGCCCGATCCACGAAGCCAAATAAAGGGCAAGTGTAATCGCAATCCCGGTTTTGAAAATGCGGGCACCAAGTTTCATTGGTTTGTGCGTGCATTCCTTTCTATAGTAAATTGTGTGACATAGCAAATGGGCTAATCCTTAAAATTCCCGGTTAGTTTATTTGCTAAACAATTAAGTAATATACAGGGATCGATACAAATATTCAAGCTATTTTTCTAGAAAAAGACCAAAATCTTACACGTTATTTGAATCCATAAAAAAACAGGAGCTCAATGCTCCTGTCCAAGGTGTCAAATTCTAGTTTTTAAGATGTTTAAAAGCATCCTCGACCGCCTCAAGCGTGTCTTTAATATCCTGCTCTGTATGTGCTGTCGTGATAAACCAGGCTTCATACTTAGAAGGTGCTAAATTAACTCCGCGTTCCAGCATCAGTTTGAAAAACTTAGCGAATGTTTCACCGTCACTCCGTTCAGCCTGCTCATAATTTTCGACTTTCTCATCAGAGAAATAAACCGTGAGTGCGCCTTTTAACCGGTTGACTGAAATTGTGATGCCATGTGTTTTTGCGTGCTGCAAAATGCCTTCTTCCAGCATTGCGCCAAGGTGATCAAGCTTTTCATACACGCCTTCCTCTTTGAGCACTTCCAGACAAGCGATGCCTGATAGGATGGAAGCGGGGTTCCCTGCCATTGTTCCAGCCTGATAAGCAGGCCCTAGCGGAGCTACCTGCTCCATGATTTCTTTTTTGCCGCCATAGGCGCCAATCGGAAGTCCGCCGCCGATAATTTTTCCGAGCGCTGTTAAATCCGGTTTCACCTGTAAGAGATCCTGCGCGCCGCCATACATAAAGCGGAAAGCCGTAATGACTTCATCGTAAATAACGAGAGCGCCTGCATTGTGCGTCAATTCATTTACTTTTTCTAAGAAACCTTCTTTTGGCTCAACGATACCGAAGTTGCCGACAATCGGTTCAACGAGAACTGCCGCGATTTCACTGCCCCATTTATCAAGAGCCTCTTTATAGCTTTCGATATCATTAAATGGAACAGTGATCACTTCGTTTGCAATGCTTTTTGGTACACCGGCTGAGTCCGGAGTGCCGAGAGTGGACGGGCCGGAGCCTGCAGCGACAAGCACAAGGTCCGAATGCCCGTGATAGCAGCCTGCAAATTTAATGATTTTTGTCCGGCCTGTATATGCGCGGGCCACGCGAATGGTCGTCATAACGGCTTCTGTTCCCGAATTGACGAATCTTACTTTGTCCATAGCGGGAATAGCTTCTTTGAGCATCTTTGCAAATGTAACCTCATGTTTCGTCGGTGTTCCATACAATACACCGTTCTCTGCCGCTTTTTTAATCGCTTCTGTAATATGCGGGTGGGCATGTCCTGTAATAATCGGACCATACGCCGCTAAATAATCGATGTATTTGTTGCCGTCCACATCCCAAAAATAAGCGCCGCTTGCTTTCTCCATTGCAACGGGAGAACCGCCGCCGACTGCTTTATATGATCTAGACGGGCTGTTTACACCGCCGACAATGTGCTCTAATGCCTCATTGTGAAGTTCAATTGATTTTGTATGCAAGAATAAAAACCTCCTATATCTCCATGCGTCCTTTCTATTGTAGCATGCTTCCGAACAAGAACAATGGCTTTGGGCTTCAGATGCAGCTGAGATGGTTGTAATCTGGACAAGAATTGGATACGCTTAATAAAAAAACATCCGGAGGTAACGTAATGACTATAGAAATCGGACAAAAAGCGCCTGAGCTTGAGTTAAAAGGCGATCATGGGGAAACAGTAAAATTATCGGATTATAAAGGAAAGTATATTGTGCTTTATTTTTATCCAAAGGACATGACACCGGGGTGTACAACGGAAGCCTGTGATTTTCGGGACAATCACGAAAGCTTCAGTGAACTGGATGCCGTCATTATCGGTGTCAGCCCGGACAGCCAGGAAAAACACGGAAAATTTAAAGAGAAGCATGATCTTCCATTTCTGCTTCTTGTTGATGATGAGCATAAGCTGGCGGAAGCGTTTGATGTGTGGAAGCTGAAGAAAAACTTCGGAAAAGAATATATGGGAATCGAGCGCTCCACTTTTTTAATTGATAAAGAAGGCCGTCTCGTTAAAGAATGGAGAAAGGTAAAAGTGAAAGACCATGTAGCCGAAGCGCTTCAAACCCTCAAGGATATGTCGGAAAAGTAAATTCGTCTATCAGCCTCAAATGATATGCCTTACTTTTACCCTGATATCAATTGACAAATTATCGTAGAAAGAGTTACACTAATTATAAACATTACAATGTAAGAATTTTTTTTAGAAGAGAGGTGCATGACGGATGGCTGCACATGAACTAAAAGAAGCCTTAGAAACGTTGAAGGAAACCGGAGTTCGCATTACTCCTCAACGTCATGCGATTCTGGAATATCTCGTTAACTCTATGGCTCATCCAACAGCGGACGATATATATAAAGCTCTGGAAGGGAAATTTCCTAACATGAGCGTAGCGACGGTATATAACAATTTGCGTGTGTTCCGAGAATCGGGTTTGGTAAAAGAGCTCACATACGGTGATGCTTCCAGCAGATTCGATTTTGTCACATCCGATCACTATCACGCGATTTGCGAAAACTGCGGGAAAATTGTGGACTTCCATTACCCGGGCCTTGACGAAGTTGAGCAGCTTGCTGCCCACGTCACTGGTTTCAAGGTAAGCCACCACCGTTTAGAAATTTACGGCGTCTGCCAAGAGTGTTCGAAAAAAGAAAATCATTAAAAATAAGCTGACCGCACGAAACGGTCAGCTTATTTTATTTCGACATTTTCTTTTTATTATAAGACTCATCAAATTCTTTTCCTTCTAATCCCTTATCTAAAGTCAGCGGCTCTCGGCAATGCATGCACATATCGACTCTTCCTAAAACCTTTGTCTCTTTATCACAGCCTGGACAAATGACGCGAACCGCTTTAGTCGAAAGCATTCCAATCCAAAAGTAAACAACCGTGCTGAGACCGATCGATAAAAGCCCAAGTATCATAAACAAACTAGAAAGCAAAACTGACTCTTTGAAAAAGATCCCGATGTACATAATGATAAACCCAACGAAAACCAAACTTAACGCGAATGTTCTGATTTTATTAATTTTGCTGGAGTATTTCGCCATGTCCATCCCCCTCTGATTTAACTATAGCACAAACCCGATGGGATTTTCTTCATGTTTTCGGTTGAACTGGAATTTACTTATGGAGACTTGCTGTGAAATTGTTTATAATAGTTCAATGTGTTTAGAAAAAAGGAATTTCGTTTTAACCATAGAATTGAATCAAATAGAGAATAAAAAAATTTGAACAATTGCATTGGAGGAATAGTGATGGAAAATCTTCTCCGCCCAATTTACCAAGAAAGAGCAAGTCACCCCAATACATTAGCTGTCATTATGATTGAGAGAAGAAACAAAACATCTTCCTTAACAGATAACTTTGACGCAGCTTTGCTGGTGATTGTAAAGGATGCTGATGAGCCAGTTTTTATAAAGCACTATGAATTCGATCATCAAACAGCTTCTTTGCATGTGGTAACAGATTCTCAGATTCAAGAATGGATTTTGCTTGGAACAAATAGAAGAATCATAGATTGGATTGTAAATGGCAGAGTCTTGTTTGACCGTAATGAATACGTTGCTGAACTGATTGACAGGCTGAATACATTTCCGTTTGCCGAACGTAAACTGAAGATCGGGCTTGAATACGGCAAATTAATCAGAAGGTATGTTGAAGGAAAAGCTTTTTTTGAAGCCAATCAATTTTTAGATGCCTACAACGCAGTTGTTCATGCGTTGCATCATTTAGCACGTATTGAAGTAATCGACAGAGGATTTCATCCCGAAACCACGGTGTGGAGCCAAGTGCGCCAGATGGAGCCCCAAGTGTACAAATTATATTCCGAGCTGATTGAAAGTCACGAGAGCTTGGAAAAAAGACTAGAATTATTATTCTTAGCAAATGATTTTCTCATCCATTCCAAAGCAGAGATCGGTTCGGCGCATCTATTCGAAGTAATGAAAGAAAAAGACATTTGGCAATTCGGTGAGCTTCTTCAACATCATGACCTAAAGCACTTTACACAGGATCTTGGCGTTATGCTTGATTACTTGACAGAAAAGGGACTTATCAACGTCAGCCAAATAGAAACGAAAGGACAGGCTGTCTATCACCGAGGATATTCTTTTAAAAAAGGTGTTGACTCTGTTTCTTGACCGTGTTATATTATTAAACGTCGCTGATGCGCTTCTGAGAAAATAAGCTCACAGCGGCGGGGAAATAAATCAAAAAAACATTTGACAAAAGAAAGTCAAAATGTTATATTGATAAAGTCGCTTCAACAAGAAGTGAAAATGATCTTTGAAAACTAAACAAGACAAAACGTACCTGTTAATTCATTTTTATAAATCGCACAGCGATGTGCGTAGTCAGTCAAACTAGGGC
>NZ_JANYMN010000005.1:0-60043 GCF_030386235.1 Bacillus sp. B.PNR1
ATCCCTGAAAGATGATCAGGTTGATAGGTCTGAGGTGGAAGTGTGGCGACACATGGAGCTGACAGATACTAATCGATCGAGGACTTAACCACATTTTGAATGATGTCATACCTGTTATCTAGTTTTGAGAGAACACTCTCAATTTGTTTGGTGGCGATAGCGAAGAGGTCACACCCGTTCCCATACCGAACACGGAAGTTAAGCTCTTCAGCGCCGATGGTAGTCGGGGGTTTCCCCCTGTGAGAGTAGGACGCCGCCAAGCAAGTTTAAACCCAACTCATTGAGTTGGGTTTTTTGTGTTCTGTTTTATTGGTATCATAAAATTCCACTTAACTGTATAATATAATAACTTTATACCGAATTTTAAATCAGCATTCAGGTTTTATGGGCCGGGAAAATGGAAATAATAAAGGATAGAGCGAGAAAGTTGAAAATTCCTGAGAAACGGCTTATAGTAAGATTAAAGTCAAATATAGTCAAAGTCAGTAAAGGAGGGGGTTGAGTGGGACATAATATTTCTGACATCATTGAACAATATTTAAAACGAGTGTTAGATCAAAATGGCAAGGAAATTTTAGAGATTAAGCGAAGTGAAATTGCAGATAAATTTCAATGCGTTCCTTCCCAAATAAATTATGTCATCAACACCAGGTTTACAAGCGAAAGAGGATATATTGTTGAGAGCAAACGCGGGGGCGGCGGTTACATCAGAATCATTAAAATTAAAATGAACAATGAAGTTGTCCTGATCAATAATATTATTTCTCAAATTAGTACCCATTTGTCTCAAGCAGCCTCTGATGACATTATTTTAAGGCTATTAGAAGACAAGGTGATTTCAGAAAGAGAAGCAAAAATGATGGTCAGCGTAATGGACCGCTCAGTTTTACACATTGACTTGCCTGAACGTGATGAATTAAGAGCAAGAATGATGAAGGCTATGCTGACTGCTTTAAAATTAAAATAAGCGGGTGAAAAGATTGATTTGTCAAGAGTGCCACGAGAGACCAGCCACTTTTCACTTTACAAAGGTTGTTAACGGAGAAAAAATAGAAGTTCATATTTGTGAACAATGTGCCAAAGAAAATAGTGATTCATATGGTATAAGTGCAAATCAAGGTTTCTCTATTCATAATTTACTTTCGGGTTTGCTGAACATGGATTCTTCATTTCAAAATGCAGGGACTCAAATGTTCAGTCACTCGGAGCAAATATCTGCTTGTCCGAAATGCGGAATGACGTTTCAGCAATTCAGAAAAATTGGCCGCTTTGGATGTTCTGAATGTTACAAAACATTCCATAACAACATAACACCTATCCTACGTAAAGTGCACAGCGGAAACACTGTGCATGCAGGGAAGATACCGAAACGAATTGGCGGCAATCTTCATGTCAGACGGCAGATTGATATGCTGAAAAAAGAATTAGAATCCTTAATCCATCAAGAAGAATTTGAAAACGCAGCTCATGTGAGAGATCAAATTCGTTCTTTGGAACAATCACTCAAAAGTACAGATAGTGAGGAGGAACAGGGGTAATGTCGCTAAAGCATTTTATTCAGGACGCACTAAGCAGTTGGATGAAGCAGAAAGGACCTGAAAGTGACATTGTACTCAGCAGCCGTATACGTTTAGCAAGGAACTTTGAACATATTCGGTTCCCTACGCGGTATTCCAATGAAGAAGCCTCATCCATCATACAGCAATTTGAAGATCAGTTTTCAGAGCAAGAAATTCCTGGAATCGGCAAATTCGTTTTGATTAGAATGAATGATGCACAGCCTTTAGAAAAGCGTGTACTTGTTGAAAAGCATCTAATCAGTCCGAATTTGACAGAGTCTCCTTTTGGCGGCTGTTTGCTTTCTGAAAATGAGGAAGTAAGCGTCATGCTAAATGAAGAGGATCATATTAGAATACAATGTCTTTTCCCTGGATTTCAGCTTCTAGAAGCAATGAAAGCCGCGAACCAGATCGATGACTGGATTGAAGAAAAAGTTGATTATGCATTCAATGAGCAGAGAGGGTACTTAACCAGCTGTCCTACAAACGTAGGTACAGGTTTAAGGGCTTCAGTCATGATGCATCTGCCGGCGCTGGTTTTAACTAGGCAAATAAATCGAATTATACCGGCAATTAATCAATTAGGCTTAGTTGTTAGAGGAATTTATGGGGAAGGCAGCGAAGCAGTAGGGAATATCTTTCAAATTTCAAATCAGATCACGCTTGGTAAGTCCGAGCAGGATATTGTAGATGATCTTAACAGTGTTGCTGCCCAGCTGATTGAACAAGAGCGATCTGCCCGAGAAGCGATTTATCAAACTTCTAAAATTGAACTTGAGGATCGGGTATATCGGTCTTATGGGGTCTTGTCTAATTGCCGGATGATAGAATCTAAAGAAACTGCAAAGTGCCTTTCAGATGTTCGGTTAGGCATAGACCTAGGCATTATAAAAGGACTTTCAAGCAACATACTTAACGAACTAATGATTTTGACGCAGCCAGGTTTTTTACAGCAGTACTCGGGAGGCGCTTTGCGTCCGAACGAAAGGGACATTCGAAGAGCGGCTCTCATAAGAGAACGGCTTCACTTAGAAATGAATGGGAAAAGACAGGAGGATGAATCGATATGATGTTTGGAAGATTTACAGAACGGGCTCAAAAAGTACTGGCGCTAGCACAGGAAGAAGCACTTCGTTTAGGTCATAATAATATTGGCACTGAGCATATTTTATTAGGACTGGTAAGAGAAGGAGAGGGCATTGCTGCCAAAGCTCTTCAAGCGCTTGGACTCGGTTCAGATAAAATTCAGAAAGAAGTAGAAAGTTTGATCGGGCGCGGGCAGGAAATGTCTCAAACGATTCATTATACTCCTAGAGCTAAAAAAGTCATTGAACTTTCGATGGATGAAGCAAGAAAACTCGGTCATTCTTATGTCGGAACAGAACATATTCTTCTTGGCCTGATTCGTGAAGGAGAAGGTGTTGCCGCGAGAGTTTTGAATAATCTCGGTGTCAGCTTAAATAAAGCAAGACAGCAGGTGCTCCAGCTTCTTGGAAGCAATGAAACAGGATCATCAGCGGCAGGAACAAACAGCAATGCGAATACGCCTACGCTTGATAGCTTGGCAAGAGACTTGACTGCTATTGCGAAGGAAGACAGTCTTGATCCTGTAATCGGCAGAAGCAAGGAAATCCAGCGTGTCATTGAAGTGTTAAGCCGCAGAACGAAAAACAACCCTGTTCTCATTGGTGAACCAGGTGTTGGTAAAACGGCTATCGCAGAAGGTTTGGCACAGCAAATTATCAATAATGAAGTACCCGAAATCTTACGTGATAAACGTGTGATGACATTAGACATGGGAACGGTTGTTGCCGGCACAAAATATCGCGGAGAATTTGAGGATCGCCTGAAAAAGGTCATGGATGAAATTCGCCAGGCAGGAAATATCATTCTATTCATCGATGAGCTCCATACATTAATCGGGGCAGGCGGAGCAGAAGGTGCAATCGATGCATCTAATATCTTAAAACCTTCACTTGCTCGCGGTGAGCTCCAATGTATTGGAGCAACGACTCTTGATGAGTACCGTAAATATATTGAAAAAGACGCAGCACTGGAACGCCGTTTTCAGCCGATCCAAGTTGATCAGCCATCTGTCGATGAAAGTATTCAAATTTTACAAGGTCTTCGTGACAGATACGAAGCCCACCACCGTGTTTCTATCACTGATGATGCCATTGAAGCTGCGGTTAAGCTTTCTGACAGATATATTTCTGACCGCTTCCTTCCGGATAAAGCCATTGACTTAATCGATGAAGCTGGTTCAAAGGTGAGACTGCGCTCCTTTACAACGCCTCCTAACTTAAAAGAGCTTGAGCAGAAGCTTGATGAGGTTCGTAAAGAGAAGGATGCAGCAGTGCAAAGCCAAGAGTTTGAAAAAGCTGCTTCCTTGCGTGATACTGAGCAGCGCCTGCGCGAGCAAGTAGAGGATACGAAGAAATCATGGAAAGAGAAGCAAGGGCAGGAAAACTCAGAGGTTACTGTGGATGATATTGCGATGGTTGTATCCAGCTGGACCGGTGTGCCTGTATCTAAAATCGCCCAAACTGAAACTGATAAGCTTCTCAATATGGAAAACATTCTTCACTCTCGTGTCATCGGCCAGGATGAAGCGGTTGTAGCTGTTGCAAAAGCCGTCAGACGTGCGAGAGCAGGGTTAAAAGATCCTAAACGCCCAATTGGCTCATTCATTTTCTTAGGCCCTACAGGTGTAGGTAAAACAGAGCTTGCGCGAGCACTTGCTGAATCCATTTTTGGCGATGAAGAATCCATGATCAGAATAGACATGTCTGAATACATGGAAAAACACTCAACTTCAAGACTTGTCGGTTCACCTCCGGGATACGTGGGATACGATGAAGGCGGTCAATTGACTGAGAAAGTCAGAAGAAAACCTTACTCTGTCGTGCTTCTTGATGAGATTGAGAAAGCGCACCCTGATGTCTTCAATATCCTTCTGCAAGTTCTTGAAGACGGTCGATTGACTGATTCTAAAGGACGTACAGTCGATTTCCGCAATACCATTTTGATCATGACATCAAACGTCGGAGCAAGTGAGCTGAAACGCAATAAATATGTCGGCTTTAACGTTCAGGATGAGACTCAAAATCATAAAGACATGAAAGATAAAGTGATGGGTGAATTGAAACGGGCGTTTAGACCTGAGTTCATCAACCGCATCGATGAAATCATCGTCTTCCATTCACTTGAGAAAAAACATCTTACTGAAATCGTGTCATTAATGTCTGATCAATTGACGAAACGCCTGAAAGAACAGGATCTTTCTATCGAATTGACTAATGCTGCAAAAGCGAAAGTCGCGGAAGAGGGCGTTGATCTGGAGTACGGAGCCCGTCCGTTAAGAAGAGCGATCCAAAAACACGTAGAGGATCGTTTATCTGAAGAACTCCTCAGAGGAAATATTCATAAAGGACAGCATATTGTTCTTGATGTAGAAGATGGCAAATTTGTCGTAAAAACGACTGCTAAAACGAATTAATATAGAAGACAGAAGTGAGGCATACAGCATGTAAGTGTATGCCTCACTTTCATATCAAGAAATAGAACAAGGGAGAGGTCTTACACTATATATGGCTAAAACAAAATCGAAATTCATCTGCCAATCCTGCGGCTACGAGTCTCCAAAATGGATGGGGAAATGTCCGGGCTGCGGTGCTTGGAATACAATGGTTGAAGAAATGATTAAAAAAGCACCGGCCAATCGGAGAGCGGCTTTTTCTCATTCTGTTCAAACTGTACAGAAACCTTCACCTATTACATCAATCGAAACATCAGAAGAACCCCGCGTTAAAACCCAGCTTGGCGAGTTTAACAGAGTACTCGGCGGAGGTGTCGTTAAAGGCTCCCTCGTTTTAATCGGCGGTGATCCTGGTATCGGAAAGTCAACGTTATTACTGCAGGTTTCCGCTCAATTATCAGGCTCATCAAACAGTGTTCTGTATATTTCGGGAGAAGAATCTGTAAAGCAAACGAAGCTTCGAGCTGACCGCCTCGGCATCAATAATCCGTCACTGCATGTTTTATCTGAAACCGATATGGAGTATATTTCGTCTGCTATACAAGAGATGAATCCAGCGTTTGTCGTTGTTGACTCTATTCAAACGGTATACCAAAGCGATATCACATCGGCACCGGGCAGCGTTTCACAGGTCAGAGAATGTACCGCTGAGCTAATGAAAATTGCAAAAACAAAAGGTATCCCGATTTTTATCGTGGGACACGTGACGAAAGAAGGGTCTATTGCAGGGCCGAGACTGTTGGAGCATATGGTTGACACTGTTTTATATTTTGAAGGAGAACGCCACCATACTTTCCGCATTTTGCGGGCTGTAAAAAACCGTTTCGGATCTACAAACGAAATGGGCATATTTGAAATGCGGGAAGAGGGGCTCACTGAGGTTTTGAATCCTTCAGAAATTTTCTTAGAGGAACGCTCTGCGGGTTCCGCGGGCTCGAGTATCACTGCTTCTATGGAGGGCACTAGACCGATTCTCGTTGAAATTCAGGCGCTCATCTCGCCAACAAGCTTTGGAAACCCAAGGCGTATGGCAACGGGAATAGACCACAACAGGGTTTCTCTGTTAATGGCTGTATTAGAAAAAAGAGTGGGGCTGCTGCTGCAAAATCAGGATGCTTATTTGAAAGTGGCTGGCGGCGTTAAGCTTGATGAACCGGCAATTGATCTTGCCATTGCGATCAGTATCGCATCAAGCTTTAGAGACACACCTCCAAATCCTGCAGATTGTTTTATTGGAGAAGTGGGATTAACCGGAGAAGTGCGACGGGTTTCAAGAATTGAACAGCGTGTGAAAGAAGCGGCAAAGCTTGGTTTTAAACGCATGATCATACCCGCGGCTAATCTGGATGGATGGACAAAACCAAAAGGGATTGAGGTTATCGGAGTAGCAAATGTTGCAGAGGCGCTTCGTACTTCATTAGGAGGATAATAGATGGAAAAAGAGAAAAAAGGGGCGAAACACGAGTTAGACTTGTCATCTATATTGCAGTTTGTTGCTCCGGGTACACCGCTCAGAGCGGGGATGGAGAACGTCTTGAGAGCAAATACAGGCGGTCTGATCGTTGTTGGATATAATGATAAAGTAAAAGGAGTGGTGGATGGAGGGTTTCACATCAACACGGCTTTTTCTCCGGCGCATTTGTATGAGCTGGCTAAAATGGATGGCGCAATCATTTTAAGTGATTCGGGTCAAAAGATCCTATATGCGAATACACAGCTGATGCCGGATGCCACAATTGCTTCATCAGAAACAGGAATGCGGCACAGAACTGCCGAAAGAGTAGCTAAGCAAACCGGCTGTCTTGTGATCGCTATTTCTGAAAGAAGAAATGTCATAACGTTATATCAGGAAAACATGAAGTATACACTAAAGGACATAGGATTTATTTTAACCAAGGCGAACCAAGCCATTCAAACACTTGAAAAATATAAGACAATCCTCGATAAAACGATTAATGCACTGAATGCGTTAGAGTTTGAGGAGCTTGTTACCTTCAGTGATGTCTTGTCTGTCATGCATCGTTATGAAATGGTGTTGAGAATCAAAAACGAAATTAATATGTATATCAAAGAGCTGGGGACAGAAGGACATCTGATCAAACTGCAAGTCATTGAATTGATTACGGATATGGAAGAAGAGGCCGCTTTATTTATTAAGGATTATGTAAAAGAAAAGATTAAAGATCCGTTTGTTCTTTTGAAGGAGCTGCAGGATATGTCCAGTTATGATCTGCTGGATGATTCCATTGTGTATAAGCTTCTCGGTTATCCTGCTTCTACTAATCTTGATGATTATGTATTGGCTAGAGGATACAGGCTGTTAAATAAGATACCGCGTCTGCCGATGCCAATTGTTGAAAATGTTGTAGAAGCATTTGGAGTCCTTCCAAGGATTATTGAGGCGAGTGCAGAAGAATTAGATGAAGTAGAGGGAATCGGTGAAGTACGAGCCCAAAAAATCAAAAAAGGATTAAAACGCCTGCAAGAGAAGCATTATTTAGACCGGCAGCTGTGATTTCGGTTAAAACCTGGTGAATACGGGTATATTAATGTTGGTTTTTGTTTATTCTGATATTCGTAGGGTGCATAAGACTTTGTGAAATTAAAATGTTTAAAAAGGAGGTGGGGGTATGTTAAAACGAATAGTTCAGGCGTTCTTCATTATTTTTGGCGGCGTTGTTGGTATATTTCTAATACCTGAATTGTTTGTACTGTTAAATATACAGGACATACCTTTAATAACAAACGCATATACGTCTGCGGCAATTGGGGCAATTATCTTTTTTCTCATTAGTATATGGGGTACAGAATACGTTGTGAACTGGGTGAAGTGGATAGAGGATTCATTGTTAAAAGCGCCGGTTCCAGATTTGTTATTTGGAAGTCTAGGCCTGGTTTTTGGACTTATAATTGCTTATCTTATCGTAAATGTTATTCCTTTAGACAATATACCTTACCGCATATTCAGCACAATTATCCCTGTATTTTTGGCTTTCTTCCTCGGTTATCTCGGCTTCCAGGTGGGCTTTAAGAAAAAGGATGAATTGATCAGCCTGTTTTCCATTTCCGCCAGAATGCAAAAGAAAAAAGGATCAGCTGAAGAAGAACATGAGGTTCAAGACAAGAAGCTGAAAATTTTGGACACTAGTGTTATTATTGATGGGAGAATAGCAGATATTTGCCAGACTGGATTTTTAGAGGGAGTTATCGTGATTCCGCAGTTTGTCCTTGAGGAGTTGCAGCATATTGCCGACTCTTCCGATGTGTTAAAACGAAACAGAGGACGCCGCGGTCTTGATATCCTGAACCGCATTCAGAAAGAATTAGACATTGAAGTTGAAATTTACGAAGGCGACTTTGAGGATATTCAGGAGGTTGACAGTAAGCTCGTCAAACTTGCGAAGCTGACAGCCGGGGTCGTTGTGACGAATGATTTTAATTTAAATAAAGTATGCGAGCTTCAGAAGGTAGCAGTATTAAACATTAATGACCTTGCCAATGCGGTCAAGCCTGTTGTGCTTCCTGGCGAGGAAATGAATGTTCAGGTCATTAAGGATGGGAAAGAGCATAATCAGGGAGTTGCCTACTTGGATGATGGTACGATGATTGTCGTTGAAGAAGGACGCAATTATATCGGCAAGCATATTGATGTACTCGTCACAAGTGTGCTGCAGACAGCAGCGGGACGAATGATTTTTGCGAAGCCTAAGCTGTTGGAGAAGGCGCTGTAAAGGGAGAAAAAACAATGAGTTATGATGTGGTGATTCCTGCAGCCGGACAGGGAAAGCGGATGAAGGCAGGGAGAAATAAACTGTTCATTGAGCTGAAAGGAGACCCGGTGATCATACACACGTTAAGAGTGTTTGACAGCCACCGGCAGTGCGAAAAAATCATCTTGGTGATTAACGAGCAGGAGCGGGAGCACTTTCAGCAAATGCTGACCGATTATCCGTTTCAAACATCGATTGAGCTTGTTGCAGGCGGAGATGAGCGTCAGCACAGTGTTTATAAGGGGCTGAAAGCCGTAAAGCAAGAAAAGATCGTCCTTGTACATGACGGTGCCCGCCCATTTATAAAACATGAACAAATTGACGAACTGATCGCAGAGGCGGAACAGACAGGAGCGGCCATCCTCGCTGTCCCGGTAAAAGATACAATTAAACGCGTTCAAGATTTACAAGTCAGCGAGACGATTGAACGTTCAAGCTTGTGGGCTGTCCAAACCCCACAAGCTTTTCGTCTTTCTTTATTGTTGGAGGCTCACGCTGAGGCCGAGCGCAAGGGATTTTTAGGGACGGATGACGCCAGCCTCGTTGAACAGATGGAAGGCGGTTCGGTCCGTGTTGTAGAAGGCAGTTATACAAATATTAAGCTGACGACGCCAGACGATTTGACGTCAGCTGAAGCTATCATGGAATCAGAAAGTGGGAATAAACATGTTTAGAATTGGACAAGGATTTGATGTGCATCAATTAGTGGAGGGCCGTCCTCTAATTATTGGCGGAATTGAAATCCCGTACGAAAAAGGGCTGCTTGGCCATTCTGATGCAGACGTATTGCTGCATACTGTCGCTGACGCCTGCCTGGGAGCTGTGGGTGAAGGTGACATTGGCAAGCATTTTCCTGACACAGATCCTGAGTTCAAGGACGCAGACTCTTTCAAATTACTTCAGCATGTTTGGGGAATCGTGAAACAAAAAGGGTATGTCCTTGGGAACATTGATTGCACCATCATAGCGCAAAAGCCGAAGATGCTGCCGTACATAGAAGATATGAGAAAAAGAATCGCTGAAGGCCTTGAGGCAGAGGTTTCACAGGTAAATGTAAAAGCAACAACGACAGAAAAACTTGGATTTACAGGACGGGCGGAAGGAATAGCGGCTCAGGCGACTGTACTGATACAAAAAGGCTAACTTGTTTTGATGCCGGGTCTATTTGGTGGTAGAATAGATTCATACATTTTTGCCTGAGGCCATACATGACATGAAAGGAAGTATTTGAAAATGGGAAACGAAGTACGCGTCCGTTATGCACCGAGTCCAACCGGACATTTGCATATTGGAAATGCCAGAACGGCGCTTTTTAATTATTTATTTGCTCGCAATCAAGGCGGTAAGTTTATCATTCGTGTTGAGGACACTGATAAAAAGCGCAATATTGAGGGCGGAGAACAAAGCCAGCTGAATTATCTGAAGTGGCTAGGTATTGACTGGGATGAGAGTGTGGATGTCGGCGGAGAGTACGGCCCATACCGTCAGTCAGAGCGTAACGATATCTATAAAGTGTACTATGAAGAGCTCCTTGAAAAAGGGCTTGCTTATAAATGCTACTGTACGGAAGAAGAGCTTGAAAAAGAGCGTGAAGAGCAGATTGCCCGCGGAGAAATGCCACGGTATTCTGGGAAACACAGAGATCTGACTCAGGAAGAACAGGAGAAATTTATTGCTGAAGGCAGAAAGCCGAGTATTCGTTTCCGTGTTCCAGAAGGAAAAGTCATCGCCTTCAACGACATCGTAAAAGGCGAAATTTCTTTTGAATCAGATGGCATTGGCGACTTCGTTATTGTGAAAAAGGACGGAACGCCTACTTATAACTTCGCGGTAGCTATTGATGACTACTTAATGAAAATGACACACGTGCTGCGCGGTGAGGATCATATTTCTAACACACCGAAACAGATTATGATCTATCAAGCATTCGGGTGGGATATTCCACAGTTCGGACATATGACGCTGATTGTAAACGAAAGCCGTAAAAAGCTCAGCAAACGTGATGAATCCATTATTCAATTCATCGAGCAGTACAAAGAGCTTGGCTACTTGCCAGAAGCGCTGTTCAACTTTATCGGGCTGCTAGGCTGGTCACCGGTTGGAGAAGAAGAGCTTTTCACAAAAGAGCAGTTTATTGAAATTTTTGATGTAAATCGTTTATCTAAATCACCAGCTTTGTTTGATATGCATAAGCTAAAATGGGTTAACAACCAATATGTGAAGAAGCTGGATCTTGATCAGGTTGTTGAACTGACGCTTCCGCATTTGCAAAAAGCCGGCAAAGTTGGCACTGAGCTTTCTGCTGAAGAACAAGAGTGGGTTCGCAAATTGATTTCCCTGTATCATGAGCAATTAAGCTACGGTGCCGAAATTGTTGAGCTGACTGATTTGTTCTTTGCGGATGAGATCGAGTATAATCAAGAAGCGAAAGCTGTTCTGGAAGAGGAGCAGGTTCCTGAAGTGCTCAGCACATTCGCTGCGAAGCTTGAAGAGCTTGAGGAGTTCACTCCAGATAATATCAAAGCATCGATCAAAGCAGTGCAGAAAGAAACTGGCCACAAAGGGAAAAAACTGTTTATGCCGATTCGTGTTGCTGTTACAGGGCAAACTCACGGTCCGGAACTGCCGCAATCAATCGAATTGATCGGTAAGGAGACTGCGATTCAGCGTTTGAAAAATATCTAAATAAATGATTGTTGACAGGGAAGAGTATAAAGCTTTAGGCCATTACAGAAAGGATCTTCATTGGCTGAGAGAGATCCATGAGCCGGGTTTTAGAAGTGCGCCCTTAAGACCTTTGAAGAACGTTTTTTAAAATCAGTATTCAAAGGCGGCCGCCGCCGTTACAGGCTGAAGTTGGGAGAGCAGGAGTCTGCTTTTCAAACAGAGTGGAACCGCGCGGTTAAAGCGTCTCTGTCATGTTTACATGCAGAGACGCTTTTTTTATTGGGCAGAGGAAATCAGATAGAGAAACGGGGGGAAGCATGTGTTTTTTAGAATGCTCAAAGAAGACATTGATACTGTTTTCGATCAAGATCCTGCAGCAAGAAGCTATTTTGAAGTGATTTTAACTTATTCCGGTTTACATGCTATATGGGCGCATCGGATTGCACATGCTTTATATAAACGAAAATTTTATTTCCTTGCACGCCTTATATCTCAAGTAAGCCGATTTTTTACCGGGATCGAAATCCACCCCGGCGCTACAATTGGGAGAAGATTTTTCATAGACCACGGCATGGGGGTTGTCATTGGGGAGACATGTGAAATCGGCAATAACGTAACCGTTTTTCAGGGGGTTACCCTTGGGGGAACGGGGAAAGAAAAGGGAAAAAGGCACCCAACGATTAAAGATGACGCATTGATAGCCACAGGTGCTAAAGTGCTCGGTTCAATTACGGTCGGTGAAGGCTCAAAGATTGGCGCTGGTTCAGTAGTGCTGCATGATGTTCCCGATTTTTCAACAGTTGTCGGTATCCCCGGACGGGTCGTTGTACAAAATGGCAAGAAGGTAAGACGCGATTTAAACCATCAGGATTTGCCCGATCCGGTTGCTGACCGCTTTAAGTCTTTGGAACAGCAGATTTTAGAGCTGAAGGCAGAACTTGAAGACAGAAAAGAAAGGATCAATCAAAAATGACAATCACACTTTATAATACATTGACTAGACAGAAGGAAACATTCGTTCCTCTTGAAGAGGGGAAAGTGAAAATGTACGTATGCGGACCGACAGTTTACAATTACATTCACATCGGAAACGCGCGTCCGGCTATCGTTTACGATACGGTTCGAAACTATTTGGAGTACAAAGGCTATGATGTGCAGTATGTCTCTAACTTCACAGACGTAGACGATAAATTAATTAAAGCGGCAAATGAGCTTGGTGAGGATGTGCCTACCATCTCAGAGCGTTTTATTAAAGCATATTTTGAAGATGTAGGTGCGCTCGGATGCCGAAAAGCCGACCTTCATCCGCGGGTGATGGAAAACATGGATGCCATTATTGAATTCGTAGATCAGCTCGTGAAAAAGGGCTACGCTTATGAATCAGAAGGTGACGTTTATTTCAAAACAAGAGCGTTTGAAGGATACGGAAAGCTTTCTCAGCAATCAATCGATGAGCTAAGATCAGGTGCACGCATCCGGGTCGGCGAGAAAAAAGAAGATGCTCTTGATTTCGCACTGTGGAAAGCGGCAAAAGAAGGAGAAATCTCCTGGGATAGCCCTTGGGGAAAAGGACGTCCGGGCTGGCACATTGAATGCTCAGCAATGGTGAAAAAATATCTGGGTGACCAGATTGATATCCATGCGGGCGGACAGGATTTAACATTCCCTCACCATGAAAACGAAATTGCGCAATCTGAGGCATTGACAGGAAAAACGTTTGCGAAGTACTGGCTCCATAATGGCTATATCAATATTGATAATGAAAAAATGTCAAAATCACTGGGCAACTTTGTGCTTGTGCATGACATCATTAAACAGCATGATCCGCAGCTTTTGAGATTCTTTATGCTATCTGTTCATTATCGCCATCCGATTAACTATTCAGAAGAGCTTCTAGAAAATACGAAAAGCGCATTTAACCGTTTAAAAACAGCGTACAGCAATCTTCAGCACCGTCTGAACAGCAGTACGAATTTAACGGAGGATGACGATCAATGGCTTGAGAAAGTTGAAGAACACCGCAAAGCATTTGAAGAAGCGATGGACGATGACTTTAATACGGCGAATGCGATTTCTGTCTTGTTCGACTTAGCGAAGCATGCCAATTATTATCTTCAGAAAGATCATACGGCTGATCATGTAATTACGGCGTTTATCCAGATGTTTGACCGTATTGTTTCTGTTCTCGGTTTTTCATTGGGTGAGCAGGAACTTCTCGATCAAGAGATTGAAGACTTAATTGAAAAACGAAATGAAGCGCGCCGGAATCGCGATTTTGCGTTGTCAGACCAGATTCGCGACCAGCTGAAAAGCATGAATATCATTCTTGAAGATACGGCTCAAGGCACTCGCTGGAAACGGGGAGAATAACGGATGCTTGAATTTGATACGATAAAAGATTCAAAGCAGCTTAACGGTCTTGCGCTTGCTTATATAGGTGATGCCATTTTTGAAGTGTATGTAAGGCATCACCTGCTTAAGCAGGGCTTTACCAAACCAAATGATCTTCATAAGAAATCAAGCCGGATTGTTTCGGCAAAGTCGCAGGCTGAGATCCTATTTTTTCTGCAGAATCAATCATTTTTTACGGAAGAAGAGGAAGCGGTGCTGAAAAGAGGCAGAAATGCCAAGTCAGGAACAACACCTAAAAATACAGATGTTCAGACGTACCGCTATAGTACAGCATTTGAAGCGCTTCTGGGCTACCTTTTTCTAGAGAAAAGAGAGGAACGGCTTAGTCAGCTCATAGCCGAAGCTATACAATTCGGGACGTCAGGGAGGAAAACAAATGAGTCAGCAACATGATTACGTCATAGGGAAGAATGCAGTGATCGAGACGTTAAAATCTGATCGGAAGCTGTATAAGCTGTGGATGGCGGAAAACACCGTAAAGGGACAAGCGCAGCAAGTGATTGAGCTTGCGAAAAAGCAGGGAATCACGATTCAATACGTCCCGAGAAAAAAACTCGATCAAATGGTGACAGGACAGCATCAAGGCGTTGTGGCACAGGTTGCAGCGTATGAATATGCAGAACTGGACGATTTATATAAAGCAGCCGAAGAAAGAAATGAACAGCCTTTCTTCCTCGTTCTGGACGAGCTTGAAGACCCTCATAATCTTGGTTCCATTATGAGAACAGCTGATGCGGTCGGCGCTCATGGCATCGTCATTCCAAAACGGAGAGCTGTCGGGCTGACAACAACAGTGGCAAAAGCTTCAACAGGGGCAATTGAACACATTCCTGTAGCAAGAGTCACCAATTTGGCACGGACGTTAGAAGAGATGAAAGAACGGGGAATCTGGGTTGTCGGAACGGATGCGTCCGCGCGTGAGGATTACCGCAATATGGACGGCAATATGCCTTTGGCTTTAGTCATCGGAAGTGAAGGAAAAGGGATGGGCCGACTCGTGAAAGAAAAGTGTGATTTTCTCATTAAACTCCCGATGGCCGGAAAGGTAACTTCACTAAATGCATCTGTCGCGGCGGGTCTTTTGATGTATGAAGTCTACCGGAAACGAAACCCTCTGGGAGAATAAAGACCCATGGATATCCTGTTAGTAGACGGGTACAACATGATTGGAGCCTGGCCGCAGCTGAAGGATTTAAAAGCGAACAGTTTCGAAGAGGCGAGAGACGTACTGATTCAGAAAATGGCGGAATATCAATCGTATACAGGAAACAGGGTTATTGTTGTTTTTGACGCGCATCTCGTTAAAGGGCTTGAGAAAAAACAGACCAACCATCGAGTTGAAGTGATTTTTACAAAAGAAAATGAGACGGCTGATGAGCGGATAGAAAAGCTCGCTCAGGCTTTGAATAATATTGCGACTCAAATTCACGTTGCGACCTCTGACTATACTGAGCAATGGGCGATTTTCGGACAGGGGGCATTGCGGAAATCGGCCCGGGAGCTTTTGAGAGAGGTAGAAGCGATTGAAAGGCGAATAGAGAGACGGGTAAGAAAAATCACTTCCGAAAAGCCGGCGGGTAAAATTGCTTTATCGGAAGAGGTTTTGAAAACGTTTGAAAAGTGGAGGCGGGGAGACTTAGATTAAGTTGACGCTTTTTTGCCCAATACTGTATAATATTTCTATCTACGTGCGCCGGGGGGATCGGAGTGAATCTACAGAACAACAAGGGAAAATTCAACAAAGAGCAGTTTTGCCAGTTGGAGGACGAGCAGGTCATTGAAAAGGTTCATGTTGGGGACAGTGATGCGTTAGATTACTTGATTACGAAGTACCGAAACTTTGTTCGGGCGAAAGCAAGATCCTATTTCTTAATAGGGGCGGACAGAGAAGATATTGTTCAGGAAGGTATGATAGGCCTCTATAAGTCTATTCGTGACTTCAAAGAGGACAAGCTTACCTCTTTCAAAGCTTTCGCAGAATTATGTATTACCCGCCAAATTATTACCGCAATAAAGACAGCTACTCGCCAGAAACACATTCCTTTGAATTCCTACGTCTCATTAGATAAACCGATTTTTGATGAAGAATCAGACCGAACGCTGCTTGATGTCATCTCAGGGGCGAAAACCTTAAATCCTGAGGAAATGATCATTAATCAGGAAGAATTTGATGACATTGAAATGAAAATGGGAGAACTACTAAGTGATTTAGAGAGAAAAGTACTCGTCTTATATCTCGACGGGAGAAGTTACCAAGAGATTTCCGATGAACTGAACCGACATGTGAAATCGATCGACAATGCCCTTCAGCGTGTGAAACGCAAGCTGGAGAAGTATTTGGAAATTCGCGAAATCAGTTTGTAATAGGAATTTCTGCTATATTGACAGTATTTTTCTGACTATGATATGTTACTAAAGATAAGAACTAATGTCTATTTAGAAAAAGGTGTAATGACATGAGAAAAAAGATTACGTTAGCATGCAAGACATGCGGAAACCGTAATTATACGACAATGAAGAGCTCTGCATCAGCGGCTGAGCGATTAGAAGTAAAGAAATACTGCAGTACTTGCAATTCACATACAGCTCATCTTGAAACAAAATAGTTTTTGCGCTTTTTAAATTGTGGAGGTCTTTTACATGCGTATTATGAAATTCTTTAAAGATGTTGGGAAAGAAATGAAAAAGGTAAGCTGGCCTAAAGGAAAAGAGTTAACGCGTTATACCATTACGGTAATTTCAACAGTTATCTTTTTTGTTATCTTTTTTGCCCTCCTTGACACAGGAATTTCTCAATTAATTCGTTTAATAGTTGAATAATGATCAGCAATACGTGCTATAATAGATCATAATATTACTTGCCAAAACCCGTTCAGCGGGTTTTTTATTGTGGCTTAAAATGAAAGTTATCATAGGCTTGCCGCCTATTTTTTGAAGCGTTATGGTAATTCACTAAAACCAAATGCGGGGAGGGAAGGACTGGACAGTCCTGAAGAGAATGGAAAAGAATTGGTATGTTGTTCACACGTACTCTGGTTACGAGAATAAAGTAAAAGCCAACTTGGAAAAACGTGTTGAATCAATGGGGATGCAGGATAAAATTTTCCGTGTAGTCGTACCCGAAGAAGAAGAAACGGATATCAAAAACGGCAAGAAAAAAGTCGTGAAAAAGAAAGTATTCCCTGGTTATGTGCTTGTTGAAATTGTAATGACAGACGACTCTTGGTATGTTGTCCGCAACACGCCGGGTGTTACTGGATTCGTAGGATCTGCCGGATCAGGTTCAAAACCGACGCCGCTTCTTCCAGGCGAAGCAGAAACCATTCTGAAGAGAATGGGCATGGACGAACGCAAAACTGATATTGACTTTGAACTGAAAGAGACAGTGAAAGTAATAGACGGACCTTTTGCTAACTTTACTGGATCGATTGAAGAGATTGATTATGACAAAAGCAAGGTCAAAGTTTTCGTTAATATGTTCGGCCGCGAAACGCCGGTTGAGCTGGAATTTACCCAAATCGATAAATTGTAATGTGAAAAAACTTGAAATTGCTATATATAAATGATAATATAGCAAAGGTACGTCTTGGACTTATCCAAGGCAACTAGCATGATATTTCGTCATTCATATAAAGAATGAAACCTTGAGTGGGAGGGTTTACCCTATTACCACATCACGGACTTAAGGAGGTGTGTCTCGTGGCTAAAAAAGTAGTTAAAGTTGTAAAATTGCAAATTCCTGCTGGAAAAGCTAACCCAGCACCACCAGTTGGACCTGCACTTGGTCAAGCCGGTGTTAACATCATGGGATTCTGTAAGGAGTTTAACGCTCGTACAGCTGACCAAGCTGGTTTAATCATTCCTGTTGAAATTTCGGTTTACGAAGACCGTTCATTTACATTTATTACAAAAACTCCACCTGCTGCAGTATTGCTTAAAAAAGCAGCTGGAATTGAGTCTGGTTCTGGTGAACCAAACCGTAATAAAGTGGCAACCGTTAAGCGCGATAAAGTACGCGAAATCGCTGAAACGAAAATGCCTGACTTAAACGCAGCAGACGTTGAAGCGGCAATGCGCATGGTTGAAGGTACTGCCCGCAGTATGGGTATTGTAATCGAGGATTAATTTGTTTCTTGTCGGGTTGCGAGTTTTAACAAGTTCGCAACCCTTATTCGTGGGAGGTTATTCCGCTATAACCACATAAGGAGGAAATTTTAAAATGGCTAAAAAAGGTAAAAAGTACGTTGAAGCTGCTAAGCTTGTAGACCGTTCTAAAGCTTACGACGTTTCTGAAGCAGTAGCTCTCGTTAAAAAAACAAACACAGCTAAATTCGACGCTACAGTTGAAGTGGCTTTCCGTTTAGGGGTTGACCCTCGTAAAAACGACCAGCAAATCCGCGGAGCAGTTGTGCTTCCAAACGGAACTGGTAAAACTCAGCGCGTTCTCGTTTTCGCAAAAGGCGAAAAAGCGAAAGAAGCTGAAGCTGCTGGTGCAGATTACGTAGGCGATACTGACTACATCAACAAAATTCAACAAGGCTGGTTCGATTTCGATGTAATCGTAGCTACACCTGATATGATGGGTGAAGTTGGTAAAATTGGTCGTGTACTTGGACCAAAAGGTTTAATGCCAAACCCTAAAACTGGTACAGTTACTTTCGAAGTTGAAAAAGCGATCGGCGAAATCAAAGCTGGTAAAGTTGAATACCGCGTAGATAAAGCTGGAAACATTCATGTTCCTATCGGTAAAGTTTCTTTCGAGGATGAAAAACTTGTTGAGAACTTCACAACAATGTACGATACAATCCTGAAAGCTAAACCTGCCGCAGCTAAAGGCGTTTACGTGAAAAACGTTGCTGTAACTTCTACTATGGGACCTGGTGTCAAAGTAGACTCTTCAACTTTTAACGTAAAATAATATTGACATGACATCAACATTCTGATATTATTCAAAATGTTGTAAAATAGAATATCATTTATACCGTAGACAGTAGGGGCCTAACCGCTTAATCATCCTACCGAGGTGTATATTATCACAGCTATTACGTTACGTATGCTTGTATATACAGCCTCCATGTCTCATGGAGGCTTTTTATATGGAATCCGTCGTCTCAGTCGTGATCACCTAACGGTATAAGTGTTACACAAGAATCTACAGGAGGTGTAACCATGAGCAGCGCAATTGAAACTAAAAAAGTTGTTGTTGAAGAAATTGCTTCTAAACTGAAAGAAAGTAAATCAACGATCATCGTTGACTATCGCGGACTTAACGTTTCTGAAGTAACTGAACTTCGTAAACAGCTTCGCGAAGCTAACGTTGAGTTCAAAGTTTACAAAAATACGATGACTCGCCGTGCGGTTGAACAAGCTGAGCTTAATGGTTTGAATGATTTCTTAACTGGACCGAACGCGATCGCATTCAGCACTGAAGATGTTGTCGCTCCGGCTAAAGTTCTGAATGACTTCGCTAAAAATCACGAAGCTCTTGAAATCAAAGCTGGCGTAATCGAAGGTAAAGTTTCTACTGTTGAAGAAGTGAAAGCTCTTGCTGAACTTCCATCACGCGAAGGCTTGCTTTCTATGTTGCTTAGCGTACTTCAAGCTCCAGTTCGCAACTTTGCTCTTGCTGCAAAAGCTGTGGCAGAACAAAAGGAAGAACAAGGCGCTTAATCTAATCAGTTTTTCATAAATTAAAACAAAATGGAGGAATTACAAATGGCTTTAAATATCGAAGAAATCATTGCTTCCGTTAAAGAAGCAACTGTACTTGAATTGAACGACCTAGTAAAAGCAATCGAAGAAGAATTTGGCGTAACTGCTGCTGCTCCTGTAGCTGTAGCTGGCGGAGCTGCTGCAGGCGGAGCTGCTGAAGAGCAAAGCGAATTCGATCTTATCCTTGCTGGTGCTGGATCTCAAAAAATCAAAGTTATCAAAGTTGTACGTGAAATCACTGGTCTTGGCTTGAAAGAAGCTAAAGAACTTGTTGACAACACTCCAAAACCACTTAAAGAAGGTATTGCTAAAGAAGAAGCTGAAGAGCTTAAAGCTAAACTTGAAGAAGTTGGCGCTTCTGTAGAAGTTAAGTAATCTTCACTTACCTGGAGGGGAAGCTCGCTTTTATGAGGCGAGCTTTTTCTTTGCCATTCTTTAAGCCATGAAAAAAGGAGGTTCTAATAATGAGTGAGCACTATTATTCAGAAAAACCTTCAGTGAAAAGCAACAAGCAAACCTGGTCTTTTAGGCTTCGGAATAAAGATTTCACGTTTACCAGCGACAGCGGGGTTTTTTCTAAAAAAGAAGTTGATTTCGGCTCCCGACTGCTGATTGATTCTTTTGTAGAGCCTGAGGTTGAGGGCAGCATTTTGGATGTAGGCTGCGGGTACGGGCCGATTGGTTTATCGCTGGCCAGCGACTTTAAAGACCGGACTATCCACATGATTGATGTTAATGAGAGAGCCGTAGAACTATCAAATGGAAATGTTGAACAGAATGGAATAACAAACGTTAAAATTTATCAAAGCGATTTGTTTTCAAACGTTGATTCTGCTCAAACATTTGCTTCTATTCTTACAAATCCCCCAATCCGAGCCGGAAAAAAAGTTGTCCATGCTATCTTTGAGAAAAGCGCTGAACACTTAAAAGCTTCAGGTGAGTTGTGGATCGTCATACAGAAAAAGCAAGGCGCGCCTTCTGCCATTGAAAAGCTCGAGGAACTGTTCGATGAAGTTTCTGTCGTTCAAAAAAAGAAAGGCTATTATATCATAAAAGCAAAAAAAGTTTGACTCGGTATTTTAACTATGTTAATATTGTAAAATGCCAATGTATATATTTTGCTTGATATGATGAATTGTCAATATCTATGTATAAATTATACAAGTATGGAAATGCTAATAAAATCGGTATTTGTTTTTGGATGTGGTTTTCTTAATTAGAAACCCTTTTTTCTTTTGTCTTGTAAAAGTATTTTCTTTCTTTGGAAGAAATGCTTATTACACATATAATACGCATGATTTGAGGGGTGAATCAGTTGACAGGTCAACTAGTTCAGTATGGACGACACCGCCAGCGCAGAAGCTATGCTCGCATTAGCGAAGTGTTAGAATTACCAAATCTCATTGAAATTCAAACCTCTTCTTATCAGTGGTTTCTTGATGAGGGTCTTAGAGAGATGTTTCAAGACATATCACCAATTGAGGATTTCACTGGTAACCTCTCTCTTGAGTTCATTGATTATAGTTTAGGTGAGCCTAAATATCCTGTAGAGGAATCAAAAGAACGTGATGTGACTTACTCAGCTCCGCTAAGAGTGAAGGTTCGTTTAATTAACAAAGAAACTGGAGAGGTAAAAGACCAAGATGTCTTCATGGGTGATTTCCCTATTATGACAGATACAGGTACTTTTATCATTAACGGTGCGGAACGCGTTATCGTTTCCCAGCTTGTTCGGTCTCCAAGTGTATATTTCAGTGGTAAAGTAGACAAGAACGGTAAAAAAGGTTTTACCGCAACTGTCATTCCAAACCGTGGCGCATGGTTAGAATACGAAACTGATGCGAAAGATGTTGTTTATGTCCGCATTGATCGCACACGTAAGTTGCCGGTTACGGTTCTTTTGCGTGCTCTCGGCTTCGGCTCCGATCAAGAGATTCTTGATCTCATAGGAGAAAACGAATACCTGAGAAATACGCTTGATAAAGATAACACAGAAAACAGCGACAAAGCGTTGCTTGAAATTTACGAGCGTCTCCGTCCTGGAGAGCCGCCTACAGTAGAAAATGCGAAAAGCTTGCTTGATTCTCGTTTCTTTGATCCGAAACGATACGATCTTGCCAATGTAGGACGCTATAAAATTAATAAAAAACTTCATATTAAGAATCGCCTCTTCAATCAGAGACTTGCTGAAACGCTCGTTGATCCTGAAACAGGAGAAATCCTTGCTGAAAAAGGTCAGATTCTTGATAGAAGAACACTTGATAAAGTACTGCCATACTTAGAAAACGGAATCGGTTTCAGAAAGCTGTATCCGAATGGCGGTGTTGTTGAAGATGAAGTGACTCTTCAATCCATTAAAATCTTTGCTCCGACTGATCAAGAAGGAGAACAGGTTATTAATGTAATCGGGAATGCTTACATCGAAGAAGAGATTAAAAACATCACGCCTGCTGATATTATTTCTTCAATCAGCTACTTCTTCAACCTGCTGCACGGAGTAGGCGACACAGATGATATCGATCATCTTGGAAACCGCCGTTTACGTTCTGTAGGCGAGCTTCTCCAGAACCAATTCCGTATCGGTTTAAGCCGTATGGAGCGTGTGGTTCGTGAGAGAATGTCAATTCAAGATACGAATACAATTACGCCTCAGCAGCTGATCAACATTCGTCCTGTTATTGCGTCCATTAAAGAGTTCTTTGGAAGCTCACAGCTTTCTCAATTCATGGATCAGACGAACCCGCTTGCTGAATTAACGCATAAGCGCCGTCTGTCAGCATTAGGACCGGGCGGATTGACACGTGAGCGTGCCGGAATGGAAGTGCGTGACGTTCACTACTCCCACTATGGCCGTATGTGTCCGATTGAAACGCCTGAGGGCCCGAACATCGGTTTGATCAACTCACTATCATCTTATGCAAAAGTAAACCGTTTTGGCTTTATTGAAACGCCATATCGTCGCGTTGACCCTGAAACAGGGAAGGTAACGGGCAGAATCGATTACTTAACTGCTGATGAAGAGGATAACTATGTTGTCGCTCAAGCAAACGCTCGTCTTGATGACGAAGGCGCCTTTATTGATGACAGCATCGTAGCTCGTTTCCGCGGGGAGAACACTGTTGTTTCCAGAAACCGTGTAGACTACATGGATGTATCGCCTAAGCAGGTTGTATCTGCTGCGACAGCATGTATCCCGTTCTTAGAAAACGATGACTCCAACCGTGCCCTCATGGGAGCGAACATGCAGCGTCAGGCTGTGCCTTTGATGCAGCCGGAAGCGCCATTTGTTGGAACTGGTATGGAATACGTATCAGGAAAAGACTCTGGTGCCGCTGTAATTTGTAAACACCCTGGTATCGTTGAACGCGTAGAAGCGAAAAACGTTTGGGTTCGCCGTTATGAAGAAGTAGACGGTCAAAAAGTAAAAGGAAACCTGGATAAATACAGCCTGCTGAAATTTGTCCGCTCTAACCAAGGTACGTGCTACAACCAGCGTCCGATCGTAAGTGTCGGCGATGAAGTTGTAAAAGGAGAAATCCTTGCTGACGGTCCTTCTATGGAGCTTGGTGAACTTGCACTTGGCCGTAACGTAATGGTTGGCTTCATGACATGGGATGGCTACAACTATGAGGATGCCATCATCATGAGTGAACGCCTTGTAAAGGATGATGTTTATACATCTATCCACATTGAAGAATACGAATCAGAAGCACGTGATACGAAACTTGGACCTGAAGAAATCACTCGCGATATTCCAAACGTCGGTGAAGATGCGCTTCGCAATCTTGATGACCGCGGAATCATCCGTATTGGGGCAGAAGTAAAAGACGGAGATCTTCTTGTTGGTAAAGTAACGCCTAAAGGCGTAACTGAACTGACTGCAGAAGAACGCCTGCTTCACGCCATCTTTGGCGAGAAAGCCCGCGAGGTTCGTGATACTTCTCTTCGTGTGCCTCACGGCGGCGGAGGAATTATCCATGACGTTAAAGTCTTCAACCGTGAAGACGGAGACGAACTTCCTCCAGGTGTGAACCAGTTAGTACGCGTATATATCGTTCAGAAACGTAAGATTTCTGAAGGGGATAAAATGGCCGGTCGTCACGGTAACAAAGGTGTTATCTCTAAGATTCTTCCTGAAGAGGATATGCCTTACCTTCCTGACGGCACACCAATTGATATCATGCTTAACCCGCTGGGCGTACCATCACGTATGAACATCGGGCAGGTATTAGAACTTCATATGGGTATGGCCGCTCGTTACCTCGGCATTCACATTGCATCTCCTGTATTTGACGGAGCGCGAGAAGAGGATGTCTGGGAAACACTTGAAGAAGCCGGCATGTCTCGTGACGCCAAAACAGTGCTTTACGACGGACGTACTGGAGAGCCGTTTGATAACCGTGTATCTGTCGGTATCATGTATATGATCAAACTGGCTCACATGGTTGACGATAAACTTCATGCACGTTCTACAGGCCCTTACTCACTTGTTACGCAGCAGCCTCTTGGCGGTAAAGCGCAATTTGGCGGACAGCGTTTCGGTGAGATGGAGGTTTGGGCACTTGAAGCTTATGGTGCGGCTTACACTCTTCAAGAAATTCTGACTGTTAAGTCCGATGACGTGGTTGGACGTGTGAAAACATACGAAGCCATCGTTAAAGGCGACAATGTTCCTGAACCAGGTGTTCCGGAATCATTCAAAGTGTTAATCAAAGAACTTCAAAGCTTAGGTATGGATGTCAAAATCCTTTCTGGTGATGAAGAAGAAATAGAAATGAGAGATTTAGAAGACGAAGAAGATGCGAAACAAGCTGACGGCCTGGCATTATCAGGTGATGAAGAGCCGGAAGAAACAGCATCTGCAGACGTTGAACGTGATGTAGTAACAAAAGAATAATCTCTAGTTATAAAGGCAAGTGACATCGGTTAATCCGAAGATAAAAAGGGAGGTAGGCCCCTTGCTAGATGTGAACAATTTTGAGTATATGAACATCGGTCTTGCTTCACCAGATAAAATCCGTTCATGGTCTTTTGGTGAAGTGAAAAAGCCTGAAACGATAAACTATCGTACGTTAAAACCTGAAAAGGACGGTCTATTCTGCGAACGCATTTTCGGACCGACTAAGGACTGGGAATGTCATTGCGGGAAGTACAAGCGAGTTCGTTATAAAGGCGTAGTTTGTGACCGCTGCGGAGTCGAAGTAACACGGGCTAAAGTCCGTCGTGAGAGAATGGGGCACATTGAACTGGCTGCCCCAGTTTCCCACATTTGGTATTTCAAAGGTATTCCAAGCCGTATGGGTCTTGTGCTGGATATGTCACCTCGTGCTTTAGAAGAAGTGATTTACTTTGCTTCTTACGTTGTAACTGACCCGGCAAATACACCGCTTGAAAAGAAACAGCTTCTGTCTGAGAAAGAATACCGTGCTTATCTTGATAAATACGGTAATAAATTCCAAGCATCTATGGGTGCTGAAGCAATTCATAAACTTCTTCAAGATATCGATCTTGTAAAAGAAGTTGATATGTTAAAAGAAGAGCTGAAAACTTCACAAGGACAACGACGTACTCGTGCGATCAAACGTCTTGAAGTTTTAGAGGCCTTCCGTAACTCAGGAAACAAGCCTTCTTGGATGATCCTTGATGTGCTTCCTGTTATTCCTCCAGAGCTTAGACCGATGGTTCAGCTAGATGGCGGACGTTTTGCGACTTCTGATTTGAACGATCTTTATCGTCGTGTCATCAACCGTAACAATCGTTTGAAACGCCTTCTGGACCTTGGTGCGCCTAGCATCATCGTTCAAAACGAAAAGCGTATGCTTCAAGAGGCTGTCGATGCCTTAATTGACAATGGCCGCCGCGGACGCCCTGTAACAGGTCCTGGTAACAGACCGTTAAAATCTCTTTCTCACATGTTGAAAGGGAAGCAAGGCCGTTTCCGTCAAAACCTTCTTGGTAAACGTGTTGATTACTCCGGACGTTCTGTAATCGTTGTTGGTCCTCATTTGAAAATGTACCAATGCGGATTACCGAAGGAAATGGCGCTTGAACTCTTCAAGCCTTTCGTTATGAAAGAACTTGTTGAAAAGGGTCTTGCACATAACATTAAGAGTGCGAAACGCAAAATTGAGCGCGTACAGCCTGAAGTTTGGGATGTATTAGAATCAGTTATTAAGGAGCACCCAGTACTGCTGAACCGTGCCCCTACACTTCACAGATTAGGTATTCAGGCGTTTGAACCAACGCTTGTTGAAGGACGCGCAATCCGCCTTCACCCACTCGTATGTACAGCTTACAACGCTGACTTTGACGGTGACCAAATGGCGGTTCACGTACCATTATCTGCTGAAGCACAAGCTGAAGCACGCATCTTGATGCTTGCTGCTCAAAACATCTTGAATCCTAAAGATGGTAAACCTGTTGTAACACCGTCTCAGGATATGGTACTTGGTAACTATTACCTGACACTTGAGCGTGCCGGTGCTGTCGGTGAAGGCATGGTCTTCAAGAATACAGACGAAGCGCTTCTTGCTTATCAAAACGGATATGTTCACCTTCATACGAGAGTAGCTGTTGCAGCTAACTCCCTTAAGAATGTGACATTTACCGAAGAACAGCGCTCAAAATTGTTAATTACAACTGTCGGTAAGCTTGTCTTCAATGAAATTCTTCCGGAATCATTCCCTTACATGAATGAACCAACGAAGAGCAACATTGAAGAGAAAACACCTGACCGTTTCTTCTTGGAAAAAGGTGCTGACGTTAAAGCTGTCATCGCACAGCAGCCAATCAATGCACCGTTCAAAAAAGGTATTCTGGGTAAAATCATCGCGGAAATCTTTAAACGATTCCATATCACGGAAACGTCTAAAATGCTTGACCGCATGAAAAACCTAGGCTTCAAATATTCAACAAAAGCTGGTATTACAGTTGGGGTTTCTGACATCGTCGTACTCGATGATAAACAAGAAATTCTTGAAGAAGCGCAAAGCAAAGTTGACAACGTTATGAAGCAGTTCCGCCGCGGTCTTATCACTGAAGAAGAACGCTATGAGAGAGTCATCTCTATCTGGAGTGCTGCAAAAGACGTGATCCAAGGCAAACTGATGAAATCACTTGATGAACTCAACCCGATCTACATGATGAGTGACTCTGGTGCCCGTGGTAACGCATCTAACTTTACGCAGCTTGCCGGAATGCGCGGTCTGATGGCCAACCCGGCTGGACGTATCATTGAGTTGCCGATCAAATCAAGTTTCCGTGAAGGTCTGACAGTATTGGAGTACTTTATCTCCACACACGGAGCGCGTAAAGGTCTTGCCGATACCGCTCTTAAAACTGCTGACTCAGGTTACCTTACACGCCGTCTCGTTGACGTTGCGCAGGATGTTATCATCCGTGAAACTGATTGCGGAACTGACCGAGGCATTCTTGCTAAGCCTCTTAAAGAAGGAACTGAAACAATTGAGCGCTTAGAAGAACGCTTAATCGGCCGTTTTGCACGAAAACAAGTGAAGCACCCTGAAACAGGTGAAGTGCTTGTGAATGAAAACGAACTAATCGATGAAGATAAGGCGCTGGAGATTGTCGAAGCTGGCATTGAAGAAGTGTGGATCCGTTCTGCCTTCACATGTAATACGCCTCATGGTGTATGTAAACGATGCTATGGCCGAAATCTTGCAACTGGCTCCGATGTTGAAGTCGGTGAAGCTGTCGGAATCATTGCTGCCCAATCAATCGGTGAGCCTGGTACACAGTTAACAATGCGTACATTCCATACAGGCGGGGTTGCCGGAGACGATATCACACAGGGTCTTCCGCGTATCCAAGAGCTTTTCGAAGCGCGTAATCCGAAAGGTCAGGCAACAATTACAGAAATCGACGGTACAGTCGTTGAGATTAATGAAGTTCGTGATAAGCAGCAGGAAATTGTCGTTCAAGGCGCAGTGGAAACACGTTCTTATACGGCACCTTACAACTCCCGCCTGAAAGTAGCGGAAGGAGATAAAATTACTCGAGGCCAAGTACTGACAGAAGGTTCAATCGATCCGAAAGAACTTCTTAAAGTGACTGACCTGACGACTGTTCAAGAGTATCTTCTCCATGAGGTTCAAAAGGTTTACCGTATGCAGGGTGTTGAAATCGGTGATAAACACGTAGAAGTAATGGTTCGCCAGATGCTTCGTAAAGTACGCGTAATTGATGCCGGCGACACTGATGTGCTTCCAGGTACATTGCTTGACATCCACCAATTTACTGAAGCGAACAAAAAGGTGTTGCTCGAAGGCAATCGACCTGCTACAGGCCGTCCTGTCTTACTCGGTATTACAAAAGCATCTCTTGAAACTGATTCATTCTTATCTGCTGCTTCCTTCCAGGAAACAACGCGTGTCCTTACAGATGCAGCGATCAAAGGTAAGCGTGACGAGCTTCTCGGCTTGAAAGAGAATGTTATCATCGGTAAACTTGTTCCAGCTGGTACAGGAATGATGAAATACCGTAAAGTAAAACCAGTATCAAATGTTCAGCCGACTGACGATATGGTTCCGGTTGAATAACTGATTTCATTCTGCTGAAAGACTGTTTTTGCAGTCTTTCAGCAGATATATTTATTAAAAAGTCACTCTATGAGAAGATAGAAACTAAAAAATGTCATACCTTGTTGACATTCGTCTCCTAGAATGATAATATAACCAAGGTGCTCGAAATAAACCTGTTACTTTGGAGGATATGTTTATGTCTTATGATAAAGTATCACAGGCCAAATCAATTATTATTGGTACGAAGCAAACAGTGAAAGCTCTAAAGCGAGGTTCAGTAAAGGAAGTAGTCGTTGCAAAGGACGCAGATCCGATACTCACGTCAAGTGTTGTTTCACTTGCGGAAGATCAAGGTATCTCTGTCTTAATGGTTGAATCCATGAAAAAGCTCGGCAAAGCCTGCGGAATTGAGGTAGGAGCAGCCGCTGTTGCCATTATTTTATAACGTACTTTTGTTTTTGCGTAAGATTCAATCTTGTGTAAAGACATTGTTTTTTGCCTTTTGATGAACCACCTGGGTATGTGGGTTATAAAACGTAATGAAGGGAGGAAAAAATCATGCCTACAATTAATCAGCTAATTCGCAAAGGACGCGTGAGTAAAGTAGAAAACTCAAAGTCTCCTGCACTTAACAAAGGATACAACAGCTTTAAAAAAGAGCACACTAACGTATCTTCTCCACAAAAACGCGGGGTATGTACTCGTGTTGGTACAATGACACCGAAAAAACCGAACTCAGCACTTCGTAAATATGCTCGTGTTCGTTTGACTAACGGAATCGAGGTTACTGCTTACATTCCTGGTATCGGTCACAACCTGCAAGAGCACAGTGTTGTACTTATCCGCGGTGGACGTGTAAAAGACTTACCAGGGGTACGTTACCACATCGTTCGTGGTGCGCTTGATACTGCTGGAGTTGAAAACCGTGCACAAGGCCGTTCTAAATACGGTACGAAAAAACCTAAAGCAAAATAATAAACGAAAATACGCATAATTGATGAAGGGAGGATATTCAGATGCCACGTAAAGGTCCTGTAGCAAAAAGAGATGTTTTACCTGATCCGATTTACAACTCTAAGCTTGTATCTCGTCTAATCAACAAAATGATGATCGATGGTAAAAAAGGTAAGTCTCAAACAATCCTATACAAGTCATTCGATATCATTAAAGAACGTACTGGCAATGATGCAATGGAGGTTTTCGAACAAGCATTGAAAAACATCATGCCTGTACTTGAAGTAAAAGCACGCCGTGTAGGTGGTGCGAACTACCAAGTTCCTGTAGAAGTTCGTCCTGAACGTCGTACGACTCTTGGACTTCGCTGGTTAGTAAACTACGCTCGTCTTCGTGGAGAAAAAACGATGGAAGAGCGTTTAGCTAACGAAATCCTTGACGCAGCTAACAACACTGGTGCTGCTGTTAAGAAACGTGAAGATACTCATAAGATGGCTGAAGCAAACAAAGCATTTGCTCACTATCGTTGGTAGGATTTATATACTAAAAAACACAATTTCCCAATAAGGAAGGAGAAATTACCCAATGGCAAGAGAGTTCTCCTTAGACAAAACTCGTAATATCGGGATCATGGCTCACATTGATGCCGGTAAAACGACTACTACAGAACGTATCTTGTTCTATACTGGTCGTATCCATAAAATTGGTGAAACTCATGAAGGAGCTTCACAAATGGACTGGATGGAGCAGGAACAAGAACGTGGTATCACAATCACTTCCGCTGCGACAACTGCACAGTGGAAAGGATACCGCGTAAACATCATCGATACTCCAGGACACGTAGACTTCACAGTTGAAGTTGAACGTTCTCTTCGTGTACTTGATGGTGCTGTTGCTGTACTTGACGCGCAATCAGGCGTTGAGCCTCAAACAGAAACTGTTTGGCGTCAGGCAACAACTTACGGAGTACCGCGTATCGTTTTTGTTAACAAAATGGACAAAATCGGTGCAGACTTCCTTTACTCTGTAGGAACTTTAAGAGATCGTCTTCAAGCAAACGCTCATGCAATTCAATTGCCGATCGGTGCTGAAGATAACTTCGAAGGTATCATCGACCTTGTAGAAAACGTTGCGTATTTCTATGAAGATGACCTCGGAACTCGTTCTGATGCAAAAGAAATCCCTGAAGAGTATAAAGAGCAAGCTGAAGAGCTTCGCAACAGCCTTATTGAAGCTGTATGTGAGCTTGATGAAGAGCTTATGGATAAATACCTTGAGGGTGAAGAAATCACAATTGACGAGTTAAAAGCAGGTATCCGTAAAGGTACATTAAATGTTGAATTCTACCCTGTTCTTGTTGGTTCTGCCTTCAAAAACAAAGGTGTTCAACTCGTACTTGATGCTGTTCTTGACTACCTTCCTGCACCAACTGACGTTGCTGCAATCAAAGGTACACGTCCTGATACAAATGAAGAGATTGAGCGTCATTCTTCTGACGAAGAGCCATTCTCTGCATTAGCATTTAAAGTTATGACTGACCCTTACGTTGGTAAGTTGACGTTCTTCCGTGTGTACTCTGGAACACTTGATTCCGGTTCATACGTGAAAAACTCTACTAAAGGCAAACGTGAGCGTGTTGGACGTATTCTTCAAATGCACGCTAACAGCCGTGAAGAAATCTCTACTGTATACGCAGGGGATATCGCAGCTGCTGTAGGTCTAAAAGATACAACTACTGGAGATACTCTATGTGATGAGAAGGATCTTGTTATCCTTGAGTCAATGGAATTCCCAGAACCAGTTATCGACGTTGCTATTGAGCCTAAATCAAAAGCTGACCAAGATAAAATGGGTATCGCTTTAGCGAAACTTGCTGAAGAAGATCCTACATTCCGTACTCAAACAAACCCAGAAACTGGCCAAACGATCATCTCTGGTATGGGTGAACTTCACCTTGATATCATTGTTGACCGTATGAAGCGCGAATTTAAAGTAGAAGCCAATGTTGGTGCTCCTCAAGTTGCGTACCGTGAAACATTCCGTACCGGTGCAAAAGTTGAAGGTAAATTCGTACGTCAGTCTGGTGGACGCGGTCAGTTCGGACACGTTTGGATCGAATTCGAACCAAACGAAGAAGGCGCGGGCTTTGAATTTGAAAATGCGATTGTTGGTGGGGTCGTTCCTCGTGAATACATCCCAGCTGTTCAAGCAGGTCTGGAAGATGCACTTGAAAATGGTGTACTAGCAGGCTTCCCGCTTATCGACATTAAAGCTAAACTTTTCGACGGTTCTTACCATGATGTTGACTCAAACGAAATGGCATTTAAAGTTGCTGCTTCTATGGCATTGAAAAATGCAGTCAGCAAATGTAACCCAGTTCTTCTTGAACCAATCATGAAAGTAGAAGTGGTTATTCCAGAAGAATACATGGGAGATATCATGGGTGATATCACTTCACGTCGCGGACGCGTAGAAGGTATGGAAGCACGCGGTAACGCTCAAGTTGTTCGTGCTATGGTTCCTCTTGCTGAAATGTTCGGTTACGCTACTGCACTTCGTTCTAATACGCAAGGTCGCGGTACGTTCACTATGTTCATGGATCACTACGAAGAAGTGCCGAAGAGCGTTTCTGAAGAAATTATCAAAAAAAATAAAGGCGAATAATTGATTTTGCCGCTTAACTCAAGTATAACTACTATTGTAAGATGAGGAAGTGAAAGCTTTCTTTCACTTCCTATCACTCTATACATTACTAATTAAAAGCTCTTAAGGAGGATTTTAGAATGGCTAAAGAAAAATTCGACCGTTCCAAATCACATGCCAATATTGGTACAATTGGACACGTTGACCATGGTAAAACAACTTTAACTGCTGCTATCACAACAGTACTTCATAAGAAATCTGGTAAAGGTACAGCTATGGCGTACGATCAAATTGATGGTGCTCCAGAAGAACGTGAGCGCGGTATCACAATCTCTACTGCACACGTTGAGTACGAAACTGAAACTCGTCACTATGCACACGTTGACTGCCCAGGACACGCTGACTATGTTAAAAACATGATCACTGGTGCTGCGCAAATGGACGGAGCTATCCTTGTAGTATCTGCTGCTGATGGCCCAATGCCACAAACTCGTGAGCACATCCTTCTTTCTAAAAACGTTGGTGTACCATACATCGTTGTATTCTTAAACAAATGCGACATGGTAGACGACGAAGAGCTTCTTGAACTAGTTGAAATGGAAGTTCGCGATCTTCTTAGCGAATACGACTTCCCTGGTGATGATGTACCAGTAATCAAAGGTTCTGCTCTTAAAGCTCTTGAAGGTGACGCTGAGTACGAAGCTAAAATCTTCGAACTTATGGATGCGGTTGATGAGTACATCCCAACTCCAGAACGTGACACTGAAAAACCATTCATGATGCCAGTTGAGGACGTATTCTCAATCACTGGTCGTGGTACAGTAGCGACTGGCCGTGTAGAACGCGGACAAGTTAAAGTCGGTGACGAAGTTGAAATCATCGGTCTACAAGAAGAGAACAAGAAAACAACTGTTACAGGTGTTGAAATGTTCCGTAAGCTTCTTGATTATGCTGAAGCTGGTGACAACATTGGTGCCCTTCTTCGTGGTGTATCTCGTGAAGAAATCCAACGTGGTCAAGTACTTGCTAAACCAGGTACAATCACTCCACACAGCAAATTCAAAGCTGAAGTTTACGTTCTTTCTAAAGAAGAGGGTGGACGTCACACTCCATTCTTCTCTAACTACCGTCCTCAGTTCTACTTCCGTACAACTGACGTAACTGGTATCATCCATCTTCCAGAAGGCGTAGAAATGGTTATGCCTGGAGATAACACTGAAATGAACGTTGAACTTATCTCTACAATCGCTATCGAAGAAGGAACTCGTTTCTCTATTCGTGAAGGCGGACGTACTGTTGGTTCAGGCGTTGTTTCTACAATCACTGAGTAATAGTATGATTTTAAACGAGACCCCCTGCGGGTCTCGTTTTTTGTTTGCTTATCTTTTTCTTGTATAATAGGATCTATCATATTCGAGGGGCTACTATCTATGATTCCTGAAAAGAGATCAATCGCAATCATGAAAGAACTGAGCATTGGAAATACAAAGCAAATGCTGATGATTAATGGAGCTGATGTTGAAAATCCATTGCTGCTTTTTTTACATGGCGGGCCGGGAACGCCGCAAATCGGATACATTAGACATTATCAAAAAGAGCTGGAACGGTATTTCACTGTAGTTCATTGGGATCAGAGAGGATCAGGGCTTTCATATTCTAAACGAATTTCCCAACACTCCATGACAATAAATCACTTCATTAAAGATACAATCCATGTCACTCAATGGCTCTTAGCTCACTTTTCAAAAACAAAACTATATCTGGCCGGTCATTCTTGGGGGTCAATGCTGGCGCTTTATGTAGTGCAGCAGCGCCCGGACTTGTTTTACGCTTATTATGGAATCAGTCAGGTTGTCAGTCCTCACGATGAAGAATCAACTGCTTATCGACATATTCGTAAAACTTCTGAAGAAAAAAAAGCCAGCATATTATCTTTGCTAACACGTTTCATTGGTGCTCCGCCTTGGAAGCAGGATATCCAGCATCTTATTTATCGATTTTGCGTTGAGGTAAGCAGAGGAGGATTCACTCGCCTGCATCGACATTCTCTTGCTGTTTTATTTCAAATGCTTACTGGTAATGAGTATGGTGTGCGAAACATTCATAGCGTCCTCAATGGACTGCGCTTCAGCAAAAAACATTTAACAGATGAGTTGTACAGGTTTAATGCTTTTAGATCTGTTCCTTCTATTAAAGTACCGTGTGTTTTCATTTCAGGGAAACATGACTTGATTGTTCCAGCTGAAATATCGAAACAGTATTATCAAGAACTTGTGGCGCCCGAAAAGCGCTGGATTCAATTTGAGAATTCAGCTCATACCCCGCATATTGAAGAGCCGTCATTATTCGCTAGCACACTAAGTCGTCATGCACGGTACCATTTATGATAGGTCCTTGATAAATAAGAAAAACCCCTGTATAATATAAAAAGTGTGCAAACCATGCATATTTTAAATAAGTCTTGCAACATACGCCTATTTTCTGTATAATGGTGTATGTTGGTCTTTGACTGCGATGAAGTGAGAGGTTGCTGACACACCCGGCCGCTTTGCCATGGCAAGGTGTTCAGGTTTTTCTCACGGAGAACTGTCTAACGTGATGTAGGCGAAAAGGAGGGAAAATAATGGCAAAACAAAAAATTCGTATTCGTTTGAAAGCATATGATCATAGAATCCTTGATCAATCTGCAGAGAAGATTGTTGAAACGGCAAAACGTTCTGGTGCCAGCGTATCTGGTCCGATTCCGTTGCCAACTGAAAAATCAGTTTACACAATCCTTCGTGCGGTGCACAAATACAAAGATTCTCGTGAGCAATTTGAAATGCGTACACATAAACGTTTAATCGACATTGTGAACCCAACACCACAAACTGTTGATGCTCTTATGCGATTAGACTTACCATCTGGTGTCGATATCGAAATTAAACTTTAATTCTAAAATATAGAATGATCTTAATAGGAGGTGTGACGAATGACCAAAGGAATCTTAGGAAGAAAAATTGGTATGACGCAAGTATTCGCTGAGAACGGTGATCTTATTCCGGTAACTGTTATCGAGGCTGCTCCAAACGTTGTTCTTCAAAAGAAAACAGCTGAAAACGACGGTTACGAAGCAATCCAGCTTGGTTTTGACGACAAGCGTGAAAAGCTTTCTAACAAACCTGAAAAAGGGCACGTTGCAAAAGCGGAAACTGCTCCTAAGCGCTTCGTTAAAGAATTACGCGGAGTGGAAATGGATGCGTATGAAGTTGGTCAGGAAGTCAAGGTTGAAATTTTCTCTGCTGGAGAAATCGTAGATGTAACAGGAGTATCTAAAGGTAAAGGTTTCCAAGGTGCGATCAAGCGCCATGGACAATCTCGCGGACCTATGTCTCACGGTTCACGCTACCACCGTCGTCCTGGTTCAATGGGACCTGTAGATCCTAACCGTGTATTCAAAGGTAAATTATTACCTGGACGTATGGGCGGAGAGCAAATCACTGTTCAAAACCTTGAAATCGTAAAAGTTGATGCAGAACGCAATCTTCTTTTGATCAAAGGTAACGTACCTGGTGCGAAGAAAACTTTAATCACTGTTAAAAGTGCTGTTAAATCTAAATAACTCTCTTAGGAAAGGAGGAAATTGATCATGCCAAAAGTAGCATTATACAACCAAAACGGTTCTACTGCTGGTGACATCGAATTAAATGCTTCTGTATTTGGTATCGAACCAAATGAGAGTGTTGTATTCGACGCTATTCTTATGCAAAGAGCTTCCTTACGTCAAGGAACTCACAAAGTAAAAAATCGTTCTGAAGTACGCGGCGGAGGTCGTAAACCATGGCGTCAAAAAGGTACTGGACGTGCCCGTCAAGGTTCAATCCGTTCACCGCAATGGCGCGGAGGTGGTGTCGTATTCGGCCCAACACCACGCAGCTATTCTTATAAATTACCTAAAAAAGTTCGCCGCTTGGCAATCAAATCAGTATTGTCTTCTAAAGTGAACGACAACAACATCATCGTTCTTGAAGATCTTACTCTTGATACGGCTAAAACAAAAGAAATGGCAGCTATCCTTAAAGGATTATCTGTTGAGAAAAAAGCTTTAATCGTAACTGCGGATGCAAACGAAGCAGTAGCTTTATCTGCTCGTAACATTCCTGGAGTTACTGTTGTTGAAGCTAACGGAATCAACGTTTTAGACGTTGTCAACCACGAGAAGCTTCTGATTACAAAAGCAGCGGTTGAAAAAGTAGAGGAGGTGCTTGCATAATGAAAGATCCTCGTGATGTTCTAAAGCGCCCCGTCATTACTGAACGTTCTGCTGATTTAATGACTGAAAAGAAATATACTTTTGAAGTTGATGTAAGAGCTAACAAAACAGAAGTGAAAGACGCGGTTGAAAGCATCTTTGGAGTGAAAGTTGACAAAGTCAACATCATGAACTACAAAGGTAAATCAAAACGTGTTGGACGCTACACTGGTATGACTAGCCGTCGCAGAAAAGCGATCGTAAAACTTACTGCAGACAGCAAAGAAATCGAAATTTTTGAAGCTTAATTATCTGTAAAAAGAAGGAGGGAAATTCAAAATGGCGATTAAAAAGTATAAACCGACCTCTAATGGACGTCGTGGCATGACAACTTCAGATTTTGCTGAAATCACGACTGACAAGCCGGAAAAATCCTTGCTTGCTCCCCTTCACAAAAAAGGCGGACGTAACAACCAAGGTAAATTGACTGTACGTCACCAAGGTGGCGGACATAAACGCCAATACCGTGTTATCGACTTCAAACGCGATAAAGATGGTATACCTGGACGCGTTGCTACAGTTGAATACGATCCAAACCGTTCAGCTAACATCGCTCTAATCAACTATGCAGACGGAGAAAAACGTTACATTCTTGCTCCTAAAGGAATTCAAGTGGGTACTGAAATCATGTCAGGTCCTGAAGCTGACATTAAAGTAGGTAATGCACTTCCACTTATCAACATCCCTGTTGGTACAGTTGTGCATAACATTGAATTAAAACCTGGTAAAGGCGGACAGCTTGTACGTTCAGCTGGTACATCTGCTCAGGTTCTTGGTAAAGAAGGTAAATACGTTCTTGTACGTCTTAACTCTGGTGAAGTTCGCATGATCCTTTCTGCTTGCCGTGCTTCTATCGGTCAAGTAGGTAACGAACAGCACGAACTTATCAACATTGGTAAAGCTGGACGTTCTCGCTGGAAAGGCATCCGTCCTACAGTTCGTGGTTCTGTAATGAACCCTAACGATCACCCACACGGTGGTGGTGAAGGACGTGCGCCAATCGGACGTAAATCACCAATGTCTCCATGGGGTAAACCAACTCTTGGATTCAAGACTCGTAAGAAAAAGAACAAATCCGATAAATTTATCGTACGTCGTCGTAAAAATAAATAACGGGGTTGTCTACGGTTCTTTTCGGACCGTAGTGCAATCACGAAGGGAGGTTCCAAAATGGCTCGCAGCTTAAAAAAAGGACCATTTGTCGATGGACACTTGATGACTAAAATCGAGAAATTAAATGAAACAGACAAGAAACAAGTCGTAAAAACTTGGTCTCGTCGTTCTACTATTTTCCCACAGTTTATTGGTCACACAATCGCAGTCTATGACGGACGTAAACACGTGCCTGTATTCATCTCTGAAGATATGGTAGGGCACAAGTTGGGTGAATTCGCTCCAACTCGTACGTACAAAGGTCATGCTAGTGATGACAAAAAAACAAGACGCTAAGAGAGGAGGCTTTTAAATGCAAGCTAAAGCTGTTGCAAGAACAGTCCGTATTGCTCCTCGTAAAGCACGTCTAGTAATGGACCTGATTCGAGGCAAGCAAGTAGGTGAGGCAGTATCAATCTTGAACCTTACACCAAGAGCTGCTTCTCCAATTATCGAGAAAGTATTAAAATCCGCTATTGCAAATGCTGAGCATAACTATGAAATGGACGTTAACAACCTGGTTATTTCTCAAGCATTCGTTGACGAAGGCCCTACGTTAAAAAGATTCCGCCCACGTGCTATGGGACGTGCGAGCCAAATCAACAAACGTACGAGCCACATTACAATCGTTGTATCAGAAAAGAAGGAGGGATAAGTAGTGGGTCAAAAGGTAAATCCAGTCGGTCTTCGTATCGGAGTCATTCGTGATTGGGAATCTAAGTGGTACGCTGGTAAAGATTACGCTGACTTCCTGCACGAAGATTTAAAAATTCGTGAATACATTAGCAAACGCCTTTCTGACGCTTCTGTTTCTAAAGTAGAAATCGAGCGTGCAGCAAACCGCGTTAACATTACGATCCACACAGCTAAGCCTGGTATGGTTATCGGTAAAGGCGGTTCTGAAGTCGAAGCACTTCGCAAAGCCCTTAACAGCCTTACTGGCAAGCGTGTACACATTAACATTCTTGAAATCAAAAGAGCAGATCTTGATGCACAGCTAGTTGCTGACAACATCGCTCGTCAATTAGAAAACCGTGTTTCTTTCCGCCGTGCGCAGAAACAACAAATCCAACGTACTATGCGTGCTGGAGCACAAGGTGTGAAAACAATGGTTTCTGGTCGTCTTGGCGGTGCAGATATCGCTCGTTCTGAATACTACAGTGAAGGAACTGTTCCATTGCACACATTACGTGCGGACATTGACTATGCAACATCTGAAGCTGATACTACTTACGGTAAGCTTGGTGTGAAAGTCTGGATCTATCGTGGAGAGGTTCTTCCTACTAAGAAGAAAACTGAGGAAGGAGGAAAATAATATGTTATTACCAAAACGCGTTAAATATCGCAGAGAGCATCGCGGAAAAATGCGTGGCCGTGCGAAAGGCGGTACTGAAGTACATTTCGGTGAATTCGGTATCCAAGCTCTTGAAGCTTCTTGGATCACTAACCGTCAAATCGAAGCTGCACGTATTGCGATGACTCGTTACATGAAACGTGGCGGTAAAGTTTGGATCAAAATTTTCCCTTCTAAACCTTACACTGCTAAACCACTTGAGGTACGTATGGGATCCGGTAAAGGGGCTCCAGAAGGTTGGGTAGCTGTTGTAAAACCGGGCAAAGTTTTATTTGAGATTTCTGGTGTGTCTGAAGAGGTTGCTCGTGAAGCGCTTCGTCTTGCATCTCACAAATTGCCAATTAAAACGAAGTTCGTAAAACGTGAAGAAATTGGTGGTGAATCAAATGAAAGCTAATGAAATTCGTGACCTTACCACTGCTGAAATTGAACAAAAAGTAAAGTCTCTTAAAGAAGAACTTTTCAATCTTCGCTTTCAATTAGCGACAGGACAACTTGAAAATACTGCTCGCATTCGTGAAGTGCGCAAAGCTATCGCGCGCATGAAAACTGTGATTCGTGAAAGAGAAATTGCTGCTAATAAATAATCACTGAGGGGAGGTCGTGAGCATGAGCGAACGTAACCAACGCAAGGTTTACCAAGGCCGTGTTGTTTCTGACAAAATGGATAAAACCATCACTGTTGTTGTTGAGACATACAAAAAACATACACTTTACGGTAAACGCGTAAAATACTCAAAAAAATTCAAAGCACATGATGAAAATAATCAAGCTAAAATCGGTGACATCGTTAAGATTATGGAAACTCGTCCATTGTCTGCAACTAAGCGTTTCCGTCTAGTTGAAGTTGTCGAAGAAGCTGTTATTATCTAATAAAGTTCGGAATTCTTTTTCCGAAGGGAGGTAACAAATAATGATTCAACAAGAGACTCGTTTAAAAGTAGCTGACAACTCTGGCGCACGTGAAGTACTTACTATTAAAGTTCTTGGTGGTTCTGGACGTAAAACAGCTAACATTGGTGATGTAATTGTTTGCACGGTTAAACAAGCAACACCAGGAGGCGTTGTCAAAAAAGGTGAAGTCGTAAAAGCTGTTATCGTTCGCACTAAAAGCGGAGCGCGCAGAAGTGATGGTTCATACATCAGCTTCGATGAGAATGCATGTGTTATCATCCGTGACGACAAGAGCCCACGCGGAACTCGTATCTTCGGACCAGTTGCTCGTGAATTGCGTGAAAACAACTTTATGAAAATTGTTTCTCTAGCTCCAGAAGTTATCTAATGAAATAAATGCCTTACTCAAGGAGGTGCGATCAGGATGCATGTAAAAAAAGGCGATAAAGTTATGGTTATCTCTGGTAAAGATAAAGGCAAACAAGGAACAATCCTTGCTGCTTTCCCTAAAAAGGACCGCGTTTTAGTTGAAGGTGTTAACATGGTAAAGAAACACTCTAAACCAACTCAAGCTAACCCTCAAGGCGGTATTTCTAATCAAGAGGCGCCAATTCATGTATCAAACGTTATGCCGCTCGATCCTAAAACAGGTGAAGTGACTCGCGTAGGATACAAAGTGGAAGATGGCAAAAAAGTTCGTGTAGCAAAAAAATCTGGGCAAGTTCTAGATAAATAGTATTAAAAGGAAGGGAGGTCTATCTCATGAACCGCCTTAAAGAAAAGTACAATAAAGAAATTGCACCTGCTTTAATGACTAAATTCAACTATGATTCAGTCATGCAAGTGCCTAAAATCGAAAAAATCGTAATCAACATGGGTGTTGGTGACGCTGTTCAAAACGCAAAAGCAATCGACAGTGCTGTTGAAGAATTAACGTTTATCGCAGGTCAAAAACCTGTCGTTACTCGTGCGAAGAAATCAATTGCTGGATTCCGTCTTCGTGAGGGAATGCCTATCGGTGCGAAAGTAACTCTTCGCGGAGAGCGCATGTATGATTTCCTTGATAAACTTATTTCTGTATCTTTACCGCGTGTACGTGACTTCCGCGGGGTTTCTAAAAAATCTTTCGACGGTCGCGGTAACTACACACTTGGTATCAAAGAACAGTTAATCTTCCCTGAAATTGACTACGATAAAGTAACAAAGGTTCGAGGAATGGACATCGTTATCGTAACAACTGCTAATACTGACGAAGAAGCTCGTGAGCTATTAACTCAAGTAGGTATGCCGTTCCAGAAATAATCAATGAAAGGGAGGCGAAATCGTGGCTAAAAAGTCTATGATTGCGAAACAACAACGTACACCAAAGTTTAAAGTACAAGAGTACACACGCTGTGAACGCTGCGGACGTCCGCATTCAGTCATTCGTAAATTTAAACTTTGCCGTATTTGTTTCCGTGAGCTTGCATATAAAGGACAAATTCCTGGCGTGAAAAAAGCCAGCTGGTAATCCCCAAGAAAGGGAAGGAGGTAATTATATAATGGTTATGACAGATCCAATTGCAGATATGCTAACTCGTATTCGCAATGCAAACATGGTACGTCATGAGAAGCTTGAAATTCCTGCTTCTAAATTGAAAAGAGAAATTGCTGAAATTTTAAAGCGTGAAGGTTTCATTCGTGACGTTGAGTTCGTAGAAGACAGCAAACAAGGTATCATCCGCGTTTTCTTGAAATACGGACAAAACAACGAGCGCGTTATCACTGGTCTTAAAAGAATCAGCAAGCCTGGTTTGCGTGTTTATGCTAAATCTAATGAAGTACCTCGCGTACTTAACGGTCTTGGAATCGCGATTATTTCTACATCACAAGGTGTTTTAACGGACAAAGAAGCCCGTGCAAAACAAGCTGGTGGAGAAGTTCTAGCATACGTTTGGTAAGAAGTTTATCATGAATGGAGGTGTTTGGTATGTCTCGTGTAGGTAAGAAGCTACTTGAGATTCCTTCTGATGTTACAGTAACGTTAAATGATAACAACACTGTAGCTGTGAAAGGACCAAAAGGAGAATTAACTCGTACGTTTCACCCTGATATGGAGATTAAAGTAGAGGACAATGTGCTTACAGTCGTTCGTCCTTCTGATCAAAAAGAGCACCGTGCCCTGCATGGTACGACTCGCAGTTTGCTTGGCAACATGGTTGAGGGTGTATCTAAAGGATTTGAAAGAGGTTTGGAATTAGTCGGTGTCGGTTACCGTGCTTCTAAATCCGGAAATAAACTTGTTTTAAACGTTGGATACTCTCATCCTGTTGAGATCGTTCCTGAAGAAGGCATCGAAATCGAAGTTCCTTCTCAAACTAAAGTAGTTGTAAAAGGTACAGACAAAGAACGTGTAGGAGCTATTGCTGCTAACATCCGCGCTGTACGTTCTCCAGAGCCTTACAAAGGTAAAGGAATCCGCTACGAAGGTGAAGTTGTTCGCCGTAAAGAAGGTAAATCTGCTAAGTAAGATCGCTTAAAGTGAAGAAAGGAGTGACCTAGATGATTACGAAAACTAGCAAAAATGCTGCTCGTCTTAAAAGACACGCTCGTGTTCGCGCTAAACTTTCCGGTACTGCTGAAAGACCGCGTCTGAACGTTTTCCGTTCTAACAAGCACATTTACGCTCAAATCATCGATGATGTAAATGGTGTAACACTTGCTAGTGCATCTACTCTCGATAAAGACTTGAACGTTGAAAGCACTGGAGATACTTCTGCTGCTACTAAAGTTGGAGAATTAGTTGCAAAACGCGCTGCTGAAAAAGGCATTTCTGACGTAGTATTTGACCGTGGCGGATACTTATACCATGGACGTGTAAAAGCTTTAGCTGATGCCGCTCGTGAAGCTGGACTTAAATTTTAATAAAAGAAGGAGGGACACATGATTATGCGTCGTATTGACCCAAGCAAATTAGAGTTAGAAGAACGCTTAGTTACGGTTAACCGCGTAGCGAAAGTTGTTAAAGGTGGTCGTCGTTTCCGCTTCGCAGCTCTAGTCGTTGTCGGTGACAAAAACGGACACGTAGGATTCGGTACTGGTAAAGCACAAGAAGTACCAGAAGCGATCCGCAAAGCTGTTGAAGATGCGAAAAAGAATTTGATTGAAGTACCAATGGTTGGAACTACAATTCCACACGAAATCATCGGACGTTTCGGTGCAGGTAACATCTTGTTAAAACCTGCTTCTGAAGGTACTGGAGTTATCGCTGGAGGCCCTGTACGTGCGGTACTTGAGCTAGCTGGTGTAGCTGATATCCTTTCTAAGTCTTTAGGTTCTAACACACCGATCAACATGATTCGTGCAACACTTCAAGGTTTAAGTGAACTTAAACGTGCTGAAGACGTTGCGAAGCTTCGTGGAAAATCTGTAGAAGAACTGTTAGGATAAGGAGGGAACATTAATGGCTAAATTAGAAATTACCCTCAAACGAAGTGTAATCGGTCGCCCGGAAGACCAACGCGTTACTGTAAGAACACTTGGTTTAAAGAAAACAAACCAAACTGTTGTTCATGAAGACAACGCTGCGATCCGTGGCATGATTAATAAAGTATCTCATTTAGTTTCTGTTAAAGAACAATAAAAATATTTGATCGGATAAGGAGGTGTCCTAATGAAACTTCATGAATTAAAACCTTCAGAAGGTTCACGCAAAACGCGTAATCGCGTAGGTCGTGGTATTGGTTCTGGTAACGGTAAAACAGCTGGTAAAGGTCACAAAGGTCAAAACGCTCGTTCTGGCGGCGGTGTACGCCCTGGATTCGAGGGGGGACAAATGCCTTTATTCCAACGTCTTCCTAAACGCGGTTTCACTAACATCAACCGCAAGGAATACACTGTAGTCAACCTAGACAAATTGAACGGTTTTGCAGAAGGAACGGAAGTCACTCCTGAACTTCTTCTTGAGACTGGTGTTATTAGCAAACTTAATGCAGGAGTAAAGATTCTTGGCAACGGTAAATTAGAGAAAAAATTAACTGTAAAAGCCAATAAATTCTCTGCTTCTGCGAAAGAAGCTGTTGAAGCTGCTGGCGGTACAGCTGAGGTGATCTAACTTGTTTAAAACAATCTCCAACTTTATGCGTGTGAGTGATATCAGGAATAAAATCATATTCACTTTACTCATGCTTATCGTCTTTCGCATAGGTGCGTTTATTCCTGTGCCTTATGTTAACGCTGAAGTGTTACAGGCACAGTCTCAAATGGGTGTTTTTGATCTCCTTAATACATTTGGCGGCGGTGCGCTTTACCAATTTTCCATTTTTGCAATGGGAATTACTCCTTATATCACGGCTTCGATCATCATTCAGCTGCTTCAGATGGATGTTGTACCGAAGTTTACCGAGTGGTCTAAGCAAGGTGAAGTTGGCCGCCGTAAATTAGCTCAGTTCACAAGGTACTTTACGATTGTGCTTGGGTTCATCCAGGCGTTAGGTATGTCTTATGGATTCAACAATCTGGCAAACGGTATGCTGATCGAAAAATCCGGTGTATCGACATATCTTATTATTGCTTTAGTGCTCACTGGCGGAACTGCCTTTTTAATGTGGCTTGGGGAACAAATTACGTCTCATGGAGTAGGCAACGGAATATCGATCATTATCTTCGCGGGGATTGTGTCTAGTATTCCAAAAACAATTGGGCAAATATATGAGACTCAATTTGTCGGCAGCAACGATCAGTTGTTTATTCATATTGTGACAATCGCACTTCTTGTGATTGCGATTTTAGCAGTTATTGTTGGAGTTATTTTCATTCAGCAAGCCGTACGGAAAATTGCGATTCAATATGCTAAAGGCACAGGTCGTTCACCTGCTGGCGGAGGTCAGTCTACACACCTTCCATTGAAAGTGAATCCTGCAGGGGTTATTCCGGTAATCTTTGCGGTTGCGTTTTTGATAACGCCGCGGACGATCGCGTCATTCTTTGGAACAAACGATGTGACAAAGTGGATTCAAAACAACTTTGATAATACGCATCCGGTGGGTATGGCGATATATGTTGCGTTGATTATTGCCTTTACGTACTTTTATGCTTTTGTGCAGGTAAACCCTGAACAAATGGCTGATAACCTTAAAAAACAGGGTGGCTATATCCCGGGGGTTCGTCCAGGGAAAATGACTCAAGATAGAATTACGAGCATTTTGTATCGACTTACGTTTGTGGGTTCTATATTCTTAGCCGTGATTTCCATTCTTCCTATCTTTTTCATTCAATTCGCTGGATTGCCTCAAAGTGCACAAATTGGCGGAACATCTTTGTTAATTGTTGTCGGGGTAGCCTTGGAGACAATGAAACAACTAGAAAGCCAGTTGGTGAAACGAAACTACCGTGGATTTATGAAAAACTAGAGGAAATGGATTTATCCATTCCCTCTTAATAAAGAGAGGACGGGGGAAATCCGAATGAACTTAGTCTTAATGGGGCTTCCTGGTGCCGGCAAAGGCACACAGGGCGAACGAATTGTTGAGGATTATGGGATTCCTCATATCTCAACAGGAGATATGTTCCGTGCTGCTATGAAAGAAGAAACACCACTCGGACTCGAAGCAAAATCTTATATTGATAAGGGAGAGCTCGTACCTGACGAAGTCACAATCGGAATTGTAAAAGAAAGACTTGGCAAAGATGATTGTGAAAGAGGTTTTCTTCTGGACGGATTTCCGCGAACAGTCGCTCAAGCCGAAGCTCTTGAAGAAATTCTTGAGGAATACGGCAAGCCGATTGATTATGTCATTAACATTGAGGTCGACAAAGACGCTCTTATGGAACGTCTGACTGGACGCAGAATTTGCAGTGTTTGCGGCACAACCTATCATTTAGTCTTTAATCCGCCGAAAACGCCGGGTGTTTGTGATAAAGACGGAGGCGAACTCTATCAACGGGCAGATGATAATGAGGAAACCGTCTCTAAACGGCTTGAGGTAAACATGAAGCAAACTCAGCCTTTACTCGATTTCTATTCAGAGAAAGGTTATCTTGCAAACGTGAATGGCCAACAGGACATTCAAGACGTTTATGCAGATGTGAAGGATCTTCTTGGAGGATTAAAAAAATGATTATCTGTAAAACCCCACGTGAACTTGGTATCATGCGGGAAGCAGGGCGAATCGTGGCTTTAACTCATGAAGAGTTAAAAAAGCACATTAAACCAGGAATCTCGACAAAAGAATTGGATCAAATTGCCGAACGTTTTATTAAGAAGCAGGGTGCAATCCCATCTTTTAAGGGGTATAATGGGTTTCGCGGGAGCATTTGCGTATCAGTTAATGAAGAACTCGTTCATGGCATTCCTGGCAGCAGGGTGCTGAAGGACGGTGACATCATCAGTATTGATATCGGTGCTAAATTAAATGGTTATCATGGTGACTCTGCATGGACATATCCGGTAGGAAACATCAGCGATGATGACAAAAAACTTCTGGAAGTGACAGAGGAGTCTTTATATAAAGGCTTGCAGGAAGCAAAACCAGGTGAACGTTTGTCGAATATTTCCCACGCAATACAAACGTATGTCGAAAATGAGCAGTTTTCAGTTGTTAGGGAGTATGTCGGACATGGTGTTGGTCAAGACTTGCATGAGGACCCGCAAATTCCTCATTACGGTCCACCCAACAAAGGACCACGGCTCAAACCTGGCATGGTTCTCGCTATTGAGCCTATGGTGAACGCTGGCAGCCGCTACGTGAAAACATTGGCTGATAACTGGACGGTTGTAACGGTAGATGGGAAAAAGTGTGCTCATTTTGAACATACGATTGCGATTACGGAAACGGGTTTTGATATACTGACGAGAGTCTAGATGATGAAAATAATTCCGAAGACAGATGTTTTTTCGGCTTGATAGGGCAGAAAGCTTGGATGAACATTGGCAGGACTGAATTCATCTTGCCGCTTGTCATTGGTATTTTGACCATCATCAATGTACTAACAGCAGACGGAGAAAAGCGTACATTTCATTCTCCTAAGAAAAAGAATATCAATCATGTAACCCTTTATGATTGCGTATCTCCGGAAGTTCAGAACAGTATAAACGAAACAGGGCGTGTGACAAACTTCTTTTGAAATTTGTCAGAAAGCAAGTTACTGATTTGATGAAGGGAGAACACTTGAATGGCGAAAGACGATGTAATTGAAGTGGAAGGTACTATAGTCGAAACACTGCCAAACGCGATGTTCAAAGTTGAACTTGAAAATGGCCACACTGTTTTGGCTCATGTATCTGGTAAAATCCGCATGCACTTCATTCGCATTTTACCTGGAGACAAAGTTACGGTAGAATTATCTCCATATGACTTAACTCGTGGCAGGATTACGTACCGTTACAAATAAAGCACTCCGGAAACTGAAGGAGGTTGGAAACACATGAAAGTGAGACCATCAGTTAAACCAATCTGCGAAAAATGTAAAGTTATTCGCAGAAAAGGAAAAGTAATGGTGATCTGTGAAAATCCAAAGCATAAACAAAAACAAGGATAATTTATAAGGAGGTGCCCAGAGAATGGCTCGTATTGCTGGTGTAGATATCCCACGTGACAAACGTGTTGTTATTTCTTTAACATACATCTTCGGAATTGGCCGCACAACGGCTCAGCAAGTTTTAAAAGAAGCTGGAGTTTCAGAAGATACTCGTGTGCGCGATCTTACTGAAGAAGAACTTGGTAAAATCCGTGATATTATTGATAAACTGAAAGTAGAAGGTGACCTTCGCCGTGAAGTTTCTCTTAATATCAAACGTCTGATTGAAATCGGAAGCTACCGTGGAATCCGTCATCGCAGAGGATTACCTGTTCGCGGACAAAACTCTAAAAACAATGCGCGTACTCGTAAAGGTCCGCGTCGTACTGTAGCTAACAAGAAAAAATAAGTAAGGGAGGTTCTTAAACAATGGCTGCTGCTCGTAAATCTAACACGCGTAAACGTCGCGTGAAAAAGAATATTGAGTCTGGTATTGCTCATATTCGTTCAACTTTCAATAACACGATCGTTACGATCACTGACACTCATGGTAATGCTATTTCTTGGTCTAGTGCCGGAGCTTTAGGATTCAGAGGTTCTCGTAAATCTACTCCTTTCGCTGCGCAAATGGCTGCAGAAACAGCTGCTAAAGGTTCAATCGAACATGGTCTTAAAACTCTAGAGGTTACTGTTAAAGGACCTGGTTCAGGCCGTGAAGCTGCAATCCGTGCACTTCAAGCTGCTGGACTAGAAGTCACTGCTATCAGAGACGTAACTCCTGTTCCTCATAACGGATGCCGTCCACCAAAACGTCGCCGCGTGTAATTTGTTTGTATAGATTTTGTGTCCCTGTCAATAATGGGTTATGATACAGTTATTTATGAAACGAATGCACCGACTCGTTGCCTGAGCACATACGGGACTAAACAATGGGGAATTTCGGATGGAATCTCATATGATTCTATTCGAGGTTTCGACGTTTTGAAGGAGGGTTTTAAGTAATGATCGAGATTGAAAAACCAAAAATCGAAACGGTTGAAATCAGCGACGATGCCAAATTTGGTAAGTTTGTCGTAGAGCCACTTGAGCGTGGATATGGTACAACTCTGGGTAACTCCTTACGTCGTATCCTCTTATCCTCACTCCCTGGTGCCGCTGTAACATCAATCCAGATAGATGGTGTACTGCACGAATTCTCGACAATTGAAGGCGTTGTGGAAGATGTTACAACGATTATCTTACACATTAAAAAGCTTGCATTGAAAATCTACTCTGATGAAGAGAAGACGCTAGAAATTGATGTACAGGGTGAAGGAACTGTAACGGCAGCTGATATTACACACGATAGTGATGTAGAGATCTTAAATCCTGATCTTCATATCGCGACTCTTGGTGAGAATGCGAGTTTCCGAGTTCGCCTTACTGCTCAAAGAGGACGTGGGTATACGCCTGCTGACGCAAACAAGAGAGACGATCAGCCAATCGGCGTGATTCCGATCGATTCTATCTATACGCCAGTTTCTCGTGTATCTTATCAGGTAGAGAACACTCGTGTAGGCCAAGTTGCAAACTATGATAAACTTACACTTGATGTTTGGACTGATGGAAGCACTGGACCGAAAGAAGCAATTGCACTTGGTTCAAAGATTTTAACTGAACACCTTAATATATTCGTTGGTTTAACTGACGAAGCTCAACATGCTGAAATCATGGTTGAAAAAGAAGAAGATCAAAAAGAGAAAGTTCTTGAAATGACAATTGAAGAATTGGATCTTTCTGTTCGTTCTTACAACTGCTTAAAGCGTGCGGGTATTAACACGGTTCAAGAGCTTGCGAACAAGACGGAAGAAGATATGATGAAAGTTCGGAATCTAGGACGCAAATCACTTGAAGAAGTGAAAGCGAAACTAGAAGAACTTGGACTCGGACTTCGCAAAGACGATTGACTAGTTTCCCTTGTGAACTAGGATTTTCGTGTGTTTATTATTCAGAAACAGCATTCCAATAAAGGAGGGGACATCACATGTCATACAGAAAACTAGGACGTACGAGTGCACAGCGTAAAGCTATGCTTCGTGATCTTACAACTGATTTGATCATCAACGAAAGAATCGAAACAACTGAAACACGTGCGAAAGAACTTCGCTCTGTAGTTGAAAAAATGATCACGCTTGGCAAACGCGGTGATCTTCACGCTCGCCGTCAAGCTGCTGCATACATCCGCAACGAGGTTGCAAACGAAGAAAATAACCAAGATGCACTTCAAAAATTATTCTCTGACATTGCAACTCGTTACGAGGAGCGCCAAGGCGGATACACACGTATTATGAAGCTTGGTCCTCGCCGTGGTGACGGAGCACCAATGGCAATTATCGAATTGGTTTAATCACATATTTTTGTGTGTCTAAAGAAGGGCGGGACAGTTTCTAACTGGATCTATGCCCTTTTTTTAGATACTGCAACTTTTTATATAGAGACAAGCAGAGCATTAGCTGAGAGGAGGCCGGTTTTCCATGAATCAGAATCAGTTGATATCGGTAGAGGATATCGTATTTGGATATCGGAAGGACGCAGAAAGACGAGCACTAGACGGCGTCTCCCTGCAGGTGTATGAGGGTGAATGGCTTGCAATTGTAGGTCATAACGGTTCAGGGAAATCAACACTGGCACGGGCATTGAATGGTTTAATTCTTCCTGAATCAGGCGACATTGAGGTTGCCGGGATTCAATTGACAGAGGAATCAGTTTGGGAAGTGCGTAAGAAGATAGGTATGGTCTTTCAAAATCCGGATAACCAATTTGTCGGAACGACTGTTCGCGATGATGTGGCTTTTGGTTTAGAAAACAATGGTGTACCGCGGGAAGAAATGATTGAGAGAGTAGACTGGGCAGTAAAACAGGTAAATATGCAAGATTTTCTCGATCAAGAGCCGCACCATCTCTCCGGAGGCCAAAAGCAGAGAGTTGCGATTGCGGGAGTTATTGCCGCACGTCCTGATATTATTATCTTAGATGAAGCAACATCCATGCTTGATCCGATCGGGCGAGAAGAAGTGCTTGAAACGGTAAGACATTTAAAAGAACAGGGCATGGCGACTGTCATATCCATTACACATGATCTGAATGAGGCAGCAAAAGCAGACAGGATCATTGTCATGAATGGCGGTAAAAAATATGCTGAAGGGCCGCCTGAAGAGATTTTTAAATTGAATAAAGAACTTGTTCAAATCGGGCTTGATTTACCCTTCTCCTTCCAGCTTAGCCAGCTTTTAAGAGAAAATGGACTGGCTTTGGAAGAAAACCATTTGACTCAGGAAGGGCTGGTGAAAGAGCTATGGACATTACAATCAAAGATGTAGAGCATCGCTATCAGATGAAGACGCCGTTCGAGCGCTTGGCACTGTATGATATCAATGCATCGATTAAAGAAGGAAGCTACGTAGCTGTTATCGGGCATACAGGCTCTGGCAAGTCCACTCTTCTTCAGCACTTAAATGGTCTCCTGAAGCCGACGAAGGGACAGCTATCACTAGGCAGCACTGTTATTCAGGCAGGGAAAAAGAATAAAGACTTGAAAAAACTTCGCAAAAAAGTCGGAATCGTTTTCCAATTTCCTGAGCATCAATTATTCGAAGAAACAGTTCTTAAAGATATATCGTTCGGACCGATGAACTTTGGGGTAAAAAAAGAGGATGCTGAACAAAAAGCGAGGGAGATGCTGAAGCTTGTAGGTTTATCAGAAAAGCTTCTGGACAGATCCCCTTTTGAATTAAGCGGCGGACAAATGCGCAGAGTTGCAATTGCAGGCGTACTTGCAATGGATCCTGAGGTGCTTGTTCTGGATGAACCGACTGCAGGATTGGACCCAAGAGGGCGAAAAGAGATTATGGACATGTTTTATGAGCTTCATCAACGTGGGAACCTGACGACGATCCTTGTGACACACAGCATGGAGGATGCAGCTGCATACGCTGATGAAATGATTGTTATGCATAAAGGAACGATACAAGCATCAGGCAGTCCGCGTGAACTGTTTTTAAAGGGTGAAGAGATGGCTGGCTGGGGGCTGGATCTTCCTGAAACGATAAAATTTCAAAGACATCTTGAAGCTGCATTGGGTGTGAAATTTAATGAGCCTATGCTCACAATAGAAGATGCCGCAGCTGAAATCCGTGCTCTTTTTCAGGGGGAGAAGACCTTATGATGGACAGCATGATTATCGGCAAGTATGTACCTGGCTCCTCACTTGTGCACCGGCTTGACCCCAGAACAAAGCTTATTACGATCTTTTTATTTGTCTGTATCGTATTCTTAGCCAATAATGTGCAGACATATGCGCTGCTTGGTTTATTTACAGTTGGCGTCGTTTCTTTAACAAGAGTTCCTTTCTCTTTTTTAATGAAAGGGCTGAAGCCTATCATCTGGATTGTCCTCTTTACGTTCCTTCTTCACATTTTTATGACACATGAAGGACCGGTTATCTTTCAAATAGGTTTTTTCAAAGTTTATGAGGGCGGACTGGTTCAGGGGATATTCATTTCCCTTAGATTCGTCTATCTGATTTTAATCACAACCTTATTAACGCTTACGACAACACCGATTGAGATTACCGATGGAATGGAGCAGCTGCTGAATCCATTGAAAAAATTAAAGCTTCCTGTCCACGAGCTGGCCCTAATGATGTCCATTTCTTTGCGGTTTATTCCGACGCTGATGGAGGAAACAGATAAGATCATGAAGGCTCAGATGGCGCGAGGCGTTGATTTTACAAGCGGGCCTGTTAAAGATAGGGTGAAGGCTATTGTTCCGCTTCTTGTCCCCCTTTTCGTCAGTGCTTTTAAACGTGCTGAAGAGCTTGCGGTGGCAATGGAAGCAAGAGGCTATCAGGGCGGAGAAGGACGTACGAAATATAGAAAGCTTGTATGGACAGGAAAAGACACTTCTGTCATTGCCAGCTTGATGGTATTAGCTGCTTTGTTATTTTTCTTAAGGGCTTAGAGGTGCTGTATGAGACTGAAATGCACGATTTCTTATGACGGACATTTGTTTAACGGTTATCAGGTTCAGCCGGGTAAAAGAACGGTTCAGAATGAACTGGAGAAGGCTTTGGCTGTCCTGCATAAGTCAAAAGAAAGAATTCCTGTCGTTTCGTCTGGAAGAACAGATAGCGGGGTTCACGCAGCCGGACAGGTGATTCATTTTGACACTCCGCTGGCTATTCCGGCGGAAAGGTGGCCTTATGCCTTAAATGCACTGCTTCCGGACGATATCGCAGTCAAACAGGCAGAAATTACGGATGATGGGTTCCATGCACGATTTAGCGCAGTCAAAAAAGAATATCGCTATTTTGTATACACGGAGAAACACCCGGACGTATTTAAACGGCATTACGCTTACCATTTTTCATATCGCCTTAATGTGCAGGACATGAGAGAAGCGGCAAAGCATCTTATAGGGACACATGATTTTACGAGCTTTTGCGCGGCTAAAACAGAAGTGCAGGACAAGGTAAGAACGATTTACGAGCTTGATTGGACTGAGACGGATGACGGCCTGCAAATGCGGATCACAGGCAGCGGTTTCTTATATAATATGGTCAGAATTATTGTCGGTACTTTGCTTGATGCAGGTATTGGAAAAATTTCTCCCGATGGTGTGAAATCCATGCTGGAAGCGAAGGATCGCGAAGCGGCAGGACGCACAGCACCGGGGCACGGGCTATATTTATGGAACGTTTACTATGACAACTAAACCAGGTGTATAATATTTTCTTGACAGAGTCTGCATAAAGTTATAAGATATCATATGGTATGTATTTCAACCCCACGATAAGCCCCGGAACTTATTGTGTTGTGAAATAGAACGTAATCGAAGTTTATTGAAAATGACAGATCATTTAGGAGGGAAATTCAATGCGTACAACACCTATGGCTAACGCAAGTACTATTGAACGCAAGTGGTTAGTTGTTGATGCTGCTGGCAAGACTTTAGGTCGTCTTTCTTCAGAAGTTGCAGCTATCCTTCGCGGAAAACACAAACCAACTTACACACCACACGTTGATACTGGAGATCATGTGATCATCATCAACGCTGAAAAAATCGAGTTAACTGGTAAAAAGTTAACTGACAAAATCTACTACCGTCACACTCAACATCCAGGCGGATTAAAATCAAGAACTGCTCTTGAAATGCGTACAAACTACCCTGAGAAAATGCTTGAGCTTGCTATCAAAGGCATGCTTCCAAAAGGTTCTCTAGGTCGTCAAATGTTCAAAAAATTGAACGTATACCGTGGTTCTGAGCATCCACACGAAGCACAAAAACCTGAAGTTTACGAACTTCGCGGTTAATTAAAAAGGAGGTTACCAATTTGGCACAGGTTCAATATTACGGTACTGGCCGTCGTAAAAGCTCTGTAGCGCGTGTGCGTTTAGTTCCAGGAGAAGGCCGTATCGTCGTTAATAATCGTGAAATCAGCGAACACATCCCATCTGCAGCTTTAATCGAAGATATCAAACAACCATTAACTTTGACTGAAACAGCTGGCACTTATGATGTTTTAGTAAACGTACATGGAGGCGGCTTATCTGGTCAAGCTGGAGCAATCCGTCACGGTATCGCTCGTGCATTGCTTGAAGCAGATCCAGAATACCGTACAACTCTTAAACGTGCAGGTCTTCTGACTCGTGACGCTCGTATGAAAGAACGTAAAAAATACGGTCTTAAAGGCGCTCGTCGTGCACCTCAGTTCTCAAAACGTTAATTTTGCGTTTTCAAAAAAGCTCTCGACCTTGTGTTGGGAGCTTTTTTCTTTTATTAGTTCCGCAACAAAAAATGGACGAATGACGGAGATAAACAAATTGTTTGCTTATAAACGGTCTCACTTGTAATAATCATAATATCGTTCATTTCATAATCATTTATTGAATTCGAAATGTGGTCATTGTTTATAATCGTTACGTCTCCAGCTCAGTCCATTCTATCCCTGTCACTCATCCGTTAAAGTTAACTGCTGATTCTCATCTATTTCTTAACCCAGAGGAACAATAGCTCTTTGCTAATGACATTATTTAAAGAAGTAAGTGTAAATGTAATGACGTAAATCACATATCTCCTTTGTGATTTTTTTGCGTTTTTATGAACTTTTTTCTAAATATGCAAAGGGAAAGCGTTATCAATATAGAAATATTTGTTATACTCTATACATTAAAGTAAGGAGAAGATTCATGAATGCGTTAGTAGCTCATAATAGCAAAGCCTGGGATAAAAAAGTAGAAACAGGCAATGAATGGACTGTTGCTGTTGATCAGCAGGTTATCGAACAAGCGAAAAAAGGCAATTGGGATATAAGAGTAACACCAATGAAAGATGTACCGAAGGATTGGTTTCCGCCTGTCAAAGGTCTGAAAATACTCTGTTTAGCATCAGGCGGTGGCCAGCAAGGTCCAATTTTGGCAGCTGCGGGGGCGGATGTCACCGTATTAGATAACTCCGAAAAACAGCTGAATCAGGATAGAATGGTTGCTGAGCGAGATGGTCTCACAATACACACTGTCAAAGGAAGCATGGATGATCTCAGTGTATTTAATAATGAATCATTTGATATCATTGTACATCCTGTTGCCAATGTTTTTGTTGAGAATGTCCTCCCGGTCTGGAAGGAAGCACACCGTGTATTGAAAAGAAACGGCGTACTAATCTCAGGGTTTGTCAATCCTGTCGTATTTCTGTTTGATGTAGAATTAGAACAGCAAGGTATTTTAAAAGTAAAGCACTCCATTCCATATGCAGACCCAGAAGATCTTCCGAAACATAAAGTGAAAAAACTAATCGATAATAATGAGGCTCTGGAATTCGGCCATTCCTTAGAAGACCAAATCAAAGGCCAAATAGATGCCGGTTTTATCGTCACTGGTTTTTATGAAGATAAAGGCGGGTTTGTGTTAGATCAATATATCCATACATATTCTGCAACAAGAAGCGTGAAAGTATGAAAAGCAGCGACCTGTCAGAGGGGCTGCTTTTTTCATAACTAATTACAGAACGTTTGTTCCATCCCCTTCAGAAAGCTGCCTTTTTATCGATTCACACCTTCATTTGGGCGAATTTCCAACCGAATTCGGGCATTGTTTCATCATCCAAACCCCAAAATAATCGGTAAAAGGAGAGTGAATTTATATGGCAGAAGTACTGTCTTTTATGGATGTGAAACGGCAAAAGGATTTTGAATTAGAAAAGAACTTGCTCAAAGAACTCTCTCTGAGACAAATTATCCAGTCTGTTAAGGATTGTTTGGAACCATTATTCCCTTTTTTACATGATGAACGAGATATAATTAGCGAAGGCTGTATTGATTTTGCGATTGAAGCCTATTTGTTAGGCGGACGTTTTGGGATATTCGGCTATTACGGAGAATCCATGCAAAGTATCAGTGCCCGCTCTGCAAGAGAAGAAGAAGAGCTTCGAATGGAGTTTTTTGATTATCTCTATAATTGGATACACGAGCAATACGCAACATTTGATAAAAACACTGTTTATGAAGCGGCACGCAAGTTCATTAAAGATTGGTGGACAGCAGGGTTTGTTCAAAGAGAAAAACAGTGTAAGCTTCGCATGCGGTAATCATATTTCCCGGCCCTGTCCCATAGTTATGTAATAACGGACAAGCGGGAGGGGAAGGGATGAGGAAAAAGCTTAAATGGCTCAGTTTTTTGCTAGGCTTCATCGTATTACTATTTCTGTTCAAGTATCAGTTCAGCAATAATGATTCTTGGAAGCCGTGGAGCCTGCCCTTGAGCGGGAAAATCATTTACCTAGATCCAGGGCATGGCGGGCCTGACGGCGGAGCAGTCGGCGGAAAGCTGTTAGAGAAGGATGTTACCCTGGAAGTCGCGTTTAGAGTCAGGGATTATCTACAAGAACAAGGAGCGCTTGTGATCATGACCAGAGAAAGTGATACTGATCTCGCTCCTGAAGGAACGAAGGGTTATAGCAGACGAAAAGCGGAAGACCTAAGACAGCGGGTCAAATTAATAAATCATTCAGAGGCAGAGCTCTATATCAGCATTCATCTCAATGCGATTCCGTCGCAAAAATGGAGCGGAGCCCAAAGCTTTTATTACGGAAAATATGCGGAAAATGAAAAAGTCGCAAAATACATTCAGGATGAGCTGAGAAGAAACCTGGAAAACACAACCCGGAAAGCAAAGCGGATTCATGGTATCTACTTAATGCAAAACGTCACTAAACCGGGGGCGCTTATAGAAGTCGGATTTTTATCCAATCCAAGTGAAGCAACGCTGCTCGGTAAACCGAAATATCAAGACAAAGTGGCATCTTCCATATATAAAGGCATTTTGCGATATTTCACAGAAAAAGGAGACCCTCCGGAGTAAGGAGGGTTTACTTGCAGTTCTAAGCATAAGACACCCGCCATTTATGTATGATATAATAATAATTGTAAACGAATACACAAAAGGGTGAGGTTCGATGATAAGAGAAGATGAAGTAAGAAAACTAGTCGGAGAAATGCGCGAACCTTTTCTTCAAAGACCTCTGGGAGAATTGGATGCCGTTAAGGAAATTAAAATAAAGCCTGAAAAACGGCATGTCAGTGTAAAAATCGCTCTTGCAAAAACAGGAACTGCAGAACAAATGCAGATTCAGCAAGAGATCGTAAACGCATTAAAAGGGTCAGGAGCTGAGACGGTCGGCCTTCGATTTGAAGAGCTGCCTGAAGAAACGGTTGCTAAATTCCGAGCGCCGTCAGCTGAGAAAAAAACATTATTAAATATGGATAACCCGCCAGTCTTTCTTGCTGTAGCAAGCGGAAAAGGCGGCGTAGGCAAGTCAACTGTGTCAGTAAACCTAGCTATTTCTTTGGCTCGCCTTGGGAAAAAGGTTGGTTTAATTGATGCAGATATTTATGGCTTCAGTGTACCGGATATGATGGGTATCACTGTGCGTCCAACGGTTGAGGGAGAGAAACTTCTTCCTGTTGAGCGCTTCGGAGTAAAGGTCATGTCAATGGGCTTTTTCGTAGAAGAAAATGCTCCGGTCGTATGGAGAGGGCCGATGCTTGGCAAAATGCTGAATAACTTTTTCCACGAAGTAGAGTGGGGAGAAGTAGACTATATCGTTCTTGATCTTCCGCCTGGTACAGGGGACGTTGCTCTCGATGTACATACAATGCTTCCGAGCTGCAAAGAAGTCATCGTGTCGACGCCGCATCCTACAGCTGCTTTTGTCGCGGCCAGAGCGGGCTCTATGGCGATTAAAACCGATCATGAGGTCGTAGGGGTCATAGAGAACATGGCCTATTATGAAAGTGCAAAGACAGGGGAAAGAGAATATGTCTTTGGTAAAGGCGGGGGAGATAAACTGGCTGAAGAACTAAATGTACCTTTGCTGGGCAGAATCCCATTGAAGCAGCCCGATTGGGATAAGGACCAATTTGCGCCGTCTGTTTATGACGAAAATCATCCCATCGGAGAAATATATCAAGACATCGCAAAAAAAATAGATGCAAAAATGTCAGTGCAAGTATAAAAAAGTGAACCGGGATTCCAGATCCCGGCTTTCCCTTTATTTTATTCACTTTCTTTGGCAGTGTCTTTTGCTGCTTTTTTCAGTTCATCTTCGAACTGTTTTTTGTAAAGCGGACTAGAAAGTGTTTCGTTAATAACCTCTTCTAAATAACTGCGGAATTCTTGGCTTTTTGCCAGCTGACTGTACTTTTTATCCATACCAGGATCCTGCATAACGTTCATCAGCATCTTTTGGTAATCTGGATCCTTCATCAGCTTTTTAATTACCTTTTCATGCTCTGTCTGAAGAGTTTTGGCAAAGCCCTCAGCAAAATCAGTGTCTTCAAAGATGTTTTTCCAAAATTCTTCGCCTTTTTTAGATGTGAGTGTTTTTTCTATTGTTCCTTTAATCGCATCTTGGTCAATCACCAGCGATTCATTCATGGCATCATCATTTAATAATTCCTTAATGGCTTTTTTTCCATCATCAGTTTTTAATATATCAACAACCATTTTTTTGGTCTGATCATAGTCCATATCCGCTGCTTGGTCTTTTGGAGCGCAAGCTGTTACAGATAATAACAAAAAACAGCTTATCAATAGCGTTTTGGCTTTTGACATGCTTAAGCTCCTTTCACATACTTGTCTTACCTTTAATATGATTCATCTGTTAGGAATTATACATAACAAAATATCGCTGTTCGCGATTTTTGAGGGGATGAATAAAGAAATGAAAAGCCGTGGTTTAGTTCGTTTTTTCTTTTCTATTTTAGCTGTCGGAGCGCTTATCACGAGTATTGTGGGTTTTGCTTTAAAATGGGGAGAATACAGAGGGCTGTTTCTAACATTTGAAGCGGGGCAGATTTTCTCTGTTTTATTTTGGTTTATCGGTGTAGGCATGATTTTCAGTGTGATCAGCCAAATGGGGTTTTTCGTGTTTTTAACAGTTCATCGGTTTGCGCTTGAGATATTAAGATCCTCATCTTTATGGAATTTGCTTCAGTTGTTTTTCATCCTGTTTGTTGCTTTTGATTTAATGTACGTGCGTTTTTTATTTTTTGGAGAGCGCGGAGAATCGCTGGCTGGCTATGCGTGGTTACCATTGTTTTTATTGATCTTTGGAGTGATTACAGCTTATTTAAAGCAAAAGCAGTCCTCTAAGAAAACGTTTGTATCATCGTTGTTTTTGATGGTTGTGATTACCGCATTAGAGTGGTTCCCTGCATTAAGAGTAAATGATGAGGACTGGCTTTATTTAATGCTATTTCCGTTAATGGCGTGTAATGCCTTCCAATTGTTGATGCTGCCTAAGTTTGCAGAGAAGTAATTACTTTACCTCTGCGGATTTGGCATCAGAATTTGCGATGAGATCACCCACGGTTACATTTTTTAATCCTTTTTCTTTCAACTGATGTATGATATCAGGCAACGCTTCTTCTGTTTGTTTTGCCGAATCGGAGGCATGTAAGAGAATAATGTCTCCCCCGGACACTTGCTTAGTCACATTGTCGATGATTTTTTCAACTCCGGGATTTGTCCAGTCTTGAGAGTTCACACTGTAATGAACAACTGTATAATTGTATTGCTTTGCGACCTTTAGAACATTCTTATTGAATTGGCCGGTAGGAGGTCGTAATAGCTGGATGTCTTTGACTCCTAACTTTTCAAATGCTGTTTGCGCGCGATTTATGTCCTTTTTTATTTCGCTGCTCTCTAAATTGGCATAGTTTTTATAAGCATAGCCCATGCTCCCGATTTGATGGCCATCCTTTACGATACGGGCCACTGTGTCGGGATGCCGTTCTGCCCAAGAAGCTGAAAGGAAAAACGTCGCATTTTTAATCCCGTTTGCTTTCAGAGTATTAAGTATAGGTTCTGCTCTCTCATCACCCCAGCTGATATCGAAAGTAAGTGAAATATCTTTAGAGTCTGTTTCTCCTTTATAAATGGCTTTAGGCCCGGTGTCAGTTGAAAACACGGGGAGCGGGACAGCTCTTTGGATATAAAAAAAGCTGGCTGCTGCAAATGCGGCGATAAGTATAATAATTAATTGTTTCACCCGTTTAATATGCCACACATAGAAGTGATTCACTGATGATGCCTCCTTATCTTGTCCATCATTCTTGTTTTACATCTTATGAGCATGGCCAATTGAATATAACCGATAAAATGTTTCTTCACATATAGCCTAAATTGGTTGTTGACCTTTTGATAATATCCGTGGTATATTATTATTCGTCGCTGAGAAACAGCTGACATCAACTAAAAGCTTCATTAAATACTTTGAAAAAAGTTGTTGACTTAAAAGAGGCTAAATGTTATAGTAATAAAGCTGCTTCGTTAAGTGGCTGTAATGATCTTTGAAAACTAAACAAGACAAAACGTACCTGTTAATTCATTTTTATAAATCGCACAGCGATGTGCGTAGTCAGTCAAACTACTTTATCGGAGAGTTTGATCCTGGCTCAGGACGAACGCTGGCGGCGTGCCTAATACATGCAAGTCGAGCGGACAGATGGGAGCTTGCTCCCTGA
>NZ_JANYMN010000006.1:0-55428 GCF_030386235.1 Bacillus sp. B.PNR1
CTTCAGCGCCGATGGTAGTCGGGGGTTTCCCCCTGTGAGAGTAGGACGCCGCCAAGCAAGTTTAAACCCAACTCATTGAGTTGGGTTTTTTGTTTACCCAAGATCGAGAAAAACAAACAAATACAAACACCGAGAGCTTATGTAGCCCATATACTGATTCCAAGTTTCAAAAAGGTCTAAATAGTGTATACAATAGCCATTTTAAGGGGAGGCTAATTGTACGGAGGTGGAGAAGGTGGACGAAACAGCTAAACTTAATCATACATGTGTGATTTGTGATCAAGAGAAGAATAGAGGCATTCATCTTTATACGAAATTCATATGCTTAGATTGTGAGAGAAAAGTAATTTCTACATCAACTTCTGATCCTGAATATGCCTTTTACGTGAAAAAACTAAAGAGCATTCATACACCGCCATTATATTCATAGACCTGAAAAGGTCTTTTTTTGTACGCTTCATAATAAAAAGAAGATGAAACTTGTTTAAGAATTGAACGTAGTAGATAATAATATTAAAACTGAGTATAGACACAGGAGTCGATTATCTCATGCAGAGATTTTTTCACTTTTTAATGTGGAGTTTAACTAGCAGTGCGACTTTTGTTTTCATAGGGATATTGTGCTTTTTCGGTTTAAATCAGTCGCTTTTTTTATCTCTTGTTTATGGGCTTGCTTCAGGAGCAGTCGTATACACAGCAGGTATCTGGAATGCAAGACGGTTATTTCTTAAAAAGCATGAATTGACAGGAAGAGAGTACGCTTACATTAAGGAAAACCTAGAGGAAGCAAGGCGGAAAATCATACGTCTTAGAAAAGCATTGTTTCAGGCTAAAAGCATTCAAATGTTTAAGCAAAATGCGGAAATCCTTAGGCTTGTCAGAAGGATTTATTTGCTAACAAAAAAAGAACCAAAGCGGTTTTATCAGGCAGAGCGATTTTTTTATCAAACTCTCGATTCGGTTGTTGAATTGACAGAGAAGTATGCTTTTCTATCATCTCACCCGAAAAAAAGCAAAGAATTGTCGATGTCGTTAAGTGAGACACGCATCACTCTTACTGAATTGACCAAGCGTTTAGAGGAAGATTTAACTCAAGTAATGGGTGATGAAATTGACGAGTTGCAATTTGAATTAGATGCAGCAAAACATTCATTAAAGAAATAATGGAAGAGGGTAAAAGCGATGAACCGAGATCAAAGCGACCTTCATATAGATGAATTATTGGCAGACCCTTTTGGTGGTGATATAGAGATATCAGGTTCGGAGGCTGTAAAAGCAGAGAAAGAGCAAGTACGGCTTGTTGATGTTCTTCCTGAGGAAAACAAGGAAAAAGCAATTCAGCTTGCTGGACAGATTGATCATAAAAATATGCAAAGCATTGTCTTATACGGTTCACAAGCTCAGTCTAAACTGCTGAACTTTTCTCATGATATGATTAACCATGTTCAAAAGAAGGATGTCGGAGAGATTGGCGAAATACTTGGAGAGCTGATGAAAAAGCTGGAGCAAGTAAATCCTGATGATCTTCAATCTAAGAAAAAGGGTTTTTTGGCACGCATGTTTGGAAGAGTATCAAATTCTCTTCAAGAGGTGCTGTCTAAATATCAAAAGACCAGCGTGCAGATAGACAGAATCAGCTTGAAGCTGGAGCATTCTAAAAATGCTTTAATCAGTGACAATAAGCTATTAGAGCAGTTATATGAAAAAAATAAAGAGTATTTCGCAGCGCTGAATGTTTATATTGCTGCAGGAGAACTGAAGCTGGAGGAATTAAAAACAAAAACAATTCCTGAACTGAAGCAACAGGCTGAATCGAGTGATCATAACCAAATGGCCGTTCAAGAAGTAAATGATTTGATGCAATTTGCTGACCGGTTAGATAAAAGGGTGCACGATTTGCTGCTGAGCAGGCAAATTACAATCCAAAGTGCTCCGCAAATCAGACTGATTCAAAATACAAACCAAGCGTTAGCTGAAAAGATCCAGTCATCCATTGTGACAGCGATTCCGCTTTGGAAAAATCAAGTTGCGATCGCACTGACACTTTTAAGGCAGCGGAATGCAGTGGATGCACAGCAGAAAGTATCGGATACAACCAATGAGCTTTTGCTGAAAAATGCGGAGCTTTTAAAAACCAATACAATTGAAACCGTACGGGCAAATGAACGAGGCCTAGTTGATATAGATACCTTAAAAAAGGTGCAGGAAAGCTTAATAAGCACGCTTGAAGAAACATTGACTATACAAGAAGAAGGACGGATCAAACGCCGTCAGGCAGAAGAAGAGCTCATGATGATGGAAGGCGACCTAAAGCAAAAGCTGCTTACAATAAAGGAAAGATAGTTACCAATAAGTCTGGCTTTAAGTTCTGTCAGAGGCACGATATAATAAAGTGTAAGAAGACACATTCAAAGGATTGTTTTCATGAACACACCTTTATATAAAGCATTAATTCAACATGCGAGAAGAAATTCTCATTCATTTCATGTTCCGGGACATCACAATGGAGATGTCTTTTTTGATGACGCCAAGTCAATATTCGATCCTCTTCTCACCATTGATGTAACTGAACTGGCAGGGCTGGATGATCTCCATCATCCTTCCGGGGTAATTAAGGAAGCTCAGGAGCTTGTCAGTCAATTATATGGTTCGGCCGAAAGTTTTTTTCTGGTGAACGGTACGACTGTCGGAAACTTAGCGATGATTTTATCTGTTTGTGAACCTGGTGATACAATTTTGGTTCAAAGAAACTGTCATAAGTCTGTATTTCATGCTGTTGATTTGGCTGGTGCAGAGCCGGTTTATCTCGCACCTGACGTTGATCCAGCGATGCATGTGCCTATGCATGTTCCGCTTGGTACAATTAAAGAAGCCTTGGCAGCATATCCTGATGCGAAAGGCTTGGTACTGACCAATCCCACATATTATGGGCATAGTGCTGATTTGACCGAGATCATTACGGAGGCCCATCATTACGGGATTCCTGTTTTGGTGGACGAAGCACATGGCGCACATTTTATTTTAGGAGAGCCTTTTCCAGTCTCAGCTTTAAAAATGGGGGCAGATATTGTTGTTCAGTCGGCCCACAAAACATTGCCTGCCATGACGATGGGCTCTTATTTGCACCTCAACAGCAGCTGCAGAGTTAACAGGGATCGGGTGGCAGAGTATTTAAACCGATTACAAAGCAGCAGCCCGTCTTATCCGATTATGGCTTCGTTAGACATTGCCCGTGCTTATGTACAGCATATTATAGAAGAACAAAAGCTTCCTGACATTTTGCAGCGAATACAAACACTTAAACAAACGTTTGATTCACTTACAAATGCAGAAGTTGTTAACCCTGCTAATACACAGGTTATAGCGGACCCGCTGAAGCTTACCATTCGTTCAAAACGCGGGCATTCTGGCTATACACTGCAAAGCATATTAGAGCGTGCCAACATATTCACTGAGCTTGCTGACGAAAATCAAGTACTGCTCGTTCTCCCGCTGGGAGGAAAACGGAGAATAAACGCTGAAACCATTAGAAGCATTGATGAGGAGATTGAGAAAACGCCTCCGGATCAGCCGTTTGTGCCTGCTGAATGGGGAGCGCAGCCTGTTACTGTCTTGCCTTATCAAAAAAAGGTCTTATATTCGTTTAAGAAAGAATATGTGGACTTTGGGGAAGCAGCAGGCCGGCTGAATGCAGAGGATATCATCCCTTATCCTCCGGGTATCCCGATGATTATGGCGGGAGAAAGAATAACAAAAGAAAGTGTGCAAAAGCTCAGCCGCTTGATCAGCATGAAAACGCATGTTCAAGGGAATATGAAAATCAAAGAGAAACAACTACTTGTTTATATAGAAGAGGAGAAATCATGAGCGGTTTATTTATTACATTCGAAGGTCCTGAAGGGGCGGGGAAAACAACTGTTCTCCAGGAAATCAAAAACATACTGTCAGCTGAAGGCCTTCAGGTTATGGCAACTCGAGAGCCGGGCGGAATAGATATTGCAGAACAAATTCGAGAGGTTATTCTGAATGAGCACAACACATTAATGGACCCAAAAACAGAAGCGCTTTTATATGCGGCTGCGAGACGCCAGCATTTAGTTGAAAAAGTAAAACCTGCTTTAGAAGAGGGGCATGTCGTTCTTTGCGACAGATTCATAGACAGTTCGCTTGCGTATCAAGGATATGCAAGAGGACTTGGGATTGATGAGGTCCTGTCAATTAATGAATTTGCCATTGGAGATATGATGCCCCATGTAACGGTTTATTTTTCAATTGATCCGGAAGAAGGACTGAAGCGTATTTATGCAAACGGCTCACGGGAGAAAAATAGGCTCGATTTAGAAAAACTGGACTTTCATACAAAGGTACAGGAAGGTTATCAAGAGCTGATGAAACGATTTCCGGAAAGATTCCATTCAGTTGATGCCGGGCAATCTAAAGACCTTGTCGTTCAGGATGTTCTAAAGGTGATCAATGAAGCATTGAAAAAAATTCAATTGTGACCTGTTTCCCAATAGTTGATATAATAATGTAAACGAGATCATGTTGTTTCCAATCTAAAGGAGGCCTTCACAGATGAAATTGATAGTGGCAGTTGTACAAGATCAGGACAGCAACAGACTTTTGAAAACCTTAACGGATCACAACTTCAGGGTCACGAAGCTTGCGACGACGGGAGGATTTCTTAAATCAGGCAATACAACGTTTATGATTGGTGTTGAGGATATACGCGTCAATAAAGCGTTGAGTCTTATTAAAGAAAACGGACAGAAACGTGACCAAATGATTGCCCCTGTATCTCCAATGGGCGGAAATGCTGATTCTTATGTCCCTTATCCAGTCGAAGTTGAAGTTGGCGGAGCGACAGTATTTGTCCTTCCAGTCGATGAATTTCATCAATTTTAAGGATTTGAAACTGTGAAAATTAATAAAGATATACGTACATTTATAGATAATAAGCAGCTTCCCTCTGTGAAAACATCTGAGATCACAGCATCATTTAAAACATCAATGGAAAACCAAAGCAGCAAATTGAAGCTTGATCAGCTTACCAGGCTGTTATCCGACATAGAGGCATTTGGAAAAAGGCTAACGAAATCGCGGAACTTTAAAGACTTAGCGAGATTTAAAGGACTTGTGAAACGTTTTGTCAAAGAAGCTGTGGACAGCGGCCTTTCACATGAAACGTCGAAAAGCTTTGATCTTTACGGGAACAGCAGAACGCTGGGACTTGTGAAAGAAATAGATGAAAAATTGATACAGCTTACAGAAGAGATGATGGATCAGGAACAATCGGCAATTGATTTGCTGGAGCGTATTGGCGAAATAAAAGGTTTATTGATTAACCTTTACACATAGAGAGTGATACAATGGCAATATCCTGGAAGGAAATGAACGAGCTTCAGCCCAGAGTGATGAAGCTTTTATATAATAGTATTGAGAAGGACAGATTATCACACGCTTATTTGTTTGAGGGGAAAAAAGGAACAGGCAAGCTTGATGCCGCGCTGCTTCTTGCAAAAAGCTTCTTTTGTTTGGAGGATGGCGCGGAGCCTTGTGAGAGCTGCCGAAACTGTAAACGGATAGAGTCGGGGAACCATCCCGATCTCCATCTTGTTCAGCCTGATGGCTTATCAATCAAAAAGGCGCAAATTCAAGCGTTGCAAGAAGAGTTTTCTAAGACTGGACTTGAATCGCATAAAAAGCTGTATATTATTTCGCACGCAGATCAAATGACAGCAAATGCGGCGAACAGCCTGCTGAAATTTTTAGAAGAACCGAATAAAGACACAATGGCCATCCTCATCACTGAGCAGCCCCAAAGGTTATTGGATACCATCATTTCAAGATGCCAAACCCTTCCCTTTCAACCTTTGCAGCCACAAGCAATTGAAGACAGACTGATCGAACAGGACGTCTCGCCTCATATGGCAAGGCTTCTGGCCAACATGACCAATAATGTGGCAGAAGCAGTCGAATTAAGTCGAAATGATGAGTTTGCAGAGTCTAGAGCGAAAGTGATAAAATTGTATGAAGTCCTACACCAGCGGAAAGGACATGCTTTTTTCTTTATTCAAGATCAATGGATGCCCTTTTTCAAAGAAAAAACCCATCAAGAAATGGGTCTTGATATGCTCTTATTGATATATCGTGATGTGTTGTCCATCCAAATAGGAAATGAAGATAAATTGATTTATCAAGACTTATTCCAATCAATAAAACAGCATGCGCTACAATCAACACAACAAAGCGTTACGAATCAGATACTTGCTGTTTTAGAAGCAAAGAAACGGCTTCATTCCAATGTGAATGTACAAGGATTAATGGAGCACTTGGTGTTAATGTTGCAGGAGGGATAAGCTTGTACAATGTAATTGGTGTCCGCTTTAAGAAAGCGGGTAAAATATATTATTTTGATCCGAATGGATTTCATATAGAACATGACAGCTGCGTAATTGTAGAAACTGTCAGAGGCGTTGAGTACGGCCAGGTCGTGATTGCAAATAAACAGGTGGATGAGCATGATGTGGTGCTTCCCCTTCGAAAAGTGATACGTGTGGCTGACGAGCGCGATCTTCTCATTGTAGAAGAGAATAAACAAGAAGCACTATCAGCATTTGATATCTGCCAAAAGAAAGTGATTGAACACGGCTTGGATATGAAGCTGGTCGATGTTGAATTCACGTTTGATCGCAATAAAGTCATTTTTTACTTCACTGCTGACGGCCGAGTGGATTTTAGAGAGCTTGTAAAGGATTTGGCTTCTATCTTTAAGACAAGAATTGAGCTGCGCCAAATCGGAGTGAGGGATGAGGCGAAAATGCTCGGAGGAATCGGTCCTTGCGGAAGAATGCTTTGCTGTTCAACGTTTCTTGGAGATTTTGAACCCGTTTCCATTAAAATGGCCAAGGATCAGAACTTGTCTTTAAATCCTACGAAGATTTCAGGTCTTTGCGGACGTTTGATGTGCTGTTTAAAATATGAGAACGATGAGTATGAGACCGCAAAAGAACAGCTTCCGGATATTGGAGAAATGATTACGACAGCAAACGGTCCCGCGAAGGTCGTCGGACTAAATATTCTGGAACGGGTGCTTCAGGTGGAACTGATAAACCGTGAAAAAGTGATAGAATATACTTGGGAAGAGCTCTTGGAAGAGGGCGTCGTATCCGCACAAACCACAGATTAACGAGGTGTGGAACCTTGGATAAAAAAGAGTTATTTGATACAGTCATTAACTTAGAAGAACAAATTGGTTCACTGTACCGGCAGCTGGGGGATTTGAAGCAGCATATCGGTGAGATGATTGAGGAAAATCATCATTTACAGCTTGAAAACAAGCATTTGCGCAAACGGCTGGACGATACGACGCAGCAGATTGAAAAGTTCAAAGCTGATAAAAAAGAATCAAAAACACAGAAGACAGAGCAAACTGATATAGGGGAAGGATATGATAATCTGGCACGACTGTATCAAGAAGGATTTCATATCTGCAATGTCCACTATGGAAGTGTTCGAAAAGAAGATTGTCTTTTCTGTCTGTCATTCTTAAATAAAAAATAGGGAAAAGGCTTCCGCATAAGACGGAAGCCTTTTTCAAAGGTACTGAAAGGATAAGAAGATGGTTTCATTACGTGATGATGAAAGATTAGATTATTTGCTGGCAGAGGACATGAAAATCATACAAAGTCCAACGGTGTTTGCTTTTTCATTGGACGCTGTGCTTCTGTCCAAATTTGCGTACGTTCCGATACAAAAAGGAAAAATTGTTGATTTGTGTACCGGCAATGGCATTGTGCCGCTGCTGCTCAGTACAAGATCAAAAGCAGACATTCTTGGAGTCGAAATTCAAGAAAGGCTGTATGATATGGCTATTCGCAGTGTGGAGTACAATAAGCTGCAGGGTCAGATTCAGATCATACATGATGATCTGAAAAATATGCCGGAGAAACTTGGACATAATCGATATGATGTTGTCACCTGCAACCCGCCGTATTTTAAAACGCCGAAACAAACTGAACAAAACATGAACGAGCATCTCCGAATTGCAAGACATGAAATTCACTGCACACTGGAGGATGTCATTTCAGTCAGCAGCAAGCTGCTCAAACAAGGAGGAAAAGCAGCGCTTGTTCACCGGCCGGGACGGCTTCTCGAGATTTTTGAACTGATGAAGGCTTATCAAATCGAGCCAAAGCGTGTGCAATTTGTCTATCCGAAGCAAGGGAAAGAAGCCAATACCATTTTGGTTGAAGGGATCAAAGGTGGGCGTCCAGATTTGAAAATTCTTCCTCCTTTGTTCGTTTATGATGAACAAAATGAATATACAAAAGAGATCAGGACCATTTTATATGGAGACAAATAATCATTTCTTCTACGTCGTGAAATGTAGGGACAATAGCTGGTATGCCGGGTATACCAACGATCTGCATAAACGGGTGAAAACACACAATGACGGAAAGGGCGCAAAGTATACAAAAGTAAGACGTCCGGTTGAATTGATTTTTGCTGAAGCTTTCGATACCAAACGAGAAGCTATGCAGGCTGAATATTATTTCAAAAAACTAACTCGAAAGAAAAAAGAGCTTTATATAGAAGAAAAGCGGAACAGCAAGGAGGCTGTATATGTTAAGGCGCCAAATGAGCTTTAATGGAAAGTCGGACATGGGAATTCTTTACTTGGTCCCAACCCCAATCGGAAATTTAGAGGATATGACATTCCGGGCGATCGATACGCTGAAATCAGTGGATGCGATTGCTGCGGAAGATACGAGGCAAACGAAAAAGCTTTGTCATGTATATGAAATTGAAACACCGCTGGTCAGCTATCATGAACACAATAAAGAAAGCAGCGGGCACAAAATTATTGAATGGCTGAAATCGGGAAAAAACATTGCTCTTGTCAGTGATGCCGGTCTGCCGACAATTTCTGATCCTGGAGCTGAAATCGTGAAAGATTTTACGGATATAGGCGGTTATGTTGTTCCGTTGCCTGGAGCCAACGCTGCATTAACAGCTCTTATTGCTTCAGGTATTGTACCGCAGCCTTTTTTCTTTTACGGTTTTCTCAACAGACAGAAAAAAGAAAAGAAGAAGGAGCTTGAAGCCCTTAAAAAACGGCGGGAAACGATCATTTTTTATGAAGCGCCTCACAGATTGAAGGAAACCTTGTCAGCGATGGCAGAGATATTAGGGGATCGAGAAATCGCTGTAACGCGTGAACTCACTAAAAAATATGAAGAGTTTATCCGAGGAACGATATCCGAGGTCATCGAATGGGCAAACGAGGATCAGATACGCGGCGAGTTTTGTCTTGTCGTAGAAGGAAGTAATAATGAAGAAGCAGATGAGGAAGAACAATGGTGGGAAACCCTCACTGCGAAAGAACATGTCGAGCATTACATCTCGAAAGGCGCTACTTCTAAAGAAGCCATTAAAAAAGCAGCAGTCGACCGCAATGTACCAAAGCGTGAAATGTACGATGCTTACCATATTAAGCAATAAAAAAACGTTCTTGTGTCATAACAAGAACGTTTTTTGTACAAGAAATGATTATTTAAGGTTTTGAAGCTGGTTTTGGATTTCGCTGATGATTTGCTCAGCGCCTTCTTTACTAAGAACCAATTTACCGCCTGCAAGTTTAAGGTTATCATCAGAAACTTCACCAGTTACTTGGCAAGTCATGTTTGGTTTATATTTTTTAAGGATGATTTTTTCATCATCAACATAAATTTCAAGAGCATCTTTTTCTGCGATTCCGAGAGTACGACGCAATTCGATAGGAATAACTACACGTCCTAATTCATCAACTTTACGTACAATACCAGTAGATTTCATAAACATTCTCCTCCCAAGAGATACTTATTTGTTTAAATTATATTTTTCTTCGTCATTATTCGACAAAATCCTTACCTTCATAGCATAACAAGGTTTCCAATAATCGTCAATCATTTTGTTTACTATTGATTGTAAGAATTAGTTCTTATAGTCAGTAATGTCTTGGAAACTACCGAAATAACAGCATTTTATAAATATTTAATAAAGCTATTATCCTACTAAAAATCCTTTTAAATCAAGACTTTCGAACCAAAGTTTTTTATTTCATTTGATTATATACGACAAAATTCGACACGAACAGACTTTTTTTATTTTCATTAAAGATTTTTAATTTTAATTATTCTTTTTCAGGGCATATGTATATATTCTTGATCTTAAAGGCTAAGATGGTATCATAGATAAAGGATAAATATAAAAAATATGCAGATATGATTTGCACTTATCGCCGCTCTCGTCCTTTGGGCGGGAGCTTTTTGACATTCTGATTAGGAGGTTTCAAGATGCCGCAAGAAAACAATACTTTTTACATTACAACACCGATTTATTATCCGAGCGGAAAATTACATATCGGCCATGCATATACGACAGTCGCGGGAGATGCAATGGCACGCTATAAAAGATTAAAAGGGTTCGATGTTCGCTATTTAACGGGAACGGACGAGCATGGACAAAAGATTCAGCAAAAAGCTGAACAGGAAAACATTACACCTCAGGAGTATGTGGATCGCGCAGCGGCAGATATTCAAAAACTGTGGAAGCAGCTTGAAATCTCAAACGACGACTTTATCCGTACGACAGAAAAACGGCATAAAGTTGTCATTGAAAAGGTGTTTCAAAAGCTTCTTGATAATGGGGACATCTATCTTGATGAGTATGAAGGCTGGTACAGCATCCCTGATGAAACGTTCTACACGGAAACGCAGCTTGTTGATATCGAGCGGAATGAAAAGGGAGAGGTCATCGGCGGAAAAAGCCCTGACAGCGGTCACCCAGTTGAATTGATCAAAGAGGAGTCTTATTTCTTCCGTATGGGCAAATACGCGGATCGTCTTTTGAAATACTATGAAGAAAATCCGACCTTCATCCAGCCGGAATCACGCAAAAACGAAATGATTAATAACTTTATCAAGCCTGGACTCGAGGATTTGGCAGTATCACGTACCACTTTTGATTGGGGCGTAAAGGTGCCGGAAAATCCAAAGCACGTTGTATATGTTTGGATTGACGCACTATTTAACTATTTAACAGCACTAGGTTATGATACAGAAAATGATGAGCTGTATCAAAAATATTGGCCTGCCGATGTTCATTTAGTCGGTAAGGAGATTGTACGATTCCATACGATTTACTGGCCAATTATGCTGATGGCTCTGGATCTGCCTCTGCCAAAGCAAGTATTCGCTCATGGCTGGCTTTTGATGAAAGACGGAAAAATGTCGAAATCAAAAGGAAACGTTGTAGATCCGGTTACATTAATTGAACGCTATGGGTTAGACGAGCTTCGCTATTACCTGCTTCGCGAAGTGCCGTTCGGATCTGACGGTGTATTCACGCCGGAAGGATTTGTTGAGCGGATCAACTATGATCTAGCGAATGATTTAGGAAACCTATTGAATCGTACTGTTGCGATGATCAATAAGTATTTTGACGGACAGATCGGTTCTTACAAAAGTGCTGTTACGGAATTTGACCAAACGCTCACTTCGGTTGCTGAAGAAACAGTGAAAGCTTATGAGAAAGCAATGGAAAACATGGAATTCTCGGTAGCACTTTCGACTTTATGGCAGCTCATCAGCCGCACCAACAAATACATTGATGAGACAGCTCCATGGGTGCTTGCGAAAGATCCGGCAAAAGAAGAAGAATTGCGATCCGTTATGTATCATCTCGCTGAATCATTGCGTATTTCAGCGGTACTGCTTCAGCCATTCTTAACAAAAACACCGGAAAAAATGTTCGAGCAGTTGGGCATTACTGATGAATCTTTAAAAGCTTGGGACAGCATTACAGCTTTCGGCCAGCTGAAAGATACAAAAGTACAAAAAGGCGAGCCGTTGTTCCCACGTTTAGAGGCAGAGGAAGAAATTGCTTATATCAAAGGGAAAATGCAAGGTTCGGCACCAGCGAAAGAAGAAACAAAAGAAGAAGAGCCGCAAGAGGTCGATCGTTTACCTGAAATTACGATTGATCAATTCATGGATGTAGAGCTTCGCGTAGCTGAGGTCATTGAGGCAGAGCCAGTGAAAAAAGCAGACCGGTTATTGAAGCTGCAGCTGGATCTTGGTTTTGAAAAGCGCCAAGTGGTATCTGGCATAGCGAAGCATTATACGCCTGAAGAGCTTGTTGGAAAGAAACTCGTTTGTGTAACAAATCTAAAACCGGTTAAACTGAGAGGCGAGCTTTCTCAAGGTATGATCCTTGCAGGGGAGGCAGACGGCGTTTTAAAAGTCGTATCTATCGATCAGTCGTTACCAAAAGGCACAAGAATTAAATAATGATAAACAAAAGGTGTTTCACGTGTAACAATTCGTCGAACACCTTTTGTGTTTCGACAAGAAAGGAGTTTTTCACTTATGTTGTTTGACACACACGCGCATTTAAATGCGGAACAATATGATACTGATCTGGAAGAGGTTATTGAACGGGCAAAAGCTGAAAAAGTTGAACGAATTGTCGTAGTTGGTTTTGACCGTCCAACGATTACCCGTGCGATGGAAATGATTGAGGAATATGATTTTATTTATGCAGCCATCGGCTGGCACCCTGTTGACGCGATTGACATGACAGAGGAAGATTTAGCATGGATTAAAGAGCTTTCTGCTCATGAGAAAGTGGTAGCGATAGGTGAAATGGGACTTGATTATCACTGGGATAAATCACCTAAAGACATTCAAAAAGAGGTGTTTAGAAAACAAATTGCATTAGCGAAAGAGGTCAATCTGCCTATTATCATTCATAACCGTGATGCAACGGAGGATGTCGTGACTATTCTGAAAGAGGAAGGCGCAGAAGCTGTGGGCGGAATCATGCACTGCTTTACAGGAAGTGCGGAAGTGGCAAGAGAATGCATGAAAATGAATTTTTATTTATCATTTGGAGGGCCGGTGACATTCAAAAACGCGAAGAAACCGAAGGAAGTAGTGAAGGAAATTCCGAATGACCGGTTGCTGATTGAAACGGACTGCCCGTTTCTCACGCCTCACCCTTTCCGCGGGAAAAGAAATGAACCGAGCTATGTGAAATATGTGGCAGAACAAATCGCAGAATTAAAAGAAATGACATTTGAGGAGATTGCCTCAATCACTACTGAAAATGCGAAAAGACTTTTCCGTATAAACTGACAAAAAACGCTAGCGGGTTTTGTAAGAGCTTGTCCCTTACAGCGTTTTTCTATAAAAGTTCTACATGCTTTCTTCTCCTCATAGGATAGGTTTGTCGACAAGTCTTTCTTCCGTTTCTCAGTGTATTTCAGGATAATGAAGAAGACACTGAGCTTTTGGGAGAAAGAGAAGGGAGGGTTGACAGCCTTTTAGATACTCTATATAATCTCTCCGAGGAGAAGGAGGCGTTTTTCATCACACAAAAAATGAAAAAGCTGTTTTCCGTAAAGCTTAGCAAAAGCAAAGTCATTCTGGTTGCTGCTTGTTTGCTTTTGGCAGGAAGCGGGACTGCGTACGCGGCTCATGAGCTGACGAAACAATCAGTCTCAGTTTCTATCAATGGCAAAAAGAAACATATACGCACACATGCAAGTACAGTCGGTGATCTTTTGGAGACGCTTGATATCAAAACAAGAGACGAAGACAAGATCACACCTGCTAAACAGACAAAGATAACAGCAGATATGGACGTTGTGTATGAGGCTGCAAAACCTGTGAAGCTTACAATAAACGGGGAAGAAAAGACATTATGGTCAACAGCAAAAACGGTCGGTGCATTACTGGACGAACAAGATGTTGATGTGAAAGAACAAGATCAAGTTGATCCCGCAATAGATACAGATATTTCGAAAGACATGAAGATTAACATAGAGCCCGCATTTCAGGTTACTGTGAATGATGCAGGAAAACAAAAGAAGATCTGGACGACTTCGACTACGGTCGCTGACTTTTTAAAACAGCAAAAGATGAACATAAAAGACGAAGATAAAATCAAGCCTGCGTTAGATGCAAAGCTGACGAAAGGAAAGGCTGATATTACAATTACTCGTATCGAAAAGGTCACCGATGTAGTTGAAGAGAAGATTGCGTTCGATGTGAAAAAGCAAGAAGACGCTTCTCTTGAAAAAGGGGAAGAAAAGGTCGTCCAAAAAGGAAAAGAAGGCAAGCTTAAGAAACATTTCGAGGTCGTTAAAGAAAACGGCAAAGAAGTGTCCAGAGAGCTTGTAAAAGAAGAAACAGCTGAACAAAGCAAAGATAAAGTCATTGCTGTCGGCACAAAGCAGAGCAGTCCAAAAGTTGAAAAGGTCAGCGCTTCAGGTGATTCAAAAACAGTTGTGTCCCGCAGCAATGAATCATCAGGAAAAGTCATGACTGTATCTTCTACGGCTTATACGGCAAGCTGCAGCGGCTGTTCAGGACATACAGCGACAGGCGTCAATTTAAAAAATAATCCGAATGCCAAAGTCATCGCTGTGGATCCCAATGTCATTCCGCTAGGCTCCAAAGTCCACGTGGAAGGCTATGGATATGCCATTGCTGCAGATACTGGTTCAGCGATTAAAGGGAACAAAATAGACGTCTTTTTCCCAGAGAAATCATCGGCGTACCGATGGGGAAATAAAACAGTCAAAATTAAAGTCTTAAATTAATATATACTTATGATTCAGAGGGTTTTGCGCCCTCTGTTTTTTTCGTTATAATAGACAAAGTGTATTTTATGCTTATTAGACGCTCGACATAAGAAAAAGTTTCATAAATATACAAAAGTTTTTATTTTGTCTTGGAGGAAATAATGAAAATAAAAGAGATCATTGTGGTCGAGGGGCGTGACGATACGGCCCGCATCAAATTGGCTGTTGATGCAGACACAATTGAAACAAATGGTTCAGCTATCGACGATCATGTGATTGACCAAATCCGTTTGGCTCAGAAGACCAGAGGCGTGATTATTTTAACGGATCCGGACTTTCCGGGAGAGAAGATCCGCAAAACCATTTCAGAGGCTGTACCCGGCTGTAAGCATGCATTTTTGCCAAAGCACCTTGCCAAACCTAAAAACAAGCGGGGAATTGGTGTGGAGCATGCATCGGTTGAAAGCATTAGGGCATGTTTAGAAAATGTCCATGAAGAGATGGAAGCGCAGCCGAGTGAGATTTCGGCTGAGGATTTGATTCATGCCGGACTAATAGGCGGATCTGCGGCCAAACGCCGCCGCGAACGACTGGGTGATCTGTTGAAAATCGGCTATACAAATGGCAAACAACTTCAAAAACGGCTGCAAATGTTTCAAATTAAAAAAAGTGATTTTATGAGTGCGCTCGATACCGTTATGCGGGAGGAACAGAATGAATAAAGATATTGCGACACCGATTAGAACGAAAGAGATATTGAAGAAATACGGTTTTTCTTTTAAAAAGAGCTTAGGACAGAATTTCTTAATTGATACGAACATTTTAAACCGAATTGTCGATCACGCAGAAGTGACGGAGAAAACAGGTGTCATTGAAATCGGCCCAGGAATCGGTGCTTTAACCGAACAGCTTGCCAAGCGGGCGAAAAAAGTCGTGGCATTTGAGATTGACCAGCGTTTACTGCCGATTCTGAAGGACACGCTGTCACCTTACGACAATGTCACTGTCATTCATCAGGACGTGTTAAAGGCTGATGTCAAATCGGTCATTGAAGAACAATTTCAAGACTGCGATGAGATCATGGTAGTAGCCAACCTTCCTTATTACGTAACAACACCGATTATCATGAAACTGCTTGAAGAGCATCTTCCGCTGAAAGGGATTGTGGTCATGCTGCAAAAAGAAGTGGCTGAGCGCATGGCGGCTGATCCTTCATCTAAGGAATACGGCTCGCTTTCAATCGCGGTGCAGTTTTATACAGAAGCCAAAACGGTGATGATCGTTCCGAAAACCGTATTTGTCCCTCAGCCTAATGTCGATTCCGCAGTCATCCGTCTGATTCTCCGAGACGGCCCGGCAGTGGACGTAGAAAACGAATCCTTTTTCTTTCAGCTCATCAAGGCAAGCTTTGCACAGCGCCGTAAAACGCTGCTCAATAACTTAGTTAACAATCTGCCTGAAGGAAAAGCACATAAATCAACGATTGAGCAAGTGCTTAAAGAAACAAATATTGACGGCAAGCGCCGAGGTGAATCCCTGTCTATCGAGGAGTTCGCAGCGCTGTCTAACGGATTGTATAAAGCCCTTTTCTAAAAGGGCTTTCAGCGTATCGACAAACCCTCGCATTCGTTGTCAAGACTGCGCTTCAATGCTCACGAATTATAACATTCGCTGCGCTCCGATGCTCGCCTTTCCTAGACTTCAAGGGTTTTCAACAATAGGAAAGCCCTTTTCTAAAAGGGCTTTTTGTTTTGCGCACCACATGGACTGCCGCTACATAGGCTAGAGAAGGACCTTTCATTCAATGATAAGAAAAAACTTGGACTCAGCGAAAAAAGGCGCTTTCTCAAGGCTCTTTCTTTCATGATGAGGCTTAGTCTATGTGTGGAGTGAGGAACGTGCAATTTCAAATAGGGGATATGGTAGCCAGAAAATCCTATCAGATGGATGTTTTGTTTCGAATTATAGGAATAGAGCAAACAAGCAAAGGAAATTCAATTGCCATTTTGCATGGAGATGAAGTCAGGCTGATTGCTGATTCGGATTTTTCTGATCTGGTGGCAGTGAAAAAGGATGAGCAGATGATGCGGAAAAAGAAAGATGAGAGCAGAATGAATGAGTCGCTCGAATTGCTCCGCCAGGATTATAAGCTGCTCAGAGAAAAGCAGGAGTACTTTGCGACAAGCCAATATCAGCATCAGGAGCATTATTTCCATATGCCTGGCAAAGTGCTTCATCTGGATGGTGACGAAGCATATCTGAAAAAATGCTTGAATGTCTATAAAAAAATAGGAGTGCCGGTCTATGGCATCCATTGCCACGAAAAGAAAATGTCTGCTTCTATTGAAGAATTGCTCGACAAATATCGACCAGATATCCTGGTGATCACAGGGCATGATGCGTATTCGAAGCAAAAGGGCGGCATTGATGATTTGAACGCGTACAGACATTCTAAGCACTTTGTTGAAACCGTTCATAAAGCCCGAAAAAAGATCCCTCACTTAGATCAGCTTGTTATTTTTGCGGGGGCCTGCCAATCCCATTTTGAATCACTCATCAGAGCGGGTGCAAATTTTGCGAGTTCACCATCAAGAGTAAATATTCATGCGCTTGATCCGGTATATATCGTCGCGAAGATCAGCTTTACACCGTTTATGGAACGGATCAATGTATGGGAAGTGCTCCGTAATACGCTGACAAGAGAGAAAGGGCTTGGAGGTATTGAAACAAGAGGAGTACTGAGAATTGGCATGCCTTATAAGTCCAATTAACAGTTGAAAACCTGCATAGTAGATCTATGCGGGTTTTTTATTTTGCATAATGATACATAATTTACCGAAACTTGCGGAACATAATTGAGGAATCATAGAATTTTGTCAAAATAATTTTATTGACAACGTCTTATTAACGTTGATATAATTTAAATTTTATTTGACAAAAATGGGCTCGTGTTGTACAATAAATGTAGTGAGGTGGATGCAATGGCGAAGACGTTGTCCGATATTAAAAGATCGCTTGATGGGAATTTAGGTAAAAGGCTGACGTTAAAAGCAAACGGTGGCCGCCGAAAAACGATTGAGCGTTCGGGCATTTTAGCTGAGACGTACCCTTCTGTTTTTGTGATACAACTAGATCAAGACGAGAACTCGTTTGAAAGAGTTTCATACAGTTATGCTGATATTTTGACTGAGACTGTTGAGCTGACATTTAATGATGACGCAGCAAGCTCAGTGGCATTTTAACGGGCAGTGAACCTTTTGTTTACTGCTTTTTGTTTTGCCCTTTTTTGGTTTCCAGTAATTTTAACGAAAGTTCCATTTGATTTAACAAAAGATAAAACAGTCACATATTATCGTGACGTGCACGAATGGCTATCACTTCTAAAAAAGGGGTTGTTTCGTTTGGGCAGACGTCGTGGAGTTATGTCAGATGAGTTTAAATATGAGCTGGCTAAGGACCTTGGTTTTTATGACACAGTAAAAAATGGCGGTTGGGGCGAAATTCGGGCCCGCGATGCTGGTAATATGGTAAAGCGCGCCATTGAAATCGCTGAACAGCAAATGGCTCAGAATCATAATAACCGATAAGGATGTGACCCGGGGACGTGCCGTTCCCCGGTTTTTTATATTGGATATAAATACATAATGGGCTGAATATGGATATGTTCATCCTGTACTTCAAATGTGATACAATGTTCATACTTATGTTTAGATGGAGAAGTAGGTGAAAGCTATGCGTATTTTAGAAAAAGCGCCAGCCAAGATCAATCTGTCACTTGACGTCACCCGAAAACGCCCGGATGGTTATCATGAAGTCGAAATGATCATGACGACAATTGATTTAGCTGATCGAATTGAATTGACGGAGCTGGCAGAGGATGAAGTGAGGGTTTCCTCCCACAACCGTTTTGTGCCTGATGACCAAAGAAACTTAGCTTATCAGGCCGCCAAGCTGATCAAGGACAGATACAACGTGAAAAAGGGAGTTTCCATCATGATTACGAAGGTAATTCCGGTGGCTGCCGGTCTTGCCGGCGGAAGCAGTGATGCGGCGGCGACGCTCAGAGGGCTGAACAGACTGTGGAATTTAAATCTTTCTGCGGAAACGCTTGCTGAGCTTGGAGCGGAAATTGGCTCCGACGTTTCATTTTGTGTCTATGGAGGAACTGCACTTGCAACAGGGCGCGGCGAGAAAATTAAACATATCAGCACGCCTCCGCACTGCTGGGTCATTTTAGCGAAGCCGACAATCGGTGTTTCAACTGCTGAAGTGTACAGAGCGCTGAAACTGGATGACATAGAGCATCCCGATGTACAAGGCATGATCGAGGCGATAGAGGAAAAGAGTTTTCAAAAGATGTGCAGCCGTTTAGGCAATGTGCTCGAATCTGTTACGCTTGATATGCATCCTGAAGTCGCGATGATCAAAAACCAGATGAAACGCTTTGGTGCAGATGCCGTGTTAATGAGCGGGAGCGGTCCGACAGTGTTTGGACTGGTTCAGTATGAGTCGAAGGTGCAGAGAATTTATAACGGGTTAAGAGGCTTCTGCGATCAAGTTTATGCGGTGAGAATGATCGGCGAACAGAACGCTCTTGATTAAATCCGTATGTTAAGTTATATTGATCTTAAAATATTCGGATTTTGGGGGTAAGTTCATGAAGTTTCGTCGCAGCGGCAGATTGGTGGACTTAACAAATTACTTGTTAACCCATCCGCACGAGTTAATACCGCTAACCTTTTTCTCTGAGCGGTATGAATCTGCAAAATCATCGATCAGTGAAGATTTAACAATTATTAAACAAACCTTTGAACAGCAGGGGATCGGTACTTTGCTTACTGTTCCCGGTGCTGCCGGAGGCGTTAAATATATTCCGAAAATGAAGCAGGCTGAAGCTGAAGAGTTTGTGCAGACTCTTGGACAGTCGCTGGCAAATCCTGAACGTATCCTTCCGGGCGGTTATGTATATTTAACGGATATCTTAGGAAAGCCATCTGTACTCTCCAAGGTAGGGAAGCTGTTTGCTTCCGTGTTTGCAGAGCGCGATATTGATGTTGTCATGACCGTTGCCACGAAAGGCATCCCTCTTGCGTACGCAGCTGCGAGCTATTTGAATGTGCCTGTTGTGATCGTTCGTAAAGACAATAAGGTAACAGAAGGCTCCACAGTCAGCATTAATTACGTTTCAGGCTCCTCAAACCGCATTCAAACAATGTCACTTGCGAAAAGAAGCATGAAAACGGGTTCAAACGTACTCATTATTGATGACTTTATGAAAGCAGGCGGCACAATAAATGGTATGATTAACCTGTTGGATGAGTTTAACGCAAATGTGGCGGGAATCGGCGTCTTAGTAGAGGCCGAAGGAGTAGATGAACGTCTTGTTGATGAATATATGTCACTTCTTACTCTTTCAACCATCAACATGAAAGAGAAGTCCATTGAAATTCAGAATGGCAATTTTCTGCGTTTTTTTAAAGACAATCTTTTAAAGAATGGAGAGACAGAATCATGACAAAAGCAGTCCACACAAAACATGCCCCAGCGGCAATTGGGCCTTATTCACAAGGGATTATCGTCAACAATATGTTTTACAGCTCAGGTCAAATTCCTTTGACTCCTTCAGGCGAAATGGTGAACGGAGATATTAAGGAGCAGACTCATCAAGTATTCAGCAACTTAAAAGCGGTTCTGGAAGAAGCGGGTGCTTCTTTTGAAACAGTTGTAAAAGCAACTGTGTTTATCGCGGATATGGAACAGTTTGCGGAAGTAAACGAAGTGTACGGACAATATTTTGATACTCACAAACCGGCGAGATCTTGTGTGGAAGTCGCAAGACTCCCGAAGGATGCGCTAGTCGAAATTGAAGTTATTGCATTGGTAAAATAATAAGAAAAGTGATTCTGGGAGTGCCCGGGATCACTTTTTTATTTACCTTATGCCCGAAATAAAAGCGATATGACCTAATTGTGTAACTATATCCTATTTTTTCAAAAAATATTTTAAAAACGAGCAGGATTTCAGAGAAAATCGTGGAATTGATACACTAATGCTTTTATATAGGGAAAAGGTGGTGAACTACTGTGGAAGTTACTGACGTAAGATTACGCCGCGTGAATACCGATGGTCGCATGAGAGCGATTGCATCCATCACGCTGGATCACGAATTTGTTGTACATGATATTCGTGTGATTGATGGAAACAATGGTCTTTTCGTTGCGATGCCGAGTAAACGCACCCCTGATGGAGAGTTCCGCGATATTGCTCATCCTATTAATTCAAGCACGCGAGGAAAGATTCAAGATGCCGTGTTAAATGAGTATCATCGTCTGGGTGACACTGAAGCATTAGAATTCGAAGAAGCTGGAGCTTCTTAAAAAATAACCAAAAAGCAAGGACTGCTGAAAGGGCTGACATAAGCCTTTTGCCGGCGGTCCTTTTTTAATTCTGATTTTTCAAACGTATTTGCACTCAATAGAAAATTCTTGCACTTCATGAAGTCTCCTTGAAATCAGAAGATATTTAGGATATATTTTTCTATGGATAAAAGGGATATTGGAGGCCAATAAATGGATAAGCGGTTTGCAGTTGTTTTAGCGGCTGGACAAGGAACGAGAATGAAATCGAAGCTTTATAAAGTCCTTCATCCAGTTTGCGGTAAGCCTATGGTAGAGCACGTCGTGGACGAAGCCTTAAAATTATCTTTATCGAAGCTTGTCACGATTGTCGGACATGGTGCGGAAGAAGTGAAAAAGCAGCTTGGTGATAAAAGCGAGTACGCGCTTCAAGCAGAACAGCTTGGCACTGCTCATGCTGTAAAACAGGCACAGCCATTTCTTGCTGACGAAAAAGGCGTCACGATTGTCATTTGCGGAGATACGCCGCTTTTAACAGCAGAGACGATGGAAGAGATGCTGAAAGAACATACACAAAGAGAAGCGAAAGCTACGATTTTAACTGCGGTTGCAGAAGATCCAACCGGATATGGCCGCATTATTCGCAGCCAAAACGGAGCGGTTCAAAAAATCGTTGAGCATAAGGACGCCTCTGAAGAAGAACGTCTTGTAACTGAGATCAATACCGGTACGTATTGTTTTGACAATGAAGCGCTATTCCGGGCTATTGATCAGGTGTCTAATGATAATGCCCAAGGCGAGTATTATTTGCCGGATGTCATAGAGATTCTTAAAAATGAAGGCGAAACTGTTGCCGCTTACCAGACTGGTAATTTCCAAGAAACGCTCGGAGTTAATGATAGAGTTGCTCTTTCTCAAGCAGAACAATTTATGAAAGAGCGTATTAATAAACGGCATATGCAAAATGGCGTGACGTTGATTGACCCGATGAATACGTATATTTCTCCTGACGCTGTTATCGGAAGCGATACTGTGATTTATCCTGGAACTGTAATTAAAGGTGAGGTGCAAATCGGAGAAGATACGATAATTGGCCCTCATACGGAGATTATGAATAGTTCCATCGGCAGCCGTACGGTTATTAAACAATCGGTAGTCAATCACAGTAAAGTGGGGAATGATGTAAACATAGGACCTTTTGCTCACATCAGACCTGATTCTGTCATCGGGAATGAAGTGAAGATCGGAAACTTTGTAGAAATTAAAAAGACTCAATTCGGAGACCGAAGCAAGGCATCTCATCTAAGCTATGTCGGTGATGCTGAGGTAGGCACTGATGTAAACCTGGGCTGCGGTTCAATTACTGTCAATTATGATGGGAAGAATAAGTATTTGACAAAAATTGAAGATGGCGCGTTTATCGGCTGCAACTCCAACTTGGTTGCCCCTGTCACAGTCGGAGAAGGCGCTTATGTGGCGGCAGGTTCAACTGTTACGGAAGATGTACCTGGAAAAGCGCTTGCTATTGCCAGAGCGAGACAAGTTAATAAAGACGATTATGTGAAAAATATTCATAAAAAATAATCCTAAATTCGGAGGTTTATCCATGTCTAATCAATACGGAGATAAGAATTTAAAGATTTTTTCTTTGAATTCGAATCCAGAGCTTGCAAAAGAAATCGCAGATATAGTTGGAGTTCAATTAGGGAAATGTTCTGTCACAAGATTTAGTGACGGGGAAGTCCAAATTAATATCGAAGAAAGTATTCGCGGATGTGATTGTTACATCATCCAGTCTACAAGTGACCCCGTTAACGAGCATATTATGGAACTGCTGATTATGGTAGATGCGTTAAAACGCGCTTCTGCAAAAACGATTAACATTGTTATTCCTTATTACGGTTATGCGCGTCAAGACAGAAAAGCAAGATCCCGTGAGCCAATCACAGCTAAACTTTTCGCTAACCTGCTTGAAACAGCTGGTGCGACTCGTGTGATTGCACTCGACCTGCATGCGCCGCAAATTCAAGGATTCTTTGATATACCGATTGACCACTTAATGGGTGTTCCGATTTTAGGAGAATATTTTGAAGGCAAAAACCTTGAAGATATCGTCATTGTTTCACCAGACCACGGCGGTGTGACACGTGCCCGCAAACTGGCTGACCGACTAAAAGCGCCGATTGCGATTATCGATAAACGCCGTCCGCGTCCAAACGTGGCGGAAGTTATGAATATTGTAGGTAATATCGAAGGGAAGACTGCTATCCTCATCGATGACATTATTGATACTGCAGGTACGATTACACTTGCTGCTAATGCGCTCGTAGAAAACGGAGCGAAAGAAGTATATGCATGCTGTACACACCCTGTACTATCAGGCCCTGCGGTTGAACGAATTAATAATTCAACAATTAAAGAGCTCGTTGTGACAAACAGCATCAAGCTTCCTGAAGAAAAGAAAATTGAACGCTTTAAGCAGCTTTCAGTCGGGCCGCTTCTGGCTGAAGCGATTATTCGCGTTCATGAGCAGCAATCAGTCAGCTATCTGTTCAGCTAAACCGTTTTTTGAGGTTTAAATCCTAATCGTTATGGGTATTGTTTGTAATAGGACAATTAAAACGATAATAGGATGGTGCTGAATATGGCAACTTTAACGGCAAAAGAAAGAACGGACTTTACTCGTTCATCTCTTCGGAATATCCGTACTTCAGGACATGTTCCAGGTATCATATATGGGAAGGATACTGGCAACAAACCAGTGTCATTAGACAGTGTGGAGCTGATCAAAACGCTGAGGGACGAAGGCAAAAATGCAGTCATTACGCTTGAGGTCAGCGGAGAAAAACACTCTGTCATGGTGACAGACCTGCAAACGGACCCGCTGAAAAATGAAATCACTCATGCTGATTTTCAAGTAGTCAATATGAGTGAGGACATTGAAGTGGAAGTTCCGATTCATCTGACCGGAGAAGCCATTGGTGTGAAAAACGGAGGCGTATTGCAGCAGCCGCTATATGCACTTACTGTAAAGGCTAAGCCAAAAGCCATTCCGCAAACGATTGAGGCTGATATTTCTAATCTCGATGTAAATGAAGTACTGACGATCGCGGATTTGCCTGCTGGCGGTGACTACTCCTTTCATCATGAATCAGATGAGGTCGTGGCTTCTATCCTTCCTCCGCAGCAGCAGGAAGCAGCTGAGATCGATGAAGAGGAATCTGCTGATGCTCAGCCTGAAGGTGAAAACAAAGAACAATAATAGCTTAAGGCGTAACCCTCCCGCGGTTACGTCTTTTGTGCTAGAATGAGAAGAATTATAGCCCGTTTATGAAGACGGGAGTTATGTGACTAAGGGAGGATTCGCCATGCTTGTGATTGCCGGTCTCGGAAACCCGGGAAAGAACTATGAAAATACACGGCATAATGTCGGATTTATGGTGATAGATCAGCTTGCAAAGGAATGGAATATAGAGCTGAATCAAAATAAATTTAACGGATTATACGGAACCGGATTTGTTTCCGGCAAAAAGGTTCTACTTGTTAAACCGCTTACATATATGAATTTATCAGGAGAATGTTTGCGGCCTTTAATGGATTACTATGATGTCGATAACGAAGATTTGACAGTCATTTACGACGATCTCGACCTTCCGACTGGCAAGATTCGGTTAAGAACGAAAGGAAGCGCCGGAGGGCACAACGGCATCAAATCACTGATCCAGCATCTTGGAACATCCGAGTTTGACCGTATCCGCATCGGAATCGGCCGGCCTGTAAACGGCATGAAGGTCGTTGATTATGTGTTAGGCTCCTTTACAAAGGAGGAGGCACCTGAGATCGGGGAAGCGGTTGATAAATCTGTGAAGGCTTGTGAGGCTTCTCTGAGTAAACCGTTTTTAGAAGTCATGAACGAATTTAACGCAAAGGTATAAAATGAAACAACAAAGTCCATACTACACCAAAATGACTTTTTGATCAGGAGGTCCCTTGTATGGCTTTGCATTATTATTGTCGTCATTGCGGAGTGAAAGTAGGCAGTCTCGAATCTTCAATGGTATCGACAGACTCACTTGGATTTCAGCACTTAACAAATGAGGAAAGAAACGATATGATTTCTTATAAAGAAAATGGAGATGTCCATGTTTTGACGATATGTGAAGACTGCCAAGAGGCGCTTGACCGAAATCCGCATTACCACGAATATCACACATTTATTCAATAAAAAGCTTTGGTGTAGACACTAGACCAAAGCGTTTTTCTGTTCTCACAGGAAACAGAGAGGAGGGGCCATATGGACAACATTCAAACCTTTATAAAAGAAAGCGATGACTTTAAATCCATCATCAACGGTTTACACGAGGGCCTGAAGGAACAACTGCTCGCGGGTCTGTCGGGTTCCGCGCGTTCTGTTTTTACTTCTGCCCTGGCTAATGAAACGAATAAGCCTATCTTTCTCATCACCCATAACTTATATCAAGCCCAGAAAGTAACAGATGATCTGACTTCACTTCTGGAGGATCGGTCTGTCCTTTTGTACCCCGTCAATGAACTCATTTCATCAGAAATCGCAGTGGCAAGCCCTGAATTACGGGCGCAGCGATTAGATGTCATTAATAGATTAACGAATGGAGAAGCGCCGATTGTCGTTGCTCCTGTAGCTGCCATCAGAAGAATGCTGCCGCCTGTAGAGGTGTGGAAAAGCAGCCAGATGCTCATTCAAGTAGGGCATGATATCGAACCTGACCAGCTAGCGTCACGGCTGGTGGAGGTAGGGTATGAACGGTCTGATATGGTATCTGCGCCCGGAGAATTCAGTATTCGCGGAGGAATCATTGATATTTATCCGCTTACTTCAGAAAATCCGGTGAGAATTGAACTTTTTGACACTGAAGTCGATTCAATCCGCAGCTTTAATTCAGATGATCAGCGGTCAATTGAGACCCTTACTTCGATCAATATCGGTCCTGCGAAGGAATTAATTATCAGACCGGAAGAAAAAGCACGGGCGATGGAGAAAATCGATAGCGGTCTTGCTGCGAGCTTGAAAAAATTAAAGGCTGACAAGCAAAAAGAAATACTTCATGCGAATATTTCTCACGATAAAGAACGCTTGTCTGAAGGCCAGACAGATCAGGAGCTCGTGAAGTATCTCTCATATTTCTATGAAAAGCCTGCTAGTTTACTAGATTATACACCTGAAAATACACTTCTGATTTTGGATGAAGTCAGCCGGATTCATGAGATGGAAGAACAGCTTCAAAAAGAAGAAGCAGAGTTTATAACAAATCTTCTTGAGGAAGGCAAGATTTTGCATGACATTCGTTTGTCATTCAGCTTCCAAAAAATAGTGGCTGAGCAAAAACGGCCTCTGCTGTACTATTCTTTATTTTTGCGGCATGTACAGCATACGAGCCCGCAAAATATCGTCAATGTGTCAGGCCGTCAAATGCAGAGTTTCCATGGGCAAATGAACGTGCTCGCGGGTGAAATGGAGCGTTTTAAAAAATCAAATTTCACTGTTGTGTTCTTAGGAGCAAACAAGGAACGTACACAGAAATTGTCATCTGTTTTGGCTGATTATGATATCGAGGCCGCCGTGACAGACAGCAAAAAAGCGCTTGTTCAGGGACAGGTCTATATCATGGAAGGCGAGCTCCAATCGGGATTTGAGCTGCCATTAATGAAGCTTGCTGTTATTACGGAAGAAGAACTGTTCAAAAACCGTGTGAAAAAGAAGCCGCGAAAACAGAAGCTTACCAATGCAGAGCGCATCAAGAGCTATTCTGAGCTTCAAATTGGTGATTATGTCGTTCATATTAATCACGGGATCGGAAAATACCTGGGAATTGAAACCCTTGAAATCAACGGAATTCATAAAGACTATTTAAATATTCATTATCAGGGAAGTGACAAGCTTTACGTTCCTGTAGAACAAATTGATCAGGTGCAAAAATATGTCGGCTCCGAAGGAAAAGAGCCAAAGCTATATAAATTAGGCGGAAGCGAATGGAAACGGGTTAAGAAAAAAGTAGAGACATCCGTTCAGGATATTGCTGATGACTTAATTAAGCTCTATGCCGAAAGAGAAGCGAGCAAGGGATACGCGTTTTCTCCTGACCATGAGATGCAGCGTGAATTCGAATCAGCTTTCCCTTATCAAGAGACTGAGGATCAGCTTCGTTCGATTCACGAAATCAAAAAAGACATGGAAAGAGAACGTCCGATGGACCGCTTGCTGTGCGGAGATGTGGGCTACGGTAAAACAGAGGTTGCCATACGTGCCGCGTTTAAGGCGATCGGCGACGGAAAGCAGGTAGCTCTGCTCGTCCCGACAACCATTTTGGCACAGCAGCACTATGAAACCATTAAAGAGCGCTTCCAGGACTATCCGATTAATATCGGCCTTCTCAGCAGGTTCAGAACAAGAAAAGAAGCAAACGAAACAATCAAAGGATTGAAAAACGGGACGGTTGATATCGTCATCGGGACGCATCGGCTGCTATCAAAAGATGTCGTGTATAAAGACTTAGGGCTCCTCATCATTGATGAAGAGCAGCGTTTCGGTGTAACCCATAAAGAAAAGATCAAGCAAATAAAAGCCAATGTTGATGTTTTAACGCTAACAGCAACGCCGATTCCGCGTACGCTGCATATGTCTATGCTTGGCGTAAGGGATCTTTCAGTCATCGAAACCCCGCCGGAAAACCGCTTCCCCGTACAGACGTATGTTGTGGAATACAATGGCGCTCTTGTCAGAGAGGCAATTGAACGTGAGCTTGCACGCGGGGGCCAGGTCTATTTCTTGTACAACCGGGTAGAGGACATCGAGCGGAAAGCGGATGAGATCTCAATGCTTGTCCCTGACGCAAAGGTGACGTACGCCCACGGAAAAATGACAGAAAATGAATTAGAAACCGTTATGCTAAGTTTCCTTGAAGGAGAATCAGACGTTCTCGTCAGTACAACCATTATTGAAACAGGCGTGGACATCCCGAACGTCAATACGCTGATCGTATTTGACGCCGACAAGATGGGGCTTTCTCAGCTTTACCAGCTGCGGGGGCGTGTCGGCCGTTCTAACCGTGTGGCGTATGCGTACTTCACATACCGTCGGGATAAAGTGCTGACAGAAGTAGCTGAAAAAAGGCTGCAGGCCATTAAAGAATTCACAGAGCTAGGTTCCGGTTTTAAAATCGCAATGCGTGACTTAACCATTCGCGGAGCGGGGAATCTTCTTGGCGCCCAGCAGCACGGCTTCATCGATTCGGTCGGATTTGACCTCTATTCCCAAATGCTGAAAGAGGCCATTGAAGAACGTAAAGGAGACACAGCGAAGACAGAGCAGTTTGAAACAGAAATTGATGTCGAGCTTGATGCGTATATTCCAGAAACATATATTCAAGACGGCAAACAGAAAATTGATATGTATAAACGCTTTAGATCTGTGGCGACAATCGAAGAGAAGAACGAGCTTCAGGATGAAATGATCGACCGCTTTGGAAACTATCCAAAAGAAGTCGAATACTTGTTTACTGTTGCAGAAATGAAGGTTTATGCGAGACAGGAACGTGTCGAGCTGATTAAGCAGGATAAAGACGCTGTCAGATTGACGATCTCTGAAGAAGCAAGTGCTGAAATTGACGGACAGAAGCTGTTTGAGCTTGGCAATCAATATGGCAGACAAATCGGACTGGGAATGGAAGGGAAAAAACTCAAAATCTCCATACAGACGAAAGGCCGTAGTGCCGATGAGTGGCTCGACACCGTGCTGGGCATGCTGAAGGGCTTAAAAAATGTGAAAAAGCAAACCATTTCATCAACGTAAATTTTGTTACTCTCTGGTGTATATTACATTTGATGTGACGGATACTAATTTCAAGCGAGGCGGAAGGTACATAAAGTAACTGCTTTAGGTCTTTCCCACATATATACCATCAAATGAAAGAGAGGCACCAGAGATGAAAGCAACCGGTATCGTACGTCGTATTGATGACTTAGGTCGGGTCGTGATTCCTAAAGAAATTCGAAGAACTCTGAGAATCAGGGAAGGCGATCCGCTTGAGATTTTTGTGGATCGTGACGGAGAAGTGATTTTGAAAAAGTACTCTCCGATCAGTGAGCTTGGAGACTTTGCAAAAGAGTATGCAGACGCGCTTTACGACAGTCTCGGCCATTCAGTGCTGATTTGTGATCGTGATGTATATATTGCCGTGTCTGGCAGCTCCAAAAAAGATTACTTAAACAAGTCAATCAGCGAAATGCTGGAAAGAATAATGGATCAGCGCAGCTCTGTGCTTGAGAGTGATGCGAAATCAGTGCAGCTTGTGAATGGCATAGATGAGGACATGAATTCTTATACTGTCGGCCCAATAGTGGCGAATGGCGATCCGATAGGTGCTGTGGTGATTTTTTCAAAAGATCAATCAATGGGCGAAGTAGAGCATAAAGCCGTTGAAACAGCAGCTGGATTTTTGGCTCGTCAAATGGAACAGTAGGTCTTATTCCTTTTATCGAAAATAGGTATGAAAAGAACAGCTCTCCTTTGAGACGCTGTTCTTTTTCATGCGTGCCGAAATAGGATTCCAAGGGTTGGGATATGGTATAATAACCTCGTTTTTATTTGTGCCGCGGTAATACGTGAACCGTATTGCCCTTGACGTTGGGAAGGAGCTTTTGGATGGACGATTCAATAGGCGTTAAACGGCATTGGGTTTGGCAGGGGGCATTTGTTTTAATTCTGGCAGGCGTCATCACAAAAATTTTAAGCGCCGTTTACAGAGTCCCGTTTCAAAACATTGTCGGCGATGTTGGATTCTATATATATCAGCAGGTATATCCCTTTCTTGGTATTGCGGTTATGCTATCAACATCAGGATTTCCGGTCATTATTTCGAAACTGATGAATGATTATAGCGAAAAAAATCATCACACTATATTAAAAATATCAGCGTGGTTTTTGTCTTTAATCGGTATGTTATTATTTCTTTGTTTATATTTGGGTGCTGTTCCCATCGCGCTCTTTATGGGGGATTCGCATCTCGCTGAGTTAATTCAAGTGACCGCGTATGCATTTCTGTTGTTCCCATTTGTCGCGTTGCTTAGAGGCGGTTTTCAAGGGCGGCACGAAATGCTCCCTTCGGCCCTATCACAGATGACAGAGCAGTTTCTGCGAGTTGCGGTGCTCTTAGGATTATCATTTTGGCTCGTCAAAAAAGGAGCCTCACTTTATACTGCGGGAGCGGCAGCAGCTTCCGGATCTCTTGCCGGAAGTTTCGTTGCATTGATAATACTCGGATTTTTTTGGTTCAAAATGAAAAGAGACAAGCAAACGGGTAGGCAAAATGAAAATGACATCACCACAAAAGAATTGACGAAAAAACTGCTGTTATATTCGGTTACAATTTGTGTAAGCAGTTTGCTGCTTTTGTTTATCCAGCTTGTTGATGCTTTGAATTTATATGCTTTGCTATCAGGTGGTGAGGCAAGCGAAGAAGCGAAACGCCTAAAGGGAATTTATGATCGGGGACAGCCCTTGCTGCAGCTCGGCTCAGTGTTTGCCATAAGCATTGCGACGTCACTCGTTCCGTATATTTCTATGGCTGTAAAAAACAAAGAGCTGAAGATCATGAAAGAAAAAATCACGTCATCTTTGAAACTGTGCCTTGTGCTCGGTACAGGCGCATCGGCTGGGTTAATTTGTATTCTTAAGCCGGTGAATATCATGTTGTTTCAAAATGGAGAAGGGACAGGTGCGTTACAAATATTTAGCAGCTCCATTTTGTTTGCATCTATGGCGGTAACGGCAGCGGCAGTCTTACAGGGCGCGGGGTACACAGTTTTTCCTGCGATAGCGGTAGGCATGGGTGTTGCAGTGAAATGGGTGTTAAACACTCTATTGGTTCCGCGCTATGGGATTGAAGGTGCATCGCTTGCGACAGCGGCTTCCTTTGCTGCTGTCGCCGGCCTTAACTTGTATCAGCTTCGGCAAAAGGAATGGCTCGATAAGCTTAGAGGTGTTTTGATTCCGATTATTGGATCTGCTCTTTTGATGTCAGCTGTTTTGCTTGTGTATACGCGTCTCTGGACTTTCTTGTTTCCTGCAACAGGAAGAGGAGCGGCTGTGATTGAGAGTCTTTCTGCTGTTGCTATTGGTGGCGCGGTGTTTATTTATTGTATGATGAGATTGGGAATATTTACAGATGAAGAGCTGAACAGTGTGCCATTCGGCAGCAAGTTAAGCAAATTCATGAGAAGGAGAGAACAAAATGGCGGGTAAAATTACTGTCGTCGGACTTGGTGCCGGAGACATGGACCAATTGACAATTGGTATACACAAGCTGCTGACGAAGGCAGATACGCTGTATGTCAGAACCAAGGATCATCCTTTAATTGAGGAGCTTGAAAAAGAAACGAAGAACATCCGTTACTTTGACGATATATATGAGAAGCATGATCAGTTTGAGGCGGTATATGAAGAAATTGCTGACATCCTCTTTGAAGCGGCGCAGCGTGAGGACGTGGTTTATGCTGTACCGGGACACCCGTTTGTCGCAGAAAAAACAGTTCAGCTGCTGACGGAGCGGCAGGAAAAGGAAAATGTTCAAGTGAAAGTCGCAGGGGGACAAAGTTTCCTTGATGCCACATTCAATGCCTTGCAAATCGACCCGATTGAAGGTTTTCAATTTGTGGATGCCGGCACATTGTCCGCGGATGAGCTAGAGCTCAGCCATCATTTGATTATATGTCAGGTTTACGACCAAATGACGGCCTCAGAAGTGAAGCTGACATTAATGGAGAAGCTGCCTGATGATTATGAGGTCGTGATCGTGACTGCAGCAGGCAGCCGTGACGAAGATATCAGGACAGTGCCATTATTTGAGCTGGACCGCAATGTCGCCTTGAATAACTTAACAAGTGTGTATATTCCGCCGATTAAAGAAGAGAAGCTGCTTTATCACGAATTCTCCACGTTCCGAAGCATCATCAGAGAGCTTCGCGGACCTAATGGATGTCCGTGGGATAAAAAGCAGACGCATCAGTCATTAAAGCAGTACATGATTGAAGAATGTTATGAGCTTCTCGAAGCAATTGACGAAGAAGACACAGACCATATGATCGAAGAGCTTGGCGACGTTTTGCTTCAGGTCTTGCTTCACGCGCAAATTGGTGAAGATGAAGGTTATTTCACAATTGATGATGTCATAAAAGGAATCAGTGAAAAAATGGTCCGAAGACATCCCCATGTGTTTAAAGATGTTAAGGTTCAGGATGAGAACGATGTATTGGCAAATTGGGAAGATATAAAAAAGGCTGAAAAAAACACATCTGAATCATCGTTATTAGACAGCGTACCGAAGACTCTTCCAGCTCTTTCGAAAGCTGCTAAATTGCAGAAAAAAGCAGCGAAGGTCGGTTTTGACTGGGAAGACGTCAGCGATATTTGGGAAAAGGTAAGTGAGGAAATGCAGGAATTTTCTTCTGAGGTTTCTGAAGCTCCTCATGAACACAATCTTAAAGCCGAGTTTGGCGACATTTTGTTCGCGCTGGTGAATGTAGCCCGCTTCTACAAAATAGAGCCAGAGGAAGCGCTGACTATGACTAATGACAAATTCCGGAGACGGTTCTCATACATTGAAGAAACAGCGAAGGAAAAGGGAATCGAGCTGGCTGATATGTCTCTTGAGGACATGGACAAACTGTGGAACGAAGCAAAAGAAACTGAGAGGAGATCATAGATATGAGATTAGATAAATTTTTAAAAGTATCACGGCTGATCAAACGACGTACACTAGCGAAGGAAGTAGCTGACCAAGGACGAATCTCTATAAACGGAAACCAGGCGAAAGCAAGCTCTGACGTAAAACCGGGAGATGAACTAACGGTCCGCTTCGGACAAAAGCTTGTAACGGTTCAAGTTAATGAATTGAAAGACACAACGAAAAAAGAAGAAGCTGCAAACATGTATACGATTCTAAAAGAAGAAAAACTCGGCGAATAGGCTTGTTCTAAAAAAATCCCCCTCCTCATACAATGCAGTAATAGTGCTAAAAGTATCGAGGATATGGGGGCTGAATAGATGAATTCATATTATGATCAAAAAGGTTCTTCGTCTGTTCCGGAACAGCATGATGTGACAATGAAAGGCCGGAAGCATTTAGATATTTCTGGGGTTAAGCATGTGGAGAGCTTCGATAATGAAGAATTCCTGCTAGAAACGGTGATGGGAATGCTCTCCGTCAGAGGCCAAAACCTGCAGATGAAAAATCTAGATGTGGAAAAAGGGATTGTTTCTATTAAAGGCAGGGTATTTGATTTAGTGTACTTAGACGAACAACAAGGGGATAAAGCTAAAGGATTTTTTAGCAAGTTGTTTAAATGACGCTGACGACACAATTCTATACAATGCTGGCGATGTCCGGTATGGGTCTCTGGCTTGGTGCTTCGCTTGATACATACCGGCTCTTTGTCATTCGTGCTAAAACAGCCAGATGGCTATTATTTATTCATGATATTCTTTTCTGGATTGTGCAAGGGCTGCTTTTCTTTTATGTCTTGCTTCATGTAAATGAGGGAGAATTCAGGATTTACATCTTTTTAGCGGTTCTGCTGGGCATTGCGACGTATCAGAGCCTTTGCAAACGAATCTATATAAAAATACTGAAATTCGTCATTTACCTTGTTGTTTCTGTTTATCAATTCTTCAAAAAACTCATTCAGCACGTGTTATTTCGTCCTATTGTGTGGACATGCGGAGCGATCATCTGGATGGTGGCATTTTTATTCAAGAAAACATACCGCCTGATCTGTTTTCTCCTGCTGTGTCTTTATAAAATAGTCATGGTTCTGTGTTTTCCGATCCGTTTTATCGTGAAACAATGTTTGAAACTTCTTCCTGTGAGAATGCGTCTAACTTTTAGACGTTTATTTGAAAAAGGTGCAGGATTTCTCAAAAAGAAGAAGAAACTATTGATAACCATAAGAACGACCATCACAAGTTTTTTGAAGAGATGAAAGGAGGACCGTCTGGTTTGAATTTTTCCAGGGAACGAACGATAACTGAAATACAAAACGACTATAAAGAACAAGTGGAACGGCAGAATCAGCTGAAGAAAAGAAGACGCAAAGGGCTGTACAGACGGTTGACTGTATTCGGCGCCCTAGTATTCCTGACGGCAATTGTGCTGGCAAGCTCTGTATGGTCCCAAACATCTTCCCTTAGCGCAAAAGAAGAAAAGAAAGAACAGCTTGAAAAAGAACTGAAAAATTTAAAGACAAAACAAGCGGATTTAAAAGAAGAAATATCCAAATTGAAGGATGAGGATTACGTCACAGAGCTTGCCAGAAGGGACTTATTCATGTCTGGAGACGGAGAAATTATCTTCAATGTGGAGAAGAAGAGCAAGTAGCCTTGTTGACACTTAAATTTTTATTTAGGTATAATTAAGCAAACGATCTTTTTATAAGCCTAAGGAGGAGCACTTTTTTTATGTCGATTGAAGTTGGCAGCAAGTTGCAAGGGAAAATTACAGGTATTACAAATTTTGGAGCATTTGTTGAATTGCCTGGAGGCTCAACCGGTCTCGTTCACATTAGTGAGGTAGCTGATAATTATGTCAAAGACATTAACGACCACTTAAAAGTCGGCGACCAAGTTGAAGTGAAAGTCATCAACGTTGAAAAAGACGGGAAAATTGGTTTATCTATTAAAAAAGCTAAAGACCGTCCGCAAGCCAGACCTAGAAATGATTTCCGTCCGAAAGAATCTTTTGAACAGAAAATGAATAAGTTTTTAAAAGACAGCGAAGATCGCTTGTCATCTTTAAAACGCAATACGGAATCAAAACGTGGAGGGCGCGGAGCAAGAAGAGGATAACTTGCTGCTTTCTATAAAATAAATGAAGCATCCGTTCATCCCGACGGATGCTTTTTTATTATCCTCACCCTCTCTAATAGTTAGAAAATTACAACATTAAAGTTTCTGTTGACGAAAGAGACAAACCTTTGTATTATATAACTTGTGCTTAGAAGCACAAAACAATATGGCGGTGTAGCTCAGCTGGCTAGAGCGTACGGTTCATACCCGTGAGGTCGGGGGTTCGATCCCCTCCGCCGCTACCATATTTGTTTGGCCCGTTGGTCAAGCGGTTAAGACACCGCCCTTTCACGGCGGTAACACGGGTTCGAATCCCGTACGGGTCATCCTAAGAAAATCGGTTTCTCTTGCAGAAACCGATTTTTTTCATTTTTAGACAACATTCCAGAAATTCTTTTGATAAACGAATATCAAGGCAGAAACCGTCGAAGATTTCTTCGGTATTGTTACCTTCTTTTGACAAAATCCTATCTGTGTATTCGCTATAATGACAGGCAACGAATATAACAGGTGGGAGATGAGAGGAATGGAAAAAGCAGAAAGAAGAGTGAACGGGCCAATGGCGGGACAGGCTTTGGAAAAACTCCAATCGTTTTTTAACAGGGGAACGAAGCTGGTGACCCATCATTTGCATTCACTGTTTTTCTATAAAGGATTCATTTATGTCGTCATCGGATTTTTGCTTGGACGAGCTTTCATATTATCCGAGGTGCTTCCTTTCGCACTTCCTTTCTTTGGAGCGATGCTTCTCATCAGAAGAGACAAAGCGTTTTATGCGGTTTTGGCCGTGCTTGCAGGTGCGCTGACTATATCTCCGAAGCACTCATTGCTCATACTAGCGGCATTGCTGGCATTCTTCGTAATTTCTAAAGTGGCTGCTTTCATTACCGACGATCGCGTAAAAGCACTCCCGATTGTCGTGTTCTTCTCCATGGCTGCAGCAAGAGCCGGGTTTGTTTATGCCCAAAATGGCGCATTTACAACCTATGATTATGTAATGGCTGTCGTTGAGGCTGGACTATCGTTTATCTTAACATTGATTTTCCTTCAGAGCCTTCCAGTTTTCACTGTGAAAAAAGTGAAACAATCATTAAAAATAGAGGAAATCATTTGCTTTATGATCCTGATTGCTTCTGTGTTAACGGGACTGGCCGGCTTGTCCTACCAAGGGATGCAGGCAGAACATATATTGGCTCGCTATGTTGTATTGAGTTTTTCCTTTATTGGCGGAGCAAGCATTGGATGTACGGTTGGCGTCGTGACCGGCCTGATTCTTGGCTTAGCGAATATCGGAAACCTCTATCAAATGAGTCTGCTTGCTTTTTCCGGTTTATTAGGCGGCTTGCTGAAGGAAGGGAAAAAAGCAGGTGCGGCGATCGGCCTGATCGTTGGGTCGCTCCTTATATCTTTATATGGTGAAGGCTCTGCCGGTCTGATGACAACGCTCTATGAGTCACTAATCGCAGTCGGCCTGTTTTTGCTCACACCTCAATCTATTACAAGGAAAGTGGCGAGATATATTCCGGGAACTGTGGAGCATCTTCAAGAGCAGCAGCAATACGCAAGAAAAATCCGAGATGTCACTGCTCAGAAGGTAGACCAGTTCTCCAATGTATTTCACGCGCTGTCTGAAAGCTTTGCAACCTTTTACCAAGCATCAGACGAACAGACAGATGACAGCGAAGTGGATCTGTTTTTAAGCAAAATCACGGAGCATTCCTGTCAGACGTGTTACAAGAAAAACAGGTGCTGGGTACAGAACTTTGATAAAACATATGACTTAATGAAACAAGTTATGCTTGAAACAGAAGAAAAAGAATATGCATCAAACCGAAGGCTGAAAAAAGAGTTTCATCAGCATTGTTCTAAATCAAAGCAGGTTGAAGAGCTGATTGAGGATGAGCTCGCACATCATCATGCCCATTTGACGCTCAAGAAAAAAGTCCAGGACAGCAGGCGTCTTGTTGCCGAACAGCTTTTAGGCGTTTCTGAGGTCATGGCCGACTTTTCTCGGGAAATAAAAAGAGAGCGAGAACAGCACTTTCTGCAGGAAGAGCAAATCATAGAGGCACTTCAGCATTTCGGAATTGAGATTCAGCATGTAGAGATCTATAGCCTTGAACAAGGAAATATCGATATTGAAATGACGATTCCGTTCAGCGGACATGGAGAAAGTGAAAAAATCATTGCCCCTATGCTTTCTGACATTCTGGAAGAACAAATTCTTGTGAAAGCCGAACAGCACTCTCCGCATCCGAATGGATACAGCCATGTCGCCTTTGGATCAACTAAATCATACAGGGTGTCTACAGGTGCAGCACACGCTGCGAAGGGCGGCGGCCTTGTCTCCGGCGACAGTTACAGCATGATGGAGCTAGGAGCCAGAAAATATGCTGCGGCAATCAGTGACGGAATGGGCAATGGCGCAAGAGCGCACTTTGAAAGCAATGAAACGATCAAGCTTCTTGAGAAAATCCTTGAATCCGGCATTGATGAAAAAATAGCAATTAAAACCATTAACAGCATATTGTCCTTAAGGACAACTGACGAGATATATTCCACGCTTGACCTATCTATTATCGATCTACAAGATGCAAGCTGTAAATTTCTGAAGGTTGGATCGACGCCTAGCTTTATCAAACGGGGTGACCAGGTCATGAAAGTTCAAGCGAGCAATCTGCCAATCGGTATTATTAATGAATTCGATGTGGAGGTTGTGAGTGAACAGCTAAAAGCGGGTGACCTCTTAATTATGATGAGTGATGGCATTTTTGAGGGGCCTAAGCATGTGGAAAATCACGACTTATGGATGAAGCGTAAAATGAAAGGGTTGAAAACAAATGACCCGCAGGAGATTGCCGATTTGCTTATGGAAGAAGTCATCCGCACAAGGTCCGGCCAAATTGAGGACGATATGACTGTTGTTGTCGTCCGGATTGATCACAATACACCGAAGTGGGCATCCATTCCTGTTCCGGCAATCTTTCAAAACAAACAAGAAATTTCATAACGCTTCCGTATAAATCAAATTTCTTCTGGCGAAGATGGGAATATATGAATCTGAGAATCCTCGTATTCTCCAGGAGGAATGAATGTGAATAACGGACATTTAAATCAAATTTTGCTGATAACGGATGGCTGCTCGAACCATGGGGAAGACCCGCTTGCAATGGCTGCTTTTGCTAAAGAGCAGGGGATTACGGTAAACGTCATAGGTATAATGGAAGAAAATCAAATTGACCCTGAGGCTATGAAGGAAGTTGAAGGGATTGCACTTGCCGGAGGCGGCGTGCACCAGGTCGTTTATGCATCTCAGCTTTCACAAACCGTTCAAATGGTAACAAAAAAAGCGATGACGCAAACCCTGCAAGGTGTCGTCAATCAAGAACTGAAACAAATTCTCGGAAAGAATGTGGAAATGGAAGAGCTTTCTCCGGAAAAACGCGGCGAAGTCATGGAAGTGGTAGACGAGCTTGGAGAAACGGTGCATCTTCAGGTTTTGGTTCTTGTTGATACAAGTGCAAGTATGGCGCCAAAGCTTCCAACAGTAAAAGAGGCGCTGATTGATTTGTCTGTCAGCCTCAATTCCCGAATCGGGAATAACGAATTTGCGATGTGTATATTTCCCGGGAAAAAACAAGAGGTCGAGCTTGTGCTGAACTGGACACCGAAGCTGCAATCTCTTTCCACCCTCTTTGCAAAGCTTTCGACAGGAGGCATCACGCCGACAGGTCCGGCGATTCGTGAAGCGACACTGCAATTTGAAAAAATACGCTCAAGAAGGGGCATGCTGGCAGATGATGAACGACGCTTTGACGAGTTTGGCATGTAGCCTAAAGCCTGGTACGACAATCAAAGGCAAGTGGAATGGAAACACTTATACATTGCGTAAACAGCTTGTTAAAGGGGCCAATGGAATTGTGTATTTGGCAGAAGCATCAGATGGACATGTTGCCTTAAAGGTGAGTGATGACAGCCTGTCGATTACTTCTGAAGTGAATGTCTTGAAATCTTTCTCAAAGGCCCAGTCCGTTACGATGGGGCCTTCTTTTTTTGATACGGATGATGCCTATATTCCCAGTGCCAATACGAAAGTTTCATTTTATGCAATGGAATACATAAAAGGGCCGCTGCTTTTGAAGTATGTCAGTGATAAAGGAGCAGAATGGATACCGGTATTAATGATTCAGCTATTATCCAGTTTATCGCTGCTTCACCAGCAAGGATGGATATTCGGCGATCTTAAACCTGATAATCTGATCGTAACTGGCCCCCCCGCAAGGATCCGCTGTATTGATGTGGGCGGCACGACAAAGGAGGGCCGGGCGATAAAAGAGTATACGGAGTTTTATGACAGAGGCTATTGGGGGTATGGAACAAGAAAGGCAGAGCCATCCTACGATTTGTTCGCGGTTGCTATGATTATGATCAACAGTGTGCACAAAAAAGAATTTAAGAAAACAAACCAGCCCAAAGAACAGCTTAGGTCGCTCGTTGAAGGAAACCCGTTGCTGCATAAGTATAAAAAAGTGCTTCTTTCAGCCTTGAACGGAGAATATCAATCGGCAGATGAAATGAAGAAGGATATGCTCGACGCGGGGCAAAAAGCAGTACAAAGAAAACAACCTATAAAAACATCACCGCAGCCTGCCGCACGACAGAGGCAGCAAAAACCTCGTCAAGGAAAAGTAGCGAAGACCCGGTACACCCCAAAACAGAAACCGGCTAAGTCTGGGGGGTTATTTGAAACAACGCTCATCGTGATCAGTGTTTTAGCGCTTTATTTCGCCTACATTATCTTTTTCTTAATCTGAATGGCGCAAACTCCAGAGCCTATGCTTCTTCTTTGCTTGGAGGGATTGAAAGTGATAGGATATGAATATCTTTAAAATACCTGCTCATTGTGAGGAGGACATTGTGAAAAGTGTCAAAGATTTTTTAAGCAAACACAATCTTACGTTAAAAGGGGCGACAATTATTGTAGGCGTTTCCGGCGGTCCGGACTCAATGGCTCTTCTTCACGCATTGCATACTTTATGCGGCCGTTCAGCAAATATTATTGCAGCTCACGTTGATCATCGGTTCAGAGGCGCGGAATCCGAGGAGGATATGCGTTTTGTCCAAGCTTATTGTAAGGCTCAACAGCTCGTGTGTGAAACGGCTCAAATCAATGTAACCGCATATGCACAGGAAAAAGGACTCAATAAGCAGGCTGCAGCACGTGATTGCCGCTATCAGTTTTTTGAGGAAATCATGTCAAAGCACCAAGCGGACTATCTGGCGCTTGCTCATCATGGAGATGACCAGGTTGAAACAATGCTTATGAGATTGGCTAAGGGCGCGCTTGGAACGGGGCTTGCGGGAATGCAGCCGGTTAGACGTTTTGGGACGGGGCGGATCATCAGGCCGTTCCTAACGATTACAAAGGAAGAGATCCTTCGCTATTGCCGTGAAAACGGCTTGAGCTACCGGACGGATGAAAGCAACGCCAAAGATGACTACACAAGAAACAGATTCAGAAAAACAGTGCTCCCGTTCTTGAAAAAGGAGTCTCCGGATGTGCATAAAAGGTTTCAGAAAGTGAGTGAAGCACTGACGGAAGATGAGCAATTCTTACAGTCATTAACGAAAGATGAAATGAATAAAGTAATCACAAGCCAGTCTAATACATCAGTTGAAATCAATTCCTCTCAATTGCTTGCCCTCCCGATGCCTTTACAAAGAAGAGGAGTTCAACTAATATTAAACTATCTTTATGAAAACGTTCCATCATCCTTTTCAGCCCATCACATTCAACAGTTTCTTGATTGGGCGGAAAATGGCGGTCCTTCAGGAGTATTGGACTTTCCGAAAGGGCTGAAGGTGGTCAAATCATATCAGACATGTTTGTTTACATTTGAACAATGGCAGTGCAAAAATGTTCCCTTTGAATACCAAATAAGCGGAGCTGCTGATGAAACGGCAGTGCTCCCCAATGGATATCTGATAGAGGCAAAGCATTATACGGATTCGCCTGAAGAACATGGGAATGCTGTTTTTATCACAAGTGAAAAAAAGGTGCAATTTCCCTTAACAATCCGGACAAGAAAAGCTGGAGACCGGATCAAACTAAAAGGGATGAACGGCTCAAAAAAGGTAAAGGATATATTTATTGATAAGAAAATGCCTCTCCAAGAAAGAGACAACTGGCCGATTGTGACGGACGCAAGCGGTGAAATTATCTGGATACCTGGCTTGAAAAAATCAATTTTTGAAGATCTTGTGATTCCAAACAGCGACCGCATTGTATTACAATATAGACAGCATGAAAAGTGTAGGGGGCAAGCAAAATCATGATGAAACATGATATCGAAAAAGTACTGATCTCAGAGGCAGAGATACAAGAGAAAGTAAAAGAGTTAGGCGCAGAATTAACGAGCGAGTATCAAGATACATTTCCGTTGGCAATCGGTGTGTTAAAAGGAGCACTTCCTTTTATGGCGGATCTTATCAAGCATATTGATACATATTTGGAAATGGATTTCATGGATGTATCAAGCTACGGAAATTCTACGGTTTCTTCTGGAGAAGTCAAAATCATTAAAGATTTGGATACATCTGTAGAGGGCCGGGACATCTTAATTATTGAAGATATCATCGACAGTGGGTTAACCTTAAGTTATCTCGTAGAGCTCTTCCGATACCGTAAAGCAAAATCAATTAAGATTGTTACCCTTTTGGATAAACCGAGCGGAAGAAAAGCGGACATCAAAGCAGACTTTGTAGGTTTTGAAGTTCCTGACGCGTTTGTAGTGGGTTACGGACTTGATTATGCTGAGCGCTATCGCAATCTGCCTTATATCGGAGTGTTAAAACCGGCAGTTTATGAAAGCTGATCGGCAGCCTGCTTCCGAGATGGTTATTGTTTGTATTGGAATGATTTTCTATGGTACTATTGAACATAGTTGTGCTTACTGTGGGAGGAGGTAAGGAATGAATCGGGTCTTCCGTAATACCATTTTTTATTTACTTATTTTATTAGTAGTAATCGGGGTTGTGAGCTACTTCCAGACCTCAAATCCGAAAACAGAAAATATGTCGTACAGTACGTTCATCAAAAACCTGGATGACGGGAAAGTTGATAGCGTATCGGTTCAGCCTGTCAGAGGTGTTTATGAGGTAAAAGGGCAGCTGAAAAACTACGACAAAGATCAATACTTTTTGACTCATGTTCCTGAAGGAAAGGGAGCAGACCAGATATTTAACGCTTTGAAAAAAACGGACGTAAAGGTTGATCCCGCTCAAGAAACAAGCGGATGGGTGACATTCCTGACGACCATCATCCCGTTTGTTATTATCTTTATTCTGTTTTTCTTCCTGCTCAATCAGGCTCAAGGCGGCGGCAGCCGTGTCATGAACTTTGGTAAGAGTAAGGCGAAGCTGTATACAGAGGAAAAGAAACGCGTCAAATTTAAAGACGTTGCAGGGGCTGACGAAGAAAAGCAAGAACTCGTTGAAGTTGTTGAGTTTCTGAAAGATCCCCGCAAGTTTGCCGAGCTTGGCGCCAGAATACCGAAAGGCGTGCTTTTAGTCGGACCTCCGGGTACCGGTAAAACATTGCTCGCCAAGGCTTGTGCAGGTGAAGCCGGTGTACCTTTCTTCAGCATCAGCGGATCTGATTTCGTTGAAATGTTTGTAGGTGTCGGTGCTTCCCGTGTGCGTGACTTGTTTGAAAATGCGAAAAAGAATGCGCCATGTTTGATTTTTATTGATGAAATTGACGCAGTGGGACGCCAGCGTGGAGCGGGTCTCGGCGGCGGACACGATGAACGTGAACAGACGCTAAACCAATTGCTTGTTGAAATGGACGGATTCAGCGCTAATGAAGGAATTATCATCATTGCTGCGACGAACCGTGCGGACATCTTGGACCCAGCCTTACTTCGTCCGGGACGTTTTGACCGTCAAATCACAGTGGATCGTCCAGATGTCATTGGCCGTGAAGCTGTATTGAAAGTCCATGCGAGAAACAAACCGCTGGATGAAACGGTTAACCTTAAATCAATTGCCATGAGAACACCAGGCTTCTCAGGCGCTGACTTAGAAAATCTCTTGAATGAAGCTGCGCTTGTGGCGGCTCGTCAAAATAAGAAAAAAATCGATGCGCGTGATATTGACGAAGCGACGGACCGTGTAATTGCCGGACCTGCTAAGAAGAGCCGCGTTATCTCCAAGAAAGAACGCAATATCGTGGCTTATCACGAAGGCGGACACACTGTTATCGGACTCGTTTTAGATGAGGCAGACATGGTTCATAAAGTAACGATTGTACCTCGGGGTCAGGCTGGCGGTTATGCTGTTATGCTGCCAAGAGAAGACCGTTACTTCCAAACGAAGCCGGAGCTGCTTGATAAAATTGTCGGCCTCTTGGGCGGGCGTGTTGCTGAAGAGATTATCTTCGGTGAAGTCAGCACAGGAGCGCACAATGACTTCCAGCGTGCGACGAATATTGCAAGACGAATGGTTACGGAATTCGGTATGTCAGAAAAACTGGGGCCGTTGCAATTTGGACAGTCTCAGGGCGGTCAGGTATTCTTAGGCCGTGATTTCAACAACGAACAGAACTACAGTGATCAAATCGCTTACGAAATTGATCAGGAAATTCAGCGCATTATCAAAGAGTGCTATGAGCGCGCGAAACAAATCCTGACTGAAAATCGTGACAAGCTTGAATTGATTGCCCAAACGCTTCTGAAAGTTGAAACGCTTGACGCTGAACAAATCAAACACCTTGTCGATCACGGATCATTGCCAGAACGCAATTTCTCTGATGATGAGAAGAATGATGATGTGAAAGTAAACATTCTGACAAAAACAGAAGAAAAGAAAGACGATACGAAAGAATAATTCGCTTTCTCTCTAAAAACTGTCGGCTGACGCTGGCAGTTTTTTTATGTAAATGATGGGCTCAGCTGCGTCTTTTACAATCATCCAATTCTGGTATCGATTTGTTTACAAATGAGCCGCTGATCGTGTATGGTATTGTAGAATGTTTGTAAAAAGTAAAGTAGAGAAACTATTCAAAAGTGGTGATAGAGGTTGTTACTGGTTATCGATGTTGGGAACACCAATACTGTACTTGGTGTATATCATGATGGAAAATTAGAATATCACTGGCGTATAGAAACAAGCAGGCATAAAACAGAAGATGAGTTTGGAATGATTTTACGCTCGTTATTTGAGCATTCCGGGCTTATGTTTGAACAGATAGATGGCATCATTATTTCATCAGTAGTGCCGCCAATCATGTTTGCGTTAGAAAGAATGTGCACAAAATACTTTCATATCGAACCGCAAATTGTCGGTCCGGGTATGAAAACTGGTTTAAATATAAAATACGACAATCCGAAAGAAGTGGGGGCAGACAGAATCGTAAATGCTGTCGCTGCGATACACTTATACGGCAATCCATTAATTGTCGTTGATTTTGGAACAGCCACAACGTACTGCTATATTGACGAAAACAAACAATACATGGGCGGGGCGATCGCTCCTGGGATTACAATTTCGACAGAGGCGCTTTACTCACGTGCAGCGAAGCTACCGCGTATCGAAATTACCCGGCCCGACAATATTATCGGAAAAAACACTGTAAGCGCGATGCAATCTGGAATTTTATTTGGCTATGTCGGCCAAGTGGAAGGAATCGTTAAGCGAATGAAATGGCAGGCAAAACAGGAACCAAAGGTCATTGCGACAGGAGGACTGGCGCCGCTCATTGCAAACGAATCAGATTGTATTGATATCGTTGATCCATTCCTAACCCTAAAAGGGCTGGAATTGATTTATGAAAGAAACCGCGTAGGAAGTGTATAGGAGGTTTTGTAATGGATTATTTAGTAAAAGCACTTGCGTATGACGGAAAAGTTCGGGCTTATGCAGCGAGAACGACTGATATGGTAAATGAAGGACAGAGACGCCATGGTACGTGGCCGACAGCATCCGCTGCATTAGGGCGCACAATGACAGCTTCACTTATGCTCGGCGCTATGCTGAAGGGCGAAGATAAGCTGACTGTGAAAGTCGAGGGCGGAGGTCCGATTGGAGCTATTGTAGCTGATGCCAATGCCAAAGGAGAAGTCAGAGCCTATGTCTCTAACCCACAAGTTCATTTCGATTTAAATGAACAAGGCAAGCTTGATGTCAGACGTGCGGTTGGAACAAGCGGAACGTTAAGTGTTGTAAAAGATTTAGGTTTGCGTGAGTTCTTCACAGGACAAGTAGAAATCGTTTCAGGAGAATTAGGAGATGATTTTACTTACTATCTTGTGTCATCTGAGCAGGTACCTTCATCAGTGGGTGTAGGTGTGCTCGTCAATCCTGACAATACCATTCTTGCGGCAGGGGGCTTTATTATTCAGCTGATGCCGGGAACAGATGACGAAACCATCACAAAAATTGAACAGCGCCTATCTCAAGTTGAGCCGATTTCTAAGCTCATCCAAAAGGGATTGACACCCGAAGAAATTTTAGAAGAAGTCCTAGGTGAGAAACCAGAGATTTTGGAAACAATGCCTGTCAGATTCCATTGTCCTTGTTCAAAAGAACGGTTCGAAACAGCCATTTTAGGACTAGGCAAAAAAGAAATTCAAGATATGATAGAAGAAGATGGACAAGCCGAAGCAGTATGCCATTTTTGTAATGAAAAGTACTTATTTACAAAAGAAGAGCTGGAAGGGCTTCGTGACCAAACTACCCGCTAAGCTCTTTAGCGGGTTTTTAATTTGAGAAAAGGGGCTGAAAGCAGGTTTGAAATCAAGAACAATTTGGACCATTATTTTAGGGGCGCTGTTGGTTTGCTGTATTGCTGTTGCGTATACGCTGACGAAATCCCAAGCCGGCGCATCGTCATCCGGTGAGTCTATTGCGACTATCGGAGGCAAGAGTGTGACAAGAGAAGAATGGCTGAAAGAAATGGAAGACCAGTATGGGAAGTCAACGCTTGAAGATATGATCAATGTCCGAGTCGTTGAGCAGCTGGCCAAAAAGAACAATCTTAAAGTATCCAAAAGCGAAATTGATCGGGAGTTTTTGCTGATCAAAGCGGTCAATAATTCCTTTTACGAAGATGAACATACGACTGAGAAAGAGTGGAAAGACCAAATTCGTTATAATATCCTCCTTGAACAATTGTTAACAAGGGATATCGACATCTCAAACAAAGAATTGGAATCATTTTATCATAAAAATAAGGAACTATATCAGTTTGATGATTCGTATCGAATTCGGCACATTGTTGTAAAAGATGAAGAAGAAGCGAGAGAAGTCCTGAAAGAACTGAAAGGCGGCTCAAGCTTTGAAGCTGTCGCGGCGGAGAGATCTACTGACAGATATACATCACCATACGGCGGAGATTTAGGTTTTGTCACAGAGGCATCAGACAACATTCCGTCAGCATACATTGAAGAGGCGAAAACACTCAAAACGGATGAATGGTCTCAGGAACCCATCAAGGTCAGCAATGGATATGCCATTATCCAGCTTAAAGAAAAACTAAAAGCAAGAACATTCTCATATGATGAAGTAAAGGACCAGATCAGACGGCAAATCGCAATGGATCAGCTTGGCGATAAAGCGACAGTTAAAACACTTTGGAAAGAAGCCGATGTATCTTGGTTTTATGGGGAAAAAAGTACTAAGTGATTGACAAAAAATTTTGAAATTGATAGATTATATACATAATACCAATACAAATAGTCGGAAATTGAGGTGTCGAGAATGGTACGTGTAGCAAACTCCATTACTGAATTAATTGGGAATACGCCAATCGTTAAATTAAATCGCCTTGCAGATGAAAACAGTGCGGATGTATATCTAAAGCTTGAATACATGAACCCTGGAAGCAGTGTAAAAGACCGTATCGGTTTAGCCATGATTGAAGCGGCTGAAAAAGAAGGAAAATTAAAAGCCGGTGATACAATCATTGAACCGACAAGCGGAAATACTGGAATCGGGCTTGCAATGGTTGCTGCTGCTAAAGGATTAAAAGCTATTTTGGTTATGCCTGATACAATGAGCATGGAGCGCCGCAACCTTCTTCGCGCATACGGCGCAGAGCTTGTGCTGACTCCTGGTGCGGAAGGCATGAAAGGTGCCATTCAGAAAGCTGAAGAGCTTGCTGAAAAGCATGGATACTTTGTGCCGCAGCAGTTCAACAACCCATCTAACCCAGAAATTCACCGCCAAACAACGGGTAAAGAAATCGTCGAGCAATTCGGTGACGACCAGCTTGACGCATTTGTAGCCGGAATTGGCACAGGCGGAACGATTACGGGAGCGGGCGAAGTACTGAAGGAAGCATACCCTTCCATCAAGATTTACGCTGTTGAACCGTCAGATTCCCCAGTGCTTTCAGGAGGAAAACCAGGCCCCCACAAAATTCAGGGAATCGGAGCTGGATTCGTGCCGGACATCTTAAACACTGAAGTATACGATGAAATCTTCCCGGTGAAGAATGAAGAAGCATTCGAATATGCCCGCAGAGCTGCACGTGAAGAAGGAATTCTCGGAGGCATCTCATCAGGTGCGGCAATTTATGCTGCACTTCAAGTAGCGAAAAAACTCGGAAAAGGCAAAAAAGTATTGGCCATCATTCCAAGTAACGGTGAACGTTATCTAAGCACGCCGCTGTATCAATTCGATTAAAAAAGCCAAAACTCCCGGTACGCCGGGAGTTTTTTTTATTTCGTGCATCAAATATGCCATGTCTGCGACGAATGTTATTCTTGGAAGAGAAATTCACTTTTTTCACTAACAACATTGCTTTACAATGAAAACAAGCAAAAAAGAAAATAGAGGAATGATACAAATGGCACAACGCAGACCGGCAGGCAAAAAGGTACCTTTTCAAAAAGACTCATTCTTACAACAATTTGAGAAACTTGCGCAATCCCGAAAACACCATGTACTTCTCGAAAGTGCAAGAGGCGGCAGATACAGTATAGCCGGTCTTGATCCAATTGCGACTGTAAAAGGAAAAGACGGAATAACGACTATTAAGCATGGTGATGACATGCTGTTTAGAGAAGGTGACCCATTACGGGCTTTCCACAGCTGGTTTAAAACACTGGAAACAGAAACGAATCATGAGTTCCCCGACTTTCAAGGCGGAGCAATTGGGTTTCTCAGCTATGATTACGCACGTTATATTGAAAATTTTAAAATGCTCTCGTTAGATGATCTAGAAACGCCAGATATTTATTTTCTTGTTTTTGATGATATAGCGGTTTATGACCATCAAGAAGAGTCTCTATGGCTGATTACTCATGTAAATGGTTCTGACCAGGAAACAGCGGATGTGAAGCTATCTGAGTTAGAGCAGATGTGGCTGACTGAGCTTCCCGCTGTCCCTTCGCGAGAGATGAAGCCTAAAACGGATGGTTCCTTCGCGGCGCCATTTACCGAGGATGGATTCTCACAAGCTGTAGAGAAAATCAAACAATACATTGCCAACGGAGATGTGTTTCAAGTTAATCTATCAATAAGGCAGTCACAGTCACTGCCAGCTCATCCATATCAAATTTACAAAACCTTGAGAGAAGTAAATCCTTCTCCGTACATGGCGTATTTAGAAACGCCTGATTTCCAAATCATTTGCGGATCGCCTGAACTGCTTGTCAGCAAAAACGGCAAACGATTAGAGACGAGACCGATCGCTGGCACCCGTTCCAGAGGGAAAACGAATGAAGAAGATGAGGCGCTTGCAAACGAATTGATCCACAACGAAAAAGAACGCGCGGAACATGTCATGCTGGTTGATCTTGAGCGAAATGATCTGGGAAGAGTATCACGTTACGGGTCTGTGCGCGTGAATGAATTCATGGCGATTGAAAAATACTCGCATGTGATGCACATTGTGTCTAACGTCCAGGGTGAACTGCAGGATGGGTATGATGCTGTAGATATTATTCATGCTGTGTTTCCTGGGGGGACCATTACAGGTGCACCAAAAGTAAGGACAATGGAAATTATAGAAGAACTTGAGCCGACACGCCGCGGGCTTTATACTGGATCTATAGGATGGTTTGGATATAATCACGATCTGCAGTTTAATATCGTTATTCGAACCATTTATGCAACCGGAGGGCAGGCATTTATGCAGTCCGGCGCAGGAGTTGTGATTGATTCTGTTCCAAAGCATGAATACAGGGAATCATTCAAAAAAGCTTTTGCGATGCAAAAGGCGTTAGAGCTGAGCAAAGAAGAGACAAAAATTAGATGAGGTGAGCGGAGAAATGATTTTAATGATTGATAACTACGATTCATTCACGTACAACTTGGTACAGTATTTGGGCGAGCTTGGGGAAGAGCTGGTTGTGAAACGCAATGACAGCATCACAATCGAAGAAATTGAAGAACTGTCTCCGGACTTTCTGATGATATCTCCCGGACCGTGCAGCCCTGATGAGGCGGGAATCAGCCTCGAAGCCATTAAACATTTTGCAGGGAAAATTCCTATTTTCGGTGTGTGCCTTGGACATCAGTCCATTGCACAAGTGTTCGGTGGCGAAGTGGTTAGGGCAGAACGGCTTATGCACGGGAAAACCTCGGATATCGAGCATGACGGCAAGACCATTTTTGAAGGGTTGAAGAATCCCCTTGTTGCGACACGTTACCACTCGCTGATCGTAAAACCTGAGACGCTGCCAAGCTGTTTTACAATAACAGCCCAAACGAAAGAAGGAGAAATCATGGCTATTCGCCACAATGACCTCCCGATAGAGGGCGTGCAATTTCACCCCGAGTCTATCATGACCTCCTTTGGAAAAGAAATGCTCAGAAATTTTATTGAGACATACCGCAAGGAAGTTATTGCGTGATGATATATGTGAACGGCCGGTATATGGAGGAGAAAGATGCAGTTCTTTCTCCTTTTGACCATGGGTTTTTATACGGAATCGGTGTTTTCGAAACCTTCAGGCTCTACGAAGGCTGTCCGTTTTTGATTGATTGGCATATAGAACGGCTTGAACGCGCGCTTGAGGATCTGCAAATTGAATATACTGTTTCAAAGCATGAGATCCTTGAGATGTTGGACAAGCTGCTAAAGCTAAATGATATTAAGGATGGAAATGCCCGTGTCAGACTGAATATATCAGCGGGGATCAGCGATAAAGGCTTTGTCGCCCAGACGTACGATAAGCCGACCGTTTTATGCTTTGTAAATCAGCTGAAACCAGAAAGCCTCCCATTGCACAAAGAAGGAAAGGTTTTATCGATACGGAGAAACACTCCAGAGGGATCGTTCCGGTTAAAATCTCATCATTATCTAAATAATATGTATGCGAAACGGGAGATTGGAAATGACCCCCGTGTCGAGGGAATATTCTTAACGAAGGATGGAGCGGTTGCAGAGGGTATCATATCTAATGTCTTCTGGAGAAAAGGCAGCTGTATCTATACGCCATCGCTTGATACTGGTATTCTGGACGGCGTCACGAGGCGTTTTATCATAGAAAATGCAAAGAATGCAGGTCTGGATCTCAAAACGGGCCGATATGAGCTAGAAGCTCTCTTGACAGCTGACGAAGCGTGGATGACGAACTCGGTTCTTGAAATCATCCCGTTTACTAAAATAGAAGAAGTAACCTATGGAAGCCAAAGCGGAGAAGCAGTCTCCGCTCTTCAATTGCTATATAAAAAAGAGATAAAGAACATGATACATGAAAAGGGAGGAAGAGCATGGCGCAGCAAACGATAAATCAAACACAAGTCATCCACACCAAGCCCAGCGCTTTATCATATAAAGAGAAGACGCTGGTGATGGGAATTTTAAACGTAACGCCTGACTCTTTCTCGGACGGCGGGAAGTATGACAGCTTGGACAAGGCATTGCTGCACGCGAAAGAGATGATCGATGACGGTGCCCATCTCATAGATATCGGAGGAGAATCGACAAGGCCTGGCGCTGAGTGCGTGTCTGAAGATGAGGAGATGTCCAGAGTCATTCCGGTGATTGAGAGAATAACAAAGGAGCTTGGTGTTCCTATTTCTGTAGATACGTACAAGGCTTCTGTCGCAGATGAAGCTGTGAAAGCCGGCGCATCCATTATCAATGATATTTGGGGAGCCAAACATGATCCGAGGATGGCTTCCGTTGCAGCTGAACACAATGTTCCGATTGTTCTCATGCATAACCGCCCAGAAAGAAACTACAATGACTTATTGCCGGATATGCTGTCGGACTTAATGGAGAGTGTAAAAATTGCTGTTGAGGCTGGAGTAGACGAGAAGAACATTATTCTTGATCCCGGTATCGGTTTCGCGAAAACCTATCACGACAACTTGGCAGTGATGAACAAGCTGGAGATTTTCAGCGGATTGGGATATCCGGTTCTTCTGGCAACCTCCCGCAAAAGATTCATCGGACGTGTTCTGGATCTTCCGCCCGAGGAGCGGGCTGAGGGCACGGGCGCGACTGTGTGTCTCGGCATTCAAAAAGGCTGTGACATTGTCAGGGTCCATGATGTAAAACAAATTGCCAGAATGTCGAAAATGATGGACGCGATGCTGAATAAGGGAGGGGTGCACCATGGATAAAGTTTATGTAGAAGGTATGGAGTTTTACGGATATCACGGTGTGTTCAAAGAAGAAAACAAACTTGGCCAGCGGTTTAAAGTCGATTTAACCGCTGAGCTGGATTTAAGCAAAGCCGGACAAACAGACGACCTTGAGCAAACGATCAACTATGCTGAGCTCTATCACGTATGTAAAGATATCGTGGAAGGGGAGCCTGTAAAATTGGTGGAAACGCTGGCAGAACGTATTGCCGAAACTGTGCTCAAACAATTTCAGCCGGTTCAGCAATGTACGGTGAAAGTCATTAAGCCAGATCCGCCAATTCCGGGACACTATAAATCAGTAGCAATTGAAATCACGAGAAAAAAGTCATGAACAACATAGCTTATATTGCACTTGGATCTAACATTGGAAATAGAGAAACGTATTTAAGGCAAGCAGTGGCCCTGCTGCATCAGCATGCTGCAGTGACAGTCACTAAAGTGTCGTCAATTTACGAAACTGACCCGGTCGGATACGAAGACCAAGATGAGTTTTTGAATATGGCTGTTGAAATCAAAACATCACTAAACCCTTTTGAACTCCTTGAACTGACGCAGCAGATAGAAAACGAATTAGGCAGAACAAGGGAAGTAAGATGGGGGCCGCGGACGGCAGACCTTGACATTTTGTTATTTAATCGTGAAAATATTGAAACAGAGCAACTAATTGTTCCGCATCCGAGAATGTATGAGCGTTTGTTTGTCCTTGCGCCGCTTGCGGAAATTTGCCAGCAGGTTGAAAAAGAGGCTACAAGCGCTGAAACAAACCAAGAAGGTGTAAGAGTATGGAAGCAGAAATCTGGGGTAGACGAATTCGTGCATTCAGAAAGCTGAAAGGTTATACTCAAGAAGGATTTGCAAAGGCGTTAGGTATATCAGTTTCTATTCTCGGCGAAATTGAACGCGGAAACCGATTGCCGTCGGCTGTCATCATTCAAGATGCGGCAGATGTTTTAAATATAAGTGCGGACGAATTGGCACCGCCAGAAAAATAGAACAAACGAAAGGAGGAGAAAAATTGTTCAAAATCGGAGATATTCAATTGAAAAACCGGGTTGTGCTCGCGCCTATGGCTGGTGTCTGCAACTCTGCGTTCAGATTGACTGTAAAGGAATTCGGAGCCGGATTGGTATGCGCTGAAATGGTCAGTGACAAAGCGATCCTTTACAACAATGCAAGAACAATGGGTATGCTTTATATCGATGAACGTGAGAAACCTCTAAGCCTACAAATTTTCGGAGGGCAAAAGGATACCCTTGTGGAAGCGGCGAAGTTTGTAGACCAGAACACAACTGCTGATATCATTGATATTAACATGGGATGTCCTGTGCCAAAGATTACAAAATGCGATGCGGGAGCCAAATGGCTTCTTGATCCTGATAAGATTTATGAGATGGTTTCTGCAGTAGTAGATGCCGTCGATAAACCAGTAACAGTGAAAATGAGAATGGGCTGGGATGAAGACCATATTTTCGCGGTGAAAAATGCACAAGCTGTAGAACGTGCGGGCGGTAAAGCAGTTGCGCTTCACGGTCGTACGAGAGTGCAGATGTATGAAGGAACGGCAAACTGGGACATCATCAAGGAAGTGAAACAATCCGTTTCGATTCCGGTTATCGGAAACGGCGATGTTAAAACACCGCAGGATGCAAGGCGCATGCTTGATGAAACAGGAGTAGACGGTGTCATGATCGGACGCGCTGCATTGGGCAACCCGTGGATGATTTACCGTACGGTTCAGTATCTTGAAACAGGTGAATTAAAAGAAGAGCCGCAAGTACGCGAAAAAATGGCCGTATGCAAACTGCATCTTGACCGCCTGATTGACTTAAAAGGTGAAAACGTAGCGGTAAGAGAAATGAGAAAGCATGCTGCATGGTATCTGAAAGGTGTAAAAGGCAATGCGAACGTTCGTAATGAAATCAATCATTGCGAGACAAGAGAAGAGTTTGTACAGCTTTTAGATGCGTTTACGGTTGAAGTTGAGGCAAAAGAGCTTCAAAATGCAAAAGTAGGATAATACCCACCTCTATTTGCTGCTCACTGCTAGTTTTGCGCTGGCAGTTTTTCTGCTTTTTTCATGAAACAATAACTGTAATGGAGTGATAACAATGAGTCAAGAAGAGCATAACCATGAAGAATTGAATGATCAGCTGCAAGTCAGACGCGATAAAATGAATCAGCTGAGAGATAACGGCATCGATCCATTTGGGGCACGTTTTGAAAGAACTCATCAGTCTCAAGAAGTTATTTCGGCATATCAAGATCTAACCAAAGAAGAGTTAGAAGAAAAAGCGATTGAAGTTACAATCGCAGGCCGCATGATGACAAAACGCGGCAAAGGAAAAGCCGGCTTTGCTCATATTCAGGACTTAGAAGGGCAAATCCAAATCTACGTAAGAAAAGACAGTGTCGGTGACGACCAGTATGAAATCTTCAAGTCTTCTGACCTTGGTGATCTGATCGGCGTAACCGGAAAAGTCTTCAAAACAAATGTAGGCGAATTGTCTGTTAAGGCAACTTCCTTTGAATTGCTGACAAAAGCGCTTCGTCCGCTTCCTGACAAATACCATGGTTTAAAAGACGTTGAGCAGCGCTATCGTCAACGCTACCTGGATCTTATCGTAAACCCGGACAGCAAACATACATTCATTACCCGAAGCAAGATCATTCAAGCTATGAGAAGATATCTTGATGATCATGGATACTTAGAAGTAGAAACACCTACAATGCACAGCATTCCTGGGGGAGCTTCTGCACGTCCATTTATCACTCACCACAATGCATTAGATATTCCACTCTATATGCGTATTGCAATTGAACTACACCTAAAACGCCTAATTGTCGGCGGTTTAGAAAAAGTATATGAAATCGGCCGTGTTTTCCGTAACGAAGGTGTCTCTACACGCCATAACCCTGAATTTACGATGATTGAATTATACGAAGCATATGCGGACTATAAAGATATCATGAGCTTAACTGAAAACCTTGTCGCTCATATCGCCCAAGAAGTGCTTGGCACAACTACAATTCAATACGGGGAAGAGCAAATCGACCTTAAACCGGAGTGGAAAAGAATCCATATGGTTGACGCAGTCAAAGAAGCGACTGGCGTTGATTTCTGGGAAGAGGTTACTGTTGAAAAGGCGCGTGAATATGCAAAAGAACATGGAGTGGAAATTAAAGACTCTATGACAGTAGGCCATATCATTAACGAATTCTTCGAACAAAAAATTGAAGAAACGCTTATTCAGCCAACGTTTATTTACGGGCATCCTGTAGAAATTTCTCCTCTCGCTAAGAAAAACCCTGAGGACCCGCGTTTTACAGACCGTTTTGAACTGTTTATCGTCGGCCGTGAACATGCCAACGCGTTTACAGAGCTGAATGATCCTATTGATCAAAGAGAACGCTTTGAAGCCCAATTAAAAGAACGTGAAGCCGGTAATGATGAAGCTCATCTAATGGATGAAGACTTTGTTGAAGCTCTGGAATACGGTATGCCGCCAACAGGAGGTTTAGGCATTGGTATCGACCGTCTGGTGATGCTGTTGACGAATGCCCCTTCTATTCGCGATGTGCTGTTATTCCCGCAAATGAGACAACGCTAATAAAGAAGAGCGGTATCCTTTCTCTATGGAGGATACCGCTCTTTTTAAATTCTTAGTATTTCTTCAAAAAAACTATTGCACTATTATTTACAAGGTGGTATATTAATATTCGTTGCCGCTAAACAAGGCGATAACGAAAAAAGAACTTCAAAAAAAGTTATTGACTTCACTGAGTCAACGAGTTATAATAATAAAGTCGCTTGAACGAAGTGGACAAAATGATCTTTGAAAACTAAACAAGACAAAACGTACCTGTTAATTCATTTTTTATAAATCGCACAGCGATGTGCGTAGTCAGTCAAACTACTTTATCGGAGAGTTTGATCCTGGCTCAGGACGAACGCTGGCGGCGTGCCT
>NZ_JANYMN010000007.1:0-15552 GCF_030386235.1 Bacillus sp. B.PNR1
ATACCGAACACGGAAGTTAAGCTCTTCAGCGCCGATGGTAGTCGGGGGTTTCCCCCTGTGAGAGTAGGACGCCGCCAAGCAAGTTTAAACCCAGCTCAATGAGCTGGGTTTTTTGTTTGTTAAGAATGAAGAAGAAACTGTGAAGCGTATTTAGGGAATTTCTTTTCTGTTACTAATAAAAACTGCTGGATTAACACGTAGTCGTCACTTATATGCTGTGTCAATAACTCATACCACCATTCTGTTTCATACCTTGCAATCATCCCAACGTTGTACAAAATTAAATAATGAATTGTCATTTCGGGAAGTCTCAGAAATTGCTCCCTTTGAGAAGGGATATAATATTGGTTCTTTTCCATGTCAAACAATAAGCTGGTCGACGTCCATGGCTCCTTGTCTTGCGGTGAAATTTCAAACAGCAGCCCGTGTTCATTTTTCTTTGCGAAAGACCATTGAAAATGATGGGACATATATTCAACAAACCTTGAATCAGACATTTTATAATCGATGACTACTTCCTCTGGTACAAATATTTTGTTCTTATTCTTCTCAACTTTTGTCATAAAACGTTCTTTCTGCTGAAAGTAGAAAATATCGCTTAGTTCTGGAATCCCCATTAACAATTTTTTCATGGTATACCGTTCATCTACTATATCTGATTGTCCGAATAAATGTTTCATAAAATGTACGCATAGGCCGTTCCGTTGTATTTTCACTTCATCGTCGCTAAAACAATAATTTTGTTTCTTTCGTTTTCTTGTTGTTACGCCATGTGCCAGTACTGATGTATGGCTTGGATAATGGGGATCACGTGTTATTAGACATGCTTTGATAAGTTGTGCCATTCCATAAAATAAAAGGATCGGTTTGATTTCTAATGGGGAATATGCAGCTTGTTTATAAAACGATTCGGCATGCTTTAAGAAATAAATAAACCTTTCACTGTTTTTAAAAGAGTTTTTTTTCGCATCGTCAATACCGTTTAAGTTATAAACCTTTTCTAGAAATTTCTGGGTTGATTCAACGGAATAAAATAGCGCTAAGTCTTTCCACTCATGATATGTCATGTGTATTTCTTAATCCTTTCCGTTATCTAAATATTTCAACTCTTTCTCGCTTCCTTGACATGCTCTTGGCTAGTTGATAATCTACATATAATATTTTGCCGAAAAGAGGGGGATTTACTAATGTGGGAAAGTAAATTTTCAAAAGAAGGCTTAACGTTCGACGATGTGCTGCTTGTGCCAGCAAAATCTGAGGTACTTCCGCGTGATGTGGATTTATCTGTAGAACTTACAAAAACGTTAAAGCTAAATATTCCTGTCATCAGCGCAGGTATGGACACTGTAACAGAATCAGCAATGGCAATTGCAATGGCAAGACAGGGCGGCTTGGGCATCATTCACAAAAATATGTCCATTGAACAGCAGGCTGAACAAGTTGATAAAGTAAAGCGTTCTGAGCGCGGCGTTATCACAAATCCCTTCTTTTTAACTCCTGATCACCAAGTATTTGATGCGGAGCATTTGATGGGGAAATACAGAATTTCCGGTGTTCCGATTGTAAATAACGAAGAAGACCAGAAGCTTGTTGGAATTATTACAAACCGTGACCTTCGCTTTATTTCTGACTACTCAATGAAAATCAGTGATGTCATGACAAAAGAAGAGCTTGTTACTGCATCTGTAGGAACTACTCTGGATGAAGCTGAAAAGATTTTGCAGAAACATAAAATTGAAAAGCTTCCTCTCGTAGATGACCAGAACAAATTAAAAGGTCTTATCACAATTAAAGATATTGAAAAAGTCATTGAGTTCCCGAACTCATCTAAAGACATTCACGGCCGTCTGATCGTTGGTGCGGCAGTTGGCGTAACTGGTGATACAATGACTCGCGTCAAGAAGCTTGTTGAAGCCAATGTTGATGTGATTGTTATCGATACAGCTCACGGACATTCTCAAGGCGTTTTAAACACAGTCACAAAAATCCGTGAAACGTATCCTGAATTAAATATTATCGCTGGTAACGTGGCAACCGCTGAAGCAACAAGAGCGCTTATCGAAGCTGGAGCAGACGTTGTCAAAGTTGGAATCGGACCTGGTTCAATTTGTACTACACGTGTTGTAGCTGGTGTCGGTGTTCCGCAAATTACAGCAATTTATGATTGTGCGACTGAAGCAAGAAAACACGGCAAAACAATCATCGCTGACGGCGGAATTAAATTCTCTGGCGATATCACTAAAGCGTTGGCAGCCGGTGGACATGCTGTTATGCTCGGAAGCTTGCTTGCAGGCACATCGGAAAGCCCAGGCGAAACTGAAATCTACCAAGGCAGAAGATTTAAAGTATACCGCGGCATGGGATCAGTTGCTGCAATGGAAAAAGGAAGTAAAGATCGTTACTTCCAAGAAGAAAACAAAAAATTTGTGCCTGAAGGAATTGAAGGACGCACACCTTACAAAGGACCAGTTGAAGAAACTGTTTATCAGCTAGTTGGAGGCCTTCGTTCCGGTATGGGATATTGCGGATCTAAAGATCTTCGTGCGCTAAGAGAAGAAGCTCAGTTCATTCGCATGACGGGAGCAGGACTTCGCGAAAGCCATCCGCATGACGTACAGATTACAAAAGAATCACCTAACTATACAATTTCATAATAAATTGTTACAAATTAAAAACATTTGACAGGGTCTCTGACTCTGTCTATTTTTTTTATACTGATTATGATAAAATTTATACTGTTGTGCATTGAAAATGTCCTTAACGGCTTAATTATAGATGAAGAAAATGAAATACGGAGGTCGTACGATTGAACATCAAGAAATGTAAACAGCTACTGATGTCATTGGTTGTGTTAACCCTAGCTGTCACGTGTCTGGCTCCAATGTCAAAAGCAAAAGCAGCCAGCGATCCAATTGATATCAATGCATCTGCTGCTATTATGATCGAAGCTTCTTCAGGTAAAATTCTGTACAGTAAAAATGCAGATAAGAGACTGCCAATTGCGAGTATGACAAAAATGATGACAGAATATCTGTTATTAGAAGCAATTGATCAAGGTAAAGTGAAATGGGATCAAACCTATACGCCTGATGACTATGTGTATGAAATTTCCCAAGATAACAGCTTATCAAACGTTCCTCTTCGGAAAGACGGGAAATACACAGTAAAAGAATTATATCAAGCTACAGCAATTTATTCTGCAAATGCTGCTGCTATTGCGATTGCAGAAATCGTTGCCGGTTCTGAAACTAAGTTTGTTGAAAAAATGAATGCAAAAGCAAAAGAACTAGGCTTAACAGATTACAAATTTGTTAATGCAACAGGTCTTGAGAATAAAGACCTTCACGGGCATCAGCCTGAGGGGACAAGCGTAAATGAAGAGAGTGAAGTTTCTGCAAAGGATATGGCGATTCTTGCGGATCACTTAATTACTGACTACCCTGAGATTCTGGAGACTTCCAGTATCGCCAAAACGAAATTCAGAGAAGGCACCGATGATGAAATGGATATGCCGAACTGGAACTTTATGCTGAAGGGGCTTGTCAGCGAGTATAAAAAAGCGACTGTAGACGGACTGAAAACAGGTTCTACTGACTCTGCGGGTTCATGCTTTACAGGAACAGCTGAACGCAACGGTATGCGTGTCATCACTGTTGTATTAAACGCAAAGGGCAACCTTCATACAGGCCGTTTCGATGAAACAAAAAAAATGTTTGATTATGCTTTCGACAATTTCTCCATGAAAGAAATTTATGCTAAAGGCGATCAAGTAAAAGGCCATAAAACAATTTCAGTTGATAAGGGTAAAGAGAAAGAAGTAGGCATTGTGACAAACAAGGCGTTCTCTCTTCCTGTCAAAAATGGTGAAGAAAAGAATTACAAAGCGAAGGTCACATTGAATAAAGACAACTTAACTGCTCCTGTGAAAAAAGGAACCAAGGTTGGGAAGCTGACTGCGGAATACACAGGTGATGAAAAGGATTACGGATTCCTTAACAGCGATCTGGCTGGCGTAGACCTTGTGACAAAAGAAAATGTAGAAAAAGCAAACTGGTTTGTTCTGACAATGCGCAGTATCGGCGGATTTTTCGCCGGCATTTGGGGAAGTATTGTTGATACGGTAACCGGCTGGTTTTAATCAATTGAAAGAGCTCTGATGGATGTTAGGGCTCTTTCGCTTAATATACTGAAAAAACCCAATTTTTAATAAAAAATGATTTTCAAAGCGCCAAAAACCGAATAAAATAATATATATCCATATGAAATATTGGATTTCTAGGATACAATAAGGATTAGAAATCATATAACTATACCTTGATTAGGGGGACCAAGAAATGGCTCAAACAGGTACTGAACGTGTAAAACGCGGAATGGCAGAAATGCAAAAAGGCGGCGTCATCATGGACGTCATTAATGCGGAACAAGCGAAAATTGCTGAAGAAGCTGGAGCTGTCGCTGTAATGGCGCTAGAACGTGTGCCGGCTGATATTCGTGCGGCTGGAGGAGTTGCCCGTATGGCTGACCCTACAATCGTGGAAGAAGTAATGAATGCAGTATCTATCCCGGTAATGGCAAAAGCGCGTATCGGACATATTGTCGAAGCGCGTGTGCTTGAAGCTATGGGTGTTGACTATATTGATGAAAGTGAAGTTCTGACTCCGGCTGATGAAGAATTTCATTTAAATAAAAATGAATACACAGTTCCTTTTGTTTGTGGCTGCCGCGATCTTGGTGAAGCAACACGCCGTATTGCGGAAGGCGCTTCTATGCTTCGTACTAAAGGTGAGCCTGGAACGGGTAATATTGTTGAGGCTGTTCGCCATATGCGCAAAGTTAACGCTCAAGTACGCAAAGTAGTTGCGATGAGTGAGGATGAACTCATGACAGAAGCGAAAAACTTAGGTGCTCCTTACGAGCTTCTTCTTCAAATTAAAAAAGACGGCAAACTTCCTGTCGTTAACTTTGCCGCTGGCGGCGTAGCAACTCCAGCTGATGCTGCTCTCATGATGCAGCTTGGTGCTGATGGAGTATTTGTTGGTTCTGGTATTTTCAAATCAGATAACCCTGCTAAATTTGCGAAAGCAATTGTGGAAGCAACAACTCACTTCACTGATTACAAATTGATCGCTGAGCTGTCAAAAGAGCTCGGTACTGCAATGAAAGGGATTGAAATCTCAAACTTACTTCCAGAACAGCGTATGCAAGAACGCGGCTGGTAAGAATATAGGAGTGCTGCTGACATGTTAACAATAGGTGTACTAGGACTTCAAGGAGCAGTTAGAGAGCACATCCATGCGATTGAAGCATGCGGAGCCGCTGGTCTTGTCGTAAAACGTCCGGAGCAGCTGAACGAAATTGACGGGTTGATTTTGCCGGGCGGTGAGAGCACGACGATGCGCCGTTTGATCGATACGTATCAATTCATGGAGCCGCTTCGTGAATTCGCTGCTCAGGGTAAGCCGATGTTTGGAACATGTGCCGGATTAATTATATTAGCAAAAGAAATTGCTGGTTCAGATAATCCTCATTTAGGTCTTTTGAATGTGGTTGTAGAACGCAATTCATTTGGCCGGCAGGTTGACAGCTTTGAAGCTGATTTAACAATTAAAGGCTTGGATGAGCCTTTTACTGGGGTGTTCATCCGTGCGCCGCATATTTTAGAAGCTGGTGAAAATGTTGAAGTTCTATCGGAGCATAATGGTCGTATTGTAGCCGCGAAACAGGGGCAATTCCTTGGCTGCTCATTCCATCCGGAACTGACGGAGGATCACCGAGTGACAAAGCTGTTTGTTCAAATGGTTGAGGAACACAAACAGAAGGCACTTGTATAAAACAGTTGAAAGCTGTGGAAACTTATAGTACATTATAAGCACAAATAAAGATCGAAAAGCGTTGATAGGAACTAGTAGGGAGCCTCTCTTTCTAAGAGAGCCGATGGTTGGTGCGAATCGGTGAAAGATGCTGTCTGAATCCATCCTTGAGCGAAATGCTGAAACAAGTAGGCATTTACGGGATAACCGTTATGTGTGAAAGTGGAAAACGAGTCATTGATTTGTTTTCAATCAGGGTGGCAACGCGAGAGCTCTCGTCCCTTTATGGGGATGAGGGCTCTTTTTATTTTCGACAAATCAATAAAAAGGAGTGTTTCGCATGCTTGATATGAAAATGCTGAGAGCAAATTTTCAAGAGATTAAAGCGAAGCTTGTTCACAAAGGCGAAGACTTAACTGATTTTGATAAGTTTGAGGCGTTAGATGACAGACGAAGAGAGCTTATCGGCAAGGTTGAAGAGTTAAAAGGAAAACGGAATGAAGTGTCTCAGCAGGTTGCTGTGCTGAAACGTGAGAAAAAAGACGCGGACCACATTATTAAAGAAATGCGTGAAGTCGGCGAAGAAATTAAAAAACTTGATGAAGAATTAAGAACAGTGGAAGCTGAGCTTGATACAATTCTTCTTTCCATCCCGAATATTCCGCATGAGTCTGTACCTGTCGGTGAAACAGAAGACGACAACATAGAAGTGCGTAAATGGGGTGAAAAACCTTCATTTGCTTACGAACCAAAGCCGCACTGGGATATTGCGGATGAGCTGGGTATTCTGGATTTCGAACGTGCTGCCAAAGTAACAGGAAGCCGTTTCGTGTTCTATAAAGGGTTAGGTGCTCGTTTGGAGCGCGCGCTTTATAACTTTATGCTTGATCTGCATGTGGATGAGTATAACTATACTGAAGTGATCCCGCCATATATGGTAAACCGTGCGAGCATGACGGGAACGGGGCAGCTTCCTAAATTTGAAGAGGATGCATTTAAAATCAGGGAGGAAGATTACTTCTTAATTCCGACTGCAGAGGTACCGATTACAAACATGCATCGCGATGAAATCCTTTCAGGTGACAGCCTGCCGATCAATTACGCGGCATTCAGTGCTTGCTTCCGTTCTGAAGCAGGTTCAGCAGGACGTGACACACGCGGATTAATTCGTCAGCACCAATTTAATAAAGTTGAGCTTGTGAAGTTTGTGAAGCCTGAGGATTCCTATGAGGAATTAGAGAAGCTTACAAACCAAGCAGAACGGGTTCTTCAGCTGCTTGAGCTTCCATACCGCGTCATGAGCATGTGTACGGGTGACTTGGGCTTTACAGCTGCGAAAAAATACGATATCGAAGTTTGGATTCCGAGCCAAGACACATACCGAGAAATCTCTTCTTGCAGTAACTTCGAAGCGTTCCAGGCAAGACGTGCGAACATTCGTTTTAGACGTGAAGCGAAAGGCAAGCCTGAGCATGTACACACACTGAACGGTTCAGGACTGGCGGTTGGAAGAACAGTTGCCGCTATCTTAGAAAATTATCAGCAGGAAGACGGAAGCGTTGTGATTCCGAAGGTGCTTCGTCCTTATATGGGGAATAGAGAAGTAATGAAACCATAAATGAATTAAAGGCGTGCCTAACAAGGTGCGCCTTTTTGCTTATAAAAACACGACATTTTCGTAAAAACAAAAAAAGTTTTTAAAAATGCTTGACCACATGAGAACATACATGATATAGTAAGTCTTGTCGATACGGAGGAATACCCAAGTCCGGCTGAAGGGATCGGTCTTGAAAACCGACAGGGGTGTCAAAGCCCGCGGGGGTTCGAATCCCTCTTCCTCCGCCATATTGATTTTAATTCTAATGAAACACAAGCATATATTGGAGATTGTTTTGTCCGTTGCATTCGGTGCGACGGATTTTTTATTATACTGAAAAAGTGAATCTCAGTCGAGATTCACTTTTTTTGATTATCATGAATAACGGAAGCAATTTGATCTACAATATTTTCAATCGAGTTTTCGTCGTTCAGCAGATCATAATCTTCAATGCGAAGTTTTAAAACAGGGCAGGCGTTAAAACCGCTTATCCAGTTTTCATAGCGTGTATGCATTTCTTCCCAATAAGATCGGCTAGTCTGAAGCTCCATCTCACGGCCGCGTTGTTCAATCCGGTTTAAAATATTCTCCAGATCTCCTTCTAAATAGATCAACACATCTGGGTGCGGGAAATACGGTGTCATTACCATTGCTTCGAAAAGGCTTGTGTAAGTTTTATAATCGACCTTTGACATTGTCCCTTTATCTGCATGCATTTTTGCGAAAATTCCTGTGTCTTCATAAATCGAACGATCCTGTACAAATCCTCCGCCTGCTTCAAAAATCGTTTTCTGTTCTTTGAAGCGTTCAGCTAAGAAATAAATTTGAAGGTGAAAGCTCCAACGTTCAAAATCATGATAGAACTTTTCCAAGTATGGATTATGATCGACTTCCTCCAAAGATGTTTTAAATCCAAGCCGTTTAGCTAAAGTTTTGGTTAAAGTCGATTTTCCGACACCTACTGTTCCTGCTACTGTAATAATTGAATTCTTAGGGATATGATGTTCCTTCATACGATAAGCTCCTTTACATGGGCGGCAATGCGTTCAAAGTCGCTCTTATTCAAAACGAAATCCTTTGAATCACCATCTACGGTTAACACTGTAAGGTCAGGATCTGCTTCCTGCAGCTTCTTGATGGCGACTTCATAATCTGAAATCAGCTGCTCCAAATAGCTTGTTTCAATTTTTTTCTCAAAGGGACGCCCGCGTTTTTCAATGCGGTGTAGCAATGTAGGCAGACTGGCCTTTATGTAAATGATGAAATTCGGCTTTGGCAGATCATCCGTTAGCAGGTGATAGATCTTTTTGTACTTTTCCAGCTGATGTTGAGACAGGGTGCGTTCCGCAAAAATCACATTTTTATAAATATGATAATCAGCTATCACAGGCTGTCCCTTTTTTAAAAAGTGATCACTGGTATCTTCAAGCTGTTTGTATCTGTGACAAAGAAAAAACATCTCGAGCTGGAAGCTCCATTCCTCTATATTGTCATAAAACTTATCAAGGTACGGGTTATCCTCTACAATCTCATTGATCATAGGGAATCCGAACTCTTGTGAGAGCATCGTTGCGAGGGTTGTTTTTCCTGCCCCGATAGGACCTTCTATTGCAATAAAAGGGGCTGTATTCATCGGAATCCTCCTTATATCTGAAAAACGTGCGTCAGTTACCGACCTTCATATTGTATCACAACCCTTGGGTGCCCCCATGAAAAAAAGACGTTTCCAATTTATCGAAACGTCAATTTGACAACATTAAATTGATCAGACAGCAGCAGCCAGTTTTGTGGGAAGGAAAGACCCAGCTTCCAATAGCTGATGCCTCTTAAATTCAGTTCTTTAATCAGATTGAATTTTGCTTGGATTGAGCGGGCATCCTCGAACCATACCTCGTGCCTTCTGTTTTGTGCATCAGTATAGCGGAAGAAAGGAGCTTGAGCGGTTTCGTCATACTGAATGGAAGCATTGTTCTGATCAGCTATGACAATGGCTTGCTGAGGGCTTACTGCTCTTGCCGGAGTTCCCCCTGCTTTATATGGCAGCGTCCAGTCATATCCATATAAATTCTGGCCCATGACGATTTTGTTCGCTGGCATTTCAGTCAAAGCATATTCTATGACATCCCGGACAGGGCCAATTGGAGAAACTGCTTGAGCCGGCCCGCCGCTATAGCCCCATTCATATGTCATGAGAACAACAAAGTCGACAATTTGGCCATGTGCCCTGTAATCATGAGCTTCATACCATCTGCCCTGCTGTGTTGCACTTGTTTTAGGAGCTAGAGCCGTGGAAATTCCTAAGCCTTCTCGATGGAAAAGATCCCTCGCTTCGCGCAGAAATTGATTATAGGCTTCTCTATCCTCGGGCCGCAAATATTCAAAGTCGAAATGAATGTCACGGAAGCCATACCTTCTGGCGTTCTCGACTATTTCATTTAGAAGCCTTCTTTTTACAGTTTCGTCGTTCAAAAGGATCCGTCCGAGCTCATCGCTAAATGCCTGGTTTTCTAAGTTCGTTATAATCATCATCAATGTTGTATTTTGACTTTCTGTAATGCTCCTTAAATTCGTTAAAGGCGGTGCGACTAATGTTCCGTTACGCTGTGCCTGGAAACTGAATGCGCCCAAGTACGTTAAGTAGGGCGACGCTTCTCTGGCCGCCTGCTGGAGATTTTCGCTGACTTGATTTCCGCGTGGCTCCAAATAAGCATTTGATTCGATATCCCGTTTAGGAGCTGGAGGGATGTATAAACGGAAACCAATCTGAAGCACGGTATTTAATTGGATGCGGTTAACCCTGGCGAGCTCGGCTGCTGTTGTATTGAACTGCCGGGCGATGGATGTCAGGGTATCACCTCGCTTCACATCATAGAAATGGCCGGCAATTGGAATGACGATGGTTTGTCCGACAACAAGGCTGTCGGGATTCGGTATTTCATTCGTTTCTGCGATCTCACTTACGGTTGTTCTGTGTTGTGAAGCGATAGCAGAAAGAGTGTCGCCTTGTTTTACTACATAAATTTGAATGAAAAACGCCTCCTTTCATATCGCTATCAATGTATGAAAGAAAAGCGCTGATCATGTTTATTTTTCTGTAATTTGTTTTTCCGTCGTAATTTCTGCGAAAAGAACATTCTCCATCATAGTTAAGGCGAATTCATTATCCTCGTCACTGTTTGAGGCGATGCAGTCCTTAGGAATTGTGATGCTGTATTCCCTCATGTAAGCGTCATTAGCGGTAAACAGCACACATATATTGCCGGCTATACCTGTTATGATGATTTGTCTCACCTGCAATTCAGTAAGAAGAGTATGAAGTGCAGTTTCGTAAAAAGCGGAATGTTTAGGTTTGATTAAAAAATAATCAGCATCTTCCGGAGCTATCTTTGTGATGATATCCTTGCTTTTTTCATTTGTACATTCTTGCTGAATATTTTTAATATCAGCTTGCCATAGTCCATAATGATCGTTGATGTAAATAATCGGCCAGTCATTTTGTCTCGCGTGCTCCTTTAATGATAAAATATGAGGAACGATTTTTTCTGTTTTTTTAGCGAGGGTTTCTCCCATATCGAATTCAAAATTATTGATCATGTCTACAATGAGAAGGGCTGTGTCTGCTTTGGACAATCGACAGTCTCCTTTCCGTTTCAGTTATAGTTAATATGTAGCCTTTTTAGGCAATGAAAAAACTTTGAAAAGAGAGCTTATTCTAATGACACAAGATGAACTTTATATGAAAGAAGCAATTAAAGAAGCGAAAAAGGCTGGAGAGAAAGGTGAAGTGCCAATAGGCGCGGTGCTTGTCGTTAATGATGAAATTATAGCGCGTGCACATAATTTAAGAGAGACGGAGCAGCGATCGATCGCTCATGCAGAAATGCTCGTGATTGATGAAGCGTGTAAGGCATTGGGAACATGGCGGCTGGAAGGGGCGACTCTTTATGTGACGCTCGAGCCTTGTCCAATGTGTGCTGGTGCCGTTGTGCTTTCACGAGTGGAAAAAGTGGTATTTGGCGCATTCGATCCGAAAGGAGGTTGTTCAGGTACGTTAATGAATCTTCTTCAGGAGGAACGCTTTAATCATCAGGCTGAAGTGGTGAGCGGTGTGCTTGAGGAAGAATGCGGCGGAATGCTCAGTGCGTTTTTCAGAGAACTAAGAAAAAAGAAGAAAGCTGCCAGGAAAAACTTGTCTGAATAGTACGGTTGCAATTTTTAGGGGAAACAGATATACTTAAGTGTGCATCGTAATAGATGCAACATAAAATTTGATATTTATTTTGCCGTGCTAAGCGGGGAGGTAGCGGTGCCCTGTACCTGCAATCCGCTCTAGCAGGGCCGAATCCCTTCTCGAGGTTCGTTTACTTTAAGGCCTGCCTTAAGTAAGTGGTGTTGACGCTTGGGTCCTGCGCAATGGGAATTCATGAACCATGTCAGGTCCGGAAGGAAGCAGCATTAAGTGAAACCTCTCATGTGCCGCAGGGTTGCCTGGGCCGAGCTAACTGCTTAAGTAACGCTTAGGGTAGCGAATCGACAGAAGGTGCACGGTAAATCAATCATCAAATTTTTAGACTCACCTAAGATTAGGTGAGTCTTTTGTTATGTAAAAAGAGCTTTTGGAATCGAAACAAGGTTCATGTATAATGGGAATGATGAATAACGGAGGAGGGCAAACCCGTGAGTTACCAAGCTTTATATCGAGTATTCAGGCCTCAGCGCTTTGAAGATGTGGTCGGACAAGAACACATTACAAAAACGCTGCAAAATGCCCTTTTGCAAAAAAAGTTTTCTCACGCCTATCTGTTTTCCGGGCCTAGAGGAACCGGAAAAACCAGTGCAGCCAAAATATTTGCCAAGGCTGTTAACTGTGAACATGCTCCTGTTGATGAGCCATGCAACGAATGTGCGGCCTGTAAAGGGATAACAAACGGGTCGATATCCGATGTCATAGAAATTGATGCCGCTTCTAATAACGGTGTTGATGAGATTCGTGATATTCGCGATAAAGTGAAGTTTGCCCCATCGGCTGTCACGTATAAGGTATATATCATAGATGAGGTGCATATGCTTTCTATCGGCGCCTTTAATGCATTACTAAAAACATTAGAAGAGCCGCCGGAACATTGTATTTTCATTCTAGCAACAACTGAACCGCACAAAATCCCTTTAACCATTATCTCCAGATGTCAGCGTTTTGACTTTAAACGAATTACCTCCCAAGCGATTGTAGGGCGCATGAATAAAATTGTTGATGCCGAACAGCTGCAAGTGGAGGAAGGATCGCTGGATATTATTGCGAGTGCTGCGGACGGAGGGATGAGGGATGCCCTGAGCCTTCTTGATCAGGCCGTATCATTCAGCGGCGATGTCCTGAAAGTCGAGGATGCGCTTTTGATTACGGGTGCTGTTTCTCAATTGTATATCGGGAAGCTTGCGCAATCCTTGCATGATAAAAATGTTTCTGACGCACTGGAAACATTAAATGAATTGCTGCAGCAAGGGAAAGATCCAGCTAAGCTGATAGAAGATATGATTTTCTATTTCAGGGATATGCTGCTGTATAAAACAGCTCCTGGCTTAGAGGGAGTGCTTGAAAAAGTAAAAGTCGATGAAACGTTCCGAGGACTAAGTGAACAAATTCCGGCTCAGGCCATATATGAAATGATTGATATTCTGAATAAGAGCCACCAGGAAATGAAATGGACAAATCATCCGCGCATCTTTTTCGAAGTGGCCGTGGTGAAGATTTGCCAAACCTCACATCAATCTGTTGCTGACCTCCCGGAAGTGGACATGCTGATGAAAAAAATTCAGCAACTTGAACAGGAAGTAGAGCGGCTTAAAACAACGGGCATAAAAGCGGCTGCGGAAAGCCCCAAAAAAGAAACGCCGCGTGTGCCAAAGGGCGGGAAATCCAATTACAAAGCGCCAGTAGGCAGAATCCATGAAATTTTGAAAGAAGCCACAAGACCTGACCTTGATCTGCTTAGAAACAGCTGGGGCAAGCTTCTTGCACATCTCAAACAGCAAAACAAAGTATCACATGCCGCTTTGCTGAATGACAGTGAACCTGTGGCTGCCGCCTCCGTGGCATTTGTCCTGAAATTCAAATATGAAATTCATTGTAAAATGGTCGCTGAGGATAACAACGGAGTCCGAACTAATCTTGAGCAGATTTTAGAATCGATGCTCGGAAAAAGAATGGATTTGATTGGCGTTCCAGAAGCACAATGGGGTAAAATAAGAGAAGAATTTTTAGAAGATCATCAGCAGGAAAATGAAGGATCAAATGAACCGGCTGAAGAAGACCCGCTTATTGCCGAAGCGAAAAAGCTTGTCGGAGCGGATTTAATTGAAATAAAAGACTAACAAAATGAAAGAGAGTGAATGCTATGCGTGGCGGAATGGGTAATATGCAAAAAATGATGAAACAAATGCAAAAAATGCAAAAGGACATGGCGAAGGCTCAAGAAGAGCTTGCAGAAAAGGTTGTTGAAGGATCTGCAGGCGGCGGTATGGTAACAGTAAAAGCAAACGGCCAAAAAGAAATCCTGGATGTTATCATCAAAGAAGAAGTCGTTGATCCGGAAGATATTGATATGCTTCAAGATTTAGTGCTTGCTGCAACGAATGAAGCTTTGAAAAAAGTTGACGAAATCACAAACGAAACAATGGGTCAATTTACAAAAGGAATGAACATGCCAGGTTTATTCTAGGGGGATAAAAGAACATGCAATATCCTGAACCAATATCAAAGCTGATAGATAGCTTTATGAAATTGCCAGGGATCGGACCGAAAACAGCGGTTCGTCTGGCTTTTTTTGTTCTAGGTATGAAAGAAGATGTGGTATTAGATTTTGCGAAAGCATTAGTAAATGCGAAACGCAATCTGACATATTGTTCAGTTTGCGGGCATATTACAGATCAGGACCCTTGCTATATATGTGAAGATACGCGCAGGGATAAATCTGTTATCTGTGTTGTGCAAGACCCAAAGGATGTTATCGCTATGGAGAAAATGAAGGAATACAATGGACAGTATCACGTTCTTCACGGCGCTATTTCTCCAATGGACGGCATCGGACCGGAGGATATTAAAATACCAGAATTGTTAAAACGATTACAGGATGATCAAGTGACAGAAGTGATTCTCGCGACAAACCCTAATATAGAAGGGGAAGCAACGGCGATGTATATATCAAGGCTCCTCAAGCCGTCTGGTATTAAGCTCTCCCGTATTGCCCACGGACTGCCCGTCGGCGGTGATTTGGAATATGCTGATGAGGTCACTCTTTCTAAAGCACTTGAAGGAAGACGTGAATTGTAAGGAGGAAAAAGCGATCCATGGGTTTTCTTCGCAAGAAAACATTGAGAAGAGAGTTTGATGAAAAACTAATCGAGCAGCTTTTTAAGCAAAAGGAAGAGTGGAACAGGCAGAAGAAGCTGGTCGAAAAAAGCTTAGAACCGTCTGCTGAAGTGTTATACGAACTGAAAGTAGCTGAAGCGAAGTATTTTTTTTACTTAAGGGAAGCGAAGCAGCGAAATTTAAAAATCAGCCGGTGGAAGTAAGTGGTCTAAACTCCTGGATCTTCTCATAAGCTTGTACTAGAACAAGCGAAGGAGATGAGAAGATTCATGGAGCCTATTTTTATTGTTGGTATTATTTTGGGACTGGTTATTCTTCTTTTTTTATCAGGTTCAGCTGCAAAGCCTTTAAAGTGGATTGGCATCACAGCTGTTAAATTTGTAGCGGGTGCTTTGCTGCTGGTTTGTGTAAATATGTTTGGCGGCAGTCTTGGCATTCATGTGCCGATTAATCTAGCCACAACAGCTATCAGCGGGATTTTAGGAATACCGGGAATAGCTGCGTTAGTTGTAATTAAGCAATTTATTATTTAATTGATATTATGTATTGACTTCGATAAATGAAGGTGTTATTCTAGTATACGTCGCTGATGACGAACGGCTTTTTTGAAAAGGAAATAATAAAAAGTTGTTGACAGTAGTGACGATAAATGTTATGATAATAAAGTCGCTTAAAGAGCGGTGGATAAAGTTCTTTGAAAACTAAACAAGACAAAACGTACCTGTTAATTCATTTTTTATAAATCGCACAGCGATGTGCGTAGTCAGTCAAACTTTTTA
>NZ_JANYMN010000008.1:0-2956 GCF_030386235.1 Bacillus sp. B.PNR1
TGTGGTTAAGTCCTCGATCGATTAGTATCTGTCAGCTCCATGTGTCGCCACACTTCCACCTCAGACCTATCAACCTGATCATCTTTCAGGGATCTTACTTCCTTGCGGAATGGGAAATCTCATCTTGAGGGGGGCTTCATGCTTAGATGCTTTCAGCACTTATCCCGTCCGCACATAGCTACCCAGCGATGCCCTTGGCAGAACAACTGGTACACCAGCGGTGCGTCCATCCCGGTCCTCTCGTACTAAGGACAGCTCCTCTCAAATTTCCTGCGCCCGCGACGGATAGGGACCGAACTGTCTCACGACGTTCTGAACCCAGCTCGCGTACCGCTTTAATGGGCGAACAGCCCAACCCTTGGGACCGACTACAGCCCCAGGATGCGATGAGCCGACATCGAGGTGCCAAACCTCCCCGTCGATGTGGACTCTTGGGGGAGATAAGCCTGTTATCCCCGGGGTAGCTTTTATCCGTTGAGCGATGGCCCTTCCATGCGGAACCACCGGATCACTAAGCCCGACTTTCGTCCCTGCTCGACTTGTAGGTCTCGCAGTCAAGCTCCCTTGTGCCTTTACACTCTGCGAATGATTTCCAACCATTCTGAGGGAACCTTTGGGCGCCTCCGTTACCTTTTAGGAGGCGACCGCCCCAGTCAAACTGCCCACCTGACACTGTCTCCCCGCCCGATAAGGGCGGCGGGTTAGAAGGTCAATACAGCCAGGGTAGTATCCCACCGATGCCTCCACCGAAGCTGGCGCTCCGGTTTCCAAGGCTCCTACCTATCCTGTACAAGCTGTACCAACATTCAATATCAGGCTGCAGTAAAGCTCCACGGGGTCTTTCCGTCCTGTCGCGGGTAACCTGCATCTTCACAGGTACTATAATTTCACCGAGTCTCTCGTTGAGACAGTGCCCAGATCGTTGCGCCTTTCGTGCGGGTCGGAACTTACCCGACAAGGAATTTCGCTACCTTAGGACCGTTATAGTTACGGCCGCCGTTTACTGGGGCTTCAATTCGCACCTTCGCTTACGCTAAGCGCTCCTCTTAACCTTCCAGCACCGGGCAGGCGTCAGCCCCTATACTTCGCCTTACGGCTTCGCAGAGACCTGTGTTTTTGCTAAACAGTCGCCTGGGCCTATTCACTGCGGCTCTCTCGGGCTTGCACCCTAACAGAGCACCCCTTCTCCCGAAGTTACGGGGTCATTTTGCCGAGTTCCTTAACGAGAGTTCTCTCGATCACCTTAGGATTCTCTCCTCGCCTACCTGTGTCGGTTTGCGGTACGGGCACCTCTCACCTCGCTAGAGGCTTTTCTTGGCAGTGTGGAATCAGGAACTTCGCTACTATATTTCGCTCGCCATCACAGCTCAGCCTTATGGGAAACGGATTTGCCTATTTCCCAGCCTAACTGCTTGGACGCGGATATCCAATACCGCGCTTACCCTATCCTCCTGCGTCCCCCCATTGCTCAAATGGTGAGGAGGTGGTACAGGAATATCAACCTGTTGTCCATCGCCTACGCCTTTCGGCCTCGGCTTAGGTCCCGACTAACCCTGAGCGGACGAGCCTTCCTCAGGAAACCTTAGGCATTCGGTGGAGGGGATTCTCACCCCTCTTTCGCTACTCATACCGGCATTCTCACTTCTAAGCGCTCCACCAGTCCTTCCGGTCTGGCTTCACAGCCCTTAGAACGCTCTCCTACCACTGTTCGAAGAACAGTCCGCAGCTTCGGTGATACGTTTAGCCCCGGTACATTTTCGGCGCAGAGTCACTCGACCAGTGAGCTATTACGCACTCTTTAAATGGTGGCTGCTTCTAAGCCAACATCCTGGTTGTCTAAGCAACTCCACATCCTTTTCCACTTAACGTATACTTTGGGACCTTAGCTGGCGGTCTGGGCTGTTTCCCTTTCGACTACGGATCTTATCACTCGCAGTCTGACTCCCAAGGATAAGTCATTGGCATTCGGAGTTTGACTGAATTCGGTAACCCGGTAGGGGCCCCTAGTCCAATCAGTGCTCTACCTCCAAGACTCTTACCTTGAGGCTAGCCCTAAAGCTATTTCGGAGAGAACCAGCTATCTCCAGGTTCGATTGGCATTTCACCCCTACCCACACCTCATCCCCGCACTTTTCAACGTGCGTGGGTTCGGGCCTCCATTCAGTGTTACCTGAACTTCACCCTGGACATGGGTAGATCACCTGGTTTCGGGTCTACGACCACGTACTCATGCGCCCTATTCAGACTCGCTTTCGCTGCGGCTCCGCATCTTCTGCTTAACCTTGCACGGGATCGTAACTCGCCGGTTCATTCTACAAAAGGCACGCCATCACCCGTTAACGGGCTCTGACTACTTGTAGGCACACGGTTTCAGGATCTCTTTCACTCCCCTTCCGGGGTGCTTTTCACCTTTCCCTCACGGTACTGGTTCACTATCGGTCACTAGGGAGTATTTAGCCTTGGGAGATGGTCCTCCCGGATTCCGACGGAATTTCACGTGTTCCGCCGTACTCAGGATCCACTCAGGAGAGAACGAAGTTTTGACTACAGGGCTGTTACCTCCTATGGCGGGCCTTTCCAGACCTCTTCATCTACCTCGTTCTTTTGTAACTCCGTACAGAGTGTCCTACAACCCCAAGAGGCAAGCCTCTTGGTTTGGGCTAATCCCGTTTCGCTCGCCGCTACTCAGGGAATCGCATTTGCTTTCTCTTCCTCCGGGTACTTAGATGTTTCAGTTCCCCGGGTCTGCCTTCTCATATCCTATGAATTCAGATATGGATACCACTCCATTACGAGTGGTGGGTTTCCCCATTCGGAAATCTCCGGATCAAAGCTTGCTTACAGCTCCCCGAAGCATATCGGTGTTCGTCCCGTCCTTCATCGGCTCCTAGTGCCAAGGCATCCACCGTGCGCCCTTTCTAACTTAACCGTTAAAAAGAATCACTATGTGATATCT